>NZ_JAXMMF010000114.1:0-13942 GCF_034366665.1 Tabrizicola sp. | reverse complement strand
GAAGGCAACGGCGGCCTGTTGCGTCCCGGCCTGCCGATCCAGACCATTCATGACGGCGAAACCCAGGCGCATGTCCCGCTGCGGCTGTCGGTGATGGTCGAGGCCCCGATCGACGCGATGACCCAGATCCTGCGCAAGCATGACGGCGTCCGGCAGCTGTTCGACAACGGCTGGCTCCACCTGTTTGCTCTGCAAGAGGGGCGTGTCGCGGCGCGTTATCTGCCGGGCCTCAGGTGGGATACCGGTGCGGCAGTCACCGGCCTGGCCGCCTGACCGCGCCCGGCAAAGGTCCCCGCTAAAGCGGCGCCCACATCGCAGCACGGCGGTCGGCCAGCAGGTCCTTCAGGCCGGGGTCAGGTTCGATGACCCCGGTCGGGACGGCGGGGGCCTGCAGACAGGCCAGCGGAGCGCCCGCGGCCACAGCGGCAAGGCGGCTTGCACCACGGGGGCCGGCCATGTCGGCCCCCTCGATCAGGCTGACCGGCCGGTCCAGCGCCGTGGCCAGCAGCGACAGCCAAAGCGCGCTGCGGGTCCCGCCGCCAACAACGGTGAAGCGTTCAGGCCGAACGCCGACTTCCTTCTGCGCGGCAATGCAGTCGGAGAACTGGAAGGCCACGCCCTCCATCGTCGCATAGGCCAGCATGGCGGGGGTGACGCCAGGATGCAGCCCGGTGATGCGCCCCGTCATGTCGGGGCGATTCAGGGGGGTGCGGATGCCGGTCAGACAGGGCAGGAAGAGCGGGGCCGTGGCAGGCCCTTCAGCCGCCACGAAGGCCGTGGCCTCGGCGTCCAGATCGGGAACCATCCGCCCGGTCAGCTGGCCGACCCAATCCAGGCTGGCCGTCGCCGACATGACGACCCCCATCGAAAGGTACACATCGGGCACCACATGGGCCGAGGTCAGGATCGCCCGCTCTGGCCCCGGATGAAAGGCCGCGTCAACGATGCAGGCCACGCCCGAGGTGCCGATGGTCAGAACCGCATCGCCCGGCCGCGCGCCCCCTGCCCCCAGCGTCGACCCCATGTTGTCGCCCGCCCCCGCCGCGACCGACACCGGGCCGGTCATGCCCCAGCGCGCCAGAAGCGCAGGTGTCAGCCGCCCCGCTTCGGCCCAGCTCTTCAGAACCGGAGGCAGACAACCAGGGTCCCAGCCCACCGCCGCACACAAGGCCGGGTCCCACTGCCCCGAGGCCACGTCCAGAAGCTGCGTGCCGCCCGCGTCCGAGGGTTCGGTCGCAACCTCGCCCGTCAGCGCCAGGCGGACATAGTCCTTGGTCAGCAGCAGCATCCGCGCCCGGTCCATGAGCGCGGGCTCATGTTTGCGCAGCCACATCAGCTTTGGCGCAGTGATGCCGGGATCGGGCGTGCCGTTCGTCCGCCGCCCGATGTCCGGGACCGCCGCCAGCAGCTCGGCACATTCGGCCAGTGCGCGCTGGTCGTTCCACAGCATCGCCGGGCGAAGGGGCTTCAGGTCCCCGTCCAGGATCAGCGCGGCCAGCATCTGGCCCGAAAGCCCGATGCCGCGGACTGCCGCCATCTCCCTTGGGGCGCTCGCCGCCAGCCGGTCAAGGCAGGCATAGACGGTCGAGACCCACACATCGGCGTCCTGCTCGGAATATCCCACTTTCGGGCGGCTGACCGCCACCGGCTCTGCCGCCACCGCGACGACCCGCGAAAGGTCCTCGATCAGCACCGCCTTGATGCCCGATGTCCCAAGGTCGATCCCGATATGCATCAGACCCGCTCCAACAGGGCGCGGGCGGTGGTCTCGTCGGTCACCAGCGTGTTGACGACCCCGCGCTTCAGCACGGCGCGCACCACCGAAACCTTGTGCGGCCCCCCGGCGGCAAGGATGACGTTGGGGATGTCGGCCAGGTCATCCAGGCCGATGCCGATGACGCGCTCATTGATCGGATGCGCGATGGGCTGGCCTTCGGCGTCGATCACCACGCCCAACACGTCGCCCACCGCCCCCAGCGCGCGCAGGTCGTCCATCGTCACGTCGCCAGGCAACCCGTCGCGCATCAGCAGCGAGGCCTTCGAGATATCCCCCGCCGCCATTGCCAGCGCATCGACCCCGCGCAGCTTTTCCAACACCTCGCGGAACACGTCGAGCTGCATGATCGTGTCGCGGCTTTCGCGGCTGCCGGCATACAGCGGCGCGGTGAAATAGCTGTGCTGCGCGCCCACCAGATCAGCCAGCCGCGTGGTGATCTCGAAGCTGTTGAGGTCCGACCCGCGTGTCAGGCCGCCCATGACGCTGATCACCTCAAGGTCCGGGCGTTCCATCGCCGCCACGAAGCGGGTGGCGATGTTCAGCGTGCCGCCCCAGGACATGCCGAAGAGCCGCACTTTGGGGTCGGTCAGCACCTCGGAGAGCAGGTTGCCCAGGGCGGCACCGACGATCATCTGAACATCGCGCGGCTCCATCGGGGCCGGGGCCACATAGGCCTGACGCAACCCGAACCTGGCGCGCAGCGCGGCCTCCAGTTCCGCGCAGGCCGCGAAGGCGGTGTTGAAGGTGATACGGACAAGGCCCCGGGCGGTGGCCTCGGACAGGGCCTTGTTCACACGCAGCCGGGTGGCCCCCAGCTTTTCGGCGACCTTCTCCTGCGTCAGGCCCTCGACGTGATAGGCCCAGGCGACCTGCGCCAGAAAACGCTCCTCGGTGTCGATCTGCGGAAGCTTCGGTGCGCGCGCCATCTGGACCCTACTTCACGGCCCCCATCGTCAGGCCCCGGACAAGGTGTTTTGACGCCAGAAGCGCAAAGATCAAGACGGGGACAACGATCAGCGTCGAGGTCGCCATGATCTTTCCGTAGGGCACGTCGTAGCCTTCCATGAAAGTTACCGCCATCGCAGGCGCGGTCTTGGCGGCCTTGGGGGCCAGGATGTAGGCAAAGAGAAGCTCGTTCCAGCTGAAGATGAAGGACAGGATGCTGCTGACCGCTACGCCGGGCATCGCCAAGGGCAGGCAGATCGAGCGGAAGATGCGCCACTGGCTTGCGCCCTCCAGCATCGCCGCCTCGTCCAACTCGCGGGGGATCGACCGGAACTGGTCGGTGCAGATCCAGATCACGATGGGCAGAGTGAAGGTCAGATACATCAGGATCAGCGCCAGGTGCGTATCGCGCAGGCCAAGCTCGCGGCTGATCAGGAAGACCGGAAAGGCCAGCACCACCGGGCTGACGAACCGGTTGGTGATGAACCAGAACCACAGGTCGGTCTTGCCGCGAAACTCGAACCTGGCCAGCGCATAGGCGGCGGGAGTTCCAAGCCCGACGGCCAGCGTGGTGGTGCAGACCGCGACGATGATCGAGTTGATGAGGGCGGGGCCGACCTTGTCGACGAACAGGACCTCCCAGTAGTTCGCCAGCGTGGGCGTGAACCACCAGACCGGCGGGGATTCCAGGGCGACGACCTGGGTCTTCAGGCTGGTGGTGACCATCCAGTAGAACGGAAACACGCAGAAAAGGCCGATGAGGAGGAGAAGCAGGCCTTCGCCCCAGAGGCTGCGGCGTTGGATGGGGGCGGCCATCAGCGTGCCTCCCGGTGGGGCTCATCGCTTCCTTGCGGTGTGCAGGAAGTGCGGCCATGTCAGCGGACCTCGCGGTAGAAGAGACGGATATAGAGGCGGGCGAGGACAATGGTGATCGCCAGCATGATGATCGACTGCGCAGCGGCCATGCCGATGTCGAACTGCCGGTTGCCGACACGCTCGATCAGGACCGCGATGAACTCGGTCGCGGACCCCGGCCCGCCCCGTGTCATGGTGAAGGGCATGTCGAAGAGCTTCAACGTATCGGCGGTGCGCAGGATCAGGACGGCCACAAGGCTGGGGATCAGGAACGGGAGTTGCACATAGCGCAGGACGGTCCAGTTCGACTTCGTTTCCAGCTTTGCGGCCTCTTCGATCTCGGGCGGGACGGTAGAGAGGCCTGCGAGGAGGACCAGCGCCACGAAGGGGGTCCATTGCCAGATGTCCCACATCACGACGGCAATGAATGCATTTGTCGGATCGCCGATGAAATTGATCGAATCGACACCCACCCAACCCAGCATCTGGTTGATGACGCCGTATTTCTGGTTCAGCATCACCTGCGCCAGAAGGCCTACCACGGCGTAGGTCGTGGCCATCGGGAGGACGAGGCTTAGTCGGGTCAGCGTCTTCCAGAAGGTCAGCCCGGGCCGATGCAGGACCAGCGCGATCAGAAGGCCCAGCGCGATCTGGATCGGCACCGCGATGAGGAACAAAAGCCCCGTCCGTCCCATCGCCTGCCAGAAAACCGGGTCGGTCAGGACGGCGGCGTAATTCTCCAACCCCACGAAACGTTGTTGCGCCAGTTTGGTCAGGTTGAAGTAGTGCAGGCTTTTCCAGACCGCATACAAGAGCGGCGCGATGCCCACGATGGCCAGCGCCGCGACGGCGGGGCCAAGGAAGGCGGCAAGAGTGCGCCGGGGCACACGGAAGGTCATCGGGTCCCTCGTTTCGGGTCTGCGGGTAGTGTGGCCCCCGCCGTTCGGACGGGGGCCTTGAGTGCCCGAAGGCACGTCTCCTGGGAGGAGATTACAGCGACTGACTTACTGGGCCAGCGGCTTCTTGCCGTCGTAGTACCCGGCCTCGGCAAGGACGGCTTCCATCTTCTCGCCGATCATCTTCGAGCCCTCTTCGATGCTGACTTCACCCAGCATCATCTTGGTGCCCCATTCCTGCACGATCTCGGTGATCGCGGGCCATTCGGCAAAGCGCGGACGGAACTCCGGCACGCCTTCCTTCCAACTTTCGACCAGCGCCGGGATGAACTTGAACGTCTCGGCCAGCGCCGGATCGGCATAGGCCGACTGCCGCGCCGGGACGCCGCCCATCTCCAGATACTTGCCCGCGTTGGCCTTCGAGGTCACCCACTGGATAAACAGCCACCCCGCCGCCTTTTCGGCGTCATCCGCCTGGGTCGCCACCGCCAGTGAGAAGCCGCCCAGCGCCGGTTTCCGGCCCGCCGGTCCCGTCGGTTCCGGAGCGATTTCAACGCAGTCCGCGACTTTCGAGGTGTCGGGGCTGACCACGGTCGAATAGAAGGCCGACCATTCGGTGATCATCGCGACGTCACCCTGCGCGAAAGCGTTCACCGTCTCGGCATGGTCATAGGCGACGATGCCTTCGGGCATGAACTTCATCAGGTCCTGGCGGAACTGAAGACCGGCCTGAGACTCAGGCGACAGCAGGTTCGACTTGAACTCGGCGTTCAGGAAGCTGCCGCCGAAGGGCCACAGGAACCGCGCAAAGCTGTCGGCGGACTGCGTCTCATTGCGCTTGGACTGCAGCGCATAGGCGTATTTGCCGTCCTTGGTCAGGGCCGGGCCGTAGGTGTCCATCACCTCTTGCCAGGTGGCCGGGGGCTTGTCGAAACCGGCGTCTGCCAGCATGCAGCGGTTGTAGAACAGCAGGCCCGAATAGTTGTCGAAGGGCAGCCCGTAGTTCACCCCGTTCCACGACCCGAAGGCGTCCAGCACCAGCGGGAAGAAGTCGGCCATGTCCAGTTCGGGATCGGCCAGTTCCGGGTTGTTGATGAAGGTCTCGGAGGGGACGACCCAGCCGTTTTCGGCGAAGTTGCCCATCCAGACAAGGTCGATCAGCGCGATGTCGAGGTCACCTCCGGCCACGAAGTCGCGCACCTGTTCACCCAGCGCGTTCTCGTACGGCACGGTGGTGTAGTTGACCTTGATGCCGGTCGCCGCCTCGAATTCCGGCAGCATCTGGATCGCGGCGTTATAGCCCGGACGGTCCAGGAACAGCACTTCCAGTTCGGTCCCGGCATAGGGCTTGGCGGCCTCTTCCAGCGACCAGGCCTGCGCCGCGCCGGTCAATGCGGCAAGCGACGCGGAGGCCAGCGCAAGGGCGCTGACGTGCGACTTGAGTTTCATTGTAACCTCCCTAAGGTTCAGCGTTGCAGAGTTGACTTCCATTTGTAACGCTGCACATATAAATGTATCGAAACCGGAGCGAGTCAACCGGAAAATCACAGTCAGCGTCACAGTGAGGGCGCAAGGGAAGGGGTCGGCATGGCCGAGGTCAGGCTGTCAGGCGTCAACAAGTTCTACGGCGGCGCGCAGGCGCTGCATTCCGTCTCGCTGGACATTGCGGATGGCGAATTCGCGGTCTTCGTCGGGCCATCCGGCTGCGGCAAGTCCACCCTCCTGCGGTCCATCGCTGGTCTGGAGGAGATCAGTGGTGGCACGGTCCATATCGGCGACCGCGACGTGACCCGCATTGCCCCGTCTGACCGTGACGTGGCGATGGTCTTTCAGTCCTACGCGCTTTACCCGCACATGACCGTGCGCGAGAACATGGATTTCGGGATGAAGGTCAACAACTTCCCCCCCGACGACCGCAAGCGCCGCATCGCCGAGGCCGCGCGCATCCTGCAACTGGAACCCTACCTTGACCGCAAGCCCGGCCAGCTCTCTGGCGGCCAGCGCCAGCGCGTCGCCATCGGGCGGGCCATCGTCAAGGAACCCAAGGTCTTCCTCTTTGACGAGCCGCTGTCGAACCTTGACGCCAAGCTGCGCGTCCAGATGCGGGTGGAGCTTGAGGCGCTGCACCGCGACCTCAAGGCCACGATGATCTATGTCACCCACGACCAGGTCGAGGCGATGACGATGGCCGACAAGATCGTGGTCCTGAACGCAGGGAAGATCGAACAGGTCGGCCCGCCGATGGAGCTGTATAACCGCCCGGCAACCGAGTTCGTCGCGGGGTTCATCGGGGCCCCGGCGATGAATTTCCTTGGCGTGCAGGTGCAGGGCGGACAGGCGATGGTGGAAGGCGTGGCGCTCGGGGCCGCCCCTGACAGCTCGGTCAAGCTGGGCATCCGGCCCGAGCATGTTGCCTTGCGCCCAGCCGGACAGGGCCAGTTGCAGGCAACGGTCACCATCTGCGAAACGCTGGGCGGCGACGCCTATCTTTACGTCCGCCTTGCCGGGGGCGAGACGCTGGTCGTCCGCGCCGAGGGGGACACGGCGCTGGACCACGGGGCGGTCGTCGGTCTGGACTTCCCGCCCGCACGCCTGCACCACTTTGCGGCGGATGGGCGGACGCTCGCTTCGGGTGGAGTGCCAAGATGACAGGACCGGACCTGATTGGCGATGCGGTCGCCCGGTCGCAAAGCGTGATGGAAGTGCTGATCGGCTGCGGGGTTCTGGCCGATGTGGGCGCGGTCTACCGACGCCGGTTTGGCCCGGGCGATGCCTGCATCATCGCCGACGAAAACACCTGGGCCGCTGCCGGTGCGGCGGTCGAACGATCATTGCAAGCCGCCGGGATCACGACCCGGACGCATATCCTGCCCGCCACACCCCGCCCGAAACCGACGGTCGAACTTGCCACCCAGTTGCGCGACATTCTGGAAGAGGATGACTCGGCGCCGGTCGCGGTCGGGTCTGGCGTGGTAAACGATCTGGTCAAGCATGCGGCCTTCGCGCTGGGGCGCGACTACCTTTGTGTGGCGACCGCGGCCAGCATGGATGGCTACACTTCCGCTGGAGCGCCCCTGTCCGAGAAAGGCTTCAAGAAGACCATTCCCTGCCGTCCGGCACGGGCCCTGGTGGCAGACCTTGACGTCATCGCCGCCGCCCCGGCCGAGATGACCGGCTGGGGCTATGGCGACCTTGCCGGGAAGGTTCCGGCGGGCGGCGACTGGATCATCGCGGACGCCCTGGGGATCGAAGCCATCGACGCTATCGCCTGGCCGATGGTCCAGAACGGACTCGACGGCTGGCTCTCGCAGCCCGACCGGATCGCGGCGGGCGACCGGGATGCGGTCGAGGGGTTGTTCCTTGGCCTTACCCTTGTCGGACTTGCGATGGAGGCACATGGCTCCTCACGTCCTGCCAGTGGCGCAGATCACCAGATCGCGCATCTGTGGGAAATGGACGACCTGCACCACGGCGGCGAAAGGGTCAGCCACGGGGCCTGTGTGGCGGTTGGCACAATGACGGCGCTGCGGATGTACGACTGGCTGCTGGCCCAGGACCTGACCACTCTGGACCCCAGCCTCCGCGCCGCCGATGCACCAAGCCTGGCCGCCAAGGAAGCCGAGATCCGCGACCGCTTCGGCCCTGGTGAGATCGCTGACCGCGCCATCGTCGAGACCCGCACCAAGCATGTCGAAGGCGCGGCTCTGCAAGCCCGCCTGACCCGGCTGCGTGACGTGTGGCCTGACCTTTCCGCCCGGCTGCGCGCCCGGCTCTGGACCGCCGACCGCATGGCGCAGCACCTTGCCCGCGCGGGCGCTCCGGTTCAGGCGGCGGACATTGGCGTCGATCCGGCCTACCTTTACCGCACGATCCTGAAGGCCCGCTTCCTGCGCAGCAGATACACGATCCTCGACCTGCTGGACGAGGTCGGGCTTCTGGATCAAGCTGCCGTTGCCGCCCTGCCGGGGGCGGCGCAGTCCAGGGTGGGCACATGACGCTTTCCGACCTTGCCACCCGCGCGGCTGCGGAAATCCGCGACGCCGTGGCCGCCATGGACCCCGCCGCTATGGAGGGGATGGTCACCGAACTCGCCCAGGCGAAACGGGTCGTCTGCTACGGCGTCGGACGCGAGGGGCTGATGATGCGGGCGCTCGCCATGCGGCTGTATCACCTCGGCCTCGATGCGCATGTGGTGGGCGACATGTCCTGCCCGCCGGTCGGCGCGGGGGACCTGCTGGTCGTCAGCGCAGGCCCGGGCGGGTTCTCCACGGTCGACGGGCTGATCGGCGTCGCGCGCATGGCCGGTGCCCGCATCGCCTGCGTCACCGCGCAACCCTACGGCAGCGCCCCCCAGGCCGCCGACCGTGTGTTCCTGATCCCGGCCCAGACGATGGCGAACGACCAGGGCGGCCAGGCCACCTCGGTCCTGCCGATGGGGTCCCTGTTTGAAGGCGCGCAGTATCTTGCGTTCGAGTTGCTGGTTCTGGCCCTGCGCGACCGCCTGGCCGTGGACCCGCAGGCGATGCGCGCCCGCCATACCAACCTGGAGTAACCCATGTCCTGGCAGGACCGATTTTCGCTTGCAGGCCGCAAGGCGCTGATCACCGGCGCCTCGAAAGGGATCGGGGCCGAGATCGCCCGGGTCTTCGCCGAGGCCGGGGCCGACATCGTCGCCCTTGGCCGGGACGAGGCGGACCTTGCCTCCACCGCCGACGCCGTCCGCGCCCAGGGCCGCCGCTGTCTGACCCTGGTGGCCGAAATGGCCAACCCGACCGAGCCGGTCGAGGCCTGTAAGCGCGCCCTGACCGAATGGGGCACCATCGATATCCTGGTGAACTCGGCCGGGATCGCCAACGTGGCCCCCGCCGTGGACTTCACGACCGAGGACTGGGACCGCATGATGGCCGTGAACCTTCGTGCGCCCTTCCTGACCGCCCGCACGCTGGCCCCCGCGATGATCGCGCAAGCTTGGGGGAAGGTGATCAACATCTCCTCCCAGACCGGGGTCATCGCGCTGGATGACCATGCGGCCTATGCGTCCTCGAAGGGCGGCCTTAACGCGCTGACGAAATCGCTTTGCGCCGAATGGGCGCGTCACAACGTGCAGGTCAACGCGATCTGCCCCACGGTGGTGATGACCCCGATGGGGGTAGAGGTCTGGGGCAAGCCCGAAAAGGGCGACCCTTTCCGCAACGCCACCCCCGCCCGCCGCTTTGCCGAGCCCGTGGAAGTGGCCGATGCCGCGCTTTATCTCGCCTCCGACGCCTCCAGCATGGTCAACGGGGCGCTTCTGATGGTCGAAGGCGGGTTCACCAGTGTCTGACGTCTCTCTCGATGCCGGCGCGGGCGACATGCTGTCGGACGCCCGTTCCGCTTTTGCCCGCTACGAACAGATCCGCCCCCGCCTGCCACAGGCGCGTTTCCCGACGCAGTCGCTGCACCTGCCTTCGTTGGAAGAGGTGGCCGATCATGTCGATGGCTTCCTGCTGGATGCCTTCGGGGTCCTGAACGTCGGCGACACGGCGATCCCCGGCGCGGTGGAACGCCTTCGTGCGCTGCGGGCACGGGGCAAGCGGCTGGCAGTCCTGACCAACGCCGCCAGCTACACCCGCGCGCAGCTGCTGGCCAAGTATCACCGCCTGGGCTTCGACTTCACCGCAGATGAGGTCGTCGCCTCACGCGATGTCGCCGTGGCGCGGCTGGAGACGATCGCCCCCGGTGCCACCTGGGCCGCCATCGCGGCGGAAGGCGATACCTTCGCCGACATCCCCGCACGGCTGGTGGACGCGGTAGCCGATCCTTCGGCACTTCGGACTGCGGACGGGGTCCTGTTCCTGTCCACCGCGCGCTGGACCCCTGCCCTGCAGGCCACCCTGATCTCAGCCCTGCTGCAGCGCCCGCGCCCCCTGGTCATCGCCAACCCCGACCTCGTTGCACCCCGGGAAGGCGGGCTGACGCTGGAGCCGGGCCTTTTCGGCAATGCCCTTCTTGACGAGGTGCAAGTCCGGACGCATTGGTTCGGCAAACCCTTCCCCGAGGCTTTCGCGGAAGGCATCGCCCGCACCGGCCTGCCCGCCGGACGCCTGGCGATGGTGGGCGACACGCTGCACACCGACGTCCTTGGCGGCGCGGCGGCGGGCTGTCGCAGCGTCCTTGTCACCGATCACGGCCTTTTCGCCGGGCTGGACGTCCACCCCTTCATCACAGCCTCCGGCATGACCCCAGACTTCATCATCGGCAGCATTTAAGGACGACAGCGCCGGATCATCCGACCGCGCGAATAGCGGTCAACGCTGGACCCTGGTTCAACCGAAGGTGACTTGCGGAACGGGCCTCGCACCTCGATTGTGCAGCGGATGAACCGAAGAAGGCCTTGCCTTGTCTTCCGCCGGGTTAAGTCCAACGCAGGACCTTCGTCCGCACTGCAGCAACTTCGGATGTCCGGTCCCGGCAGCACGGGCCGCAGCCGATCAGGAAAGGCCTTTGGATGAAGCTTGGCGTCCAGCTTCTTGTCGTCGCACTGCTTGGCGCGGTGGCCGTTCCGGTCTCGGCCCGATTTGTCCCTGGCACGCATCCCTGGCTGGACCGCATCGGCCTTTTGGGTCCGCTGACGACAGCCGGGCTGGTCAAGGTCGACGAACAGGAAGAGGGCCGCCCCGGCCAGGGCGCGCGCGGGGCTGGTGAGGTGCCCGTGATGGCCCTGCCGGTAACGACCCAGTCAATGCAGGACGTGCTGTCCGTCATCGGCTCGGGCCAGGGCGCGCAGGCGGCCGACCTTGCCTTCAGCGTCACGGGCCGGATCACCGAAATTCCGGTCGCGCCCGGCGACCGGGTCGAGGCCGGGACCGTCATCGCCCAGCTTGATGCCGCGGGCGCGCAGCTGTCGGTCGACCGCGCCCGGCTGGTGCTGGAGGACGCACAGCGCACCGTCGACCGGCTGGGCCAGCTGGCCCAATCCGGCACCGCCACCTCGCTGCAACGGCAAGAGGCCGAACTGGCCCTGCGCACCGCCGAACTGGAACTGCAGATCGCCGAACGCACCCTGGCCGACCACCAGCTTCTGGCCCCGATCCCGGGCGTTGTGGGCCTGATCCAGCCCCAACCGGGGGATCTTGTCACCCCCGCCACGGTCATCACCCGGATCGAGGACCGCTCTACCCTGATCCTGGACTTTCGGGTGCCCGAACGCCTGGCCCCCCTGATCCAGCTGGGCGATACGGTCAGCGCCGCGGCGGCCTCGCTTCCTGACAGCACGGTCGAAGGCAGGATCACCGCGGTCGACAACCGCGTCGACGAGGCCAGCCGCACCCTGCGCGTCAAGGCCAGCATCGCCAATCCTGGCGACCGCCTGCGCGCCGGCATGGCCTTCCGCATCGACCTTGCCTTCACCGGCGCCAGCTATCCGGCAGTCGATCCCCTGTCGATCCAGTGGGGCTCGGACGGGGCCTATGTCTGGGTCGTGCGCGAGGCAAAGGCGGCGCGGCTGCCCGTCAGCATCATGCAGCGCAACGCCGACTTCGTGCTGGTCGAGGGCGACTTCGCGCCCGGCGACCTGGTGGTGACCGAAGGCGTCAACCTCTTGCGCCCCGGGTCGGCCGTCACCGTCACCCCACCGCGGAGCTGACGCGATGACCCCCGCCTCCGCGTCCCAACGCGTCGCCCTTTTCGTCCGCCGCCCCGTGCTGGCCTTCGTGCTGAACGCGCTGATCGTCATCGCGGGTCTTGCCGCGCTGCTTGGCGTCGATGTGCGCGAGCTTCCGGCGGTAGAACGGCCCGTCGTGTCGATCTCGACCGACTATTCGGGTGCGGCCCCCGAAACCATCGACCGCGAGGTCACGGCGGTCGTGGAAGGCGCGGCCAGCCGGATTCCGGGGGTTGAGACGATCTCGTCTTCTTCCCGCTTCGGCTCCAGCCGGGTGACGGTCGAATTCCAGGACGGTGTCGATCTGGACATCGCCGCCACCGACCTGCGCGATGCCGTGGCGCGGCTGGCAGGCTCCCTGCCCGACGGGGCGGATGCACCGCGCGTCGTCAAGTCCGACGCGGACTCTGACGCGATCCTGCGCATCGCCGTCACTTCGTCCAAACGCACCGCCGACGAATTGACCGCCCTGGTCAGCGATCTGGCCGAGGCCCGCCTGCTGGCTGCCCCGGGCGTGGCCGACCTGCAGATTTTCGGCGACCGCGAACTGGCCTTCCGGGTGGACATCGACCTGGTGCAACTTGCCGCGCGCGGGCTGACCGTGGCCGACCTGCGCGCCGTCCTGGCCAATGTCGCGCAGGAAGCGCCCGCGGGGACCCTCAGCTCGGACCGCCAGACGCTGCAGGTCCGCACCACGGCGGCCATCGCCACCGCCGAAGAGATCGAGGCCCTGACCATCGCCGGAGACGTGCGTCTGGGCGACGTGGCGCAAGTGACACTTGGCCCAGAACCCGGTGCCTCGGTCCTGCGCGCCAATGGCGAGACCGGGATCGGCCTTGGCATCATCCGGCAGGCCAACGGCAACTCGCTGGCGATTTCGGCCGCCGTTCGGAAGGTGGTGGCCGACCTCCAGCCGCTTCTGCCCGAGGACGTGCAGATGTATGTCACCTCGGACAGCGCCGACTTCATCCAGGGCGCGATCCACGAGGTTGAACTGGCGCTGGTCCTGTCGGTCCTGATCGTGACGGCGGTGATCTACCTTTTCCTGCGCGACGCGCGGGCGACACTGATCCCGGTCGTGGCGATTCCGGTGGCGATGATCGGCACGCTTGCCGCGATCTGGCTGGTCGGGTTTTCCATCAACATCATGACCTTGCTGGCTCTGGTGCTTGCCACGGGGATCGTGGTCGATGACGCCATCGTCGTCCTGGAAAACATCGTTCGCCGCCGGTCCGAAGGCATGGGTGCGCGCGCCGCTGCTGTCCTTGGGGCCGAACAGGTGTTCTTCGCCGTCCTTGCCACCACCGTGACCCTGGCGGCCGTGTTCATCCCGCTGTCCTTCCTGCCTGGCCAGACCGGCGGGCTTTTCCGCGAATTCGGCTTCACGCTGGCAATCGCGGTCCTCTTGTCCTCGGTCACCGCGCTCACGCTCTGCCCGGTGCTGGCCGCGCGGCTGTTGCGGCCGCATGTGGAAAAGCGCGGCTGGCTGGACCGGGTCGGCGACGCGCTGTCGGGCGCCTATGCCTGGACCCTGCGCCGCTGCCTGAACGCGCCCCTGGTCGCGGTCGCCGTGGCCCTTCTGTTCGCGGCCCTGGGCTTTGCGACCTTCACCACCCTGCGCCAGGAACTGACCCCGACCGAGGATCGCTCGGTGATCCTTCTGTCGGTTTCCGCCCCGCAGGGCGTGGCGCTGGAGTATACCGACGGCAAGATGCGCGAGATCGAAGCGCTGGTCGAACCCCTGCGCGCTTCGGGCGAGGTGGCCAGCGTCTTCGCCATCGCCGGCAACGGGGGCGGCAGCCGCGGCTTCATGGTGCTGACCCTGGC
>NZ_JAXMMF010000113.1:0-14606 GCF_034366665.1 Tabrizicola sp. | reverse complement strand
GTCTCGCAGATCGGGCGCGACTTCCTGGACTTCTACGACGGCCGCTACCCCGGCCTGCGGATGGCCCAAGCTCCCAACATGCAGGATGACCGGGAAGCAAACCAGGTGACGGTAACGGAAAGCTACTTCCTGCCCTATCCGGCTCTGGACCGGAACGGTCTGCGCCAGGACTTCGCCTTTGCTCCCGAAGGTATGGCCGAAACTTTCCCCGACCGCATCCTCGCCCCACGCCGCCTGCCGCTTTATGTCGGCGGCCCCTGGGTCGTCACGCATGAAGTCCGCGTCCGCAATGCCCCGATCGAGTTCATCGCACCCGACCCGGTGACGATCAGCAATCCCGCCTTCGACTTCAGCCTTGCTGCGAAGGTCAGCGACGGCGGCAACATGGTCCTGCACTGGAGCTATGCGCCCAAGGCCCGCGCAGTCCCACCGGATCAGGCAGCGGCAATCATCGCTGACGCCCGGACCCTGCGCGATGCCACCTGGTTCTCCTGGGACCTCTCCCCCGAATAGACCAACCCGCGAACAGACCTAGCCCTTTGCAGACCCGGCCGATATCGACCTGCCAATTGATCTCCGGCCCGGGCGGGGGAGCACCCGGGCCGGAGCAGGCGACGGACCGTGGGGACTAGAACAGCAGCCCGTCGTAGACGCCATAAGCCTTGGCCGTGGACGACAGTGACGTCCCTTCATCCCGGGCATAGGCGGTGATCGCGTTGTAGGTGCCAGGCCCGAAGGCGCCGTCGATCCCGCCGCGATAGTAGCCCCAGGCGCGCAGCTTGCGCTGGATTGCCTTGCGCTCACTTGCCGAATAGCTCTGGAAGGCCCGCGCCGCCGGGGTCGCGTAAACCGAGGTGGTGTGGCGCGGCTCGACGTAGGTATGGCGCGGCTCGACATAGGTCGGCGCAGGGGCGACATAGACCGGCGCGGCCCCCAGCCGGGCGCGGCGGTTCTTCAGGATCTCGTCGACGATCACCGCGGTTGCGACACCGGCGACGAAGCCTTGCTCCTTCTCGCCCCAGGCCTGCGCCGGGGTGGCGGGAACGGCAGCGATGGTCAGCGCGGTCAGGCCGGCGATCAGGGTGGTCTTGGCGTTCATGACAGAGAGCAGCATGTCGTGTCCTTTCGTGGGTGCCCCGGGCAGTCCGGGGTTCGATGCCACTGGTTATGGGCATTGGGGCCACGCTAGGCAAAATCAGCCGCACGCTAGGGGAAAACGCGCAGCTGTTATCGGATAACTTGTTTGTTGTCAGCGGCTTGGGTCAGATTTGCCCACTGCCAAGCAGCGCGGACAGCCGTCCTAAACCTTCCTCCAGGCGCGCTTCCGGGCCGCCACCGGCCCCGATGCGGATATGCTGCGGCAAGCCATAGGCCGATCCGGGCAGGAGGAAGGTCCGGTAGGGCGGCTGCAGCAAGGCCCGCGCCAGCGATTCGCCGTCGGTGCCGTCGACCCGCGCCAGCCCGATCAGCCCCGCCTCGGGCCTGTGCCAGCCAAGCCGGGGTTCTCCGGCCACAAAGGCCTCCAGCCGGTCCAGCGTTGCCGCGCCTTCCTTCCGCGCCCGCGCCAGCGACGCCGCCATCCGGTCGGGCCGCAAAGCCACCTCGGCGATATGCTCGCCCAGGACATTCATGATCTCGGACCCGTTCTCGCGCAGGATCATTGCGTCACGGATCACCTGCGGTGACTGGCAGATCATCCATCCCGTCCGCAAGCCCTGCAGCCCCAGCGCCTTGGAGACCGACCCCGTGGTGATCCCGAAGGGCGTCATCCCGGCGATGGAGGGCGGCCTCGGCCCCGCCCATTCGAGGCCCGCATAGACCTCGTCCACCACCAGCCAGATGCCATGCCTGTCCGCCAGCGCAGCCAGCGCGCGCAGATCTGCTTCGGGGATAAGGCGGCCTGTCGGGTTGTTGGGATTGGTCAGGAAGATCATCCGCGTCAGGGGCGTGATGGCCCGGGCCACCGCCTCGGGGTCAAGCCACCAGCCCCGCCCCTCATCGCGGTGGACTTCGACCAGCCTGGCCCCGATGGCCTTTGCCATCACCCCCGCCTGCGGCCAGCCCGGGGCCTCGGTCACGATCTCGTCTCCGGCGGTCAGAAGCTGGCGAAACAAGAGATAGTTCGCTTCTGCCGCCCCGGCCGTGATGAGGACGCTGTCCAACGGCAAGTCCAGCCCGGCCCGGTCCAGCACCCGCTGCCGCAGGCTTGGCAGGCCAAGGAAGCTTTTCCCGTTCCAGTCCAGCGACATCTCGGGGTCCAGATCGGGCAGAAAGTCCTTCAGTTGCGGGGACCGGGCCAGCGAGAAACCGATGAAACACTCCGGCGGCTCGGCAGCCGTGGTTTCAAGCAGGTAATCGAACAGCTTGTGAATGGTGACCTTCATCCGCCCCCTCGCGCAACCCCAAGAATTTTAAGTAAAATTCTTGTCAAATTCCTTACTCAAGGAATTTGGTCCTTATCTCACGTCGCGCCCCTGGTTCAGGATGATCACATTGCCTGAGGACACGTCGCCTGCAGGAGAGATCAGGAACCCCACCCAGTTCGCAATCTCGTCGGGCTGCATCGCCCGCCCATGCGGCATGGCGCTGATCGCGCGCGCCAGCACCTCCTCGGTCAGCACGTTGAAGAGGGGCGTTTCCGTCATCGCGGGCGCAATGGAGTTCACTGCGATCTTCTCCCGCGCATAGCGTCGCGCAAGGTCCTTGGTCAACGTGTCCATCGCGGCCTTGGAGGCCCGGTAGTGCGGCGGGTCGAAGACGTCGAAGTTGTAGGCCCCGTTGGACGAGATGTTGACGATCTTCCGCACCCCAGGCCGCCCCGCCATCGCCTTGACCGCGCCCTGGCAGCAATGGAAGGCCGAGGAGAAGTTGATGGCCATCTGCCGGTCCAATTCGCTGGCCGGGATGTCCGGGAAATCCGACATGAAGCAGGTCCCGGCGTTGTTCACCAGCGCGTCCACGCCACCGAACCGCGCGGTCAGCCGGTCGAAGAGGTCCGCGATGGCGTCGGCATCGGTCAAATCCACGGCTTCCGCCAGGAACCCCTCGCGGTCTGCAGCCATCGCGAGCAGCGCCGAGGCGTCGATGTCGACGCCCACGACGGTAAGACCGTCGGCCAGCAGCCGGTCGACAAAGGCCCGACCCAGACCGCCAGCGGCTCCGGTGACGACGGCGATACGGGTTGTCATGGGCAGGCTCCTTCGAATTGAAAGGCCAGCCTAGGCGAAGGCCAAGGCCGGCTCAATCCATTCACCGCCCATTATCTGTGCGTCACGGAGCCTTTGGCAGCGCGTCGAAGTCCGCCGCGGAATGGCGTTCCGGCAGCTTCTCCCAGTCCTCGCCCCAAGAGCGGTTCACCATCCGCCCCCGCACAACCCCCGGCCGGGCGTCGATGCGCTTGGCCCAGGCCAGCACGTTCTTGTAGCTGGCCACATCCAGGAACTCGGCCGCGTTGTAGGCCCGCCCCAGCACCAGGTTGCCGTACCAGGCATAAATCGCCATGTCGGCCAGCGAATATTCCCCGGCCATCCACTCGGTCTTCGCCAGATGCTGGTCCAGCACATCCAGCTGCCGCTTCGTCTCCATCGCATAGCGGTTGATCGCATATTCGATCTTCACCGGAGCGTAAGCGTAGAAATGCCCGAAGCCGCCGCCGACAAAGGGCGCTGACCCCATCTGCCAGAAAAGCCAGCTGAACATCTCGGTCCGCTGCGAGGCATCCTTCGGGATGAACGCGCCCCCGAACTTCTCGGCGAGATACAGCATGATTGACGCGGACTCAAAGACCCGTTGCCCGTTGCCATGATCCATCAGCGCCGGGATCTTCGAATTCGGGTTCACCGCGACAAAGCCCGACCCGAACTGGTCGCCCTTGCCGATGTCGATCAGCCAGGCGTCGTATTCGGCGTCATGGCCCGCCTCCAGCAGCTCCTCCAGAAGGATCGTCACCTTGACCCCGTTCGGAGTCGCCAGCGAATACAGCTGCAAGGGATGCTGGCCAACCGGCAGCGCCTTGTCATGCGTGGCCCCCGCGACGGGGCGGCTGATGTTGGCGAAAGCACCGCCCGAGGGCTGCTCCCATTTCCAGACCTTCGGCGGGGTGTAGTCGTCAGACATCGGATGGCCCTTCGCGTTGCGGATCGGTTACGAAAGCTAGTGCCTTGCCGCGACCTGCACCAGAGGCTCTGCGCTGCGGGACAGGACTGCCGAAATGCACAGACAAAAGAAAAGGGGCGGCCCGAAGACCGCCCCTTGCAAGCGTTTGCCCGGCTTAGACCGACAGGCAGATGTACTTCAGCTCCATGTAGTCATCCAGCCCGTGGCGGCTGCCTTCGCGGCCCAGGCCCGACTGCTTGACTCCGCCGAAGGGCGCCATCTCGTTGGAGATGAGGCCGGTGTTCACGCCCACCATCCCGTATTCCAGCGCCTCTTGCACGCGGGTGATCCGACCGATGTCCCGGGCATAGAAGTAGCTTGCCAGACCAAAGATCGTGGCGTTCGCCAGTTCGATCACCTCTTCCTCGGTCTCGAACTTGAAGAGGGGCGCAAGCGGACCAAAGGTCTCTTCCTGCGCGACTTTCATGTCGGGCTTCACGCCGGTTACGACGGTGGGCTGGAAGAAGGTCCCGCCCAGCTCATGCCGGTGGCCCCCCGTGACGATCTTGCCGCCGCCCGCGAGGACGTCGGCGATGTGCTCCTCGACCTTGTCCACAGCGGCGGCGTTGATCAGCGGACCGGTGGTGACGCCGGACTTGAGGCCATCACCGATCGACAGCTTCTCGACCGCCACCGCCAGCTTCTTGGCGAAGGCGTCATAAACCCCGGCCTGCACGTAGATCCGGTTGGCGCAGACGCAGGTCTGGCCGTTGTTGCGGAACTTGGAAATCATCGCGCCTTCCACGGCCGCATCCAGATCGGCGTCGTCGAAGACGATGAAGGGGGCATTCCCGCCCAGCTCCATGCTGCATTTCAGGATCTGGTCCGCCGCCTGTTTCAACAGGATGCGGCCCACTTCGGTGGACCCGGTGAAGGTCAGCTTGCGGATCAACGGGTTCTCGCAGAACTCTTTCCCGATGTCGGACGACCGCTTCGAGGTGATGACCGAGAAGAGCCCCGCCGGAACCCCGGCCCGCTCGGCCAGCAATGCCAGCGCCAAGGCCGACAGCGGAGTCTCTGCCGCCGGACGCGCCACGAACCCGCATCCAGCCGCCAAAGCCGGGGCCACCTTCCGCGCGATCATCGCGTTGGGGAAATTCCACGGCGTGATCGAGGCCGCCACGCCGATGGGCTGCTTCAGCACCTGGATGCGCTTGTCGCGCTGGTGGCCCGGGATGATCTCGCCGTAGGTGCGCTTGGCTTCCTCACCGTAGAACTCGATATAGGACGAGCCATAGGCGATCTCGCCCTTGGCTTCGGCCAGCGGCTTGCCCATCTCGGCAGTCAGGATCGTGGCCAGATCGTCCTGGTTCGCCATGCACAGGTCGAACCACTTGCGCATGACCTGCGCGCGTTCCTTTGCCGTCCGCTTGGCCCATTCGCGGTGTGCCGCATGTGCCGCGGTGATCGCGCGGGCGGCTTCCGCCCGGCCAAGGTTCGGCAGATGACAGATCACGTCGCCCCGCGCCGGGTTCGTCACCGGGAAAGTGGAGCCGTCCTCGGCATCAATCCATTCACCCGCCACGTAGGACTTGGTGACCAGAAGCGAGGGGTCTTTCAGAAGCGACGCAAGGTCGGTCACGGAATCGAGCATGGGGGCCTCCATTGGTTACCAAAAGGCCTGCCACGGGAGACGGGGCATGTCCAGTTCCGAGGCCGATTTCAGGCCATCGTTTGATCAAATCCCCGGCAGGCTGGACCGAAGCGCCCGAGTTTTCGAAAACTCCGGACCGAAGCCTTCAAAGGCTCCGTTGCGATTTCTTTGAAGACATCGCGCCCTTAACCGTTCGCGTGCATCCGCTCGATATAGGCGCGCATCTCCTCGGCCTCGTGCCGGGCGTCGCGCAAGCCTTCCATCGCGGCTTTCAATTCGGCCTCGGTCTGGCTGATGTGGTTCATCAGCTCGGCCTCGCGCTGTTCCAGATAGGCCAGCGCCTGATCGCGCAGCTCTTCGGCCTCGTGCAGCGACTGCGCCAGCTTGTCCATTTCGGCCATGTCGCCACCCTGGACCCGGGTGAAGCGGTGCAGAAGCCAGTGGGTGAACCAGCCCATCGCAAAGGCGACCAGCAGGATGATGGCAGTGGCGACGACGAATTCGGTGCGGTTCATTCTTCAGCCTCGGCCTGCAGGCCTTGGGGGCGCGGTTTCGGCGCGATGGTCTTTTCGGTGGGTGCGACCGAAGGGCTGGTGTCGCCCGAGAAATCGGCACCTTCCGCCGCAACGGTCGGGGTTTCCGCCGGTGCGGCCGTTGCTGCGGCAGGCTGCGCCGCGCCGTCGGTTGCCACCGCGGCCGCCTGCGGCACGCCTTGCAGCACAAACTCGATCCGGCGGTTCGCCTCGCGGCCCGCTTCCGTCTCGTTTTCGGCAATCGGCTTCGTCTCGCCGTAACCAAGGGCGGTCATGCCGGACACATCGACCCGACGGCCCTGCAAGGCCAGCAGCACCGCCTCGGCCCGCGCCTGGCTTAGCGCCTGGTTGCCGCCTTCCGACCCCTGGGAATCGGTGTGTCCGCCGATCTCCATCTGCATGGCGGGGCAGTTCGTCAGGATGGCGGCCAGCTCGTCCAGCACAGGACGCGCGGTGGTTGCGATCTCGGCCGAGGCGGGCGTGAAGGTGATCTTCGTGCGCGCGATGACGGCGTTCACGTCGGCAGCACATTCCTCTGGCGTCGGCAGTGCGGCCAGAGGGTCCAGCGCCTCGTCATAGCGGACATTGACCCGGAAGGTCTGGCCCTGGCCCAACTCGTCCGACAGGATCTGCGTGATCCGGCCCCGCGTGGCCGTGGACCCGGTGACGCCCGTCACCTCCACAAGGTCTGCGCGAACCAGAAGCTTGCCATGTTCGACCTCGGCCAAAGCCTTCAGTCCCGCCAGCACCCGCACGGGCCAGCCGTCGGGCAGCGTCTCGTCCAAGCGCGTCGCGGTCAGGACCTGCGCGCCGGAAAAGGCCGATTTCGCAAAGGCATCCACCGCCTGGCGCTGCATCTCGTCGGTCAGCCGCCCCCGCAGTTCCACCCGCCCGGCTTCGCTGAGCGTCGCCGTGAACTCGGCCGGGCCTTGCGTCGCGGTTTCCTTCTTTTCCAGCGTCGAGGTCAGCGAGAAGACGTCCGGCAGCCCGGTTTCCAGCTCGCCCACCACCTTGTCGAAAGCGTCCTGCGGCACGTCGCTGCCCGCCAGCAGCGTGACATCGGCGTCCGAAAAGGTGATCGACCCCGACCCCAGCTCCGTCACCGCAGCGATCCCAAGACCCACCGCTTCGGCCCAGCGTGGCGTCGGCACGCCCAGACCCACCTGGCAGACCGAGGCCCCCTCGACCCCCGCCGTCGCGGCCGTCCGCAGGATCTGCGCCCGGGCGCGGTCGGTGTCGGCCGAGCAGCTGTCGAACCGCGCGCCCTCGGCATCCTTGACGAAGCGCAGGGTGAAGGGGGTGATCACCGGACGCGGGGCCGAGATGTCCAGCACCAGTTGCACGTTGGCCGGGGCGAGCCCGCGCAGTTCCGTCTCCAGCCGCCGTTTTTCGGCCTCGCTGTCGGCAATGGCCTTGACCCCGACCCGGTCTGCCGCGACCGAGATCTTGGACAGCTTCAGCTGCTCCAGCGCCGCCAGCCCGAAAGCCAGCGACTCGTTCCAGGTCGCAGGCGCCGGATAATCCGCCGTCTCCAGCATGTCCGGCAGTTCGGTGCCCTGCGCCAATGCTGCCGCCGCTTCGGACAGCGTCGTCTCGGTCAGACCGCCTTCGCCGGGGTTTTCCGGGATCAGGCCGCTCAGTTGCACCTCGTCCTCGGTCCGCAGCATCTCGACGCTGAACTTCGGCGCTTCGATGGCCGAGGCCGGGGTCACGTCCAGCCCGTCGCGGATGCGCGAGGTGTCGATCAGCGCGCCAACCATGTTCACCGCGCGGAAACGGTCGGCCTCACGCGGGGCGGTGCCGGTCAGGCGGACCTGCAAGCCGTCGGTGTCGACGGTGATCCAGTCGATCCCGGCTTCGGCCAGCCGGGTCGTCACCACCTTCTGGGTCCGCGATTCGATCACCAGCGCCGCCCCGTAGGCGACCGAGATCATCACGCCCGCCGCCAGTAGATAGGCCAGCAGCGCAAGGGTGGTCGAAGACAGCTTGGCAAGGCGCAAGAGCAAAAGCTTCATCCGGAAGACTCAGAACCCCTGCTTCCTAGGGGTTTGGACGCGGCTGTTCAACCAAGCCATGCAGCGGCGGCAAGAAACGGCACGGGGATCAGCCCGGCATCCCGGTTTGCCCGGAACACCTGCAGGCACGAGGCCGGGTCATCCAGGTCCAGCCGCCGCATCTGCCAGCCGATATGCCAGCCCATCGCCCAGACGCCCCCCAGCGCCACGACGAAGGCCAGGGGCCGCTGCGCCTGGGCATGGGCCAGCACCACAGCCGCGCCGAACAGAACCAGCGTCAGCGCGGCAAAACCCCACAGCCAGCCCCGGCTGTTGTCGCCAAACAGCCGGGCCGTCGACTTCACGCCGATCAGCGCGTCATCCTCGCGGTCCTGATGGGCATAGATCGTGTCGTAGTAGAGGGTCCAGGCAATCCCCGCCGCGTAAAGCGCCACCGCCGCCGGGGGCACGGTCCCCGCATGGGCCGCCCAGGCCAGCAGAGCGCCCCAGTTGAACGCCAGCCCCAGGAAGACCTGCGGCCACCAGGTGAAGCGCTTGGCAAAGGGGTAGATCGCGACCAGCGCCAGCGACGCGACCCCAAGCCCGATGGCCAACCAGTTGTAGGTGAAGAGGATTCCCGCCGCCAGCAGCGCCTGCACCACCATCCAGACCAGCGCCGCCTTCACCGTCACCTGGCCCGAAGGCAAGGGCCGCGACCGCGTCCGCGCGACCTGCGCGTCGATGTCCCGGTCCGTGACGTCGTTCCAGGTGCAGCCCGCGCCCCGCATCAGGAACGCCCCCACCCCGCAGGACAGCACCAGCCACAGATCCCAGCCCCGGAACCCGCTGACACCCCCCGCCAGCGCAATCGCCCAAAGGCACGGGATCAGCAACAGCCAGGTCCCGATCGGCCGGTCCGCCCGTGACAGCCGCAGATAGGGCCGCGCGGGGGCGGGAGCATACAGGTCCACCCAGTTCGCCTTGGGTGCATCCGCGACCCGACCGGCAACAGCCTCGGCCTCTGGCAATTCCGGCGCTTGGGTCATAGGGTCTGGCTCATGGATGCGAAGATCAGGCTCTATGTAGATCAGCCGCTTGCCCCGGGGCAAGCCGTGCGCCTTTCCCCCGAACAGGCGCATTACCTGACCGGAGTCATGCGGCTGTCCGCGGGCGCTGCAATCCTCCTCTTCAACGGCCGCGACGGAGAGTGGCGCGCGACGCTGGCCGATGCCGGCAAACGCAACGCAATCGCCGTGGCCGATGTCCAGACCCGGCCTTTGCACCTGCCCCCCGACCTCTGGCTGCTGTTCGCGCCGATCAAGAAGGCCCGCACCGACTTCATTGTCGAGAAGGCCGTCGAACTGGGGGCCGCCCGCATCCTGCCCGTCCAGACCCGCCATACCAACTCGGACCGGATTCGCCAGGACCGCCTGCAGGCCCACGCCGTCGAGGCCGCCGAGCAATGCGGCGCGACCTGTGTCCCCGAGGTTGCCGACCTGATCGCCCTCGACAAGCTTCTGGCGAAATGGCCCGAGGACCGCCGCCTCTACTGGTGCGACGAAACCGCCCTTGGGCAGCCCGCCACCGTCACGCCTACGACAGGCCCCGCCGCCATCCTGATCGGCCCCGAGGGCGGCTTCTCCGCCGACGAGGCCACCAGGCTCCGCGCCCGGCCCAATGTCACTCCCCTTTCCCTCGGCCCGCGCATCCTGCGCGCCGACACTGCTGCCGTCGCCGCCCTGACCCTCTGGCAGGCCAGCTGTGGAGACTGGCGGTGATTGTCGAACAGGGACCGGACGACCGCGCTGCGGTCGAAGCCCTGCTTGCCGCCCGCATCGACCAGGCGATGTTCCCGCTGACCAACCTGCGAACGTACGGCCTGACCAAGGGCACCTTCCCCAGCGACCATGATCACGCAACCCGCATCTGGCGCCTGGGCAACAGCCTCATAGCCCTGACCCGGGCCGGGATGATCCTGCCCCTTTTCGACGGCACCCCCGACCTCACCGCCCTGAGGCCAGCCCTCGGCGGCCTTACCGTCATCGGCACCGTCGGCCCCGCCGCCTCGGCCCGGCCGGTCGTGACAGCGCTCGGCCTTGACCACCTCCCCACAAGTGCCGACCGTGACGAGCCCGGCTTCACCCTCGATCTCGCCGACCTCTCGGTTCCTGATCTTCCCGACACGTCCCTCCGTCCGGTCACGTCCGAGGATCTGAGCTTTCTGACCGACTGGCGTGAAACTTACATCGGCGAAGTCCTGGGCATCTTCGGCCCGAACGCGCGTGCAACGGCAAATGCCGACCTCGCCAGCTACCTTGCCCGCGACAGCCACCGCGTCCTTTGTCACCACGGCCAGCCCGTGGCGCTGACCGGCTTCAACGCCATCCTGCCCGAGATCGTCCAGGTCGGCGGCGTCTATACTCCGCCCGACCTGCGCGGCCGGGGTTACGCCCGCTGCGCCGTCGCACTGCACCTGGGCGAAGCCCGCGCGAAGGGCACCGCCCGCGCCGTCCTTTTCGCCGCCAATGCCGCCGCCGCCCGGGCCTATCGCGCCATCGGCTTTCAGCGCGCCGCCGACTTCACCCTCTTCCTCCTTGCCACTCCGACCCGGATTGCAGCATGAGCCTGATCCGCCCCGAACTGCTGGCCGCCACCCGACGCAACGCCGATCTTCTGGCGGGGCTTGGTCTGGCCGGTCTCGGGGCCTGGACGGCCAGCAAGGGCGGCTACCTTCTTACGCCGCTCGGCCTTGCCCTTCTGGCCCTTGGCATCGGCTGGGCGCTGACCGCCTGGCGCCGCCTCCGCTTTCAGCAAGAGGGCGAGGCTCCGGGCATCGTCCGCGTGACCGAAGCCCAGATTGCCTATTTCGGCCCCCGCGTCGGCGGGTTTGTCGGCCTGCCCGAACTGTCCGAACTTCGTCTTCTGACCTTGCGCGGTCGCCGGATCTGGAAGCTGAAGCAGGGCGATGGCCAGCTTTTGCACATCCCGGTAGAGGCCGAGGGGGCCGAAGCGCTGTTCGACGCCTTCGCCACGCTGCCCGGCATCGACATGGCGGCGCTTGTCGCGGCCCTTGGGTCGGACGCCGCGCCCTCGGACAGCCGCGTGGTGGCGCTGGCCGAAGTCGACCGGCTGATCTGGGCGCGCAAGGGGGCGGGGGTCGTGGTCCGCTAGACTGCCCGGCCAGCACCGCCCCATCGCCGTTCAGACAGCCGCGCAAAACCGACAGTTTTTCTGTTCAAATGCCAACAGAAGTTTGGTTCGGCTTGCCAAGCCGTTGAATTCGTTGTCCCTGCAAATCCGTCCACCGTGGACACCACGCAGTGCGTGCTGCAGGCGCGACCGCAACCCCCCTTGACTTGCCCCCCGCCGCACGACACCTCTTGGCGTCCGGTTTCCCAGGCGGGAAGCCCAGCTGAAGCAGCCAGAAGTCCCGGAGCCCGTCCTCATGTCCATCCCTCAATCCGGCGGCGGCCCGATCGAAAGCTTCGACCAGCTTGCCGCCTACATGGAGGCCGGCTGCAAACCCGCCGCCGACTGGCGCATCGGGGCCGAGCACGAGAAATTCGGCTGGCTGACCGACACCCGCCAACCGCTGCCCTACGCCGGCGACCGCTCGATCTCGGCCATCTTCGCCGCACTTGAGGCCCGCTACGGCTGGACCCCGGTGCGTGAGGGCGAGAATGTCATCGGCCTGACCCGGAACGGGGCCAACATCAGTCTGGAACCGGGCGGCCAGTTCGAGCTGTCCGGTGCCCCCCTTGTCTCGTCGCTGGACGTGGGCGCGGAACTGCAGGACCATCTGGACGAAGTTCGCGCCATCGCCGACCCGATGGGTGTCAAGTTCATGGGGATCGGGGCCGCGCCGGAATGGACCCACGACCAGATGCCGGTGATGCCCAAGGGCCGCTACCGGCTGATGACCGATTACATGGGCCGCGTGGGGACCCACGGCACGCAGATGATGTACCGGACCTGCACGGTGCAGGTGAACCTTGACTACGGGTCCGAGGCCGATTTCGTGAAGAAGATGCGCGTGGCGCTGGCGCTGCAGCCCGTCGCGACGGCACTCTTTGCCAGCAGCCCCTTCTTCGAGGGCAAGCCCAACCACCACCGCAGCTGGCGCAGCCGCATCTGGCGGGGCCTTGATGACAGTCGCACGGGCATGCTGCCCTTCGCCTTCGACCGCGACATGGGCTTTCAGGCCTATGTCGACTGGGTGCTCGATGTGCCGATGTATTTCGTCTACCGCGACGGGTCCTACATCAACGCGCTGGGGCAAAGCTTCCGCGATTTTCTGGCCGGAAAGCTGCCCGCGCTTCCGGGCGAGAAGCCGACGCTGTCGGACTGGGCCGACCACATGACCACGGTCTTCCCCGAAGCCCGGGCGAAAAAGTTCATCGAGATGCGGGGCGCCGATTGCGGCGACCAGGCGCATATCGCGGCGCTGCCCGCGTTCTGGGTCGGGCTGATGTATGACCAGACCGCCCTAGACTCGGCCTGGGACCTGGTGAAGGGCCTGGACGGCGAGACCCGCGAAGGCTTGCGCGTCGCGCAAGTGCTGGTCGATCTCGGCGCGTCAGTGACCGCGGGTCAACCACTCGTCCGCCTGACGCAACCCGAAGGCGGTGAAATCTCGCTTGTCGCTCCGGTCGCTGGTACGATCAGCGCGGTGAATGCGGTCGTCGGGACAGTCGCATCGATGCGCGCCGACCCGCTGTTTCGCATCATCGCGCGCGGCGAATTCGAGATGGTCGGCGAAGTTCCCGCCAAGGACATGCCTTTGCTGTCCTCGGGGCAGGTCGCAACCATCAAGGTCGTCGGCGCGCCGAGCGTGCAGGGCCGCGTGCGCAGCGTATCCTCGACGATCGATCCGATCACCCAGCTTGGCCAGGTGCGCATCCAGGTGGTCACGCAGAAGCCGCGTCTGCTCGTCAACGCGTCGGGCCGCGCCACCATCAAGACCGGCGAGAGCTGCAATGTCGCGGTGCCGTTGAGCGCGATCCTCTACGGCAGCGGTGGCGCCGTCATCCAGGTGGTGCGGCGGCAGCGCATCGAAACGCGCCGCGTCGAGGTCGGGCTCATGTCGTCGGGCCAGGTGGAGATCAAGGACGGCCTGACCGAAGGCGATATCGTCGTCGCCCGCGCCGGTGCGCTGTTGCGCGAGGGTGATCCGGTGCGGACCATCGCGGCCGACTCCAGCGCAACGAAATAAGGCGCCCGAAGGCGCCCTATCGAAGTCTTCAACGATACTGCTTGAAGCCAGCTTAGCTGCCAGCCTTCTCGACCGCGCCGAGACGGATTTCCTCGATCAACGACGAGGAAACCGTCGGGACCTGCTGGCCATCGGAATTGCGCGACACCGCGATGCGGGTGCGGGTGAAGATCTGCTCCGCGCCGAGGCCCTGCGTGCTCATGTTCTTCAAAAGCTCACCGACCAGCATGCTGTTTTCGGTCCTGGAGTCGACGACCACCTTGCCGGGAGTTGCCGACGAGAGGATCAGCGCATTCTGCGGTGCATCGATCGGCGACAGGCCGTGCGAATAGGTGCGGAAGCGGCGCTCGTACGGATTGCGGCGCGCTGCATCGAGGACGACGAGGCTGGCGCGGGCGCCCCGATCCTTCAAGGCGCCTAGAACAGATTCAATGCTGGTGCCGTGACGGCGAACGTCGGATTCCTTCCAGATCGTCGCATCCACCGGGATCATGTAGCTCTCGCGGCCGGCCTGCATGCCGTAGCCGCCGTAAAACAGCATGACGACCGAGTCGCGGCGAACCTTGGACGTGAGCCGGTCCACGGCGCGGCGAAGGTCTTCCTTGTTCGCGTCCTCGACGACATCCACCTCGAAGCCATCCCGGCGCAGCGCCGCAGTCAGAGCGCGCGCATCGTTGATCGGCTGCACGAGGGGAGCGTTGGCGTCGGGGTAGCGGCTGTTGCCGATGACGAGGGCAATGCGCGAAGGCTTGGCAGCTTCAATTCCTGCAGCCTGACCGCCGATGCTGGAAACCGCCTGCTTGGCGTCGCCGCTGATCTTGTTCAGCGCGGCATTGGCACCGAGACCGAGGGAAATCACGGTAGCGACGGCAGCCGCTGCAATGACAAGGGAGCGTCGCGAAACTCCCAGCTTCTCCAAACTCATACTCGTCTCCTCAGCCCTAGTCTTGGCCCTCGGCGCGCGGCTGCGAGGCGCTGTTCTGCCACAGGGGGCTTAATGAATTTTGCGTTTCCGGTGCCCGACGAATACGCCCAATTTGCGGCACCGCAGCATTGAGAAACCCTTCATAACCTTGGTGAAGTTGGATTGGAAAGGGTTCATTTCGGAAACACTGCTT
>NZ_JAXMMF010000112.1:0-22194 GCF_034366665.1 Tabrizicola sp. | reverse complement strand
TCTCTGGAAATCGCCAGCTTTTCTGATCTGGGATATGAAAAGGACACGTCCGAGCGGATCTGGCGGGCAAAGCCCGAGGGGTGACGGAAACCCGGGCTGCGCCAGGTGTTGGCCGAAGTGGATGGTGCGCAAATTGCGCTTTTATCAGCGTGTTAACCTTGGGTTCGCAGCTTCAGGGGTTTTGTCCGACTGACGTCAAAGGCCAATGACAGTCTGGATGAAACCAAGGATCGGATCGACACCCAGAAGCGCCTTGCCCAGAAGTTCGAACCCGACAATCAGGAGGGCCCAGGTTATGACCTTGTAGAAGGTCGCTTCGCTGACCATGCCGACCGTCCTTTTGCCGACATAGACACCCACGACCGCCGGCACCAGCAGATAGGCTGCCGTTTCCAGGCTGCCAAGGTTGACCTGCCCGGTCATCCAGTACGGGCCGAGTTTCGCCAGATTGATGATGGCGAAAAGGATGGTCGTGGTTCCGGCATAGCTTAGCCGATCAAGCCGCAACGGTTGGACGAACGTCTGGTAGGGGGGCGCGCCGGCGTGACTGATATAGCTGGTGAAGCCGGCAAGGCTGCCCCAGAACAGGCCGGGCAAGACCTTGGGTTTGCGAACCGGGCCGGCGCTGCCACGGCCGGTCAACATGTAGATCGCAAAGATGATTCCGATGGTGCCGACCAGCCCCGTGATGATCCTGTCGCCGCCCGAGATGTTCGCATTGACCCACGGAATGATCGCCCAGCCAACCGCAATGCCAAGCAGTCCGGCCGGAACCATGATCGCCAGAACCCGCCGGTCGTAGGAGTGGCGATAGGCCCAAAGCCCGAAGCCGTCGCTGATCAGGTAGACCGGCAGCAGCAGGCCCGCCGCGGTGAGGGGGTCAACCGTAAGGCTGAGCAGTGGCACACTCAGGTTGCCGATCGCCGACCAGCCGCCTTTGGAAAAGCCCACGATCAACGCCACCAGCACGGCAACGCACCAGAATTCCCAGCCCTGCAAGATATGCCCTCGTTGCCTGTGTGGCGTGGGTGCGCGTTGCGGCGTGCCACGCCTGACTTTATTGTGGACGGTGAAGAAATGTCCAGAATGCTTCGAGATCGAGGCCAGGCTCAATGGGGCCGAGTGCCTTGTGACTTTCGGGATTGAACAGCCCTTTGCCGCGCAACAATGATCCGGGGCAGGCACCCTTGATTTTACGCCAGCGCCATTGGAAAGATCTGCAACGTGCCATGCAAAAAGGTTGCCCGGTGCCAACGAAGGATCCTGCCGGATATGAAGACGGCGGCAGATGGATCTGCCGCCGTCAATATTGTTGAAATGAATTTCTGAAACCAGTTTCTGGGAGGATTTTACCGGGATTGATGTTGGTCTGATCGGAATCCCGGTCGCGGCCTTACTTGTCCTTCTTGTCCTTGTTGTCCTTATTGTCCTTATTGTCTTTTTCGTCTTTCACGTCTTTCACGTCTTTCACGTCTTTTTCGTCTTTCACGTCTTTCATGTCTTTTTCGGGCGCCGGCTTTTCAGCGTCAGCTTCGCCGGGATCCTTGTCGGGGTTTTGACCCACATCGCCTTTGGTTTGTGCCGGATTGTCGTCGTCCACGCCATCCGCGTCGTTGCCGTGGCCCTTGTCGTGATCGGCGTCCTTCACGGGTTTCTCGACCTCGGGGGCCGGCGCGTCCGGCTTTGTCTCGTCAACACCCTCGTCGGTGGGAGCGGGCTCTTCCACGACAGGCGGATTGGTCGGGGCCGGGTCTTCCTGTTCGTCCACGATCGGAGCGTCGGGTTGCGATACATCATCTTCGGCTGCGGGCTGGGGTGCCTCGTAGACCGGGTCATTTGCCGTGACCGGGGGTTCGTTGTCCACGACCTCGGGTTCATCGGGCGTTTCGACCGGGGCGATGACCTTGACCGGCGTTTCTTCGGCCGGGGTCTCCACTTCGGGATCTGCCGGTGTGGATGCCTTGACACGGGCATCTTTCACACCGGCCCCGAACTGGCAGCTCACGTCGGATCGATAGTAGGCGTTCGACCCGACGATCTTCTTTAGCTCGCACCCAAACAAGGGACTTGCACTCGTTACCGAAGCAGACGCGCAGACAGCAAGGGCTGCGCCCAGGAACACGTTTTTCATTTCAACCCTACACTCGTTAAAGACCAACTCGACTGCTTGAGCGCCGTCTGGCAGCGCTGGAAGCCATGTAGAGGTTAATGCCATCCAGACTTCGGTCTCGCTACGATGATCGTTGGCACCTGTCCTAAAAGACAATGCATTGTCGCTGACCGCGACCAAGATTGTGCGTGGTTAAGCGATCGTTAACTCACCGTGAGATTGGGTCTTGTTGATGACGCCAAAAGGCCGAGCCAGCGCCATAATGCGATTCGTTTCCGGCAACGGGGGCTGTGGACCGAGGCTAAAGGCCGACAAATACTGTTGCCACGGACCATGTTGCACCGATCCTGGGGCCTGCGGACGCAAGGTGACGCTCGCCCCACGCGGGTGAGGGATGCGGCCAGCGAGGGAGAGGCGTTTGCCCGCCGAAGTGTCGGCATCGGTCGTTGACCGGCACCGCGACTTGCGTTTGTCTTTGTGTTCCTGCACAGGAAGAGTGACCGACGTTTACAACTCAGGGTGTCATGTGAGTACGAGTTCGCGCCACGTTTACGAGTATGACATCGACCTGACGAGCGACGTCGCACCTGCCCGGGTGCTGAGAATGGTGCGTCCCGGCAGCCGTGTGCTGGAGATCGGGGCGGGACCGGGTTCGATAACGCGGCATCTGTCGGGATCGCTGGGCTGCGATGTTGTCGCGCTGGAGATTGATCCCTCTGCGATCGAACGCCTCGAGCCGTTTGCACGCGCTGTGTTTTTGGCCGATCTCAATCAGGCTGGCTGGGCCGAGATGGTCCGTGACCGTGAGGGCCAGTTCGACTTTGTCATTGCAGCGGACGTGCTGGAGCATGTCTACGATCCCTGGTCCGTGCTGGGCGGAATGAAGTCGCTGCTAAATGACACCGGCAGCGTGATCCTGTCGCTGCCCCATGTCGGCCACGCGGCGGTTGCGGCGTGTCTGATCGACGAAGACTTTGAATATCGGTCGTGGGGACTTCTGGACCGGACCCATATCCGCTTTTTCGGCATCAAGAATGTCGAGGCGCTTTATCGGTCGCAGGGACTGGTGATCGAGCAGGCTGAATTCGTCGTGCGAACGCCCGAGATGACCGAGTTCGCGCATCGCTGGCGTACCATGCCGCCAGAGGTGCAAGCCGCGTTGCAGCGCAATCGCTTTGCGCATGTCTATCAGGTTGTCAGTCGTGCGGTGCCGGTTGAACGTGCCGCAGCGGCTGTCGACCTCATGACCCAGCAGGTCGTGCCACCTGATCCGGCGACGGTTGCGTTCTGGGAAAAGACAATGGCATCACTGCCCATTGATAGCACCCGAGACACGCGGCCAACGGTGGATGGTGCCCGTCGTATTTCCGCCCCCCCCCGGCGCTCAAGGTCGCTTCGGCGTCTGCTGGGGCTGAAAAAATGAAGGGAATCTCTGTGGGCGCACGGACTGATGGGGTCGATCTGCGCCTGATCGCGTTCTATCTGCCGCAGTTTCATCCGATCCCGGAAAATGACCTTTGGTGGGGCAAGGGCTTTACCGAATGGACCAACGTCACCAAGGCTGTCCCGCATTTCGATGGTCATTATCAGCCGCATCTTCCCGCCGACCTCGGGTTTTACGACCTTCGGCTGCGCGAGGCGCGCCACGCGCAGATTGCGCTGGCGAAATCCTATGGCATCCACGGCTTTTGCTACTACTACTACTGGTTCTCGGGGCATTGCCTTCTGGAACGTCCGTTGAACGACATGCTGGCTGACCCCGAAAGCGACATGCCCTTCTGTCTGTGCTGGGCAAACGAGAACTGGACACGCCGGTGGGATGCGGCGGAACATGAAGTCCTGATCGCCCAGAAGTATCGCGACGGGGATGATCTTGAATTCATCAAGTCGCTTGAGCCGTTCCTGCGTGACCCGCGCTACATCCGCGTTGATGGCGCACCGTTGGTCATCGTCTACAGACCGCAGCACCTGCCAGATGCGGCCCGGTCGTTGCAAGTGTGGCGTGACTACTGCGAAAGCGTCGGGATTGGCCAATTGCACTTGGCCTGCGCGTTGACGCATGGCAACTGGGACCATGCGCAATTCGGCTTTGATTCCGGCGTGGAGTTTCCTCCACACAACATGAAAGCCCCGGATCTTTCCCACGCCATCCGGTTTCGCGACCGCTACAGCGGCTATTGCCCGGACTACAAGGACGTGGCGGAAATGTATCTGGCCAATCGCTATGGGCCTGATCGCAGCGTGTTCAGGGGGGTCTTTCCGTCTTGGGACAATACCGCGCGGCGCGGCGCCAGTGGCACGGTGATCATGAACGGAACGCCCGAGAACTATGAATACTGGTTGTCCGAGGCGGCAAGACGAACTCTTGAAGAGTTTCCGGGCCAGAACCGACCACTGTTCATAAACGCGTGGAACGAATGGGCCGAGGGGTGCCATCTGGAGCCGGACCGCCGCTATGGGCACAGGTTTCTGGAAGCCACCCGCCGCGCCGTCGCCGGAACGACCATATCGGGCTGGACCCATGTCGGGGTTCCCGAAGAGGCCCGCCTGCCGCACGGTGTGCCGAACATGCGCAAAAGCTGGAAAAGCCGCACCTTCCGCAAGGTTCGCGACACGCTTACGCTGCGGCGGCTTAGAAAAGACACCTGAGCATGTTCAGGCGCGTCATGTCAGCGCTGGGCCGGCGCGACCGATCGGCCCCCGAGGTCGGCAAGGTCTACATTTCAGGAACCGGACGCACGGGAACATCGTTTCTGATGCAGCTTCTGACCGAGCTTGGATTTGAGACCGGCTTCAAGGGGGCGGACCGGACAACGCATTATTTCGAGATCGCAAGAGCCGGCTTTGAATGGGATCTGTCTGACGTGGCCGGCCCACGGTTTCAGAAAAGTCCCCACCTTTGCGATCGTCTGTCCGAGATCGTCAGCCGGGGCGTTCGGATCGATCATATCATCGTTCCCGTCCGCAACGGTGCCGACGCGGCAAAGAGCCGGATCAAGGTTCAGCTCGCCACAACCGGAACGCCGGATGGCGAAGAGGTCGCGGGCGGATTGTGGTCGACATCACGCTCTGACGCGCAGGAAACCATTCTTCGGGTCAAGCTTGCCAGCCTGATCGAGGTTGCGGTGAAGCATGACATCAGCCTGATTTTCCTTGCTTATCCAAGGCATGCCCAGGACGCGGAATATGCCTACCGGAAGTTGACGCCGATCCTTGGCGACACCACCTGGCCGCAGTTTCGCGAGGTCTTCGGCAAGGTCTCGAAGCCCGAACTGATTTCAACATTCGATTAGGTGGCAGGGGCCGTGGTGGCCCATGAGACCTGCCATTGCGGGCGACAGTGCCGGTGAGGGATTGGCCGGGCTGCTGGCCGAGCATCTTGCGACGACCTGCAAGGTGACCGACCTGAGCCGCACCGTGGCCGGTCCCGAAGCCTTCCACGCTGATCTGTCGGACCTGCTGGCAAGCCAGGTGGCGGATGGGACATGCGACCGTGCCATTCTGGTCGGCGGCGTTGGTCTTTCAGGCCTGACGGCGGCCGTCAGGCCATGTCAAGGATCGCATCGGCCAGCCTCTGGGCTGACGGTGTCAGGCGTGCGCCAACGCGGGTCACCAGGCTGAACGGCGCAACCGTCATGCCAAGATCATGCGGAAGCGTCACGAACGGCACAGAAGGGTTGCCGGAAAAGCTGGTGGCGACGGGCGTGGCCAGCGGGGCAATGGCGTCGGTCTGGTTCAGAAGAGCCAGGGTGAACAGGAACGACGAGGTGGAAATGCGCCGTAACGGCGCGGGCGCGTGCAGGTCTGCAAGCCGGGCCATGACGGTCTGGGTCAAGAGCGTCTCGTCATCGCCCATCACCCATTCGTAGCGCAGAAGGTCGGCGAGGGTGATGTTCGGCAGCACCACAAGCGGATGACCGCGCCGCACCACCAGCGACAGCGGCTCTCCGGCGATGCGGCGGGCGTCAAGCTGGGTTTCGCCAGGGCTGAGGCGGGCGAGGGCGAAATCCAGTTGCCCGGCGCGCAACTGTTCGCAGAGGTGGACGGAGGTGGCGACAGTGACCTCGGCGCGGAATTCCGGGTAAAGCCGCTGGAACTCGGTCAGGGCGGGCAGCACGAGGCTGAGGGCCGGGCCGGTGACCGCCCCCACGCGCACCACGCCGGAACGGCCGGTGGCGGCTTCTGAAATGTCGCGGGCGGCATCCGCAAGCTCGATCTGGATGCGGGCGGCGCGGCGGGCCAGCGCCTCGCCCACGCGGGTCAGGGTCAGGCCGCGGCCCTGGCGTTCGTGCAGGGCAAGGCCAAGCAGCGCCTCCATCTCGGCCAGGTGGCGCGAGGCGGCGGGCTGCGCGACACCGACACGGGCTGCCGCGACCCCAAGCGCCTGACTGTTGTTAAGCTCGGCCAGCAGCCGCAACTGGACAGGCTTCAACTGGCGCAGCAGCGAGGCAAGGGGCTGAACCGAAGTATTCATGGCACTTCCGTCATGTCTGGCATCGTAACCGACAATTGACAGATATATGTCTTCGACGCAATCTGCGCGGCGTACGTGAGCACCGGACGTCAAGGTGTGCTCAGTGCGGAACACCAGATTTCATCGGGAGGAAACAGATGAATTTGACCCGCCGCGGGCTTATCGCCCTTGCCGGTACGACCGCCGCCCTGTCGGCGCTGCCCGCATTCGCCCAAGACAAGGGAGCCGTCGGTATCGCGATGCCGACCAAATCCTCGTCGCGCTGGATTTCGGACGGCGAGTCGATGGTGAAGGCGTTCACCGAGGCTGGCTACACCGTCGACCTGCAATATGCCGAGGATGATATCCCGACGCAGTTGAGCCAGATCGAGAACATGATCACCTCGGGCGTCAAGGCGCTGGTGATCGCGGCCATCGACGGCACCACCCTGTCGAACGCGCTGGACAACGCCGCCGCGCAAGGCATCAAGATCATCGCCTATGACCGCCTGATCCGTGACAGAGCCTCGGTCGACTATTACGCGACCTTCGACAATTTCAAGGTCGGCGTGCAGCAGGCGGAATCGCTGGTTGCTGGCCTGAAGGAACGCTTCCCCGACGTGAAGCCGTGGAACGTCGAGCTGTTCGGCGGCTCGCCCGACGACAACAACGCCTTCTTCTTCTACGACGGCGCGATGTCGGTCCTGCAGCCGCTGATCGACGCGGGCGACATCGCCATTCCGTCGGGCCAGACGGGTATGGACGTGGTCGGCACCCTGCGCTGGGATGGCGCCGTCGCTCAGGCCCGCATGGACAACCTTCTGTCCTCGAACTACGGCGACAAGCAGCTGCACGGCGCGCTGTCGCCCTATGACGGGCTGTCCATCGGCATCCTGTCCTCGGTCAAGGGCGTCGGCTACGGCTCGGGCGATCTGCCGATGCCGATCGTCACCGGTCAGGACGCCGAGATCCCCTCCGTCAAGTCGATGATCGCGGGCGAGCAGTACTCGACCGTCTTCAACGACACCCGCGAACTGGCCAAGGTCACCGTGGGCATGGTTGATGCGGTCCTGTCGGGCGGCGAGCCGCAGATCAACGACACCGAAACCTACAACAACGGCGTGAAGGTGGTCCCGTCCTACCTGTTGGAGCCCGTTTCGGTGAACCTGACGAACTACGAAGAGATCCTCGTCGGTTCGGGCTACTACACTGCCGATCAGCTGAAGTAAGCTGATCCGAAGGGCCTGCCCGCGCCGCTCCCGCGCGGGCAGGTTCCCCCAGGGCGGAGGGACCATGACCACACTTCTGGAAATGCGGGGGATCACCAAGGTTTTCCCGGGCGTCAAGGCGTTGGACCAGGTCAGCCTGACGGTCGAGGCCGGGGAAATCCATGCCATCTGCGGCGAAAACGGCGCGGGGAAATCCACGCTGATGAAAGTCCTGTCGGGCGTCTACCCGCACGGGACCTATGACGGCGAGATCATCTACGACGGCCAGCCCTTACAGAACCGGAGTATCCGCGACTCCGAACACAAGGGCATCATCATCATCCACCAGGAACTTGCGTTGATCCCGCTGTTGTCGATCGCCGAGAACCTGTTCATGGGCAACGAGGTCGCGACCAACGGCGTGATCTCCTGGCCGCTCGCCATGCAGAAGACGGGTGAGCTTCTCCGCCGCGTCGGGTTGAACGAACCCCCCAGCGCCGTTGTCGGCAAGCTGGGCGTCGGCAAGCAGCAGCTGATCGAGATCGCCAAGGCCCTGTCGAAGAACGTGCGCCTTCTGATCCTGGACGAACCCACCGCCGCCCTGCAGGAAGCCGACGCCGACCGCCTCCTGGACCTGATGCTTGAACTGAAGGCCCAGGGCGTCACCCAGATCATCATCAGCCACAAGCTGAACGAAATCGGTCGCGTCGCCGACCGGATCACCGTGATCCGCGATGGCACCTCGGTTTCGACGCTGGCGAAGTCCGAGATTTCCGAAGACCGCATCATCCGCGACATGGTCGGCCGCGACATGGCCCACCGCTACCCCGAACGCACGCCGAACCCGGGCGAAGTGCTGTTCGAGGTGGAAAACTGGTCCTGCATGCACCCGGAACAGGCCGGGCGGCAGATGATAAAGGGCGTCTCGCTCAACGTCCGGAAGGGAGAGATCGTCGGCATCGCTGGCCTGATGGGCACCGGCCGCACTGAACTCGCCATGTCGATCTTCGGCCGCAGCTACGGCAAGTCCCATGCGGGAATCGTGAAGATGAACGGCAAGCCCGTCGACGTCTCCACCGTCACCAAGGCCATCGACGCAGGCATCTCTTACGTGACCGAGGATCGCAAGGCGCTGGGCCTGATCCTGGAAGAGCCGATCCTGAAGAACATCAGCCTCGCGAACCTGTTCGGCATCGCGAAGAACTCGATTCTGGATAAACGGCGCGAGACGCAGGTGGCCGAAGGCTACCGCAAGCAGCTGGCGATCCGCACCCCCAGTGTGCAGCAAAAGGTGGTGAACCTCTCGGGCGGCAACCAGCAGAAGGTGGTGCTGTCCAAATGGCTGTTCACCGAGCCGCAGCTTCTGATCCTGGACGAACCCACCCGCGGCATCGACGTCGGCGCGAAATTCGAGATCTACACGATCATGAAGGACCTCGCCGAACAGGGCAGGGGCGTCCTGATGATCTCGTCAGAGATGCCCGAGCTTCTGGGCATGTGCGACCGCATCTACGTGATGAACGAAGGCCGGATCGTCGGCGAACTGACCCGCGACGAGGCCAGCCAGGAAAAGATCATGGCGCTGATCGTCAAGGACAACGGCAAGACCACAGGGAAGGTGGCGTGAATGGCTGAGAACCAGAACTCAATCGGCGGACACCTCCGCGAAAACGGCATGCTGCTGGCGCTGGTCGCCATCGTGGCGCTGTTTTCCGTGCTGGTGTCGATGCAGGACAAACCGATGTTCCTGCAGGCGCCGAACATCACCAACATCTTCCTGCAGAACGGCCACGTCATCATCCTGGCCCTCGGCATGCTCCTCATCATCGTCGCCGGGCACATCGACCTTTCCGTCGGATCGGTCGCTGCCTTCACCGGGGCCGTCGCGGCCTATCTGACGGTGGAGCTGGACCTCCCCATCGCCGTCGTCATCCCGCTGACCCTGATCGTCGGTGGCCTGATCGGCGCGGCCCAAGGCTACTGGGTCGCCTACTGGCGCATCCCCAGCTTCATCGTCACCCTCGCCGGGATGCTCGTCTTCCGCGGCGCGACGCTCTGGCTGCTCGGAGGCCAGAACATCGGCCCCTTTCCCAAGGCCTTCCAGGCGATGTCCTCGGGCTTCATCCCCGACCTTACCGGCATCGGCAAACCCCACGGCCTGACCCTGATCGTCACCGTCATCGCCATTGCCGTGGTGATCTGGATCGGCATCCGCTCCCGCTCCCGCGATGCCGAGTTCGGGATCACCCCCGAACCCACCAGCCTCTTCTGGGGCCGCACCCTGATCATCGCCGCCGCGATGGCCTTCGTCGGCTGGCAACTCGCCAGCTTCCGCGGCCTGCCCAACGTGTTGGTCGTCCTCGCGGTCCTGATCATCCTCTACGCCTTCTTCACCGAAAACACCGTCCAGGGCCGCCGCATCTATGCCGTCGGCGGCAACTACAAGGCCGCCCAGCTTTCCGGCATCCGCACCGAACGGCTGGTCTTCTTCTGCTTCGTCAACATGGGTGTCCTTGCGGCCCTTGCCGGCATGATGGTCACCGCCAGCCTGAACTCCGCCACCCCCAAGGCCGGCACCGGCTTTGAACTCGACGCCATCGCCGCCGTCTTCATCGGCGGGGCCGCGATGGCCGGAGGGTCGGGCACCATCGTCGGCGTCGTGATCGGCGCGCTGATCATGGGCGTGATGAACATGGGCATGTCGATCCTTGGGGTCGGCATCGACTACCAGCAGATGATCAAGGGCCTGGTCCTTCTCGCCGCCGTCATCTTCGACGTCTACAACAAGAACAAGTGAGCCCCGCCATGCACCTTTCCACCGTCAAGGGCGTCGGCCCCGTCGTCCGTCAGGGCACCGAGGCCCGCAGCGTCCGCAACACCGGTTCCATCTACGAACTGGCATCGGCCGCCATCACAGGCGGCGGGCTGAAGGCCGAGATCGAAAAGCGTGGCCTCGGCGAAACCGTCGACCTCACCCGCGCAGCCTTCGACCTTCCCGTCAGCCACCCCGACCCCGCCCACCTGCACCTCACGGGCACCGGCTTGACCCACCTCGGCTCGGCTTCCGCCCGCGACGCGATGCACGCCAAGCTTTCGGGCGAGGAAACCCTGACCGACAGCATGAAGATGTTCCGCATGGGCCTCGAAGCCGGTCGCCCCGCCGCAGGCGAAGTCGGCGCGCAGCCCGAATGGTTCTACAAGGGCAACGGCTACGCCGCCGTCGCCCCCGGCGCAGCCCTCGAAGCCCCCGGTTTCGCCGAAGACGGCGGCGAGGAACCCGAAATCGCCGGGATCTACCTGATCGGCCCCACCGGCACCCCGCACCGGATCGGCTGGGCCTTGGGCAACGAATTCTCCGACCACATCACCGAACGGGTCAACTACCTCTGGCTCGCCCACTCCAAACTCCGCGTCGCCTCCTACGGACCCGAAATCCTTGTAGGCGACCTCCCCTCGGACGTGCGCGGCCACTCCCGCATCCTCCGCGACGGCAAGACGCTGTGGGAAAAACCGTTCCTCAGCGGCGAAGCCAACATGTCCCACACGCTGTCGAACCTGGAACACCACCACTTCAAGTATGACATCTTCCGCCAGCCCGGCGACCTGCACGTCCACTACTTCGGCACCGCCACCCTCTCCTTCGCCGACGGCATCAAGACCCAACCCGGCGACACGTTCGAGATCGAGGTCCCCGACTTCGGCCAACCCCTCCGCAACACCCTGTCCTTCGCGCCCAAGTCCGAAGGCGCGACCCGCGTCCACCCGCTTTAAGGAGCCAGAGATGACCAAGTTCAAACCCGCCCCCTGGCCCCGCAAGCTGCGCTCGCAGGAATGGTTCGCCGGAACCTCGAAGGACGCCATCTACCACCGCTCGTGGATGAAGAACCAAGGCCTGCCCGCCGACCTCTTCGACGGCCGCCCCGTGATCGGCATCCTGAACACCTTCTCCGAGCTCAACCCCTGCAACGCCCACCTCAATGACCTTGCCGAGCGCGTCAAACACGGCGTCTATGAGGCGGGCGGCTTCCCCGTCATCGTCCCCGTCTTCTCCGTCAGCGAATCCGGCTTCCGCCCCACCGCGATGATGTTCCGCAACCTCGCCGCAATGGCCGTGGAAGAAACCATCCGCGGCCAGCAGATGGACGGCGTCGTCTGCCTCGTCGGCTGCGACAAGACCACCCCCTCCCTCCTGATGGGCGCGGCCTCATGCGACCTGCCCACCATCATGGTCTCCGGCGGCCCGATGCTGAACGGCTACTACAAGGGCGAACGCGTCGGGTCGGGCACCCACCTGTGGAAGTTCTCCGAGGCCGTCAAAGCCGGTGAAATGACCGCCGAGGAATTCGTCGAAGCCGAAGCCTCGATGTCCCGCTCCCCCGGCTCCTGCAACACGATGGGCACCGCCTCCACGATGGCCTCGATGGTCGAGGCGCTGGGCATGACCCTCTCCGGCAACGCCGCGATCCCCGCCGTCGACTCGCGCCGCCGTGTCATGGCGCACCTCACCGGCCGCCGCATCGTGCAGATGGTGAAGGACGACCTGAAACCGTCAGACATCCTGACGCGTGAGGCTTTCCAGAACGCCATCCGCGCCAACGCCGCCATCGGTGGGTCGACCAACGCGGTGATCCACCTTCTGGCCATCGCGGGCCGCTGTGGCATCGACCTCACCCTGAACGACTGGGACGAATGGGGTCGCAACGTCCCGACCATCGTCAACCTCATGCCCTCGGGCAAATACCTGATGGAAGAGTTCTTCTACGCCGGTGGCCTCCCCGCCGTCATGAAGCGCCTCGGCGAAGCGGGCCTCTTGAACAAGGACGCGCTCACCGTCTCCGGCGGCCCGGTCTGGGAGGAAGTGAAGGACGTCCGTAGCCACAACGACGACGTGATCCTGCCCGCCGAAAAGGCGCTCGCACAATCCGGCGGCATCGTGGTCGTGAAGGGCAACCTCGCCCCCGACGGCGCGGTCCTGAAACCGTCCGCCGCGACGCCCGCCCTGATGCAGCACCGTGGCCGCGCTGTCGTGTTCGAGGATATCGACGACTACAAGGCCCGGATCGAGGACGAGGCGCTGGATATCGACGAAACCTGCGTCATGGTCCTTAAGAACTGCGGCCCGCGCGGCTATCCCGGCATGGCCGAGGTCGGCAACATGGGTCTGCCGCCCAAGGTCCTGCGCAAGGGCATCACCGACATGGTCCGCATTTCTGACGCCCGCATGTCCGGCACCGCCTACGGAACTGTGGTCCTGCATACGTCGCCGGAAGCCGCGCGCGGCGGCCCCCTCGCCGTCGTCCGCTCCGGTGACTTCATCGAGCTGGACGTCGCCAACCGCCGCCTCCACCTCGACATCCCGGATGAGGAACTGGCCGCCCGCCTCGCCGCCTGGAAGCCCGCCGTCGAACCACCGAGCGGGGGCTACGCCAAACTCTACCACGACCACGTGCAGGGCGCGGACAAAGGGGCCGACATGGACTTCCTGATCGGCTGCCGCGGCAACGCCGTCGCCCGCGAAAGCCACTGATACCCGGCGCAGCGTCGGTCATCGCGCCCAACGCTGCGTCCAGGCTCCCCCTCTCCCCTCGGGGGAGAGGGATGGGGTGAGGGGGAACCACCCCAATCCCAAGACCACCGCCAAAAGGAAAGGCGACCCCATGACCCGCACCAAAGTCGCCCTCGTCGGCATCGGCAAGATCGCGCTGGACCAGCACGTCCCCGCCCTGAACGCCTCCCCCGACTTCGAACTCGCCGCCACGATCAGCCGCAGCGGCAAGGTCGACGGCGTCCCTGCCTGGACCGACTTCGCCACCTTCCTGACCGAACGCCCCGACATCCCCGTCGTCTCCCTCTGCATGCCCCCTGTCCCCCGCTATGCCTACGCCGAGGCCGCCCTCCTCGCCGGCCGCCACGTCATGCTGGAAAAACCGCCGGGCGCGACCTTGGCCGAAGTCCACGCCCTCGAAGCCATCGCCAAGTCCAAAGGCCTCACCCTCTACGCCACCTGGCACAGCCGCATGGCCCACGCCGTCGCGCCCGCCAAAGCCTGGCTCAAGGACAAGACCATCCGCAAAGCCCACATCACCTGGCGCGAGGACGTGCGCAAATGGCACCCCGGCCAGGACTGGGTCTTCCAGCCCGGCGGCATGGGCGTCTTCGACCCCGGCATCAACGCCCTCTCGATCCTCACGGAAATCCTCCCGAGACCCGTCCACCTCACGAAAGCCACCCTGGAGTTCCCTTCCAACCGCCAGACCCCCATTGCCGCCCAACTGACCTTCTCCACCAACGTTACCGCCGATTTCGACTGGCGCCAGGAAGGCCCCCAGACCTGGGACATCGACATCCAGACCGACAAGGGCCAACTCGCCCTCCGCATGGGCGGCAACGTGCTGGAGATCGACGGCAAACCTTCCGCTGGCGAGAACACCATCATGGGCGAATACCCCGCCCTCTACGCCCGGATGGCCGACCTCGTCCGCACCGGCGCCTCCGACGTCGACCTCGCCCCAATGGTCCACGTCGCCGACGCCCTGACCCTTGGCGACCGCCGCATCACCGACGCCTTCGACTTCTGAAAGGACCCTACCCATGCTGACCGGAAAACACCTGATCGCGGGCGACTGGATCGGGAGCGACCAGACCTTCGCCTCCTCCCCCGCCCACGGCCCCTCGCACGACTTCTCGGTCGGCACCCCGGCCCATGTGAACGCCGCCTGTGACGCCGCCGAAGCCGCTTTCCCCGCCTACTCCGCCAGAACCCGCGCCGAACGCGCCGCCTTCCTCAACCGCATCGCCGACGAGATCGAAGCCCGGGGGCCAGAGATCACCGAGATCGGCACTCAGGAAACCGGCCTTCCCATCGCCCGCCTTGAAGGGGAACGCGGCCGCACCACCATGCAACTGCGCCTCTTCGCCAGCCACATCCTGAAAGACGACTGGCTCGACCGCCGCCACGACGCGGCCCTTCCCGACCGCCAGCCCGCCCCCCGCCCCGACATCAAACTCATCCAACGCCCCATCGGCCCCGTCGCCGTGTTCGGCGCGTCGAACTTCCCGCTCGCTTTCTCCACCGCCGGCGGTGACACCGCCTCGGCCCTCGCCGCCGGTTGCCCCGTCGTCGTCAAAGGCCACTCCGCCCACCCCGGCACTGGTGAGATCGTCGCCCAAGCCATCCTCGCCGCCATCAGGGCCTGCGACATGCCCCCCGGCACCTTCTCACTCGTCCAGGGCGGCAAGCGCGACGTCGGCGAAGCCCTCGTCCAGCACCCCCACATCAAGGCCGTCGGCTTCACCGGGTCGCTCGCCGGGGGCCGCGCCCTCTTCAACCTCTGCGCCGCACGGCCCGAACCGATCCCCTTCTTCGGCGAACTCGGCTCCGTGAACCCCATGTTCCTCCTCCCCGCCGCCCTCACTACCCGGGGCGATAGCATCGCCAAAGGCTGGGCCGGGTCCCTCACGATGGGCGCGGGCCAGTTCTGCACCAACCCCGGCATCGCCGTCCTGATCGACGGCGCGCAAGCCGACAGCTTCGTCCAAACTGCCAAGGCAGCCCTCTCCGCCATCGGCCCGCAAACCATGCTCACCGACGGCATCGCCGAAGCCTATCGCGCTGGCCGCGACCGGGTGGCAAAAGGCAACGGAGTCCGCTCCGTCCTCACCACCACCTGCGACCTGCGCAACGCCACCCCCTACCTTTATGAAGTCTCCGGCCAGGACTGGCTTGCCAATCACGCCCTCGCCGAGGAAGTCTTTGGCCCCCTCGGCCTGATCGTCCGCGTCCGCCACGCGTCGGAAATGCAGGACATCGCCCGCAGCCTGCAGGGCCAGCTGACCTGCACCCTCCACCTCGACGACGCCGACACCGACCTTGGCCGCGCCCTGATGCCGATCCTCGAACGCAAGGCCGGCCGCCTTCTTGCCAACGGCTTCCCCACCGGCGTCGAGGTCGTCGATGCGCAAGTCCACGGCGGCCCCTACCCGGCCTCGACAAACTTCGGCGCAACCTCCGTGGGCACCATGTCGATCCGCCGCTGGTTGCGCCCCGTCGCCTTCCAGAACATGCCCGAGGCGCTCCTCCCGCAAGACTGGGCCAAGTGATGACCGCCCCGACACTCATCGGCCAGATCGGCGGCCGCGACGTTCATTCGGTCAGCCTGCAAGGTGACGGCCTGACCCTGAAACTTCTGACCTGGGGCGCGCGGCTGGCCGAACTTTGGGTTCCTGACCGGCAAGGCATCCTTGCCGACATCGTCCTTGGCCAGGACAGCCTGGACGACTGGCAGACCCACGGCACCTATATCGGTGCCACCTGTGGCCGCTACGGCAACCGCATCGCCGGGGGGCGCTTCACCTTTGACGGGCGCGTGGTGCAGCTGGACCAGAACGAAGCCGCCCAGCATCTTCACGGCGGGACCCAGGGCTTTGACCTCAAGGTCTGGCAGATCGAAAGCCAGTCCGACCGCCACGTCACCTTCGCCACCACCTCCCCTGACGGAGAGATGGGCTATCCCGGCACCCTGACGGCCCGCACCACCTACCGGATCGACCAGGGCCTGATGATCGAGATGGAGGCGACAACCGACGCCCCCACCATCGTCAACCTGGTGAACCACGCCTATTTCAACCTTGCCGGCCAGGGCTCGGGCGACATCCTTGGCCAGAACCTGCAAGTCGAGGCCGGGTTCTACCTTCCCGTCGACGACCGCCTGATCCCGACCGGAGAGGTCCTGTCCGTCACCGGCACCCCCTTCGATTTCCGCGCGTCGCGGCCGATCGGGCAGGACATGCCGGGTGAGGGGGGCTTTGATCACAACCTCTGCCTTTCCGGTCCCGTGGACAGCGACGGTCTTCGCCGTTGCCTGCAGGCGGTTGATCCGGCCTCGGGGCGGCGGATGCGTCTGTCGACCTCCGAGCCCGGTTTGCAGTTCTACACGGGCGCGCATTTCGACCAGACGCCGGGCAAGGGCGGCGCGCGTTATCCCCGCTTTGCCGGTTTCGCCGCGGAAACCCAGTGCTTCCCTGATTCGCCGAACCGCCCGCAGCTCCCCTCGGCGCGGCTCGATCCCGGCCAGACCTACCGCCACATCATGCGCTTCGACTTCACGCCCGCCTGACCTGCTGCACCGCAGCGCAAACGACACGCCCAGAACCCGCTGAAAGGACACGTGTTCCCCCATCCCGCCACGCAGCCGCAGCATCCACACACGGCCCCGTGAACAGACTTCTTGCATATAGTAATACTTTTGCTAACGTGCCCCCAGCCACCTCGGGAGAGTGGCCAAAGTTTCCACTGGGAGGAAATCATGAACGTTATCAAGACTCTCGCGCTTGGCGCGGGACTGGCTGGCTTGTTGCTTTCGGCAGCCTATGCCGAGGGCCTGCAGGGCAAGGTCATCGGCTTCTCGCAGATCGGGTCCGAATCCGGCTGGCGCGCGGCTGAGACCAGTGTGACCAAGGCCGTGGCCGCCGAACTGGGCATCGACCTGAAATTCGCGGATGCGCAGCAAAAGCAGGAAAACCAGATCAAGGCGATCCGGGGCTTCATCGCCCAGGGCGTGGACGCGATCCTGGTCGCCCCCGTCGTCGCCACCGGCTGGGAAGAGGTTCTGACCGAAGCCAAGGAAGCCAACATTCCCGTCGTCCTGCTGGACCGTGGGATCGAAGGCCCCGAGGATCTGTACCTGACCTCCGTCGCGTCGGACCAGGTCAAGGAAGGCCGCGTCGCGGGTGAATGGCTGGTCAATGCGGTCGGCGACAAGCAGTGCAACGTGGTCGAACTGCAGGGCACCGTCGGCTCGTCCCCCGCGATCAACCGCAAGCAGGGCTTTGAAGAGGCGCTGGCGGGCAAGGCCAATCTGACCATCACCCGCAGCCAGACCGGCGACTTTACCCGCTCGAAGGGCAAGGAAGTCATGGAAGGCTTCATCAAGGCCGAAGACGGCGGCAAGAACATTTGCGCGGTCTACGCTCACAACGATGACATGGCCGTGGGCGCGATCCAGGCGATCAAGGACGCAGGGTTGAAGCCGGGGACCGACATCCTGGTCGTGTCGATCGACGCCGTGCCCGATATCTTCGCCGCGATGGTCGCCGGTGAAGCGAACGCCACGGTCGAGCTGACCCCGAACATGGCAGGCCCGGCTTTCGCAGCGCTGGACGCATACCTGAACGGTGGCACCGTGCCCGAGAAGTTCATCATCACCGAGTCGAAGCTGTATACCCCCGCGGATGACCCGCAGGGCGAATACGACCGCCGCAAAGGCCTTGGCTACTAGGTTTCCTCGCCAGGGCGCCGCCGGACGAAGCTGAGGGGCTTCGTCCGGCGGAATTGCTTTATCCGCCGGTTCGGCGGACAGTTTGCAAGGGGGAGGGACCACGATGACAGAACCAAAGCCAGTCCTGGAGGCGCGCGGGATCGTCAAGATCTTCGGCCAGCACCGGGCGCTTGATACGGTGGATTTCACCGCGAACGCCGGAGAGGTCCACGCCCTCCTCGGCGAGAACGGCGCGGGGAAGTCCACGCTGATCAAGATCCTGACCGGCGCCTACCAGCCCGACGGCGGGGACCTCCTCCTCGACGGCACCCCGATCACCCTCCGCGACCCCCTGCACGGCCAGACCTACGGCATCGGCACCGTCTACCAAGAGGTCAACCTCCTCCCCAACCGCTCGGTGTCCGAGAACCTTTTCCTCGGCCGCCAACCCACCCGTTTCGGCATGGTCGACCGCAAGCGCATCGATGCCGCTGCGAAGGACCTCCTCAGCCGCTACGGCCTGAACATCGACGTCCGCGCCGAGCTGTCCGAATACTCAGTCGCCGTCCAGCAGATCGTCGCCATCGCCCGCGCGGTGGAGCTTTCGGGCAAGGTCCTCGTCCTCGACGAGCCCACCGCCAGCCTCGACCGCAACGAGGTCCAGCGCCTCTTCGACGTTGTCCGCACCCTCAAGGCCAAGGGCCTTGCGATCATCTTCATCACCCACTTCCTCGACCAGGTCTTCGACCTCGCCGACCGCGTGACCATCCTGCGCAACGGCAAGAAGGTCGCCACCCAGGCCCTGAACACCCTCAACACCACCGACGTCGTCCGCATGATGCTGGGCAAGGACGTGGCCTTCGACTACCACCCCACCGCCCTGACCGGAGGCCCCAAGGGCGCCGTCCGGGTCGCCTTCACAGGCCTCAGCCGCAAGGGCCTGTCCCCCTTCGACCTCTCCATCCACGAAGGCGAGGTTGTCGGCGTCGCGGGCCTCCTCGGTTCCGGCCGCACCGAAGTCGCCCGCCTGATGTTCGGCGTCGACAGCAGCGACGGCGGCAAGATCACCGTCGACGGCCAGCCCGTCAGCATCCGCAACCCCGCCCAGGCCGTCGCGGCAGGCTTTGGCTTCTGCCCCGAGGACCGCAAACTTGACGGCATCTTCGGCGACCTCTCCGTCCGCGAGAACATCATCATCGCGCTCCAGGCCAAACTCGGCTGGTTCAAGGCCCTGAACCGCGACGATCAGGTCGAACTTGCGGGCCGCTATGCCGAGGCCTTGGACATCCGCGCCGCCAACCACGACATGCCGGTGAAACTCCTGTCGGGCGGCAACCAGCAGAAGGTGATCCTTGCCCGCTGGCTTGCGATCGACCCCACCTTCCTGATCCTGGATGAGCCCACCCGTGGCATCGACGTCGGCGCCCACGCCGAAATCGTCCGCACCATCAACCGCCTGCGCGAAGAAGGTCTCGCCCTTTTCGTCATCTCCTCCGAACTGGACGAGGTCGTCGCCTACTCCAACCGCATCGTCGTCATGCGCGACCGCGAGATGGTGGCCGAGCTTGACGGCGAAGCCATCGCCCCCGACGCCATCGTGCAAGCCATCGCCGGAACGCCACAAGAGGCCCGCCCGTGACCCGCCCCACCGTCGACCTCCGCCCCACGCAGCCGCCCCTGCCGAAACCGCGCCCGCTGGCCCACTTCTTCACCCGCCCGCAAGTCATCGCGCTCGCCGCCGTCCTCCTCGTCAACTGGGCACTTTTCCCCGGCTTCTTCACCATCACCTGGCAGGACGGCCGCTTCTTCGGCAGCTTGATCGACGTCCTGAACCGCGGCGCGCCCGTCGCCATCCTTGCCATCGGCATGACAATGGTCATCGCCACCAAGGGCGTGGACCTCTCCGTCGGCGCGGTCATGGCCATCTCGGGGGCCACCGCCGCCACCCTTGTGTCCAATGGCATCCCAGCGCCCGTGGCCGTCCTTGCCGCCCTTGGCACCGGCCTTCTCTGCGGGTTCTGGAACGGCATCCTTGTCACCGTCCTTGAAATCCAGCCGATCATCGCCACCCTCGTTCTGATGGTCGCGGGCCGGGGCCTGGCCCAGCTGATCACCGAAGGCTACATCGTCACCTTCTCGGACCCCCTCCTGATCTTCATCGGCACCGGGTCGTTCCTTGGCCTCCCCATGCCCGTGATCATCGCCGCCGTCCTGATGATCCTCGCCACCCTCATCGTCCGCCGCACCGCCCTCGGCCTTCTGATCGAGGCGGTGGGCGTCAACCGCTCCGCCGCCCGTTTCGCGGGTCTGAAGGCCAACGCCCTCCTCCTGATCGTCTACACCTTCGCGGGCTTCTGCGCCGCCATCTCGGGCCTGATCGTCGCCGGGGACATTCGGGGCGCCGACGCCAACAACGCAGGCCTCTGGCTTGAACTTGACGCCATCCTCGCCGTCGTCATCGGCGGCACCTCCCTGATGGGAGGCCGCTTCTCGATCCCGATGGCGGTCCTTGGCGCCATGATCATCCAGGCGATGAACACCGGCATCCTGATCTCGGGCTTCAGCCCCGAATTCAACCTCGTGGTCAAATCCGCCGTGATCATCGTGATCCTCGTCCTGCAATCGCCGATATCCGCCCGCCTCTTCCGCCGCCTTCCCGGAGCGCAAAAATGAACCGCAGCCTGCGCCCGCTTCTGGCAACGACCCTGATCTTCCTCTTCGCCTACGCGCTGGCCGTGTCCCAACAGCCCGCCATGCTCTCGACCCGCGTCCTTGGCAACTTCCTCACCGACAACGCTTTCCTCGGCATCGCCGCCGTCGGCATGACCTTCGTGATCCTGTCGGGCGGCATCGACCTTAGCGTCGGCGCGGTGATCGGCTTCACCACCGTCCTCGTCGCCGTCCTCATCATGTGGCTGAACCTGCACCCCCTGATCGCCTTCGCCGTCGCCCTTGCAGTCGCCACCGCCTTCGGGGCAATCATGGGGGCCGCGATCCATTACCTGAAAGTGCCCAGCTTCATCGTCACCCTCGCCGGCATGTTCCTCGCGCGCGGAGGCGCCTCCGTCCTCTCCCCAGACTCCATCGGAATCGAGCACCCCTTCTTCACCGCCGTCCAGAAAAGCTACATCCTCCTGCCCGGGGGCGGCCGCCTGACCGTGGTCGGCATGATCATGCTGGCCGTCTTCGCCTGCGCGATCCTTCTGGCCCACCGCACCCGCTTCGGCTCCAACGTCTATGCCTTGGGCGGCTCCGAGACCTCAGCCGCCCTGATGGGTGTCCCCGTCGCCCGCACCACCATCTCGATCTACGCCCTCTCCAGCTTCCTCGCGGGCCTCGCCGGGGTGGTCTTCTCGCTTTACACCTCTGCTGGTTACAGCCTGAACGCGCTGGGCGTGGAACTTGACGCCATCGCCGCCGTCGTCATCGGCGGCACGCTCCTCACCGGCGGTTACGGCTTCGTCGCGGGCACCTTCATCGGTGTCATGCTGCAGGGATTGGTGCAAACCTACATCGTCTTCGACGGAACCTTGTCCAGCTGGTGGACCAAGATTGTCGTCGGCGTGCTTTTGTTTATGTTCATCCTGCTGCAACGGCTGGTCTTCCGGGCCGCGCCGCGCCGAACCTAAAGGGACCTGGACCAGTATCATGAGCGAACCGGGGAGCCTGATCCGAACGCTCTCCGGGCGGCCAGCAGCGCGGAACTACCATTCCTATGTCATCAACGAGGTCGGTCGCGCCATCGTCTCGGGCGACATGCCCGTCGGCTCCGGCCTGCCCGGCGATGCCGAGATGATGGACCGTTTCGGTGTGTCGAGAACCGTCCTGCGTGAGGCGTTGAAGACGCTGGAAGCCAAGGGCCTCGTCGAAGCCCGCGCAAAGGTCGGCACCCGCGTCCTGCCGCAGTCGCGCTGGAACCTCTTTGACCGGCAGATTCTGGCCTGGAAGCTGGAAAGCGGCCCGTCGCCTTCCTTCCTCGCGTCCTTCCAGACCATCCGCGAAAGCCTTGAAGTTCAGGCCGCAAAGCTTGCCGCCCAGCACCGCGAGGCTGAACACGTCCGCCTCCTGAACTACTGGCTCAACCAGCGCGGGGTGATGTCCCACCAGCCTGAACCCTTCGCGATGGCCGAATTCGAGATCCATCGCGTCGTGGCCGAAGCCTCCGGC
>NZ_JAXMMF010000111.1:0-6588 GCF_034366665.1 Tabrizicola sp. | reverse complement strand
ACCTCAAGGCCGCGTCGGCGCGGCGCCAGGGAACCGGGGGCTTCCTGCTTCAGGCCCGGGACCGGGCAGATGGCAACCCGCAATCCCGCATCGGCTTTACCGCGTCGAAGAAGATCGGCAACGCCGTCCTGCGCAACCGCGCCAAGCGCCGCCTGCGGGCCCTCGCGCGCGAGGTGCTGGCCCCTCGGGCGCTGCCGGGCTGGGACTATGTGCTTGTCGCGCGCCCCGAAGCCACCGTCCTGCGCCCCTATGCCGACCTCTGCGCCGATCTGGAGCAGGCCTTGCTGTCGGTGCATCGAGGCCGGACATGACGCCGCTTGCACATCTGGCCGCGCTGCCGGTCCGCGCCTACCGCCTGCTCTTGTCGCCCTGGGTGGGGCATGGCTGCCGCTTCCAGCCCACCTGCTCGGCCTATGCGCTTGAGGCGCTGGAACGGCATGGCGGTCTGAAGGGCAGCTATCTGACCGTGCACCGGATCTGCCGTTGCCACCCCTGGGGCGGGCAGGGCTATGACCCCGTGCCCGGGGCTGATCCCGACCACGACGCGGGCCGCTAGGTCACTCCATCGTGGCGATGATCGCGCGCAGGGTTTCGATCCCTTCGCCCTTTTCAGAGCTGGTCACCACAAGCTCGGGATAGGCCGCCGGATGCTTTCCCAGCGCGCCCTTGACCTGTTCGATCACCGCTTCACGCTCGACCCGGTTGATCTTGTCGACCTTGGTCAGCACCGCCTGGAAGGTCACGGCCGACCGATCCAGAAGCGTCAGGATCTCTTCGTCCACCGCCTTGACCCCATGCCGCGCGTCGATCAGCACGAATGCACGGCGCAGGGTCACCCGGCCGGACAGATACTGCTTCAACAGCGCCTGCCATTTGGCCACCACGGCCACCGGTGCCTCGGCATAGCCATAGCCCGGCAGGTCGACGAGATAGCGATCCTCGCCCAAGGCGAAATAGTTGATCTCTTGCGTCCGGCCCGGAGTATTGGACGCCCGCGCCAGGGTCTTGCGGCCGGTCAAAGCGTTGATCAGGCTGGACTTGCCCACGTTGGACCGCCCGGCAAAGCAGACCTCCAGCCGGTCGGCAGGGGGCAGGCCGGACATCGCCACCACGCCCTTCACGAAGGTGACGGGACCTGCGAACAGCAACCGCCCGGCCTCGCGCGCCTCGTCCTCGGGCTCGGGCGTCAGAGTGAAGGTCATTGCCATCAGCGCACCTCGTCGTCCACGGCGATCCTGCCGCTTGAAATAACCCGCGCGAAAACGCCGAAATCGGTGTGGCCGTAGTGGGCCTCCAAAGCGCCCATCGTATCGACGTCCTGTTCCCCCGTCTTGGGGTTCGCCCCCGTTGCGCGGCACCGGCCGATGGGTTCCTCGACCCGCAGCCGTGCCGTGCCGACGCTGATCTCTTGCCCGATCAGGTCCAGTTCGGCCCAGGGTGCCCAGCCCTTGACCCAGATGTTGCCGCGAAAGCGATGGGGCGACAGGGGCTGTCCCAGACGCGCCGAAAGGTCATCCAGTGAGGCGACCGAGTTGATCGAGACGAGGGGCTGATCCTGATCGGTCAGCGCCTGTCCGGGCACCCGGACAACGCGGGCCGGCTCGGGGCGGTTCTCGGGCCAAAGCGGGCGCAGCCAGTCGACCAGGCGCGCGGCATCTGCCGGATCATCGGGGCGAAACGTGGTCATTGGGCGCTTGGGATGGCTCAGCGTGACCTGACCGTTGTCCGGGTCCGACTGGCACGAGATCGCCATCAGCTCGGCCGCGCCCCAGCCGCGCAGGAACTGCAGCTTCGGCGCCCAGGTCACCGGTTCGGTCAGGCGCGCTGCGGCATGGGCCACGGCCCAGACCCGGTCAAACGGAAAGGCCGCACCTTCGGTCAGCAGCGCTTCGGCAACCAGCTCGTAGCCGGCGGACTTGATCGGATGACGCACCAGTTGGGTGATGCGTCCCCCGGCCAGACCGGTCACTTCTTGCCCTTCTTCGGGGCTGAGGTGCGAGGAGTGGGGGCCGGAGGAGTGGGCTCCTTGGGGCTTGTCTTGGCAGCCACCCGCGCCGCCTTGGCCTCGCGGATGTTGCCGAAGATGTCCGGTCGCTTTCCGTGGCTCCACATGATCAGATACTGCTGCATGAAGGTGATCGTGTTGTTCGTGATCCAGTACACCACCAGACCGCTGGCGAAGCCGCCCAGCATGAACATGAAGACCCAGGGCATCCAGGCGAAGATCGAGGCTTGCACCGGATCGGTCGGTGCCGGGTTCAGCTTCTGCTGCAGCCACATGGTGATCCCCAGAAGGATCGGCAGGATGCCGATGAAGATCAGGTGCAGGACCGACCCTTGCACCGGGGCATCCCAGGGCAAGAGGCCGAAGAAGTTGTACAGCGACGACGGATCGGGCGCCGACAGGTCGCGAAGCCAGCCGAAGAACGGCGCGTGGCGCAGTTCGATCGTGACGAAGATCACCTTGTAAAGCGCGAAGAAGATTGGGATCTGGATCAGGATCGGCAGGCAGCCTGCGGCGGGGTTGACCTTCTTGTCCTTGTAAAGCTGCATCATCTCGCGCTGCAGCTTCTGGCGGTCATCGCCCGCGCGTTCCTTGAGCGCCTCCATCTCGGGCTGAAGCTCTTTCATCCGCGCCATCGAGACGTAGGACTTGTAGGCCAGCGGCAGGACAAGGAACTTGAGGAAGAAGGTCAGCGCGATGATCGCAAGGCCCATGTTGCCGATATGGACGTTCAGCCAGTGCAGGACTGCGAAGATCGGCTTCGTAAGGAAGTAGAACCACCCCCAGTCGATGGAATCAAGGAAGCCGGGGATGCCGCCCTCGTTCTCGTAGGCGCGGATCGTGGCCCATTCCTTGGCGCCAGCAAAGAGGCGCAGAGTCGAGGTCGTCTCGGCCCCGGCTGCCAGGCTGATCGCTGCCGGGCGGATGTCGGCCAGGTATTCGTTGCGGTTGGGGTCGAAACGCAGGACCTGGCGGTAGGGCTGCCCCTGTTCGGGGATAAGCGTCGTCATCCAGTAATGGTCGGTGAAGCCGACCCAGCCGTCAGTGGTGGCCTCGGTCACCTGGGCGGGCATTCCTTCGGTCGGCACGACCTCGAACTCGGTCAGGTCGGCATAGTCGGTCTCGGTCAGTTCGCCGTCGGCGCGCTGGATCGCACCTTCATGCACCACGAAGATGTTCTGCAGCTTGGGCAGCCCCTGGCGCGCGATCAGGCCGTAGGGCTGCAGCGTCACATCGGCGGCCGAGCCGTTGACCACGCGGTCGGTGACGGTGAACAAGTAGTCCGCATCGACCGCGATCTCGCGGGTGAAAGTCAGGCCCTTGGCGTTGGTCCAGACAAGCGTCACCGGCTGGTCGAGGGACAGGGTCGTGCCGCCAGCGACCTGCCATTCGGTCATCGGTCCGGGCACATCGGCGGGGTCAAGCCCTGTGCCGGGGGTCCAGCCGAAAAGCGCGAAATAGGGCAGGTCCTCGCCCGCGGGCGACAGCAGGCGGACGACTTCGGCGCCGGGGTCCAGCGTTTCGCGGTAGCCTTTGAGCGAGAGGTCGTCGATCCGCGCGCCGAGAAGCGAAATGGAGCCCTTCAGCTTGGGCGTGTCGATGGTCAGGCGCGGTGCTTCCGGGACCGGTGCGACCTCATCCTGGGCCTGGGCAGCAGCGGTGTCCGTCGTTGCCGGGGAGGTCGTTCCGACCGCAGGTTCGGTCGTCGACTGCTCGGTCGCAACGGTTGGGGCGGGCGGTTCGGGTGGCGGGAAGAAGATGAACCAGACAAGCATCACTGCCGCGCTGAGAACCATCGCGAGGATGAGGTTCTTGTTGTTCTGCTCTTCCATTCCGCCAACCACCGTGCTGATCGATCAGCGGTGCTTCAACGACAGGGGCAGGCAAAGGTCAAGCGGTTTCGCCCGTTCCCGGCTGGCGGTCCGATCAATTCGCGGCGCGGTGTGCCGGAGGTTGCGGCCCGACCATCGGCGCCGGGATGGTTGCGGCAGACGGGCGCACCCGCGGTCTAGCGCGCCTGCACGCCGATGCGGATCGCCTCGCACTGGCGGTCGCGGTGGGCCGTCAGCCAGCGGACCAGATCACCCACCGGCATCGGCTTTGCAATGACGTAGCCCTGCACATGCCCGCAGCCAAGTTGCGCAAGCAGGGTATGTTCGGCCGGGGTTTCGACCCCCTCGGCCAAAGTCTCAAGCCCCAGGCGTTCGGCCAGTGACAGGATCGCCGTCACCAGTTGCTGCTGGTCGCGGTTCTGGTCCACCCGATGCACGAAGCTGCGATCGATCTTCAGGCGGTTCAGCGCAAACCGGCGGATCGCGGTGATCGAGGCATTGCCGGTGCCGAAGTCGTCCAGGTCGACGCTGCAGCCCATTGCCGCGATTCGGCTGATGTTCGAGGCGATAACGTCGTCACCGTCCCCGGCAACCACCGATTCCAGGACTTCCACGGTCAGCCGCGACGCGCCCAGCCCGAAGCGGTCCAGTGTCCAGCGCAGGCGGTCTGGCAACTGCGGATCACGCAACTCTTGCGCCGAGAAGTTGACCGCCACGGTGGGAACCCGCAGGCCCCGACGGTCGAACTCGGCCAGGGCGGCAAGCGATTGCACCAGCATTGTCTGGCCCAGCAGTTCCATCAGCTCGGACCCTTCGATGGCGGGAAGGAAGCTGCCGGGGGCAAGGAGGCCACGTTCGGGATGCTGCCAGCGGACCAGGGCCTCGATCCCCGAAACCTCGCCGCTGTCGGTCGAAAGCTGCGGCTGGAACCACGCCTGGATTTCGCCCCGGTCAACGGCTTGCGAGAACCCTGCGCGCAAGGCATCCCGGTCGGCGCGTGCCCGGGCAAGATCATCCGAATAGCCCCGGATCGCGCCCGGACGGTGGCGCGCGGCTTCGTCGGCCGCAACCTGAGCCGCGTCCAGAAGCGTGCGACCGCCGGGCTGGCGCAACTGCTGCGACTGGCAGAACCCGATGGAACAGGTCACTTGCGCAGGCCCCTCGGCCAGTGCCATCGGCTGCTGGACCACAAGATGAAGCCGGGCGGCGATGCGCACCATGATCTCGGCATCCAGGCGCGGTGTTGCGGCAAGTGCCACGGCCAGACTGCCATCCTCCATCGGGTAGAGCATGTCGCCGGGTCGCAGCGCCCCCCGCAGCCTGGCGATGGAGGCGGCCAGAACCTCGCACTGGCGGGTCCTGCCCAGCCGGTCGGCCAGGTGCGCGGCATCGTCGAACTGGATCACCAGACACCCCGTCGCACCGCCCTTCGTGCGGATTTCGCCCAGCACCCCGTCCAGCCGGTCGATGACCTGGTCCGAGACCGCAAGCGGGACCGCTCGACGCAGATGGTGCCGGTAGGCAAGCACCCCAAGCGGCAGGGCCGCAGCCAGAGCGATCATCGCCACCTCGCCCCCCGCCCAATAGGCGCCAAGCGCCAGGACGGGCAGCAGTGCGGCAATCTGCCAAGGCAGGTCGGACCCGCGTGGAAACCCAATCGTCATGGCAGCCATCCCCTACTGTAGGCGGGCGCAAGACCCGCGGCTTGGGGTCAGGCTAGCTGGATGTTCATGATCGGTTCCTTAACGCACACCCGGAAGTTGCGTAGAATTTTCGGCATCCACCCCTGCAGCGGCAAGGCCGGCAAAGTCAAACAGCATCGGGTCCGCCAGATGCGACGGCCGCACGTTCATCAGCGACCGGAACATGATCTGCCGACGACCCGGAGTCCGCGCCTCCCACTCGTCCAGAAGCTTCTTGACCTGGGCGCGCTGCAATCCCTCCTGACTGCCGCAAAGGTCGCAGGGGATGATCGGATAGCCCATGCCTTGCGCGAACTTCTCGCAATCGGCTTCGGCCACGAAGGCCAGGGGCCGGGCGACGAAAAGATCGCCGTCCTCGTTCAAGAGGCGCGGCGGCATGCTGGCAAGTCGGCCGCCGTGGAACAGGTTCATGAAGAAGGTCTCAAGGATATCGTCGCGGTGGTGGCCGAGAACGACGGTCGAGCAGCCTTCCTCGCGCGCGATGCGGTAAAGGTTGCCGCGCCGCAGACGGGAGCAGAGGCTGCACATCGTCCCGCCGGGCTTGATCTTGTCGATCACGACGGAATAGGTGTCCTGGTATTCGATCCGGTGCGCGACTCCCATCTTCGACAGGAACTCTGGCAGCACCGTCGCAGGGAAGTTCGGCTGGCCCTGGTCCAGGTTGCAGGCGAGGAGGTCCACCGGCAACAGCCCCCGCCACTTGAGTTCATGCAGGATCGCCAGCAGCGTGTAGCTGTCCTTGCCGCCCGAGAGGCAGATCAGCCAGCGGTCGCCTGCGCGGGCCATGCCGTAGGTGTCGATCGCTTCGCGCACCTGTTGCACCAGGCGCTTGCGCAGTTTGCGGAACTCCAGCCCCTTGGGGGCGCCGTGGAACAGCGGGTGGATGTCGTCGGTGTCGTCAAGCATGGGGGCCTCGCCGGGATGCATTCTTATGCCAGAGGTCGGGCAAGAGGCAAAGGGCTGGCGGTCAAGGTGCCGCTCATCGCTTCCTTCGGTCGCTCTTCGCAAGGCCGCAAGCGGAGAGCGACCGAAGGAAGCGATGAGCGGC
>NZ_JAXMMF010000110.1:0-91247 GCF_034366665.1 Tabrizicola sp. | reverse complement strand
GGACGACCCCGATATCGCGCTGATGCGGATGGATCTGGACAGCGCGGAGATCTGGGAAAACGCCTCGTCCTTGATCGCGGGGATCAAGTCGCTGTTCGGGCGAAAGCCACAACAGGACTATTCCGACAAGGTGGCGGAAGTGACGCTGGAATGAAAAGGGGGCCTCGCGGCCCCCTTTTGTTACGGCTGGACGGTGACCCTGGTCATCACGTCGGGGGTTGCGGGCGGTTCGCCGCGCTGGATGGCATCGACCACCTCCATCCCCGAGATCACCCGACCGACGTCGGTGTATTGGCCGTCATGGAAATCGCCCGGATCGAAGATGATGTAGAACTGGCTGTTGGCCGAGTTCGGGTCCTGGCTGCGGGCCATGCCGACAATGCCGCGCTGGAACGAGATGTCCGAAAACTCGGCCGGGAGGTCGGGCTTGTCGGAGCCGCCCATGCCGGCCATCGACAGATCGCCGCCCGCCTTGCCGTTCGCGACATCGCCGGTCTGCGCCATGAAGCCGTCGATGACGCGGTGGAACACCACGTTGTCATAGGCGCCTTCGGTGGCGAGCGCGGTAACTTGCGCAACGTGCTGCGGCGCTACGTCCGGGAGCAGGTCGATCACGACGGTGCCGTTGGCGGTGCCGGCAACCTCGATCACCAGGTTCGGGCCGGGGCCGTCGGTGGCGTCTTGCGCCTGCGCGGAGTGCGACACGCCGTAGCCCACGACAACCGCGAGACCGGCGGCAAAGAGGCCGCCTGCAAGGATGCGATCAAGCCTGGACATCGGCGGCCACCCGGACAGTGATCATGCGGTCGGGGTTGGCTGGCGGCTCGCCCCGGGTGATCTTGTCGACATGCTCCATCCCGGAAATCACCCGGCCGTAGACGGTGTATTGATTGTTCAGGAAGTGGTTGTTGGAGAAGTTGATGAAGAACTGGCTGTTGGCCGAGTTCGGGTTTTGCGAGCGGGCCGCGCCGATGGTGCCACGGTCATGCGGCAGTTTCGAAAACTCGGCGGGCAGATCGGGATGGTCGGAACCGCCCGTGCCAGCGCGGCGCAGGTTGAAGTTCTGTTCCATGTTGCCGTTCGCCACATCGCCGGTCTGGGCCATGAATCCGTCGATCACGCGGTGGAAGCAGACGTTGTCATAGGCCTTGGCGCGGGCCAGTGCCTTCATCCGTTCGGTGTGCTTCGGGGCCACATCGGCCAGAAGCTCGATCACCACTTCGCCGTCTTTGAGCGTGAGGATGATGGTGTTTTCGGGGTCTTTGATCTCGGCCATGCGGCACCTCCGGGTTTCATTGCGCGCGGACCGTAATGGCGGGTTCCGGCCAAGGGAAGGGCAAACCGTCGTGATCGGTTGACGGGGCCGTGATATGCGCGGCAAAAGCGAAGTGGACCGATGGGGAGATTTGCGATGGCCTGGAACACGCTGGACGACTTGGACCTGAGCGGCAAGACCGTGTTGACCCGCGTGGACATCAACGTGCCGATGGAGGCGGGCGTGGTCAGCGACATGACCCGGATCGACAAGATCAGGCCGACGGTCGAGGCGATCATCGCCAAGGGCGGCAAGGTGGTGCTGCTGGCGCATTTCGACCGGCCGAAGGGCAAGGTCGTGCCGGCGATGAGCCTTGGGCATCTGGTGGATGCGCTGTCGGCGTCGCTGGGGCGCAAGGTGGTGTTTGCCGCCGATTGTGTGGGCGATGTGGCGGCGACGGCGATTGCCGGGGCCGGGGCGGGCGAGGTGGTCTTGCTGGAAAACACCCGCTTCAAGCCTGGCGAGGAGACGAATGATCCGGCCCTTGCGGCGGAAATGGCGGCCTTGGGCGACGTTTACGTGAACGATGCGTTTTCGGCGGCGCACCGGGCGCATGCCTCGACCGAAGCGCTGGCGCGGCTGTTGCCGGCGGCGGCGGGGCGGTTGATGGAGGCCGAGTTGCGCGCGCTGGAGGCGGCGTTGGGCAAGCCGGAGCGGCCTGTGGTGGCGGTGGTGGGCGGCGCCAAGGTTTCGACCAAGATCGAGCTTTTGGCGAACCTTGTGACCAAGGTCGATCATCTGGTGATCGGTGGCGGGATGGCAAACACCTTCCTCGTGGCCGAGGGGATCGAGGTCGGCAAATCGCTGGCGGAACGCGAGATGGCGGAAACCGCGCGGGAAATTCACCGCAAGGCGCAGACGGCCGGGTGTTCGATCCATCTGCCGGTCGATGTGGTGGTGGCGCGCGACTTCAAGGCCGGGGCGGAAAGCCATGTGGTCGGCGTGCGCGATTGCCCGATGGACGCGATGATCCTGGATGCGGGGCCAAAGACGGTGGCATCCATCGAGGCGGTGTTCGCGGGGGCCAAGACCCTGATCTGGAACGGGCCTTTGGGTGCCTTCGAGATCGAGCCGTTCGATGCGGCGACCAATGCGGCGGCGAAGGCGGCCGCGCGGCTGACGCGGGAGGGAAAGCTGATTTCCGTGGCGGGTGGCGGTGACACGGTGGCAGCGCTCAATCAGGCGGGGGCGGCCGAGGATTTCACCTTTATCTCCACCGCAGGGGGCGCGTTTCTGGAGTGGATGGAGGGCAAGGAATTGCCCGGTGTCGCGGCCCTGATGGGTTGAGGCGAGCGCCGTGCCGGACTATCACTGACGCGAGAGCAAGCAGGAGACGGACATGGCTGACGCTGAAATGACCGAACAGGTGCGAAACGGCAAGGGCTTCATCGCCGCGCTGGACCAATCGGGCGGATCGACCCCGAAGGCGCTGAAGCTGTATGGCGTGCCGGAGACCGCCTATTCGGGCGAAGCGGCGATGTATGACATGATCCACGCGATGCGGAGCCGGATCATCCGGTCGCCGGCCTTTTCCGGCGACAAGGTGGTCGGCGCGATCCTGTTCGAGCAGACGATGGACCGCGATATCGACGGCATCCCGACGGCGGAATTCCTGTGGAAGCACCGCCATGTCGTGCCGTTCCTGAAGATCGACAAGGGGCTGGAGGCCGAGGCCGACGGCGTGCAACTGATGAAGCCGATGCCGGGGCTGGACACGCTGTTGGCGCGCGCGGTGAACGCAGGGATTTTCGGCACCAAGGAACGGTCTGTGGTCAATGCCGCGAACCGCAAGGGCATTGCGGCGATTGTCGCCCAGCAGTTCGATGTCGGTCGTCAGGTGGCGGCACATGGGCTGATGCCGATTCTGGAGCCCGAGGTCACCATCTCCATCGCCGACAAGGAAAAGGCCGAGGCGATGCTGCAGGAGGAAATCCTGCTGGCGCTGGATCACCTGCCCGAGGGAGACCAGGTGATGCTGAAGCTGTCGTTGCCGACGGTGGCGAATTTCTACAAGCCCTTGGTGACGCATCCGAAGGTGTTGAAGGTGGTGGCGCTGTCGGGCGGGCATAGCCGCGACAAGGCGAACGAGATCCTGGCGCAGAACCACGGCATCATCGCCAGCTTCAGCCGCGCGCTGACCGAGGGGCTTTCGGCGCAGCAGTCGGACGCGGAGTTCGACGCGGCACTGGGGGCGGCGATCGACAGCATCCACCGCGCCTCGATCACCTGAGGGCTGGCGTTCAACACGTTGAGTCCGGTGCGTTTTCGGGATTCACAAAGGCCTGACGTTATGCGATGATTCGGCCATGCCCCCGGTCAAGAGGGGCGGTGGGGCCGCAGGCATGACGATTTCGCAGACGCGGGCGCAGACACGGCAAGGCGTGGGCGGGTTGATCTATTTCGCCCTCGCCTTCATGCTGGGGGCCTATTTCACCTTTGCCGCCGTGCAGGGCGATTATGGCCTGTTCCGCCGGGTGGAGATTACCGCCGAAGCGCAGGTGCTGACCGAAGAGCGCGACCGTCTGGCCGCCGATCTGGCGGAAATGACCAACCTTACCCGGCGCTTGTCGGATGCGTTCCTTGATCTTGACCTGCTGGACCAGCAGGCCCGCGACATTCTGGGCTATCTGCGCACCGACGAGATCGTCATCCGCTGACATCCTGCGCCACGCGCTGCGCTGGCCTTGGGTGGCAACACCGCGCCCTGTGGCTTGTTTCGCCCTGTATTTTCCGTTATGCTGCAGATAGTTTAGCATTGAACTATCTTGCCCGGGAGGATGCCGATGGCCAAGAAGCCAGCCGAAAGGCCGAACGTCTCGAAAGACGAGCTTTTGCAATATTACCGTGACATGCTGCTGATCCGCCGCTTTGAAGAAAAAGCGGGCCAGCTTTACGGCATGGGCCTGATCGGGGGGTTCTGCCACCTGTATATCGGGCAGGAGGCGGTGGTCGTGGGCCTGGAGGCTGCGGCCAAGGAAGGCGACAAGCGGGTGACCAGCTACCGCGACCACGGCCACATGCTGGCCTGCGGGATGGACCCGAAGGGGGTGATGGCGGAATTGACGGGGCGCATCGGGGGATACTCCAAGGGCAAGGGCGGCTCGATGCACATGTTCTCGAAAGAGAAACATTTCTACGGTGGGCACGGGATTGTCGGCGCTCAGGTGCCGCTCGGCGCAGGCCTGGCCTTTGCCGACAAGTATCTGGGCAATGACAACGTGACCTTCACCTATTTCGGCGATGGCGCGGCCAACCAGGGCCAGGTCTACGAGACCTACAACATGGCCGAGCTTTGGGCGCTGCCGGTGATCTTCGTGATCGAAAACAACGGCTATGCGATGGGAACGAGCGTCAAGCGGTCGACCAAATCGACCACCTACTTCGGGCGTGGCATCGCCTACGGCATCCCGGGCGAGCAGGTCGACGGGATGGACGTGCTGGCGGTGAAGGCGGCGGGCGAGAAGGCCGTGGCACACTGCCGGGCGGGGAACGGGCCGTATATCCTTGAGATGATGACCTACCGCTACCGCGGCCATTCCATGTCGGACCCGGCGAAATACCGGACACGCGAAGAGGTGGAGAAGATGCGGTCGGAAAAGGACGCGATCGAACATGTGCGCGACCTGCTGCTGCAGGCGGGGCTGGCCTCGGACGAGGAGCTGAAGGCCATCGACAAGGACATCAAGGCGATCGTCAACGAGAGCGCCGAGTTTGCCAAAGACAGCCCGGAGCCTCCGCTGGAGGAACTCTGGACCGATATCTACGCCTGAGGGGAGAGACACATGGCAACCGAAGTATTGATGCCGGCGCTGTCGCCCACGATGGAAGAGGGCACGCTGGCGAAATGGATGGTCAAGGAAGGCGATGTGGTCAAATCCGGCCAGATCATCGCCGAGATCGAGACCGACAAGGCCACGATGGAGTTCGAGGCGGTGGATGAAGGCACGGTGGGCAAGATCCTCGTCGCCGAAGGCACGGCGGGCGTGAAGGTGAACGCGCCGATCATGGTGCTGGTCGAGGCCGGGGAAACCGTTTCCGACGCACCGAAGCCTGCGGCGGCGGCGGCTGTGGCGGTGCAGCAGCCTGTCGCAGCGGCGGCGGCTCCGTCAGCGCCAGCAATGCCGAAGGCGGTTTCGGGCTGGCCACATTCGGACCTGCCCGAGGGACCGACCAAGACGATGACGGTGCGCGAGGCGCTGCGCGAGGCGATGGCCGAGGAGATGCGCGCCGACCCGACCGTGTTCCTGATGGGCGAGGAGGTCGGCGAGTATCAGGGGGCCTACAAGATTTCCCAGGGTCTTCTGGACGAGTTCGGGGCGAAGCGCGTCGTTGACACGCCGATCACCGAGATGGGCTTTGCCGGGATCGGGGTCGGGGCGTCCTGGGGGGGCCTCAAGCCGATCGTCGAGTTCATGACCTTCAACTTCTCGATGCAGGCGATGGACCACATCATCAACTCGGCGGCCAAGACGCTGTACATGTCGGGCGGCCAGATGGGCAGCCCGATGGTGTTCCGCGGGCCAAACGGCGCGGCGGCACGGGTGGGCGCGCAGCACAGCCAGGATTATGCGGCGTGGTATGCCGCCATTCCGGGCCTGCGGGTGTGCATGCCCTATTCGGCAGCGGACGCGAAAGGGTTGCTCAAGACCGCGATCCGCGATCCGAACCCGGTGGTGTTTCTGGAGAACGAGATCCTTTACGGGCGCAGCTTCGAGGTGCCGGTCGACCCGGACTTTACCGTGCCGTTCGGCAAGGCGTCGATCCTGCGGGATGGCAGCGATGTGACCATCGTGTCGTTCGGGATCGGCCTGACCTATTCGTTGCAGGCGGCGGACGAGCTGGCGAAGGAAGGGATCAGTGCCGAGGTCATCAACCTGCGCACCCTGCGCCCGATCGACTATGACACGGTGCTGGCGTCGGTGATGAAGACCAACCGCTGCGTGACCGTGGAAGAAGGTTTTCCGGTCGGGGCCATCGGCAACCACATCGGCGCGGTCGTGATGCAGCGGGCGTTCGATTATCTGGATGCGCCGGTGATCAACTGCACCGGGAAAGACGTGCCGATGCCCTATGCCGCCAACCTTGAAAAGCTGGCGCTGACGACCACCGCCGAGGTGATCGCCGCTGTCAAATCCGTCTGCTACCGGTGAGGTGAAGCAATGGCTGTAGAAATCCTGATGCCCGCGCTGTCCCCCACGATGGAGGAAGGCACGCTGGCGAAATGGCTGGTCAAGGAGGGGGATGCGGTCAAATCCGGCCAGATCCTGGCCGAGATCGAGACCGACAAGGCGACGATGGAGTTCGAGGCAGTCGACGAAGGGATCGTCGGCAAGCTGCTGGTCGCCGAAGGCACGGCGGGCGTCAAGGTCAACACGCCCATCGCGGTGATGGTCGAGGAAGGCGAAAGCCTCAGCGCGGCCCCTGCCCCGGCGAAGGCATCGGCACCGGTGGCGGCCCCGGTGGCTGCTGGGGCGGCTGCTGGGGCGGCGGCTGCGGCGGTGTCGGCGGCGGTGTCGGCGGCGCCTGCCCCCGCAGCCCCGGTGGCGGCTGGCGGCGCGCGGGTGTTCGCCTCGCCACTGGCGCGGCGGATCGCGGCGGAAAAGGGGTTGGACCTGACGACGGTCGCCGGGTCCGGCCCGCATGGGCGCATCGTGAAGGCGGATGTCGAAGGCGCGAAGCCTGCGGCGGCCCCGGTTGCGGCGGCTGCCCTTGCGGCAGCGGCCCCGGTTGCGGCGAAACCGGCGGCTGCGGGGATGCCAGCCGGCATGTCGGCGGAAACCGTGATGAAGATGTATGCCGACCGTCCGTTCGAGGAGATCACGCTCGACGGGATGCGGCGGACGATTGCGGCGCGGCTGACCGAGGCCAAGCAGACCATCCCGCATTTCTACCTGCGGCGCGAGGTGCGGCTGGATGCGCTGATGACGTTCCGCGAGACCTTGAACAGGCAGCTTGAAGCGCGCGGCGTGAAGCTGTCGGTCAACGACTTCATCATCAAGGCCTGTGCGGCGGCGTTGCAGGCGGTGCCGAACGCCAATGCCGTCTGGGCGGGTGACCGGATCCTGCGGCTGAAACCATCGGATGTGGCGGTTGCGGTGGCGGTGGAGGGCGGGCTGTTCACGCCGGTCTTGCGCGACGCCGAGAAGAAGTCGCTGTCGACGCTGTCGGCCGAGATGAAGGATCTGGCGGCGCGGGCAAAGTCGAAGAAGCTGGCGCCGCATGAATATCAGGGCGGGTCGTTTGCGATTTCCAACCTTGGCATGATGGGGATCGAGAACTTTGACGCGGTGATCAACCCGCCGCATGGCTCGATCCTGGCGGTTGGCGCGGGCGTGAAGAAGCCGGTGGTTCTGGCGGATGGCACGATCGGCGTGGCGACGGTGATGTCGATGACGCTGTCGGTGGACCACCGGGTGATCGACGGCGCCCTGGGGGCGGAGTTCCTGAAGGCGGTGATCGAGGGGCTGGAAAACCCGATGGCGCTGTTGGCCTGACCGGCGGAAGCGGGGGTTTCAGACCCCCGCACCCCCCTGGAGTATTTTGGAAAAGAGCAAGCAGGGGGTCGGTCGGCCCCCTGTTTTCATTTGGCGTCGAGCGCCTGGATCAGGCGGCGGGAGCGCAGGGCGGCGGTGATTGCGGTGCCAGCGATGATCAGCCAGAGGGTTGCGGAGAGGGACCAGGCTGGCGCGGTGAAGGCGGCGATCACGGTGCCGATGGTCAAGGCGGCCATGCGCTGCGGCTTGGCCATCGGACCGGAGAAATCCGGTGGCAAGCCTTCGGCCCGGCCAAGTTCACGGATGTAGGCGGTGGCGATGGCAAGGGCGGCGGCCAGAAACCCGAGCGCCGGGTTGCCCGCCGCGATGCCGGCCCCGCCGAGCAGCAGGAGGTCGGAGAGCCGGTCCGGCGCTTCGTTCCAGAACGGGCCGTCCTTGGTGCCCTGCCCGCCTTCGACGGCGACCATTCCGTCGATCAGGTTGTACACCAGCCGTGCCTGGCAGGCGGCGGCGGCAAGGATCAGCATCAGCCATTGCAGGACGCCGGGCCCAATGGGCGACACGGCATAGCTGGCAGCGCCAAGTGCGGCGAAAGCGATGGAAAGCTGCGAGATCTGGTTGGGGGTGAGACCCCGCGCGACGGCCCTGACGGCAAGCGCCTTTGCCCAACGGGAATTGCGCGAGGTCAGGGGGCGGCGGGATGGCGGTTCGGCGCGGTCTGTCATGTCACGGACCAGCCGTACCGGGTGATGTGAAAGAAGATCGGTGCCGCGAAGATCACGCTGTCGAGCCGGTCGATGAACCCGCCATGCCCGGCGATGAGATGGCCCCAGTCCTTGATCCCCCGGTCGCGCTTGATTGCCGACATGACGAGGCCGCCGAGGAAACCCATCAGTGTCAGGATAAGGCAGATCCCCATGGCCTGCAGCATGGTGAAGGGCGTCATCCACCACAGGAGCGTGCCGACGGCTGTGGCGGTAAGCGAGCCGCCGAGCAACCCCTCCCACGTCTTGGAGGGCGACAGGGTGGGGGCAATTCGGGTGCGGCCGATCAGCTTGCCCCAGACATATTGCATCACGTCCGAAAGTTGCACGATGAAGATCAGATAGGCGATGAGGATGACGTTCCGACCCTCGAAACCCGGGATCTGCAGCGACAGGATCGCAGGAACGTGGCTGACGCAAAAGACGCAGACCATCAGCGCCCACTGCGTTTCGGAGACGCGGACGAGGAAATCCCTGGGGTTGCCGCGCAGCGCCGACAGGACCGGCAGCAAGAGGAACACGTAGACCGGGATGAACACGGAATAGAGCCCGTACCAGTCGATCAGCACCAGGTAATATTGCAGCGGCAGGACCAGGAAGAAGCAGGCGACAAGTGACCAGTGATCTTCGCGCGAGTGGGTGGTCAGGGTGAGAAACTCGCGCAGGGCCGCAAAGGAACAAAGCGCAAAAAGCAGGATCACGCCGGTGCGGCCCGCAAGGAACGCCACGGCGAGCAGGATCACCATCACCCACCAGGCGTTGGTGCGCGCGATCAGGTTGTCGAGCATGGGGTTGGGCGCATCGCCGAGCCGTTGCCGCAAGAGCGTGCCGATGATCGAGGCGACCAGCAGGATCACCACGACGCCCGAAAGCAGCCAGATCAGGTGCGGGCTGGTCATGATGCAGGGCTGCCCAAGGCAAGCAGCGCCTCGGAGGCACGGGCGAGGAAGGCATCCTTTGCCTCGCCCGCATGGATCCGGATGGGGGCGCCGAAGGTGAGAGTGCAGATCAGCGGAACCGGAATGACTTCTCCCTTCGGCATGACCTTGTTCAGGTTGGCGATCCAGACCGGCACAAGATCAACGGATGGCCGGCTGCGGGCCAGGTGGAACAAACCGGACTTGAACGGAAGAAGGGGGTCGTCAGAGACGTTGCGCTTGCCTTCGGGAAACAGGATCAGTGACGTCCCCTGATCCAGCGCCGCGACCATCTGATCAACCGGGTCAGTGGTGCGCGCCTCGGGGCGGCGGTCGATCAGGACGGCGTTGAAGACGTCGCGCCCGATGAACGCCCGCAACGGGGAGGCAAGCCAGTACTCCAGCGCAGCCACCGGACGGGTTTGGCGGCGCAGCGGGGCGGGCAACACTGTCCAGATCAGGACGAAGTCGCCGTTGGAACTGTGGTTGGCAAAATAGACGCGCTGGCCGGGTTCGGGGGCGATCCCCTGCCAGATGGCGCGAGGCGCGGTGATGAACCGGGCAAACAGCGAAATCGCCTCGCCCATCGCCCGGGCGGCCAGGGAGCGAAGGCTGAAGCTCACCGCGGCGTCACTTCAACTTCAGGATCTGATCCATGGTCAGCGCCGGCTGAGCACAGCCTGCCTTGCCGACAACCCGGGCCGGAACGCCCGCGACCGTTGTGTTGTGCGGCACATCCTCCAGCACCACCGAACCGGCCGCAATGCGCGAGCAGCGGCCGACGGTGATGTTGCCCAGCACCTTGGCCCCCGCGCCGATCAACACGCCATCACCGATCTTCGGGTGCCGGTCACCGTCTTCCTTGCCGGTGCCGCCAAGCGTGACCGAGTGCAGCATCGAGACATTGTCCCCGACCACCGCCGTTTCACCAATGACGATGGAGTGGGCGTGGTCGATCATGATGCCCTTGCCGACGCGGGCGGCGGGGTGGATGTCGACGCCGAACGCCTCGGACACGCGCATCTGCACGAAATACGCAAGGTCGATCCGGCCAGTGCGCCACAGCCAATGCCCGACACGGTAGGCCTGAATGGCCTGATATCCCTTGAAGAAGAGGATCGGCTGCAGGAAGCGGTGGCAGGCCGGATCGCGTTCGTAGACGGCCATCAGGTCAGACCGTGCGGCGGCGCCCAGATCGGCGTCGCTGGCATAGGCTTCATCCGCGATTTCGCGCAGGATCTGCTCGCTCATCTCGCCCGAGGCGAGCTTCATCGAAAAGCGGTACGCCAGCGCCCGCTCCATCGACGAATGATGCAAAAGGCCCGAGTGGATCAGGCCACCAAGCAGCGGTTCGGCGCGGATAGCCTCGACGGCTTCTTCGCAGACGCGCTGCCAGACGGGATCAATGCTGGAAACGCGTGGTTTGATCTCGGCCATGCTGAAGCCTCCTGTTGCAGGCCTCTTTTACCATATCAAAAGGCGCTGACGACCCTCAAAGTTGTGATGTCGGCAATCGCGCCCTGTAATGTGTCCGCAGAGCCTGCGCCGCGATGCATATCGCGTCCAGAAAGTCGGGGTCGCTGGCAACGGGTTCCGCAACTGGGCGCAGATACAGAACCCGGGCCATCAAGCTGCCATCGCCGTAGGTCGGGTGGCAGCGGCGTGTCGCCTCGAAATGCATCTGCGCTTCGGTCGCCTCGCGGATCAATCGCCTCGCGTAGGGCATGCGCCGGGCCGAGGGAAGCGGCATCAACGCCCGGGCCAGCAACAGGACGTCGGCAGCAAGCGGTGTGCGCATGTCATGCTGAAACCGCGATGACGCGAAATGGGCCAGGGCCAAAGCGGCTTGAAACCTGCGCCACCGCAACGTCGAATGGCCCCGCGACCCCATCCGCAGCCTGCATCGCGGCGGAATAGACGAACCCCGGTGCGGCACTGGCGTATTCCGCCCGGATCGTCGGTCCTTGCTGGATGCGCAGCACATAGGCCTCTGCGTCTTCGCCCAACGGCACCTCGACAACCTGCCAGCCGTCACCGTCGATGCGGGTCCTGCGTTTCCAGTCAAGCGTGACGTTCCCTGCATCGGTCCGTTGCCGCAGATGCGACACCGGATAGGGCCGCAGACCGATGCCGTCGAATGCCTCGATCCGAAGCGTCACGTTCGGATCGTCAACCCCCCGCGCAGCCCCGCCAATACGGTAGTACCGGGCAAGCCCGCGCGCCGACAGCGGCACGTCGATCTGGATCAGCGCAAGATCCAGCAGGACAACCGTGCTGCCAACCGGCCATTCGGCCGGCATGACGCCATCGGTGCCTTGCTGCCCGCGCAACCTCATGCTCACCTCGTAGGTGTCTGGCGCCACGATCTGGGACGCAGCGAACTGAAAGACCTCCCAGTTGCCCGAGCTTCCGTCACCGATCGCCATCGCATTTGCACCGTTCAGCACCGAAAGCTCACTTGCCGACGCCAGCGTGCCGCCCGAAAGCCGGATGCGCAGCGGCGCGCCGCGATCCCATAGCCCCGGCGATGCGGCAGGCAGGGGCGACTCGGTGACACCGGTCACGGCGGCTGCCGCCACCAGCCGGTTCAACTCGTATCCCGCGTCCTCGGCAGCCGACCAGACCGCCACCGAACCCGGCCAGGGCGAAGCCGCAACCGCCATATGCGGGGCGTGCGCAACCTCGTCACCGGTCAGCAAGGGCAGGTCCAGAAAGTACGGCAACACCGGCACCGGGGGCACAAAGGGGCGCAAACGATAGTCTTCCTCGGCGCTTTCACCCGGCAGATAAAGCCCGGGCTCGACGCGGACCGCATCAATCACCTGCGCTTCGGCCTGGTCCACCCGGTCCACCCGGTAACGCCGGCCAAGATAGCCGACCACGTCGCCCGCCCCCACGGCCAGCCGCGATTTTGGCAAGGCGAACCGCGCGCTGTCGCGGGCAACCCGGGCCTCGGCCAACCACCGTTCCACGGTGGCGCGGCCATCCGCCTTGGTCAGTGCAATCGCGATGTCGGTCTGCGAAACGCCGCGGGCGTCTTCGTCGGGAAAACGCCCTTCCACGCTGCGCACCTCGTAGCTGCCCTGCGCATCGACATACCCAAGCCGCACTTGCCCCGCTGTCTCGGCCTCGGACCCGCGAGCCGTCTCGAACGTGCCATCAAGGTCGCTGACCACGGCAAGCTCGTCAGGCGTGATCTCGACGCTGATCCTGCCGGTCCGGTTGCGGAACTGCAGCACGCCGTCGCGTTCGACCACATCGAACCCAAGCGTCAGCATCAGCGGCTGCAGCGCCGCGCGGGCCGTCGACACGTCGCTTTGCAGATAACCGCGGACCAACCCGTAAAGCGCGTCGACATCCACCGTCGTGATGCCCGAAGCGGCGCAGATTTCCCGCACGACCGTAGCCAAGGGCTGGTTTGTCGCCCGCCCGTTCAGCCAATGTCCGCGCGAATAGTTGCCGCCGTCGCTCCAGATTTCGGTCTGGCCGGGAAACTCCGGGAACGGTCGCGCGTCCCACGCCCAGACATGGGCGCGGTCCATGTCAACCATCCCGGCCCCATAAAGCGGCGAGACCGGGTTGTTTGCGGGATCCGCCCAGAACTCCGCCATCGCCAGCAGATACTGCATCTGGACAAGGTCATCACGGCGGCCGCTTGAATACTTCGGCAACCCGGATTCCGAAGATTTGGCGTCGATGAAACGGTTCGGCTGGTTGGTGCCCTTGTCTACTGCTGCACAGCCATATTCGGTGAACCGGAACGGCTTTGATTGCGGCACCCACGCCGTCGGTTGCGCTGCGCGCACCCCGCCCGGCCGGTCGAAATGCGCGTTCGACCACCAGGATTTCAGATCCTTGTAGCGAAACACCCACGGCTCGCCATACGCGCCATCGCTGATCGGCAAGCGACGTTGCGCCGCCTCGCCTTCGGGGCTGTCGTAAAACCAGTCGCCACCCTCGCCGCCGGTGATGTTCGCCTTGAGGTAGGCAAGGTTGTAGATCGAGCCCCAGGCCGCATCCGCGTGGTCGTCCCCGTCACGCCAATCCGAAGCGGGCATGTAGTTGTCGATCGCAACGAAGTCGATGTTGGCATCGGCCCACAAGGGATCAAGATGGAAATACACATCTGCCCCAGTGTGATAGCCGAAATACTCGGACCAGTCGGCCGCATAGCTGATCTTGACCGTCGGCCCGAGGATGGTGCGTACATCGGCGGCAAGCGACCTGAGCGCCTGCACCGCCGGGAACGCATCCGCCGCGCCCCGGATCTGGGTCAGCGACCGCATTTCCGATCCGATGCAGAACGCGTCAACCCCACCGGCCACGGCGCAAAGTTTCGCGTTGTGCAGGATGAACCGCCGATAACTCCATTCGTTCGGCCCGGAATAGCTGATCACATCGCCTGCCGCGCTGAAGTGCGCGGGCTGTGCGGTGCCGAAAAACGCGGCCACCTCGGTTGTTGCGGCGGCGGTGCGGTCTGGCGTGCCCGCTTGCCCGGGGGCCACCGACAGCGTCACCCGTCCGCGCCAAGGCAGGGCGGGCTGACCGACAGACCCGCTCCAAGGATCGGGCAGACTGTTGCCGCCAAGCTGATCCATCAACATGAAGGGATAGATCATCGCCTCCTGACCCTTGGCCTTGATCGCCCGGATCGCCTCGATCACCGAGGCATCCGCCGGGGTGCCGCCATAGACCGACCGCCCGTCGACCTTCGGCACCTCGACCGCAGCCGACCGCGCAATGCCCCCCGAGCGCCACGCCATCCCCACACCGTCCCGTATTGTCTGCTCAACCTTTGGCCGCACCGTGCATGATCCGCAGCGAAGATCGTCACCAAACCAGGATACGATCACCGAAACCGATCCGCACCCTGGCAACTCTTCGCCCAACTGCTCCAGACTGGTCGCAAAATCGGTCAACCCGGACGGCGAATGGACGTTCGCGGTCCGGTTCCGGCCCGGCGCTTCGGCATAATGCACCGGCGTCGTCGCCAGGCCGTATTCCCCCGTCCCCGGAATAAGTGCAACCGCACGAACCGCCCCGTTCAGCGTCGCCGAGGGGTCAACCGACGGTCCCTGAGCGGCGCGCATGACTTCAAAGTTGAACTGCGGCACACGGTTGCCATAGGCCGCCAACTCCAGATCCTCGATCACCACATAGGCCAGACCGCGATAGGCGGGTGCCTGCCCGGCACCCTCGACCGCCTCGATCTTGGGGTCGGGCATCTGCGCCTCGCTGCCCACATAGACCCGCAGGTTCAGATCGCGGGGCGAGATTTCATTGCCATCCGCCCAGATCCGCCCGACCCGCAGGATTTCGCCCTCACAAAGCGCGATCGCAAGGCTGACGGAATAGCTGTATTCATTCACTTGCGGCTTTGGCGCGCCTTTTCCGCTGCGCCGCCGCTGCACGGATTCGCTGAACTGCGTCGCCCAGATCACCTGCCCCGGCAGCCGCATCCGGCCCCACACCTGGCCGATGGCCGCGCCTTCGCCCGCCCCGGTCAGCCGCAACCTGTCCAACCGTCCGACATCCACCGGGTCCGAGCCCGCCCCAAGGATCCGCTGGTCGATCACCCGGCCCAGCGTCGCCCCGACCGCCCGGCCGATCACCGCACCAGACAGGCCAAGAACCGCACCGCCAAAGCCGGACCCGATGGCCGCACCGGCCGCAGACAAAAGAAGAGTGGCCATAGATCAGGCTCCTTTGGGAAAGGCGAAACGTGCCGCGATCCGCCGTTCCCAAGGCTGGGACAGCGGGCTTTCGACGACACCGTGGTCGGTGTAGGCATGGATGAAACGGGGTTCTGCCCCGGTTTGCGATTGTATTCCCAGATGTTTGGCAATGCTGCCCGTCCGCATCCGGAACACCAGCACGTCACCCCGGTCCGCCGCGCCATCCGGCTTGCGCAGCAGCAACCGAGCCGCGGCCTCCAGCAACACCTCGCGGTGGTCAGGCTCGGCCCAGTCAGCGGTGTAGGGCGGCACCGGTTCAGGCTCGACCCCCTGCAACGCCCGCCAGATGCCGCGCAAAAGGCCAAGGCAATCGGTGCCAGCCCCCTTGGTGCTGGCCTGGTGCAGGTAGGGCGTGCCGATCCAGCTCCGTGCCTCGGCCACCACGCGATCAGGCCCCGTCATGGGGTCGATCCGAAGGTCTGCCGCACCAGGCTTCCACCGGTCTTGGCGCTGCCGGACACCGGGTAGGATGCCAGCCAATCTTCACCCGGAATATGAGGAAATCCTCGGAAGTTCATGAAATTTGCGAACTTTGTGCGGCAGATCTCTGCTGCCTTGTTGCAGCCGGCAACGATGCGAACGCTGTCACCCGCCGCAATCTTTGCCGGGATCGACTGCCACAATTCGATCCGCCTGCCCGCCCCCTCTTGCCGGTCCACCCGCACCACGCCGACAAGGCCTGCGGCGGGCCCGCTCAGCACCTCGAAGCGGCCATACTCGAACCACCGGTCATCAAACCCGGCAAAGCTGTCAAAGCGGAAACTGCGCGCGTCCTCGACCGCCTCAACGATGCGCTGTGAAAAATATCCAGGTTGCGCCGTGTCGAACCGGCAGCGGCCATCACCCAGAACAGCCGAACAGCCCGACTGGTAGGCAAAGCCCTGCGGCCGGTTCAATGCATCGCTCAATCCCCGCAACTCGGCCCGGAAACTTCCGCCCGCCCGCACGATTTCGCCCAGCGCGCCGCGAAACTGCTCCACCCGCTCGTCAGGACTGGCCCAGTTCACCAGCCAGGCCCGCACCTCGGCCCCGTCATAGCGCCCGGCCAGCAGGTCCGCTTCCGTCACCGACGCGTCGCTCAGCGCGCCAACCGCCTCGCTGTTGTCAACCGACAGGCCCGTGGTCTGCTGCAACGCCCGCGCCGTCATGCCTGTGTCGGCGCGGCACACCACGCCTTCGATCACCAGATCGCGGTCATGGTCGGTGAACCCAAGCACCGTTCCGTCCGCGCGCACCACGGTCCACGCCCGGCAAACCGTGGTCGCCCCGCTGCCCAGATGCGCGTAAAGCGCTGCCGCGCTCACAGCCGGATCTCCACCACCGGCACCGTCGGCACGTCGCCCGCCTGAAACGACGCGACCGAGGTCTGGATGCCGTCGGTGTCAAACCGCACCGGCACGTCGAACTCGAACCCCGCCGTGATCCGCGTGCCAACCTCCGGCGCAACCACAAACGTGATCGCACCCGTCTGGTAATTCACCGCGAACTCAAGGCTTTCGATCTTCTGATCGTCCGACACCGCCACCAGAACCGACCCCACCACCGGCTTCAGGATCGGGCGCACATAGCTTTCCAGGCCCGAAGCATAGGTCTTTTGCAGCGCAAAGACCGTCGCCACCCCATCCCCGGTTCCGATCAACTGGTCCAGCGGCGACAGGCTGCGCGATGCCGGGCAGGATTTGTAATCCGACCAGTCCTTCCAGCGAAACCCGTGCAACTGCCCGGCCCGCGCCTCGAAAAACGCGATCAGCGTTTCCACATCGTCCAGCGACCGCAGCCCCACACCCGCGTCATACCGCCTGCGCGAATGGGCCCAGGGCGTGTTGCGCTCCTCGAACCCGTTGGCCAGCGTCACCACTTCGGTGCGCCGCTCCGGCCCGCCAACCGACCCGAAGCTCAGGTTTGCGGGAAAGCGTATTTCGTGAAATGCCATGATCTTCCCTCACCGGTTCCGTTGCCCACGCGCCAGCGCCCGGCTGACCTGCGCCGCCACCTGGCTCTGGCTGCGCTGAAAGCCCTGCACATCGGGCGTCGTGATGTTCATCACCACGCTCACCGCCCGCCCGCCCCCGGCCTGCACACCCAATTTCCCATCCGGCCCGCGCGCCAGCGGCATGATCGCCTCCGGCCCCGCCTCGCCCATCAGCCCGCGCCCGCCCCGCATCGGAAAACTGGACGGCTGCGACACCACCCCGCCCTTGGCAAACGGCATCACCTTGCCCTGGGTGAACGCCCCGCCATTGGCGAACGGCATCAGCGACCCCATCGCCCCCGAAACGCCTTGTGCCAAAAGCCCGCCCAGCGCGCCCGTGACCGGCTTCATCGCGATCGAATAGACCGAGTCGACGATCGTATTCGCGACCGATTTCAGCGCGTCGTTCAGCTTCATTCCGTCGAACACCAGCCCGTTGAATGCCTTGCTCAGGCCGCCGGAAATCCCGCTGGACAGCGTGTTCACCTCGCGCCCGGTAAAGATCATCGTCTCCCGCATCCGCGCCAACTCGCCGTCAAACGCAGCCACCATCGTGGCCGACGATCCCAGTTGCGCCTCAAGCGCTGTCAACTGGTCCTGCATCGCGTTGATATCCGCCATCGCTTTCACCCTTCCTCACATCGGGAAACGCCGCCGCCAGTTCGGCCAGCCGCGCACGCGTCAGGGGCGGGCCAGCCTCGCCCGCCCCCAGCATGATCCGCAGTTCCACCGGGGTCAGCCGCCAGAAGACCGCCGGCTCCAACCCAAGGCCGTGCAGCCCGGCGGTCATCAGACCGCGCCAGTCGATCATGGTGCCGCCGATGCCGCTCATCCCTCGCCCGGCACCGAAAACGCCCGCGCCAGCAACTCCGCCGCCGCGCGCGAGGCCTCGACCGGACCGCCGCCGATCTCGACCGTGCGCAGATCCGCCGCCGTCCCCTGCCAGCCGCCACCCCTCAAACCGGCGACGATCAGCGCCAGCACGTCGCGCGTCGAAAACCGCCCGCCCTCGAACCGCTCCACCAGATCGATCAGCGTGCCGGTCTCCAGCGCCGTCTCCAGCTCGGCCAGCGCCCCAAGGGTCAGCTTGGCGACATGGCGCTGGCCATCCAGCCAGATCGCCACCTCCCCTGTCCAAGGGTTCGCCATCAAAGCGCCGTGAACGTCAGCGGCCCCGCCGAGGCCATCGACATCTCGTAACTCGCCTCGTCATTATGGCTGCCCGCATAGTCGATCGAGGTCAGTTGAAAGAGCCCCTCGATCACCCCGAAACTCGGGATAACCACCTGAAAGCGCGGGATTTCTCCGTCAAAGAAGATCTGCCGCGCGCGCTCGTCGGTGTTGGCGTCGCGAAACACCCCCGAGCCCGAGATCGCCGCCGACTTCACCCCCGCCCCGGCCAACAGCTCACGCCACCCGCCCTGGCTTTCGAGGCTCGTCACGTCGACCGATTCCGTGTTGAAACTGATCCGCGTCGCCCGCAAGCCGGCGATGGTGACAAACTGCCCATCCCCGGTCTGGTCGATCTTGATCAGCAGATCCTTGCCGCTTTGCACAGCCATGTCCGTTCTCCGTCTGAGAAAGTTGATTGTTCGCCACTGGGCGCCTCCCCTCCCCCTCGTGGGGAGGGGCTGGGGGTGGGGGGGGCATTTCCCGCCCTAGACCTGCACCCGCGCCCGGAAGGTCAGGTCGATCCGCCGCGTCTCGCCCTCGGAAATTCGCCGGGCACTGGCGCGCACGAAGTAAAGGCTCACCAACTGCCCCCGCGTCAGCCCCAGGGGCGCCCCGATCAGCGCGTCCGAAATCGCCGCCGCCACCGTCTTCAGCGCCAGAAACCCGGTGGCATCGCTGATCACGCTGATCACCATCAGGTGCTCGGCCCCCGCGCCCGATTTGTCGGACTGGTCCCGCGCCTCCTCCGGCCCGATCAGGACGAACGTCCCCGTCACCCCCGGCGGCACGGCGTCAAAGATCGCCACCCCCGCCAGTGCGGGAAACACCGTCAGCGCCTGATAGACCGCACCCTGCAGCGCGGCCGCTCCACCGTAACTCATGTCGGCACCTCCTCGCGTGCAAAGCAGGTCAGGTAGCGCCCGACCGGGTCACGCTCCGTCACCGCCAGAATGGTGAACAGCCGCGCGCCTTCGCGGAACCGCTGCTCGGGCTTTGGCCGCGACACCGCCCCATGAGGCGCGCCCCTGACCACGATCCGGTAGGGCACCGAGGCAAGCGTCACCTCCTCGCCCGGCACATCCCGCCCCGATCCGGGCAGCACCGCCGCCCATAGCGTCCCGAGCGCCGCCCAGCTTTCCGCGTAGCCGCCCGCGCCGTCGCTGACGCGCACCGCGCCCTCCAGCACCAGCGCCCGGTTCAGATCGGGCGCCTTCATGCCCAACCCGCTCATGCCCGGCCCCCGCCCAATATCCGCACCGTCCGCCAGCGCTCGATCAGCGTCACCACCCCGAACGGCAGCCCCGCCGCCTGCGTGTTGTCGTCATGCCGATGCTCGTAAAACTCCGCCGCCAGCAGCAGCACCGCCTGGCGCAGATCTGCCGGCACATCGGCCCAGCCTGCGCCAAAGCCTGCGTCAAACACCACCTTCACCATCCCCGACGAGGGGATCGTCGGCAGCGCCGTGCCCTTCCCGGCCAGCCGCGGGCGGTGCAGATCCGGGATCAACCGATACGCCGCCGCCGGCACCAGCGTTTCCGCCGCCGCCACATCCACCAGCGTCACGCTCACGATCCCGCTGACCGGTGCTACCGGCAGCGCCTGCTCGTCGCCATCGCGCCAGCAGTCCAGCACCCAGCGGAACCGCCGCTGATACAGCATCTTGCCGATCCGCGCCTCGATCGCCGCCAGCGCCGCCCGCAGGTAGCTTTCCAACAGCGCATCCTGGATGCTGCCGTCGGAAAACCCCGAGCCCAGGCGCAAATGGTCCTTCAAGTCCTGAACCGGCAGCGCCGCCCCCGGCACCGTGGTTTCTTCGGTCAACATCATGTCATGCACTCCGGTCGCCAGACTATGGAAAAGCCGGACGCGCGCACCCGGCGCGCGTCCAAATCCCCGGCCCCGCTTGCGGGGGGCCGGGACGCGGTCAGGACACCGCGACCTTCAAAAGCTTGATCGCCGAATAGTCGGTGATGTCGCCGCCCACGCGCTTGTTGGCGTAAAAGAGGACATTGGGCTTGGCCGAGAACGGGTCGCGCAGGATGCGCAGGTCCGGGCGTTCCGCAATCGTATAGGCAGCGCGGAAATCCCCAAAGGCGATCGGATAGGTGTTCGCCCCCACATCCGGCATGTCTTCCGAAACCAGCACCGGATAGCCCATCAGACGCGCCGGCTCGTTCGCCGCCAGGCCATCCGACCACATGAAGCGGCCGTCCGCGTCCTTCATCTTGCGCACCGCACCCACGGTCTTCGAATTCATCACGAAAGCCGCGTTGGCGCGGTAATCGGCGCCCAGCGCATAGACCAGATTGACGATGCAATCGACGGCGTTGGTCGCGGCAAAATCCGCCGCAGCACCGGTGGGGATGTAGCCAAGGCTGCCCCAGGTCCAGGACGCGTTCGCCACCTTGGCCGGCAGCAGGATGCCCTTCGGCTTGTCCACACCGTCGCCGTTGATAAAGGCGGCAGCCTCGGCACGGATGAAGCGGGTCGCGATCTTCTCGGCCAGCCAGCCTTCCACGTCAAAGGCGCTGTCGTCCAGCAGGCGCTGGCTGGCCTTGGGCATCGCCGCCAGTTCGTGCAGCTTGATCGAGATGCGCTCGATCACCGGGGTCGCGGTCTCGGTGGTCGAGGCGGCTTCGGTGGCCCAGCCCGAACCCACTTCCGAACGGTCGACGATCACATCGAACGAGGTCGCCTCGACCTGCACGACATTGGCGATCGACCGCAAGCTCGAGGTCGCGAACAGCATCGACCGGATCCGGTCCGCCGTCTGCGGATCGACCAGATAGCCACCATCCGCCGCCACCGCGCTGGACATCGCCTTGCCCTCCAGCACCAAGCCGCGCAGGCCATCGTCATCGCCCGACCGCAGATAGGCGTCGAACGCCTTCTGGTGCGGCGCGCCGGCATCGGTTTGCGCCGACAGTGCCGGGCGCCCGTAAGTCATGGTCTTTGCGTTCAACATGGTCAGTCGCTCTTCCTGTTGTTTCAACGTCGATTTCACTTCGTCCTGAAAGCCCTTGAATTCCTTCAAGAACCCGGAGACGGCTGCCTTCACTTCCGCAGCCGTCCGGGCCTGGGGCAAATCTTCCCCGGCTCGAGTCTCTCTCTCGGTCATCGTCGCGTCCCTTTTGGTTGCACTCAGAAGCGAAGCATCGTTGGGTGCCTCCCCTCACCCTCGTGGAAACGGGGGTGGGGGGGGGGGCGGGGGGATGCCTCAGACGCCCCCCGTCCCTAGGTCCCGGCCAGATCTCGCCGCGCGGCCTCGAACGCCGCCGCCACGTCGCGCCAGTCCTCGCTGAAGGTGTCGGCCTTGGCCGACACCCGCGCCTCGGGCAGCATCGGAAACGTCACCAGCGACACTTCCCACAATTCCAGTTCCGACAGTTGCCGCACGCCCTTGGCGTCGCGCTCGGCCTTCACCGTGCGGTAGCCGATCGACAGCCCGTCGATCGCCCCCGCCGCCAGCAGCGCCACCGCCTCGCGGCCCTTCGCCACATCGGTCAGGATGCGCCCCTTGACCCAGAGGCCCGTGGCGTCCTCACGCACCTCGTCCCACACCCCGATCGGCTGGGCCGGGTCATGCTGCCACAGCATCTTGACCCGGCCCCCGCCGGCAGCCAGGCGCTTCAGCGAGGCCGCATAGGCCCCTTTCCGCACCACATCGCCGCCCTGATCCTTAACCCCGAACAGCGACGCATAGCCCGCCACCACATGCCCGTCCGTGACCGTCAGCCCGGCCTCCGGGCGGACGAACTTCCGCTCCGGCGCGCCCCACTCGCTTGTCATCGCCTCACCTCGTTGCCGCATTGATCACCGCCTCCGCCATTTGCGACAAAAGAAACGCCGCCACCCCGTAGACCCCCAGCCAGATGCGCTTTTCCAGCCGCTCCAGGCTTGCGTCGATCAGCCCCAGCCGGAAATCCAGCGCCGCCCAGCGCTCCTCGGCCACCCGCTCGTTGGCCTCGATCCGTGCCGCCGCCGCATCGAAACTGTCATAGACGAACCGTGACCCGCCCTCGGTCTTGCGACCCGGCGCCGTCATGCGCCCTCCGCAATCTTCGGCAGCCCCAGGATCATCCGCTTCTCGGCCTCGGTCAGGAACTCGGCCGCGCCGACCCGCGCCCATTGCTGGTCCCGCTCCACCGCCAGCGCCGGGATCTGGTCCAGATCCGCGCGCAGCTCCACCAGCTCGCCGGTGAACCCCGACAGCCAGTGCGACATCGACCCCATCACCCGCCCGACCAACGGCAGCACCGTCAGCCGGTAGAACGCCCGGTTCGCCTCCTGATAATTGGCGTAGGTCGCATCCCCCGGTATCCCCATCAGCATCGGCGGCACGCCAAAGGCGATCGCGATCTCCCGCGCCGCCGCCTCCTTGGTCTTCTGGAACTCCATGTCCGACGGGCTGAACCCCATCGGCTTCCAGTCCAGGCCCCCTTCCAGCAGCATCGGCCGCCCGGCATTGCGCGCGCCCTGATGGTGGCTCTCCATCTCGCTCACCAGCCGGTCATACTGGTCCGCCGACAGGCTCGACTGCCCATCCGCCCCCTTGTAGATGATCGCCCCCGACGGCCGCGCCGCATTGTCCAACAGCGATTTCGACCACGCACTGGCCGAGTTGTGCACATCCACCGCCACCGCCGCCGCCTGCATCGGCGAAAACCCGTAATGGTCGTCCTGCGGATGGAAACTGCGCACATGGCAGATCGGGCTCACCGCCCCCGTCACGTCAAACCGGTGCGACCGCCCGCTGACCGTGTAGTCATAGGCCACCGGCCAGCCATCCGCCCCCGGCACCAGGCTCATCCGGTCGGCGCGCAGCACATGCAACTCGCCCGGCAAGGCCCCCGCCCCCGGCAAGACCCCCGCCCCCGGCAAGACCCCTGCCCCCGGCACCGCCTCGACATAGGCGTTCCCGGCCAACAGCAGATAGCCATAGACCGCCTCCAGAAACTCCGCCCGCCCCTGCCCCGCATTGGGCCGGCCCAGCAGCGCCAGCACCGGATGCGTCTCGAACCGCCGCTCGGCGTCCTGGCACACCAGGGGCAAGGCCGCCGCGGCCTCGGCGATCAGCCGCACCGCACGAAACCCGATCGGGTTGCCCTGAAACCCGGTCCGCGCCAGGGAAACCGCATCGCGCGGGCTCCACGCCACCCGCCCCGAAGACCCCCACGCCACCACCCGCCCCGTGGCCGAGGATTTCACCTCCGCCACCGGCGCCGCCGTTTTCCGCAAGAAATCGAACACCATCGCCGCCGCTCCCTGATCCCTGATCGCTGTTCCATGGGCAAAGCCCCGCCGCGCCCCGGCCCGCAAAGGCTGGAACTCACACCCCGAAGGGCCTTCATCTGTCCAAGAATATCCCCGTCGGAGGCTCCGCCCCTTACAGCGACCGCACCATCGGCCGCCCCACCTGCCCTGCCGGATCAACCATCAACTCGGTCAGCGCCCAGACCAGCGCATCCAGCCGGTCCGGCGACCCGCCCCCGGTCCAGCCCGTCACCGTCATCTGGCACATCTGCGCTTCCAGCTTGGCCAGACCGCGCACATGCGCCACCCGGCCCTGCTCGTAAAGCGCCGCCACCGGCTCGGCGCGCAGCATCTTCGACCGCGTGGCATGGACCGCCCGGTAGGGCACCAACGGATCGATCATCCGCACCACCCGCTCCACCAGATCACCGCCCTGGTTCACCTCCGCCACCAGCCGGTCCGCCTTGTGCCGGTCCATCGCCGCCAGCGCCGCCCGCGCCCATCCCTCGGGCGAGGCACCCCGCACCGACGCATCCTCCAGCACAACCGCCCGCCACTGCCGCGGATCGCCCCGCGTATCGGCACCGACAACGATGATCCCGCATTCATCGCTCGACTTGTGCGATGTCACCGGCGGGTCCACCGCCACCACGATCCGCGTCAGCTCCGGCACCACGTCCAGCCGCGCCCCGTCCAGTTGCGGCATCGACCACAGCGCGCCCGCCACCTCCTCGACCAGCACGCCCTCCAACTCCTGCCGCCCCAGGCTCGTCCCGCCAAACCGCGCCTGCACCTCGGTCAGGAACGATTCCGCCAGATAGGCCCGGTTCGCCTCGGTCGGCGCATGGGTGATCACCGTCGAGGGGTTCTTCAGGATCGCCTTCAACACCCCCACATTGCGCGGCGTCGTCGTCACCACCTGGCGCGGCGTCTTTCCCAAGCGCAGCGCGAACTGCAACTGGTCCCAGGTCTCGCCACCCTTCTTCCACTTGCCCAATTCGTCCGCCCAGGCCGCATCGAACTGCGGCCCGCGCAAACTTTCCGGGTCATGCGCCGAAAACACCTGCGCCACCGCCCCGTTCGGCCATTCCAGCATCTTGCGGCTCGCGTGCCACTCCGGGCGGCGGTCAGGCGGCGAACAGGCAAGGATGCCACTTTCGCCCAGGATCATCACCTCGCGCACCTGATCGACGGTCTCGCCCACCAGCGCCACCCGCCGCGACCGGCCCGGATCGTTCGGCCCTGCGCCTTCGACCTCCGCCCGCACCCATTCCGCCCCGGCCCGGGTCTTGCCCGCCCCGCGCCCGCCCATGATCACCCAGGTCTTCCACGCGCCCCTTGGTGGAATCTGGTGCGGCAACGCCCAGAACTCGAAGATCCACGGCAACGACAACAGCGCGTTCTCGTCCAGCGAGCCGAGGAACTCAGTCACCTCCTCCGGCGTCGCGGAGGCAAGCCAGGCGGCGCCCGATTTCAGCCCGCGCTGCGTCAAAGTCGAGGGCACCCCCGGCTCCAACCTGCCCGGCAATCTGCTTGCGGAGTTTGTCAACTTTGGTCCTTTCTTCCAGCACTTGCAGCGCTGTGGTGCGCAGATCGCGCACCGCTGTCTGCGCAGCCTTCACTTCACTCATTTGCCCGGTGCGGATCGCCTGGATCGTGCGATACAACTCTTCCGCCGCCATCCGGTACAAACCATCCGCCACTGCCAGCACATCGTCCGGCACGGCGTCTCCGTCGGAGAGCCTGATTGTCATCTACCTTCGCCACCCCTCATGCAGCCCCGCACGAGCGAAATGAAAAAAGCGGCCAACGGGTTGCCCCGGGCCGCTCTCACATTTCTTTCAGCATGCCATGATATCTACCTTGGACCGTTCGCCAAGTCAAGCAAAAAATCCAATGGCAACAATGGGTTACCGAACGCCACCTTAACCTTTCCTTAACCCTGCGGCAATCGGCGCACGACCTGAACGCCGCTCCACCGGCCACCGCTTCCCCTTTGACAAATATCCCCGCCGGAGGCTCGCACCAAGCCGGTTGAGCCGCAGGCTCAGAGGCGAGCAAAGGCAATGCGCCGCAGGCGCTCGATCAACCAGGGCCCGTCACCCACGCAGCACGATGTTGGTTAACAAACCCCTGACGCACCCGCCAAGCCGTTGATTTCCCACAGGCGGCACCAGTGTCCCACGATGGGACGGGCGTCACTCGCCCTGAACCCCGCCCTCGCCCTCGGCCCCCTGCGCCGCCTCGATCGCCCGCCACCGGACCACGTTTTCATTGTGCTCGGCCAGCGTCCTTGCAAAGGCATGCCCGCCCGTGCCATCGGCCACAAAGAACAGATAGTCGGTCGCGTCCGGGTTCAACGCCGCCTCGATCGACAACCGCCCGGGGTTCGCGATCGGCGTCGGCGGCAGCCCGTCGATCACATAGGTATTCCACGGCGTCTCGCGGCGCAGCTCGCTCTGCCGCAGCCCCCGCCCCAGCACACCCTCGCCCTTGGTGACCCCGTAGATCACCGTCGGGTCGGTCTGCAACCGCATCCCCTGCTCCAGCCGGTTGACGAACACGCTCGCAACCTGCCGCCGCTCCTCCGGAACCGAGGTTTCCTTCTCCACGATCGACGCCATGATCAACGCCTCTTCCGGCGTCTCATACGGCAGCCCCTCGGCCCGCGCCTCCCAGGCAGCCGCCAGCACCTCCGCCTGCGCCTCGCTCATCGCCGCGATCAGCGCCGCCCGGTCAGACCCCTTCGCCACCTCATAGCTCCCCGGCGCAAGCGCGCCTTCCGGCGGCACCGCTTCAATCGTGCCCGCCAGGAAATCCGCCCGCTTCAGCCCCTCGGCCACCTGCCAGCTCGTCACCCCCTCCGCCACCGTCACCCGAAAGCGCAGATCGGGGTCTTCGCTCGCCTGCACATAGGGCTCAGGCACCGTGCCCGCCGCCGGATCGAACTTCACCACCTCGACGAAACTGTTCGTCTCAAGATCCAGCTCGCTCAACACCACATCAAACGCCGCCACCCCGATGCGAAAGTTGACATCCCGCCCACAGGTCGACGCGCCCCCCACCGTGATCGCCTCCAGCACCTCCGCCATCGACGCCCCGGCAGGCACCATATAGGACCCGAACTTCAGGTCATCCGCCTTGTCCGAATAATCCGCCCCGATCCGGAAGATCCGCGCATCCGTCACCGCGCCCCGCTCTTCCAGAGTGCGGCTGACCGCACTCAGGCTGGCCCCCCGCTCCACCTGCAGGCAGATCGGCGCGGCCAGCGGGCCCACCTTGGAAAACTCGTTGCGCGCCCATGCCACCAGCGCCGCCGCCGCGATCAGGATCACGATGAACAGCGTCAGCGCGTTCGAGGCGACCGACCGCCACATCAGCCCGCCACCTTGCCCAGCACGAGGCTCGCATTGGTGCCGCCAAACCCGAACGAATTCGACAGCGCCACGTCGATCTTCCGGCGCACCGCGACATTCGCCGCAAGGTTCAGCGTCGGCGTCACCGCCGGGTTATCAAGGTTGATCGTCGGCGGCGCCACCCCATCCCTGATCGCAAGGATGCAGAAGATCGCCTCCACCGCCCCCGCAGCCCCCAGCAAATGCCCGATCGACGATTTCGTCGAACTCATCACCGCCCCCGCCGCCGCATCGCCCAGCAGGCGCTCAACCGCCCCCAGCTCGATGGTATCTGCCATCGTCGAAGTGCCATGCGCGTTGATGTAATCCACATCCGCAGGCGTCAGCCCCGCCCGCTTCAGCGCCGCCTCCATGCTGCGATAGCCCCCGTCCCCGTCCTCGCTCGGCGCGGTGATGTGGTAGGCGTCACCCGACATGCCGTAGCCCAGCACCTCGGCATAGATCTTCGCCCCGCGCGCCTTCGCGTGCTCGTATTCCTCCAGCACCACCACGCCCGCCCCCTCGCCCATCACGAACCCGTCGCGGTCCGCGTCATAGGGGCGGCTCGCCTTCGTCGGCTCATCAGCCCGCTTGGTCGACAAGGCCTTGCAGGCGTTGAACCCCGCGATCCCGATTTCCGAAATCGGGCTTTCCGCCCCGCCCGCCACCATCACATCCGCATCGCCCCACTGGATCAGCCGCGCCGCATCGCCAATGGCATGCGCGCCGGTCGAACAGGCCGTCACCACCGCATGGTTCGGCCCCTTGAAGCCAAAGCGGATCGAAACCTGCCCCGACACCAGGTTGATCAACGCGCCCGGAATGAAGAACGGCGATACCCGCTTCGGTCCCTTTTCCTTGATCAGCACCGCCGTCTCGGCAATCGAGGTCAGCCCCCCGATCCCCGATCCGATCATCACCCCGGTGCGCAGCTTTTCGGCTTCCGGAATATCGTCCCAGCCCGCATCCCGCACCGCCTGAACCGCCGCCGCCATGCCGTAAAGGATGAAATCATCGACCTTGCGCTGGTCCTTCGGCTCCATCCAGTCGTCCGGATTGAAGGTGCCGCCGCTGCCATCGCCGCGCGGGATCTCGCAGGCATACTGCGTCACCACGTTCGATGCGTCGAACCTGGTGATCGGCCCCGCGCCCGATTGCCCGGCAATCAATCGCTCCCAGGTCGCCTCGACACCGCAGGCCAGCGGCGTCACCATTCCCAGACCTGTGACCACGACACGACGCATCAGAAAACCCCCATCCTTAGGCTGAAAGCGGTGATACACGCCCCGTCTTTGGCGTGCAACCAAACCCGGCCCGCACCGGCGGTACGGTGCGCGCCAGCGCTCCGCCTTCCGCTTTGCGAGAATATCCCACGGGAGGTTCGGAGGGTGTGAAACCCTCCGAACCCGCCCTTCTTGCAGGACGCGCCCTCAGCCCTGCCGCGCCAGCACGCCCAGCACCGCCGCCAGCAGTTGCGCCGCAAGCCCGGCACCAAGCCCATCCACATCACGCGACGGCATGAATTCCACCATGTCCACCCCCGCGATCCGCGCCTTCTCCGACACCCCCGCGATCAGCTCCAGCACCTGCCAGTAGCTCAGGCCTCCCGCCGTGCGCCCGATCACCGCCGGCATCACGCTGGGGTCCAGCGCATCGACATCAAGGCAGATGATCACCTCGGCGCCTGCCGGGATCAGGTCCACCGCCCGCCCGACACCCGACCGCGCCACCTCGCCCGCAGGCACGAAACTCACGCCCCAGTCCAGCGCGTCCTGCACATCCGACACCCGTGCCGACCCGATGCCACGGCTGCCCACCTGCACGATCCGCTCGACATGCCCCATCTCGCTGGCGCGCCGCATCGTCGACGACAGGCCCAGCCGCTCGCCCCCGACCTCGTCGCGCCAGTCGATATGGGCGTCGATCTGCAGGATGGTAAAGGTCTTGCCGCGCGCGCCATAGGCTTCCAGCATCGGGATCGGCAGCGAATCGTCGCCGCCGATCAGCACCGGCACCGCCCCCCGGTCGAGGATCAGGTTCACCGCGCCAAAGATGCGTGCCCGGTTGCCCACCGGATCGGCCTCGTCCTGCGGCAGATCGCCCGCATCCACCGCCGTCACCCGCCCCGGAAACACCGGCCCGCCAAGATCGAAGTTCATGTGTCCAAGGGTCGCCGCATGGGCCGCCCCCGCCACCCGTATCGCCTGCGGCCCGCCCGCGCAGTAAAACCCCACGCTCGGATACGGCGTGCAGCCATCCGCCCCGATCAGCACGGCTCCCGCCTGCACCCGGCTCAGGTCCCGGCAGCGTGGCAGGCCAAGGAACGTCTCCCCGTCGCCGCCCCCGAACATCGCTCCCAGATTTGCCATCGCCGCCTCCTTGCAATCGCGGCCACCTTGCCCGCGCCGCCCGTACGGTGGCAAGGCAAGCGATGCGCCGCCCCCCCGCACGACGGCCATTCTCCGCCACCCGCCCGCCACCCGCCGATCCCGGCCTGCCTGCACCCTTCCGCTTTGAACAAATATCCCACGGGAGGGCGCGGGGGGGTGTGACACCCTCCCGCTTCGACCGTGGTCCAACGCGATGCCAGAGACGAAAACCAAGGCCCGAAACGCAAAAGGCGCCCCGCAAGGGACGCCTTTCACTACCCGCCAAGGCGGTTTGAATTCAGGCAGCTTCCGAGATGAACTTCACCGCGTCGCCGAAGGTCTGGATGGTCTCGGCGGCGTCATCCGGGATCTCGATCCCGAACTCTTCCTCGAACGCCATCACCAGTTCGACCGTATCAAGGCTGTCAGCGCCCAGATCGTCGATGAACGAGGCCGTCTCGGTGACCTTGTCCTCTTCGACGCCCAGATGCTCGACGACGATCTTCTTAACGCGGTCCGCGATGTCGCTCATGTCCGTTCCTCTTTGTGGTGCGGGCAACGCCCGCCTTGTCTCGATGTGCCCGTCTCCGGGCGATTTCCTGCGCGCCTATAGCAAGGGCCGCGCCGCATGGCAAACTGTTTCCAGACACGGTCTGGAAACGCGCCATCACACCATGTCCATCCCGCCGTTCACATGCAAGGTGGCCCCGGTGACATAGGCCGCTTCCGGCGACGAAAGATACAGCACCGCCGCAGCAATCTCTTCCGGCCGGCCCATCCGCCCCGCTGGCACCACCCCCAGGATCGCGGCCTTCTGCGCCTCGTTCAGCTTGTCGGTCATCGCCGTCTCGATGAAACCTGGCGCCACCGCATTCACCGTGATCCCCCGGCTCGCCACCTCGGCGGCCAGCGATTTCGACAGCCCGACCATCCCGGCCTTCGACGCGGCATAGTTCACCTGCCCCGCATTTCCGGTGGTCCCGACCACGGACGAGATGTTGACGATCCGCCCCCAGCGCGCCTTCATCATCCCCCGGATCGCCGCCCGGCACAGCCGGAAGGTCGCCGTCAGGTTCACGTCGATCACCGATGCCCAATCCTCGTCCGACATCCGCATCGCCAGCCCGTCGCGCGTGATCCCGGCATTGTTGACCAGGATGTCCACCGCCCCCATCGCCTCAGCCGCGCGCTTCACCAGCCCCTCAACTTCTGCCGGCACCGAAAGGTTGCACGGCACCACATGCACCCGCCCGCCCAAGTCCGCCGCCAGCACCGCCAAAGGCTCGACCCGCGTCCCAGACAGCGCGACCGTGGCCCCCGCCCCATGCAGCACCCGCGCGATCTCCGCGCCGATCCCGCCCGAAGCGCCAGTCACCAGCGCGCATTTCCCCGTCAGATCGAACATCGCCACACCTTCCCGTTTCTTCTGTTCGCAAATATCCCGCGGGGGTGCGGGGGCGCGAAGCCCCCGCCGCGTCCCGCCGCGTCCCGCCGCGCGCCCGTCAACCCTTCGCCGCCAAGACGTCCTCAGGCGTGCCCACGGCCCGCGTCACCGCGCCCTCCGCCGTGCGCTTGATCATCCCCGACAGGGCCTTGCCCGCGCCGATCTCCCAGAACTCGGTGACCCCGGCCCGCTCCATCCACAGCACGCTTTCGCGCCAGCGCACCGATCCGGTCACCTGCGCGATCAACAGGTCATGGATGCGGTCCGGCTCCGTCACCGCCTCGGCCCGCACGTTGACCACGATCGGCACCCTTGGCGCGTTGATCACCGCCGCCGCCAGTGCCTCGGCCATCACATGTGCCGCGGGCTGCATCAGCGCGCAATGGAACGGCGCGCTCACCGGCAGCAGCATCGCGCGCTTGGCGCCCCTGGCCTTGGCAATCTCCAGAGCGCGTTCGACCGCCGCCTTGTGACCCGACACCACCACCTGTGCGGGATCGTTGTCGTTCGCCGCCTGACACACCTCGCCCTGCGCGGCCTCTGCCGCCACCGCGACCGCCGCCTCGAAATCAAGGCCCAGCAGCACCGCCATCGCCCCAACGCCGACCGGCACCGCCTCCTGCATCGCCTGCCCGCGGATGCGCAACAGCCGCGCGGTATCCGACAGGCTCAGACTGCCCGCCGCACACAGCGCCGAATATTCGCCCAGCGAATGACCCGCCACAAAGGCCACATGCTCCAGCCCGATCCCCTCGCTCTCCAGCGCCCTCAGCGCCGCGATCGAGGTCGCCATCAGCGCCGGCTGCGCATTCCTCGTCAGGGTCAACTCCGCAATGTCGCCCTCCCAGATCAGCCGCGACAGGGTCTCGCCCAAAGCCGCATCGACCTCGTCGAACACCGCCTTCGCCGCCGGATATGCCTCGGCCAGCGCCCGGCCCATCCCGATGGTCTGCGCCCCCTGGCCTGGAAATACGAATGCGCGGCTCATGCCATTCTCCCCTGTTTTCTCCGGGATAGCCCGACACGCCACGCTTCGCAATCACGCGTGTTGCCGCCGCCGTCCCTCATCGTCGCCTTCCCCTTGCATCGCGCGGCCCACTCTGTATAAGGCCCCATCCTTGCAGGCAGTCCCTTTATCCGGCGCTGCCCCTCGTGGACTGGCCGCCTGCAAGGCAAAGCCCGTCCTGTGAAGCGCGCCCGAAACGGAACGGAGACCGCATGCCGCTTTACGAGCATGTTTTCATTTCGCGTCAGGACCTGTCCAACGCGCAAGCCGAAGGCCTTATCGAACACTTCTCGACCGTCCTCGCGGACAACGGCGGCAAAGTCGTTGAAAACGAATACTGGGGCGTCAAGACGATGGCCTACAAGATCAACAAGAACCGCAAGGGCCACTACGCCCTCCTGAAATCGGACGCGCCCGCCGCTGCCGTGCAGGAGATGGAGCGCCTGATGCGTCTGCACGACGACGTCATGCGCGTCCTGACCATCAAGGTCGACAAGCACAACGAAGGCCCGTCGGTCCAGATGCAGAAGCGTGACGAGCGCGAGCGCGATGGCGACCGGGGTGACCGCGGCGGCTTTGGCGGCGAACGCCGTGAACGCCCGTCGTTCGGTGACCGTCCCGATCGTGGCGGCGACCGTGGCGAACGTCCGTCCTTCGGCGGCGGCGAACGTCCGTCGTTCGGCGCACCGCGTCGTTGATCCATAGCTTGAAGAAAGGTCCATAAACCATGGCGAACAAACCGTTTTTCCGCCGCCGCAAGGTTTGCCCCTTCTCGGGCGACAATGCACCGGCAATCGACTACAAGGACACCCGTCTGCTGCAGCGCTACATCTCCGAGCGCGGCAAGATCGTTCCGTCCCGGATCACCGCCGTCTCGGCAAAGAAGCAGCGCGATCTGGCCCAGGCCATCAAGCGCGCCCGCTTCCTCGCCCTGCTGCCCTACGCCGTGAAATAAGGAGCACATGACATGCAAGTGATCCTTCTGGAACGCGTGGCCAAGCTTGGCCAGATGGGCGAAGTCGTCAACGTCAAGGACGGCTATGCCCGCAACTACCTGCTCCCGCAGGGCAAGGCGCTGCGCGCGAACGAAAACAACGTGAAGTCGTTCGAGGCGAAGAAAGCCCAGCTGGAAGCCACCAACCTGGAAACCCGCAAGGAGGCAGAATCTGTCGGCGCCAAGCTGGACGGCCAGACCTTCGTGGTGATCCGGTCGGCTTCGGACGCTGGCGCGCTTTATGGCTCGGTCACCCCGCGTGACGCAGCCGAAGCCGCGACCGAGGCGGGCTTCACCGTCCACCGTGGCCAGATCATCCTGGATCGTCCGATCAAGGACCTGGGCCTGCACACCGTCTCCGTGCAGCTGCACCCGGAAGTCACCGTGAAGATCCGCCTGAACGTCGCTCGTTCGGTGGAAGAAGCGGAACTGCAGGCCTCGGGCAAGTCGATTGCCGAACTGGCAGCCGAGGCGGAAGCCGAAGCCGAGTTCGAAATCGCCGAGCTTTTCGACGAAATGGGCGCTGCGGCGAACGACGAATAAGCTTTCCCCCATTGTGGGACAGCAAGCCGCGTCCAGGCAACCGGGCGCGGTTTTTCTTGGTGCCAAGCGTCCTTAGGTTCAGAAGCCGAACGCCAGGACCGCCCCAAAGCTTTGCCGCGCTTTGACCAGTCGCTGTCGGGCGTTGGCAAGCCGCGCTGCATGGCGTGGCTAGCGTAAGGCCATGCAGATGTCAGCCACCCGCCGCGGTATCCTTGCCCTGACCTTGGGGATAGCGATCTTTTCCGTGCAGGACGTGATCCTCAAGCTTCTGTCCGGGGATTATCCGCTGCACCAGGCCATGCTGATCCGCAGCCTGACTGCCCTTCCCTTCCATCTCGCCATCGTCTGGTGGTTCGACGGGCGGCTTTCCACCATCACAACGCCGGGCTGGTGGAAGATGCTGGCGCGGGGCCTGCTGAACTTTGTCGCCTACACCGCCTACTACCTGGGCCTGGCCTACCTGCCCCTGGCCGACACCATCGCGCTGTTCTTCACCAGCCCGCTGTTCATCACCCTGACCGCGGTTCTGTTCCTGGGGGAACGGGTGCGTTTCCTGACCTCGGTCGCCGTCGCCGCGGGCTTTGCGGGCGTGCTTCTGATCGTGAAGCCAGGTGCGGGCGGGATCGACCTTGCCGCACTTCTGCCGATCCTGGGCGCCCTTGGCTATGCGCTGTCGATGATCGCCGCGCGCAGCCTGGGGCGGACCGAATCCGCCGCGGCGATGGCCTTCTGGGGCAACGTGTGCTTTCTCTTGTGCGCGCTGGCGCTGTCCGCCCTTTATGGAAGTGGCGCATTCGCCGGGGCGTCCCACCCCTCGCTTGCCTTCCTGACGCGGGGCTGGGTCACGCCGACGCTGGCCGATCTCATGCTCATGGCCTCTTGCGGCCTGATCGCGGCCATCGGCCTCACGCTCTTGACCTATGCCTACCGCGTCGCACCCTCGGCCACGGTGGCCCCGTTCGAATACAGCTTCATGTTCTGGGGAGTGCTGTGGGGCTGGCTTTTCTGGGACAACATGCCCGACGGGCTGGCCTGGGTTGGCATCGCCGTCATCATCGCGGCTGGCCTGGTGGTGATCCGGGCACCGCAAACGGAAAAGGCCGCCCCCGAAGGAGCGGCCTCGCCTCCCTGACGGACCTTGGGTCCGCTTACATCTCGTCCAGTGCCTCGACGGCTTTCTGAAGCTTGTCTTTCGAGATTTCCTTGTCGGTCACCTTGGCCAGCCCGACAAGGTGATCGACGACCTTGTCCTCGAACAGCGGAGCGCGCAGCTGCTGTTGCATCTGCTGGTTCTTCTGCACGAATTCGAAGAACTGGCGTTCCTGCCCCGGATACTGGCGGGCAGCGGCCAGGACAGCCTGGGTCATCTCGGCGTCGGTCACGGTGACCTCGGCCTTGCGACCGATTTCGGCCAGCAGAAGTCCCAGACGGACCCGACGCTCGGCCAGCTTCTTGTGCTCGTCCGTCGTTTCGATGCTGCCGTGGTTGTGGCCGTGCTCTTCGGGATGCTCTTCGTGCCAGAGCTGGTGGGCGATCTGGTTGGCTTCCGCCTCGACCAGGTTCGCGGGCAGGTCGAACTTGACCATGCCGTCCAGCTGATCCAGGAGCGACCGCTTCAGGACCGCGCGGGCAGCGCCCTTGTATTCGGCTTCCAGACGCTCGGCGATCTGGGCCTTGAGGGCTGCCAGGTCGTCGGCACCGAACTTCTTGGCCAGTTCATCATCGATCTCGGCGGCCTTGGGTTCTTTCACCGCCTTGACAGTGCAGGCGAAGACCGCGGCCTTGCCGGCAAGATGCGCGGCACCGTAGTTTTCCGGGAAGGAGACGTTGACGTTCACTTCGTCGCCGACCTTGGCGCCGACCAGCTGGGCCTCAAACCCCGGGATGAAGGAGTTGGAGCCCAGCACCAGCGGATAATCCTCGGCCGAGCCGCCTTCGAACAGCTCGCCGTCGACCGAGCCCTTGAAGTCGATGGTGATCTGGTCGCCATCCTTGGCCTTGGCGCCCTTCTTGCGGTCGTCGAAGGACTGCGCCGAACCGGCAAGGTTCGTCAAAGCTTCCTCGATGGCCTTGTCGTCGGCCTTCACGATCAGACGGTCCAGCTTCAGCTTGCCGGCATCGACCTCGGGGATCGGGGGCAGAGCGTCATAGGTCATCTCGACCACGACATCCTGGCCCTCTTTCCAAGCATCGCCGCCGACCATCTTGACTTCCGGCTGCAGCGCGGGGCGGTCGCCTGACTTGTCGAAATGGTCCTTCATCGCGGCGTCAATGGCTTCCTGCATCGCGTCACCCAGGATGCGGGTGCCGAACTGCTTTTTCAGGATCGCCAGCGGGACCTTGCCCTTGCGGAAGCCCTTGATCTCGACCTCGGGCTGCGCTTCCAGAAGCTTTTCCTGGACCTTCGCGTCCAGTTCGGCCGCCGTCACCGTGATGGTGTAGCCGCGCTTGAGGCCTTCGTTCAGGGTCTCGGTGACCTGCATGGGGGGACGTCCTTCCTGGTTCATTCGGGCGCGGTTGCGCAATAGTCAGCAGTCACAGGGCGGAACCCTGCGCGCGTTGGCGGGCCTGATAGCAAAGCTTTCAGTCCGATGTAAGGGGGAATCGCCAGCCGGACGCACGGGTCACGGCTGGTGCGGGTGAAGGGACTTGAACCCCCATGCCTTGCGGCGCTGGAACCTAAATCCAGTGCGTCTGCCAGTTCCGCCACACCCGCCGACCAGCCTGTAGCCTTCTAGCAAAGCATCGCCGGACGCGCGAGGGGGCAAATGCGCTGCCCCATTTGCGCCACAGCCGCCGATTTACGGCCACATCTGCCCAGAAATCACCGAACTGGCATCGAATGCCCAACACAAACCGGGACGAGAACTGAGTGCAGGGACAGCAGAAGGATTACTGGAATGGACTCTGAAGCTCCGTTTTCCAGATCGGCCGGCGGCGCGGGGATCGACCCGCAGCCAGGGGTGATCGCCGGCACGATGGTGCGGACGCTGGATGGGGTGCTGCCCGTCGAATACCTGACCCCCGGCGACCGGATCGTGACACGCAGCGGCGCGCGTCGGCTGACCTCGGTTTCCGTCCAGGCGCGCAAGGTTGTCGATCTGGTGCGCATCCGCGCCTCGACCATCGGGCACGATCGGCCCGAACAGGACCTGCTGGTGTCTCCCGGCCAGGCGATCCTGATCCGCGATTGGCGCGCCAAGGCGATCTTCGGCGTGCCGGTGGCCGCGATCCCGGCGTCACGCCTGGCGGATGGCGAATTCATCTGTCTGGAAACCCACGCCCAGGTCCGCCTTTTCACCCTGCGCTTCGACGAGGACGAGGTGATCTATGCCGAAGGGCTGGAGCTGGCCTGCCCCGCCTTCCTGCCCGAACTGGCCTGACCCGAACTGGCCTGACCCGAATTGGCCTGATCTCGACCCGGCCTGATCCCGACCCGGCCTGACGCAGCGTCGTACTAGGCCTGTCACACCAATCGGCTAATCTGGCGCCATGACCCGCGCACGCCAAGACCGCAGCCTTTGCACCCGGACGCAAGTCCGGCCCCGGGGATGAGCTTCGACTACATCATCGTCGGCGCAGGCTCGGCCGGTTGCGTTCTGGCCAATCGCCTGTCGGCAAACCCGAAGACCCGCGTCTGCCTGATCGAGGCCGGTCCCGCCGACCGCAACCCGATGATCCACATGCCCTTCGGCCTGGCCGCCCTTGCGCATATGCGCTGGCTGAACTGGGGCTATCAGACCGAACCCGAAGCGCAGCTGAACCACCGCCGTCTGTTCTGGCCACGCGGGAGGGTGCTTGGCGGCTCAAGCTCGATCAACGCGATGATCTACATGCGCGGCCATCCACAGGACTATCGCGATTGGGCCAGGCTTGCCGGGCCGCTTTGGGACTGGCCCCGCGTGCGGGCGATCTTCGTTGCGCATGAGGACAACCAGACCCTGCGGGACGACCACCACGGCCAGGGCGGGCCGCTGACCGTCAGCGATCTGACCGACCCGAACCCGCTGTCCCGCGCCTTCGTGGCGGCAGGGATGGACTGCCAACTGCCCGGGAACCCGGATTTCAACGGGGTCACGCAAGACGGTGTCGGCCTGTACCAGGTCACCCAGCGAAACGGTCGCCGCCTGTCCTCGGCGCAGGCGTTTCTGGTCCCAGTGCTGGACCGGCCGAACCTGACGCTTGTCACCAAGGCGCAGGTCCACCAGGTCACATTCGCAGGCCGCCGCGCCACCGGGGTCCAGCTTCGTGACCGGACTTTGGCGCTTGCCGAGGGCGGAGAGGTTATCCTGTCCGGCGGCACGATCAACTCGCCGCACCTTCTGATGCTGTCGGGCATCGGTCCCGGCGCACAGCTGCAGGCGATGGGCCTGCCGGTCCTGCACGATGCGCCCGAGGTCGGGGCGAACCTGGCCGACCATCTGGACATCACGGTCCAGGCCGCGCTGAAGGGCCGCGAGGCGATTGGCATCGCGCCCAGCTTCCTGCCCCGTGCCGTGCGCGCAGCCTGGGCCTACCTGCGCCGGGGCCAGGGCGAGTTCACCTCGAACGTGGCCGAGGCCGGGGGGTTTGCCCGCTCGGACCCCGCACGGGACCGGCCCAACCTGCAGTTCCACTTCATCCCGGCCTATCTTCACGACCACGGCCGCCGCCTTTCCCTGGGCTACGGGGTGACGCTGCATGTCTGCGATCTGCTGCCGAAAAGCCGGGGCCGGATCAGCCTTGCCTCGCCCGACCCGATGGCCCCGCCCCGGATCACCGCCAACTATCTTGGCCACCCCGAGGACCTGCCGACCCTCTTGTCCGGCCTGAAACTTGCCCGCCGCATCCTTCATGCCCCACCCCTTGCCCGTCACATCCTTAGCGAAACCCTGCCCGGCCCGCAGGTTGTCAGCGACGAAGCGCTGGTGGCCGACATCCGCGCCCGGGCCGAGACGATCTACCATCCCGTCGGCACCTGCCGCATGGGGCTTGATGCCGCCTCGGTCACTGATCCGCAGGGCCGGGTGCGCGGCGTGCAGGGGTTGCGGGTGGCGGATGCCTCGGTCATGCCGCAGATCATCGCGGGCAACACCAACGCCCCGACGATGATGATCGCCGAGACCATTGCCCGTTGCATCCTGGATCAACCATCCGCAAGCTGACTGTCATACAGCTTTTACATTTCTGCAATCTAAGCGTCATCCGACGGGACTAGAGCCGGGACAGCCCAAGAGGGCCGCCACAAGACGCTGCACGATATCAGGAGTGCCTCGATGAAATCCTTCCACCTCACCGTTTCGGTGCTGGCCTTCGCCGCCGCGATGCCCGCCGCTGCCCGTGACCAGATCCAGGTCACCGGCTCGTCCACCGTGCTGCCCTACGCCACCATCGTCGCCGAAGCCTTCGGCGAGAACTTCGACTTCCCGACCCCGGTCGTGGAAGGCGGCGGTTCGGGTGCGGGCCGCAAGAAGCTTTGCGAAGGCGTCGGTGAAAACACCGTCGACATCGCCAACTCGTCCAGCCGCATCTCGCAGTCGGACATCGACCTGTGCAAGACCAACGGCGTCGAAGAGATCATGGAAGTCCGCATTGGCTATGACGGGATCGTCTTCGCCAGCGCCGTGGAAGGCGCCGACTTCGCGCTGACCCCCGCCGACGTCTACAATGCGCTGGCTGCCAAGGTCGTCAAGGACGGCGCTCTGGCCGACAACGCGAACGCCCAGTGGGCCGACGTGAACCCCGCCCTGCCCGCCCAGGACATCCTGGCCTTCGTTCCGGGCACCAAGCACGGCACGCGCGAAGTCTTCGACACCAAGGTGATCGTCGCCGGCTGCAAGGAAACCGGCGCGCATGACCTGTTCCTCGCGACCGCCGAGGGCGCGGATGACAAGGAAAAGGCCGGCAACGCCGACAAGGCCTGCATGGAACTGCGCACTGACGGCAAGTCGGTCGACATCGACGGCGACTACACCGAGACGCTGGCCCGCCTCGACGCCGACAAGAACGCCGTCGGCGTGTTCGGCCTGTCGTTCTACGAGAACAACACCGACAAGCTGAAGGTTGCGACCATGTCGGGTGTGGTTCCCTCGACCGAATCGATCTCTTCCGGCGAATACCCGGTGTCGCGTCCGCTCTACTTCTACGTCAAGAAGGCGCATATCGGCGTCATCCCCGGCCTGAAGGAATACATCGAGTTCTTCGTCAGCGACGACATGGCCGGCCCGGACGGCCCGCTGGCGGAATACGGCCTGGTGTCCGACCCGGAACTGGCCGCGACGCAAGCAATGGTGACCGCGGAAACCCCGATGGGTCCGCTGGAGTGATCTGACAGCCGGGCGGGACCTTCGGGTCCCGCCCTTCCCTTTCAAGCCCCGCCCTTCCCTTACGAACCCGGAAGCCCGCATGTCCGTCCTGATGCTTCTTGCCGCCATTGCCGTCCTGGCGACCGCCGCCTTCTTCCTGGCACGGCAGCGCGCGCTTGCCTCGACCCAGGGCAACCCCCGGCTTCTGCACTCGCTGCCCGGCTACTATGCCTGGTACGGCGCAATCTCGGTCCTGGTCCCCGCGCTTGCAGCCCTGATCCTGTGGCTGATCGTGCAGCCTATGGTGCTAGAGGCCCGCATCTCTGCAAACCTTCCCGCCGAGCTTGTCGCCGATGCCACAACGGCCGAGCTGACAATGGCCGACGTCCGCCGAGTCGCGGGTGGCCTTGATACCGCCATCGCCAGCGGCGCCATCAGCGAAACCGACGTCCAGGCGCTTGCAACCGGGTCAACCGACATCCGCGCCCTTCTGGCCCAGTCCGGCGTGGCCCTGGCCGCCGAGGTCTCACCCGAGGTCCTGACCGCCGCGCAGGACTATCGCGCCCAGTCGCATTGGGGGGCCGCGGCCCGCACGGCGATCATCCTCTTGCTGGCCGTCCTTGGCCTTTTCTGGGGCGTCAAGCGTGCACAGCCCGACTTCCGCGCCCGCAATCAGGTCGAGCGTGTGGTCCTTGCCCTTCTGATCGCCGCCTCGTCGATCGCGATCCTGACGACGGTGGGCATCGTCTGGTCGATGGTGTCCGAAACCTTCGACTTCTTCACCAAATACCCGATCGAGGACTTCTTCTTCAGCCTGACCTGGTCGCCGAACTTCCGCGGTGGGTCTGATCTTGGGATCATCCCGCTGATCTGGGGCACGCTGTACATCACCGTGATCTCGATGCTGGTCTCGGTCCCCATCGGCCTTTTCGCGGCGATCTACCTGGCGGAATATGCCTCGCGGCCCGTGCGCAACTGGGTCAAGCCGCTGATCGAGATCATCGCGGGCATCCCCACTGTGGTCTTCGGCATCTTCGCCCTTGTCACCGTCGGCCCCGCCCTGCGCGACTGGTTCGCCGAGCCGATGGGCCTTGGCAACTCCGGCTCCTCGGTCATGACCGCCGGTATCGTGATCGGCATCCTGAACATCCCCTTCATCTCGTCGCTGTCGGACGACATCATCAACGCCGTGCCGCAATCCTTGCGCGATGGCAGCCTGGGCCTTGGCGCCACCCGGTCCGAGACCGTGCGCCAGGTGATCCTGCCCGCGGCCCTGCCGGGCATCGTCGGCGCGATCCTGATGGCCGCCAGCCGCGCCATCGGCGAGACGATGATCGTGGTGATGGGCGCAGGGGCTGCTGCGAAACTGTCGCTCAACCCGTTCGAAGCGATGACCACGATGACCGTCAAGATCGTCGGCCAGCTGACCGGCGACACCGACTTTGCCGCCCCCGAAACGCTTGTGGCCTTCGCGCTTGGCATGACCCTCTTTGTCATCACGCTTGGCCTGAACATCTTTGCCCTCTGGATCGTCCGGAAATACCGGGAGCAGTACGAATGACCGACCTCAGCGCCGACGGCCCCTATATCAAGCGTCCCAAGCAGTCGATCCTGACCGCCAGCGCCAACATGAAGCGCCGCAATGCCGCCGAGGTCCGCTTCAAGCTTTATGGCATCATCGCGATCACCATCTCGCTGACGATGCTGGCGATCATGCTCTTCACGATCTTCCGCGACGGCGTGTCGTCGTTCCAGCAGGCCACGCTCAGCTTCCCGGTCGAACTGTCGGCGGAAACGCTGGACCCGAAGGGCAATCGCAACCCCGAAGAACTGGGCAAGGTCACCACGGTCGGCTACCAGAAAGTGCTGTCCCAGGCCTTTGTCGCCGAACTGCAGGCGCGCGGTATCACGCAAGAGGGTGTCTCGGACAAAGAGATTGGCGAGCTGATCTCGAAGGACGCGGCCGGCACGCTGCGGGCGCAGGTCCTGGCGAACCCCGACCTGATCGGCACCACCATCGACGCGACCATCCTGGCCGCAGGTCGGGTGGACGGCTTCCTGAAGGGCCGCGTGACCTATGAGACGGCCGAGCGTGACAACCAGATCAACCCCGATCAGCTGCGGCTTGTCGAACAGCTGCGCGATGCCGGGATCGTCCAGTCCTCGTTCAACTGGACCTTCTTCACCAACCCCGACGCCTCGGACCAGCGCCCCGAGGCCGCAGGTCTGGGCGTGGCCCTCCTCGGCTCGGCCTACATGATGCTGATGGTCCTGGTCATGTGCGTGCCCGTCGGCGTCGCGGCCTCGATCTACCTTGAGGAATTTGCGCCAAAGAACCGCTGGACCGACGCAATCGAGGTCAACATCTCGAACCTTGCCGCCGTCCCCTCCATCGTCTTCGGTATCCTGGGCCTGTCGATCTTCATCAACTTTGCCGGCATGCCGCAATCGTCTTCGGTCGTAGGCGCGCTGGTCATCAGCCTGATGACGCTGCCCACCATCATCATCGCCACCCGCGCCTCGATCCGGGCCGTGCCGCCCTCGATCCGCGATGCGGCGCTTGGCGTCGGCGCGTCGAAGATGCAGACCGTCTTCCACCATGTCCTGCCGCTTGCCATGCCCGGTATCCTGACCGGCACGATCCTGGGTCTTGCGTCGGCCCTTGGCGAAACCGCGCCGCTTCTGCTGATCGGCATGGTCGCCTTCGTCGACAACTACCCCTCGGCCCCGCCGGAAGGCTTCCTTGACCCCGCGACCGCCCTGCCCGTGCAGGTCTATTCCTGGGCCAGCCGCGCCGATCCGGCCTTCATCGAACGCTCCAACGGCGCGATCATCGTTCTTCTGGTGTTCCTCGTCGTCATGAACGTCGCCGCGATCCTCCTCCGTCGCCGGATCGAGCGTCGCTGGTAGCCTCTAAAGCAGGGGCAGCATCAACGCGAACAACTCGGCCTGGGACGAGATCCGGCACCGCCCGTAAAGCTGTTTGCGGAAGACCTTGACCGTCTGCGGCGAGACGCCCAGGTGCAGCCCGATCGACAGGGTCGAGTGCCCCTTCAGGATCAGCAGCGCCACCTGCGCCTGGCGTGGTGACAGCGCGATCCCCAACGACCGCTCCGCCGCCGCTGCCAGCTTTGCCGGGGTGTCCTCGACTGGCTGCGCGGCAAGTTTCGGCACCGGCCAATGCGCCCTTGCAAGTTCGGCGATGACCGGCACGATCCGTCGGCAGGCGGCAATCTCGCCGGCCGAGAAGACCCTCCCCGACTGTCCGTCCCGACCAAGGAACAGGTTCAGCGACAGGCCCGCGCCCAGCCAGACCGTGAACGCCAACTCGTCGATGATCGTGGTTTGCCCGAAGTACTCGACGTAGAACCGGCTCCGCTGGAACGCGTCCGGCGCGATGTCGCGTAGCCGGTAAAGCCCCTCCTCGGCCCGTTGCAGGTGCAACCCGTAGAACGGACTTAGGCGGAACGCGCCCGCCATGTAGGTGCTTTGCAGCCGCGCAAAGACCTGCGCGTTTCCCGCCCGCCGGAACAGCTCCAGCGCCGGCCCGCCATCGCTGTAGGCCAGCACCAGCATGTTGTCGGGCCGTGCAAGGGCCTGAAACAGCTGCCAAAGCGCTGCCTCGAACCCTGAACGGCCAAGGCTTGCAATGGCTTTCGCCAGCTGCGGCGCGACGCTTTCGGCAGGTTCTCTCACGCATACCTCGCTGGGGGTATATACCCCCGGAAGCCAATTAACCTAGCAATAACCCGAATTCCAAGGGGTATGGCCGCTGCACCGGACCCGCTTAGGATGGCCCGGAAGTCCACAGGAGAGACCCGATGCGTTTGGCACTCTGGCAGGGCACATCCCCCGCCTCCGACATCGAGGCCGCCTGCGCCCAGGCCGAAGTCGCCCTTGCCGCCGCTGCCGCGATGGGTGCCGCGGCCCTGGTCCTGCCCGAAGTCTGGCTGCCCGGCTACAACCAGCCCGGTATCCCCGCCCTTGCGCTTCCCCTCGACAGCGCCCCCCTCCACCGACTGGCCGCCGCCGCCAGGACGCACAAAACCGCCCTTGTCATGGGCTATGCCGAGCGTGCGGGCGACCGCCTTTACAACTCTGCCGCCTGCTTCGGCCCCGACGGCGCACTTCTGTGCAACTACCGCAAGGTGCAGCTCTACGGCCCCCGCGAGGCCGCACTATACACCCCCGGAGACACCCTGCACACCTTCCGCCTCGGGACAGAAACCGCAGCAATCCTGATCTGTTACGACATCGAGTTCGCACCTCACGTCAGCTCTCTTGCGGCCCGCGGCACAACGCTGATCCTGGTCCCGACCGCCAATATGGCCCCCTTCACCCACGTCCCCCGCGCCACGGTCCCGGCGATGGCCGCCAGCCACGGAGTGACCATCGCCTATGCCAACTACTGCGGCACCGAAGGCGACCTGACCTATGTCGGGACCTCCACCATCGCCGGCCCCCACGGCGAGATTCTCGCCCAGGCTGGTGAAACGCCCACCCTCCTCGTCACCGACCTGCCCCCCCGCGACCTTGGGCGCCTCTCCACCCAAGCCACCGACCTGAGACAGCTCTGATGCGCGACCCCCGCCACGACATCCTCTTCACGCCGCTGCAGATCGGCCCGAAAACGGCCAAGAACCGCTTCTATCAGGTCCCGCACTGCAATGGCGGCGGCTACCGCGACCCCTCCGCCGTGGTCGAGATGCGCCGCACCAAGGCCGAGGGCGGCTGGGGCGTCATTTTCACCGAACAGACCGAGATTCACCCGACCTCGGAAATCACCCCCTTCATCGAACAGCACCTGTGGGATGACCGCGACATCCCCGCCCTGTCCCGGATGGCCGAGGCGATGAAATCCCACGGCGCGCTTGCGGGCATCCAGCTTGCCTACAGCGGTATCAACGGCCCGAACCTCTATTCGCGCGAGGTCCCTTTGGCCGTCACCGGCGGCCCGATCCTTACCTTCACCTCTGACCCCGTCCAGGCCCGCACGATGGACAAGGAGGATATCCGGAACCTCCGTCGCTGGTTCCGCAACGCCTTCCGCCGCAGCCATCAGGCGGGCTTCGACCTGATCTGCCTTTACGGTGCCCACGGCTTTGGCATCCTGCAACACTTCCTTTCCCGCGCGACCAACCACCGCACCGACGAATACGGCGGCGACTTGACAAACCGCGCGAGGTTCCTGCGCGAGATCGTTGAAGATGCACGGGAAACCACCAAAGGCGAACTGGCTGTCACTCTCCGCATGTCGCTGCACGAAGCCGGGGCCTATGGCTTTTCCAACGCCGAGCTTCGCGATTTCATCGCCATGCACGCAGACCTTCCTGACCTCTGGGACCTCGCCCAAGGCACCTGGGAGGCCTGTTCGGGCACCAGCCGCTTCAAGCCCGAAGGCGCGCAGGAAGACCTCGTCCGCGGCATCAAGGAACTGACCCCGAAACCCGTTGTCGGCGTCGGCCGCTTCACGTCCCCCGACGCGATGGTCCGCCAGATCAAGTCCGGCATCCTCGATTTCATCGGCGCGGCGCGGCCAAGCATCGCCGACCCCTTCCTGCCGAAGAAAGTTCTGGACGGGGCTTACGAAGACATCCGCGAATGCATCGGCTGCAACATCTGCGTCTCGGGCGATATGACCGGCGGGATCAGCCGCTGCACCCAGAACACCGCCTTCATGGAGGAATGGCGCAAGGGCTGGCACCCCGAACGCGCCCGCCCGAAAGGGGCATCGCGGTCCGTCCTGATCGTCGGCGCCGGCCCCACCGGGCTTGAAGCCGCCCTGCAGGCCGCCAAACGCGGCTACACCGTCACCCTGGCCGAGGCGACGACGACCCTCGGCGGTCGGGTCGCCAGGGAACGCCTCCTGCCCGGCCTCTCCGCCTGGGGCCGCGTCGCCGACTACCGCACCGGGCAACTCGCCCCGATGCCGAACGTGGAAATCTACCGCGACAGCCCGCTGACCCCCGACGACATCCTCGCGATGGGCGCAGACCACGTCGCCATTGCCACCGGGGCCACTTGGCGCCGCGACGCCGTGGCACGCCTCCACCTGCACCCGATCCCGACCGACCCCGCAATGACGGTCTACACCCCCGACGACCTGATGGCGGGCCGCAGCCCCAAGGGTCTGACCGTCGCCCTTTACGACGACGACCACTTCTACATGGGGTCCGTGCTGGCAGAGCTTCTAGTGCAGAACGACAACCGCGTCCATTTAATCACCCCTGCGGCCAAGGTCGCCGAATGGACCGACAACACGCTGGAACAGGGCAGCATCATGCGCCGCCTGCTGGACCTCGGCGTGGGCATCCACCTCAGCAAAGCACCGGAAGTCATTGGTAAAGCTGAAATAACGCTCGGATGCACCTGGACAGGACGTCAGACCGCACTTGCCTGCGAGGCCGTCATCCATGTGACGTCCCGGACCCCGAACGACCAGCTTTATCACGCCACAAAGGCGCTGGACTGGCAGGCCTCCGGCCTCAAGACCCTCCGCCTTGTCGGCGACGCCGCCGCCCCCGGCCCCATCGCCTGGGCAACCTACGCCGGCCGGACCTGGGCCGAATCGCTTGATCAGCCCGGCCAGGTCGACGCCCTCACCTTCCGCCGCGAAATCGCGGCACTGGACCCCGGACCAACCCTTCTGCCATGACCGCGCAGCTTTCACCTGGCCCCAAATCTCCCCGCCGGAGGCCCCCGAGGCCTTGCGTGTCCTTCACACGCAAGGCCGAGACAAAAGGCTCGCGCGGAACGCGCTCAATTCAGTAACCGCCCTGACCCAGGACACCGACATGACCCACTTCCGCCACCGCAAGTTCAATACGAAAGACACCTACCCCGAGCAGAAGCTGGACAACGACCTCGCCCAGGCCGTTGTCGCGCGGGGCCGGATCGTGTTCCTGCGCGGCCAGTGCCCGCAGGACCTCGACACCGCAAAGGATATCGGCAGCCATGACCCGGTCGAACAGACCCACAAGGTCATGCAGAACATCCGGCAACTCTTGGAGGAGGTCGGCGGCAACATGACCCACCTGTGCAAGGTCGTCGTCTACCTGACCGATGTCCGCCACCGCGAGGCGGTCTACCGGACGATGGGCGAATACATCAGGGGCGTACATCCGGTCTCGACCGGGGTCGTGGTCACGGCGCTGGCCCGGCCAGGCTGGCTGGTCGAAATCGACGGAACCGCCGTGATCCCGGACGACGCGGAATGACCTTTTCCATCGTCGCGCGCTGCGCCCGGACCGGGCAGGTCGGGATGGCGATCTCGTCCTCGTCCCCCGCCGTCGCCGCCCGCTGTGCCCATGTCCGGGCGGGGGTGGGGGCGGTTGCCAGCCAGAACATCACCGACCCGGCGCTGGGGCCGCTGGTGCTGGATCGGCTGGAGGCCGGCTTGCCTGCGTCGGAGGCCTTGACGGCCGTCACCGACGGGCGGCCCCACATCGACTACCGCCAGCTTCTGGTCATCGACCGGCAGGGGCGAACGGCGATCCATTCGGGGCGTCAGGTGCTGGGCATCTGGGGCGAAGCACGGGCCACCGACTGTGCAGCGGGGGGAAATCTTCTGGCTGCAGAACGGGTGCCGCTGGCAATGGTAGAGGCCTTCGCGACCTCGACCGGCCACCTTGGCGAACGTCTCATGCGGGCGCTGGAAGCCGGTCTTGCCGCCGGTGGCGAAGCCGGACCGGTGCAGTCCGCCGGGTTGAAGCTTGCCGACCGTCTGTCCTGGCCGCTGGTCGATCTGAGGATCGACTGGGCTGACGATCCCATCGGAATGCTGCGGTCGGCCTGGGACATCTACGCGCCGCAAATGGCCGCCTATGTGCAGCGGGCAGAGGACCCCACCCAGGCCCCGAAATATGGGGTACCCGGGGATGAGTAAGGCGTATCTGTCCAGGCTGGACACTCCCGGGACCTCCGTTCGACAAAACGGCCTGGCCGCGACACTTCATCCAGTCTCAACCTCTGGAACAGGGCATCTCGCATGACCGAAACCATCCACACCCTTGTCATCGGCGGCGGTCAGGCCGGGGTGGCGACCTCGGCGCACCTTCAGAAACACGGCGTGCCGCACCTCGTGCTCGAACGCGACCGGATCGCCGAACGCTGGAGGTCCTGGCGCTGGGACAGTCTGGTGGCCAACGGTCCAGCCTGGCATGACCGCTTCCCCGACGCCGAATTTGCGGGGCTTGACCCCGACGCCTTCGCGTCGAAAGAGGCCGTCGCAGACTACTTCGTCCGCTTCGCCAGCGACCGTTCCCTGCCGATCCGTACCGGGGTCGAGGTGACGAACCTGCAGCGCCACGGCGACACCTTCCGCGCGACCACCGCGCAAGGGGAGATCGAGGCGCGGAACGTGGTGATCGCCACCGGGCCATTCCAGAAGCCGGTGATCCCGACGGTCATCACCGATCCGACGCTCACCCAGTTGCACTCGAACGCCTACAAGAACCCGAACGCGCTTCCGCAGGGCGCGGTTCTCGTCGTGGGCGCAGGCTCGTCCGGCGCACAGATCGCCGAGGAACTGGTCCGGGCGGGGCGGCCCGTTTACCTTTCGGTCGGCCCGCACGACCGCCCGCCGCGGCGCTACCGGGGACAGGACTTCGTCTGGTGGCTGGGCAAGCTGGGCAAGTGGGACGCGAAGGCCCCCACCCCCGGCACCGAACACGTGACCATCGCGGTCAGCGGCGCCTATGGCGGGCACACGATGGACTTTCGCCGCCTGGCGGGTCTGGGGGTGACACTTCTGGGCCGCGCGGGAGCCTACGACGACGGCGTGCTGCAGATCGCCGATGACCTTGCGACCAACATCGCCAACGGCGACCGGAACTATCTGTCGGTGCTGGACGAGGCAGACGCCTACGCCACGGCGCATGGGCTGGACCTGCCCGAGGACCCCCAGGCGCGCACCCTCCTGCCCCTGCCCCGTTGCGTGACGGACCCGACCCTGACCCTGGACCTGGCGGCAGCCGGGATCACCAGCGTGATCTGGGCCACCGGCTTCCAGCTCGACTTCGGATGGATCGACCTGGACATCTTCCGGCCCGATGGCCGCCCCCGCCACCAGGACGGCGTGACCGAGGTCCCGGGCCTCTACTTCGTCGGTCTGCCCTGGCTGTCCTGCCGGGGTTCCGCCTTCATCTGGGGGGCCTGGAAGGATGCCCAGCGGTTGGCGGGGCTGATCGCGGCGCGCGGGTCGGCCTGACCATCCCGCAAAGACCCACGCAGATCCGGCGATTCCGTGCTAGGTTCTGCCAAAGGTCCAAGCAATGGGAACTGTCCATGCAAGGGATGTTCGCAGCGCTGGTGCTGCTGACGGTCGCAGGCTGCGCCAACGTGAACTACGACCGCACAGAGCCCGGCGCGTTCAAGGGCGAGGTGGCCGTGGTCTGGCTGAAGGGCACCGGCCCGTCCGGCGACGGCACCTTCGTCTACGTGCCGACCCCGCAAAGACCGCTCACCTTCACGCGCCCGAAGGGGAAGACCGCAGGACAGACCATCACGCCGCCGATGATGTACACCGATGGCGGCTCGGTCCCGGGCCTGGCCCGCGCCTTCCGCGGACTGACGCCCTGGAACTACGGTCCCGCCTATATCGTGCATGACTGGGTGTTCATGGCGCGGCAGTGCCTGAACACCGGGGCGACCGATGCAACGTACACCGATCTGGCGCCACTGACGTTCCAGGATTCGGCCGAGATCATCGCCGAAAGCATCAAGGCGCTTGAGGTGTCCAAGCGGGTCAACGCCCGCGACATCTCGGGGGCGGCGGTGACCTTCGCGGTGACCAGCCCGTTCTCGAAAGCGCGCTGGAGTGCCAGGGAATGCCGCGAGGTCAGCCCGGAACACCGCAAGATGGCGCTGGAAGCGGTCGGGCGCGCGCCCGAGATCGGCGACGAATCGCGGGCGCGGATGCTGGTGCTGCCTGACGGAGAACGCCGACCCGCCAATGCGGTGGTCGTGGCCGTAACGACATTCGACTGACGCGCAGGCGTAGGGTGGGCAATCCTGCCCACCCTACCTACACGGCGCGAAGCACCCCGCGGTCGATCTGGTCCTGCTCGATCGATTCGAACAGCGCGCGGAAGTTGCCCTCGCCAAAGCCGTCGTCGCCCTTGCGCTGGATGAACTCGAAGAAGATCGGGCCGATCACTGTCTTCGAGAAGATCTGCAGCAGGATCTTCGTCTCGCCCCCGTCCACCACGCCTTCGCCATCAATCAGGATACCGTGCCTGGCCAGCTTTTCGATGGGCTCCTCGTGCCCTACGACGCGGGTCTTCGACAGCTTGTAGTAGGCCAGCGGCGGCTTTGGCATGAACTTCAGGCCCGCCTCGGCGATGGCGTCGGTCGCCGCATAGATGTCGTCGGAGCCCACGGCGATGTGCTGGATACCTTCGCCCCTGTAGCGCTTGAGGTACTCGACGATCTGCCCGGTCTCGCCGCGATCCTCGTTGATCGGGATGCGGATGCGGCCGCAGGGACTGGTCAACGCGCGGGAATGGAGCCCGGTGAACTTGCCCTCGATGTCGAAGAACCGGATCTGACGAAAGCCGAAGAGCCGCTGATAAAAGTCGAACCAGGTGTCCATGTTGCCGCGATGGACGTTGTGCGTCAGGTGATCAAGGTAGTGGAAGCCCACGCCTGCAGGCTTTGCCGGGCCGACAAAGTCGAAGTCGGCGTCGTAAGGGTTGGCATTGCCATACTCGTCGGTGAAATAGATCAGCGAGCCGCCGATGCCAACGATGGCGGGCAGGTCCAGCGTCTTGTCCTCACCCGTGTAGGCCGTGGCCCCGTTCTTCACCGCATGCGCGAAGGCATGGGCCGCGTCGGCTACCCGCCAGCCCATCGAGGGGGCGCAGGGCCCGTGCTCGTCGACGAAGCGACGCGCGTGGCTGCCGGGTTCGTCGTTCAGGATATAGGTGATGTCGCCCTGCTGCCAAAGCTCGATGGCCTTCCGTTTGTGGCGGGCGGTCAGCGTGTAGCCCATCTTCGTGAACAGCGCGCGCAACTCGTCCGGGTTTGGGTGGGCGAATTCGACGAACTCGAAGCCATCGGTCCCGGCGGGGTTCTCGGCCGAGATCACTGCGCGGGGGGCGTCGTGCGGAAAGGGACCCATGATTGTTCCTTCGGGAAAAGCTGATCCTTCTCAGGATGACACGCACGCCCCGTCAACGGCGCGCATTTTCAGGCTTGCATCGGGTAAGGGATGCGCGCTTTCTGCGCAGAATCCCGATGGAACGCGAGAAATCCGCATGATCGACGCCACCGATTCCCGCCTCCTGGCCGCCTTGCAGGCCGACGCCCAGATCACCGCCCAGGACCTGGGAGAGCGTGTCGGCCTGTCCGCGAGCCAAGCCGCCCGTCGCCGCGCGAAGCTTGAGGCGGATGGTCTGATCACCGGCTATGCCGCGCGCCTGTCGCCCACAAAGCTGGGGCTGACGGTCCAGGCGTTCGTGCAGGTGCAGATGGCTGCACATTCCCCCGAGGCCGCGCGCGACTTCCTGCGCCTGATCGCCGCCCAGCCCGAGGTCGTGGCCTGCTGGACCCTGACCGGCGAGGCGGATTATCTTCTCAGGGTCTGGTGTGCCGACCTGCCAGCGCTGAACCTGCTGATCCATCACAGGTTGCTGCCAAACCCTGCGGTGGCCCGTGTGCAAAGTCAGATCGTCATGGACCAGCCCAAGCCCGATGCGGGGCTGCCCGTCTGACCGCAGGGCCGATTTCTTCAGAGAAATCGTGTCGGAGCCTTCAAAGGCTTCGGTCCGGAACTTTCGAAAATTCCGCTTCTGCCCCCGGCAGACAGCGCAGCAGAACCGCGCGGATCATCGCCTCTCGCGCTTCGGGGGGCTTGCCCTGCAGGGTCCGCATCTTCTGCCCGGCGGAAAGGTCGGCAATGCCGTGGCTGGTGGCCCAAAGGGCGATGACGTCGGTCTCGCCGCCGCCCAGGGTCGTGACCAGCCCGACAAGGTGCTGATAGGCCCGGTTGGCCGCGGCGATCAGGTCGGGCGAGGCGAAGTCGGGCCGGGCGGATGAGAAGATCAGCCGGAAAAGTGCCGGTCGCGCCAGCGCGAATTCCAGATAGCCCAGGCCCGCGCGCACTGCCTTGTCCCGGGCGTCCGCCGCGCCGGCTTCGCGCGCGTCCAGGGTGTTCTGGAACAGGATGAAGCCCTCGGCCGCCAGCGCGGTCAGAAGCCCGCCCGTATCGCCGAAGTGATGCGCCGGGGCGGCATGGCTGACCCCGGCCCGCTTGGCGACCGAGCGGAGCGAGAATCCCTCGACCCCCTTCTCGGTCAGTTCCGCCTCGGCCGCCGCCAGCAGGGCCGCCCGCAGATCGCCGTGGTGGTAGGGTTTTTCCATCATGTCCAAGGCTTAGCCGCCCATCTTTCCACCGTAAAGATTTTTCTTGACGGCGCGACCCATCGCCGCATAATCCTGACAGTGTAAAGATACGAGGCGCCGATGACCCCCGACCAGCTTTTCCAACTTGCCAATCCGGCCGCCCTTCTGGGCTGGTTGGCGCTTCTGGTCTCACCGCTGGCCCCGAGGATTGCCCAAGTCATTGCGGCAGTTACAATCCCGCTGCTGCTGTCGCTGGCCTATGCGGGTCTGGTTCTGGCCTTCTGGTGGGACGCTCCCGGCGGTTTCGGTTCCTTGCCCGAGGTGCAGGCGCTGTTCACCCACCCCCAGATCGCGCTGGCGGGGTGGCTGCACTACCTGGCCTTCGACCTGTTCCTTGGCGCCTGGCAGGTCCGCACGGCCCGGGCCGAGGGCATCCCGCACTGGATGGTGATCCCCTGCCTGGTGCTGACCTTCCTTTTTGGTCCGGCGGGCTTTCTGGCCTTTGCCATCTTGCGCTTCACCCTTGTCAGAAAGGTATTGCCATGACTGCTTTTCTTGCCGCTCCGCGCACCTGGGCTGTGTCAGCCCCGAACCGCCAGCTGATGGGCCTGACCCTGTTCGTGGCCCTTGCCGCCCTGCCCGTGATGGCCGCCTACGGCCTGGACGACCGTCTGTTCCAGGGCGACAACATCTGGCTCAAGCCCTTGAAATTCCACCTGGCCCTGGCCGTCTACACCGGCACCCTGGCGCTTTACGCCATGCTTCTGCCCGAGGGCACCTTCACCTCGCGCCGCTGGCGGGTCTACATCGGCGTGGTCACTGCCTGCATTCTGGCCGAGCTGGCCTGGATCGGCGGCGCGGCAGCCCTGGGCACCGCCTCGCACTTCAACGTCACCGGCCTCTGGGCCGCGCTTTACAGCCTGATGGGCGCGGCGGCGGTGACGCTGACCTCGCTGTCGCTGGTCATGGGCCTGGCCTTCTGGAAGCATCGCACCGACCCCTTGCTGCTGTCGGTGGCGCTGGGGCTGATCCTGACCTTCGTGCTGACCGTCCCGGTTGCCGGCACCATGTCCTCGGGCACCGGGCATTTGATCGGCACGCCCGTCACCGGCGCCCGCTTCCCTCTGATGGGCTGGTCGACCGAGGTGGGCGATCTGCGCCTGCCGCACTTTCTGGCGACGCACGCGATGCACGCCGTCCCGCTGGCGGGCCTGACCGGCAGCCGCACCGCCGTCTGGACCACCGCGGCGGGCTTCACCGCGCTGACCCTGTGGTGCTTTGCCCGTGCTTTGCAGGGCCTGCCGCCCTTCTGACGCTTCCCCTTCTGCGCGGGTCACGCTAGAACCCGCGCGGACAAGGGGAACGCTCATGCCGATGGAAAAGACCTTCAACGCCGCCGAGGCCGAAGCCCGGATTTCGAAGCTCTGGCTCGACGCCAAGGCCTTCCGCGCGGGCGCCAATGCCAAGCCCGGACGTCCCGCCTTCTCCGTCATGATCCCGCCGCCGAACGTCACCGGTGCGCTTCACATGGGCCACGCGTTCAACAACACGCTGCAGGACATCCTGACGCGCTGGCACCGGATGCAGGGCGACGACACCTTGTGGCAGCCGGGAACAGACCATGCGGGCATTGCGACCCAGATGGTGACGGAACGCGAGATGGCCAAGAACGGCGAACCCTCGCGCCGCGACATGGGGCGCGAGAAATTCCTGGCACGCGTCTGGCAGCAAAAGCAGAAGTCGCGCGGGAACATCCGGGGCCAGCTGGAGCGGCTGGGGGCATCGTGCGACTGGGACCGTGAGGCGTTCACCATGTCCGGCGCTCCGGGCGCTCCCGCGGGCGAGGAAGGCAACTTCCACGACGCGGTGATCAAGGTCTTCGTGGACATGTACAACAAGGGCCTCATCTACCGCGGCAAGCGGCTGGTGAACTGGGACCCGCATTTCGAGACCGCGATTTCCGACCTTGAGGTCGAGAACACCGAAGTCCCCGGCCATATGTGGCACTTCAAGTATCCTTTGGCCGGAGGGGAGACCTACGAATACGTCGAGAAGGATGCCGAAGGCCGCGTGACCCTGCGCGAGACGCGGGATTACATTTCGATTGCGACCACCCGGCCTGAGACGATGCTTGGGGATGGGGCCGTCGCAGTTCATCCATCGGATGAACGTTATGCCCCAATCGTCGGGAAACTTTGCGAAATTCCGGTGGGGCCTGCCGAGCATCGCCGTCTGATCCCGATCATCACCGACGAATACCCCGATCCCAATTTCGGCTCCGGTGCCGTCAAGATCACCGGCGCGCATGACTTCAACGACTACGCCGTCGCCAAGCGCGGCGATATCCCGTGCTACCGCCTGTTGGACACCCGCGCCCAGATGCGGGCGGATGGGGTGCCCTATGCCGAGGCGGCAGAGATCGCCGGCCGCATGTCCCGCGCCTGGCTGGTCGCCAAGGGCTACGCCACCCCCGGCATCGCCGAGCAGCCCTTCACCCTGTCGGAATCCGAGATCGACGCCCTGAACCTCGTCCCCGACGAGTTGCGCGGGCTGGACCGGTATGAGGCCCGCAAGCGCGTGGTCGAGGCGATCACGTCCGAGGGGCTCGCCGTCACCACGCTCAAGAAATCCGTCGACAAGGAAACCGGGGCCGAGCACCTGGAACTGGTGCCTTACGTCGAGTCAAAACCGATCATGCAGCCCTTCGGCGACCGGTCGAAGGTGGTGATCGAGCCGATGCTGACCGACCAGTGGTTCGTCGACACTGGCTTGATCGTCGAACCCGCGCTGGAGGCAGTGCGGACGGGCCGGACCAAGATCATCCCGCCCTCGGGCGAGAAGACCTATTACCACTGGCTGGAAAACATCGAACCCTGGTGCATCAGCCGCCAGCTTTGGTGGGGGCATCAGATTCCGGTTTGGTATGGGCCGAGCCTCGACGAGAACGGCAAGCCTTCTCTCGGCGAATCTAAGTTCTTTTGCGCAAGTAGCTTCCCAGAAGCGCAAGAAATGGCTCGTGAGTATTACTCACAGGTCGATTGGGTCGATCAAATCGAAGAGTTCGATGAAGAGCGGGATCGCAACTTAGCGGACGACGAGCGTCGTGAAATGATGGCGCTGCTCGGCCTCCACATGCGGGACAGCATCGACAATCGGCGGCACTACAAGCTCAGCCCTTCCAAGCGATACATCAAGATCGGGCGCGACCCCGACGTCCTCGACACCTGGTTCTCCTCCGGCCTCTGGCCCATCGGCACGCTCGGCTGGCCGGAACCAACGCCGGAACTCAAGAAATACTTCCCCACCTCGGTCCTCGTCACCGGGCAGGATATCCTGTTCTTCTGGGTCGCCCGGATGATGATGATGCAGCTGGCCGTGGTGAACGACATTCCGGTCCACACCGTCTACCTGCACGGCCTCGTCCGCGACGCCAAGGGCAAGAAGATGTCGAAGTCCTTGGGCAACGTCATCGACCCGTTGGAGATCATCGACGAATACGGCGCCGATGCGCTGCGGTTCGCCAATGCCGCGATGGCCTCGCTTGGCGGCGTGCTGAAGCTGGATACCCAGCGCATCGCGGGCTACCGGAACTTTGGCACCAAGCTGTGGAACGCCGGCCGCTTTGCCGAGATGAACGGGGTCTGGGAGGGTCACGCGACCGGCCCGGCCCCCAGCCCGAAGGCCACCGCGAACAAGTGGATCATCGGCGAAACCGCGAAGACTCTGGCCGAGGTCGACGAGGCGCTGGAGAACTACCGCTTCGACCAGGCGGCGGATGCCCTCTACAAATTCGTCTGGGGCAAGGTCTGCGACTGGTATGTGGAATTCGCCAAACCCCTGTTCGACGGCCCCGACGCCGGGGAAACCCGCCAGACGATGGCCTGGGTGCTGGATCAGTCGATGATCCTCCTCCACCCCTTCATGCCCTTCATCACCGAAGAGCTGTGGGGGACTACCGGCAAGCGCGCAAAACTCCTCGTCCACACCGACTGGCCAGAGCTTCCCGCCAGCCTGATCGACCGCGACGCGGAACGCGAGATGACTTTCGTCACCACGCTCATTGACGACATCCGCAGTGCCCGCGCGCAGGTGCATGTCCCGGTGGGGCTGAAGGCGGACCTTGTGGCGACCAGCCTGACGGATGAGGCCCGCCAGGCTTTCGCCCGGAACGAGACCCTCATCAAGCGCCTGGCCCGTATCGACCAGGTGACGGACGGCGCGGCCCCGAAAGGCTCCATCGCCGTGGCGGCCGAGGGCGCGGCTTTCGCGATCCCGCTGGAAGGGCTGATCGACATCGCCGAGGAGAAATCCCGCCTGCAGAAGGGTCTGGACAAGCTGATGAAAGAGATCGGCGGGCTGAAAGGCCGTCTCGACAACCCGAACTTCGTCAAGTCCGCGCCCGAGGATGTGGTGATGGAAGCGCAGTCGAACCTGGAGGCTCGGCAGGACGAGGCCGCGAAGATGCAGGAAGCGCTGCGGCGGCTGGCCGACCTCGGCTGACCACGTGGTTAGGGCATCGTGAAGGCCCACGGCCAAGCCCTTGAAAAGGCTTGGCCCCCTTCCCCTGTCCTGCGTGGACAGCCCCCTTGCGCGGCCCCCCGCCCCGTGTCAGCCTGCAGGCCATGAGCCGCTTTCTGACCCCCCACGCCGCCGCCCTGCCCTCCACCGTCCCCTTCACCGGCCCCGAGGCGCTGGAACGGCGGACCGGCATCCCGTTCCGCGCCCGACTTGGCGCGAATGAAAGCCTCTTCGGCCCGTCCCCCCACGCGATCACCGCGATGCAAGAGGCCGCGAGCGGGGCCTGGATGTACGGCGACCCGGAGAACCACGATCTGAAGCAGGCGCTTGCCGCCCACCACGGCGTGACGCCCGCCCATGTCGCCGTCGGTCCAGGGATCGACGGTCTTCTTGGCCTGATCTGCCGTCTGGTCCTTGAACCGGGGACGCCAGTGGTGACAAGCCTCGGTGCCTATCCGACCTTCAATTTCCACGTCGCAGGCTACGGCGGGATGCTGACCCGCGTCCCCTACAGGGGCGACCATGAGGACCCCGAGGCCCTTCTTGCCGCCGCCCGAACCTTCGGCGCGAAACTGATCTACCTCGCGAACCCGGACAACCCGATGGGCAGCCACCACCCTGCGCGGGTGATTGAGGACATGGTGGCAAACCTGCCCCATGAGACGCTTCTGATCCTGGACGAGGCCTATGCCGATCTTGCGCCCGAGGGCACGGTGCCGACCATCGCGGCCAATCATCCGCAGGTCATCCGGATGCGGACGTTCTCCAAGGGCTACGGGCTGGCCGGCGCGCGGGTTGGCTATGCGATCACCAATCCCGATCTGGCGCTGGCCTTCGACAAGGTGCGCGACCATTTCGGGATCAGCCGGATTTCGCAGGCCGGAGCATTGGCGGCGCTGCAGGATCAGGACTGGCTGCAAGGCGTGCAGAGCCGGACGGTTGCGGCGCGCGGGCGGCTGTCGGCCATCGCCCGGACCTGCGGGCTGACACCCCTGCCCTCGGCCACCAACTTCGTCACCATCGATTGCGGCCGCGACGGCGACCATGCGCGCAAGGTCTTGGCCGAGTTGGGACGCCACGGAGTCTTCATCCGGATGCCGGGGGTCGCCCCCCTGGACCGCTGCATCCGCATCAGTCTGGGTGACGATCAGACGCTTGATATTCTTGAGGAAACCTTGCCGCTTGCGCTGAAAGCGGCGGGCTGATCACTCGGCCGCGAGGTCCGGTTTCGCCGGGCCGACCGCAGGCGCATTGCCCGGCGTGGGAGCCTCGGCCGGGCCAAGGCGCGGAGTGGCCGGCATCGGCTGTTGCAAAAGAAGGCGCGACGCTTGCAGCGTTTCCATCGCACTCATCTCAACGGCCCGGCGGAAGACCAGCACGTTCTGGAAGGTGGTCTTGGTGCCGGTGAAACCGGTCCGTTCCTCGCACGGAAGCGAATCGGCACGGACATAGTCCCAGCCTTCGGCCCCGAGTTCGTTCATCAGGGTGGTCAGGGCCAGGGCAAAGCGGTCCTCGGTGGTCTTCACCCCACGCGCCTTTTCACCCCGCTTGGGGGCCGGAATGACTTTGAACTCAAAACGCTGCATCGGGTCGCTCCCGCACTGATCGCGGAAGTGATAGGAGATTCCGGCGCATAGCGCAAATCACCAAGATTTTTCCCGGCAGAACCGTGCCTGCCAGGCGACAGTCGGGGTCAAAATCCTTCAAAGGATCTTGCAAGACTTTTCGAAAAGTCTTGGCCCGCGGCTTACAACCCGAGTTTCTGCGCGACCAGCGCGTTGACGGTCGCAGGGTTGGCCTTGCCGCCCGAGGCCTTGATGACCTGGCCGGTGAACCAGCCCGCAAGTTTCGGATTGGCCTTGGCTTTTTCCACCTGCTCGGGGTTGGCGGCGATGATCTCGTCCACGGCCTTCTCGATCGCGCCTGTGTCGGTGACCTGCTTCATCCCCCGCGCCTCGGCAATCGCTGCCGGGTCGCCGCCTTCGGTGTAGACGATTTCGAACAGGTCCTTGGCCATCTTGCCGCTGATCGTGCCAGCCGCGATCAGGTCAATGATCCCGCCCAGTTGCGCAGCCGAGACCGGGCTTGCGGTGATGTCGTGGCTTTCCTTCTTCAGGCGGCCGAAAAGTTCGTTGATGACCCAGTTCGCGGCCATCTTGCCGTCGCGGCCCTTGGCGACATCGTCGAAGTAGCGGCCGCTATCAAGTTCGGCCGTCAGGACGTTGGCGTCGTAGTCGGTCAGGCCGTAGTCGGCCATGAAGCGGGCCTTCTTGGCATCCGGAAGCTCGGGCATCCTGGCGTGGATGTCGTCGACCCAGGCCTGCTCGATCTCCAAAGGCAGGAGGTCGGGGTCGGGGAAGTAGCGGTAATCATGCGCTTCTTCCTTGGACCGCATCGAGCGGGTTTCGTTCTTGTCGGGATCGTAGAGCCGGGTTTCCTGCACCACCTTGCCGCCGTCTTCCAGGATGGCAATCTGGCGGCGGGCCTCGTAGTCGATGGCAAGCTGGATGAACCGCATCGAGTTCATGTTCTTGATTTCGCAGCGCGTGCCGAGGTGGCTGAAGTCCTGCGTGGCCTGGTATTTTTCATACTGGCCGGGGCGGCAGACGCTGACGTTCACGTCGGCGCGGAGGTTCCCGTTCTGCATGTTGCCGTCGCAGGTGCCGAGGTAGCGCAGGATCTGGCGCAGTTTCGTGACGTAGGCTGCGGCTTCCTCGGGTCCCCGGATGTCGGGACGTGAGACGATCTCCATCAGCGCCACACCCGTCCGGTTGAAGTCGACGAAGGACAGGGTCGGGTCCATGTCGTGGATCGACTTGCCCGCGTCCTGCTCCAGGTGGATACGCTCGATCCGGACCAGACGCGCGACGCCGGGAGCCATTTCCACCAGCACTTCGCCCTCGCCCACGATGGGGTGGTAAAGCTGGCTGATCTGATAGCCCTGCGGCAGGTCGGGGTAGAAATAGTTCTTGCGGTCGAAAGCCGAGACCAGATTGATCTGCGCTTTCAGCCCCAGCCCGGTTCGGACCGCCTGTTCGACGCAGAATTCGTTGATGACCGGCAGCATTCCGGGCATCGCGGCATCGACGAAGGCGACGTTGGAGTTCGGCTCGGCCCCGAAGGTGGTCGAAGCGCCGGAGAAGAGCTTGGCGTTGGACGAGACCTGGGCATGGATTTCCATCCCGATGACAAGTTCCCAATCGTGCTTGGCCCCGGCGATCACGCGGGGCACGGGCGCGGTGTAGGTCAGGTCGAGCATGGAAGCCTCCGAGTGGTCTTGAGGCCGGGTTTAGGCCGCAAGGACCGTCAGGGCAAGAGGGTGAGGCTGGCCGATCAGGTCCGCCGGACCAGAGTGCCAAGCCCATCGCCGCGCCGGACGATGCGGGCGCCGCGTTTCAGCGCGGGACCGAAGACTTCGGCCATCGCGAAGGCCAGCGTCTGGTTGCCCGACTGCCAGCAATCCAGCTGGATTTCGCGCAGGCGGTTCCAAAGCACGTCCGAAAGGGCCGCCCGCGTCTTGGTCAGGTGCCAGGCAGCCGTCGGGCCCGCCTTGCGAAACCCCATCGCCATGTCAGCCAGAAGGTGCGCGGCGACGTTCGCGCGGACCTGGCAGCCGGTGGCCGACTGGTAGTCGCCCAGCGCCTCGAAGAAATATTCGTGATCCAGCGTCGGCGACAGGTCGCCAAAAGCCTCGACCGCCGCGATGTGAAAGACCGCATAGGCCGCCTTGCCGGTGACACCTTCGGTCATGCGCACAGCACGGCGGGCCTCACGCTCGAACGCGGAGAGCGAGCCGTACCAGCCGGGCAGCATGTTCACCGCGTGGGCGGCATGGACCTCGGCGTCTTCGGGATCAAGATCGACCCAATCTTCGTACCATTCGCGGCAGACCGCGCCGCCGTCTTCGATCCCGGGCACCAGCGCGTAACGGGTGGCGGCGAGCAGGGGCGACATCTCTTCGATGGGATCAAAGAGGGTCACCAGATCCTCGGCCGCGGCGTAATGCGCAGCAGCCTCGGCCCAGGCGTCGCGGGACAGCTGGGCCGCGGTCGGGTTGCGCTTGGCATTGGCAAGGTCGACATGGGCCTGGGCCAGCACCTGAGCGGCGCAGTAATCCTCGGAGTTGCGGTCGTAGACGTCTTCCAGCAGGGCAAGTTCAGCCCCGGCCGAGGTCCAGTCCGCCCGCGCGATCGCACTGGTCAGACCCGAGCGCATGCCTTCGCTGATCAGGGGGGCCACCCGGCGGCCGCCAGACGCCATGACCCGCTCCTGATCGGTGTAGCGCAGGGCTTCCAACAGATCAGTCCATTCGCCGGCCGCAGCCATCGCGGCATGGTCGTCGCGGACGCACTGCCATTCGGTCTTTTCAGGGCCGGCGCGCATGACCGGAACATCGACCCGGCCAAGGACCTGATCGGCCGTGAGGCCATCCAGCATGTCGACAGCCGTTCCTGCCTGCAGACGCAGCAAAGCGGCGTCTTCTTGCTGACTGCGGCCGGTCCGGGTTTTCACATGCAACAGTGACGGTGTAACTAACATCGACTCGCCCCTCCGGGCTGGTTGCGCCCGATCCAGTGTCAAGAGTGACCGCGGATCAGGGCGGAAAAATGGAAATGCGGTGATCTTCAGGTGACTTACTCATGCTGCTGCGTGTGATTTTCGGTGTGTGTGCAACCGCTTCGCTGGTTGCCTGTGTCCAGACCAAACCCGAGGAGGCGATCTCTTTCGTGGCGCCTCCGATGCAGTGGGATCATCATCCCGAGGGCGAGGAATGGACCGAATCAACGCTGACGGCGCTGTCAAGCAAGGATCAGCTCTTGTCCGAGCGTGTCCCTGCCGACATCGAAACCTGGTGCCCCGGCTATCAGGATGCCTCGGTCGAAGAGCGTCGCGCCTTCTGGGCGGGGCTTTTGTCGGCGGTCGCCAAGTATGAAAGCACCTGGAACGAACGGGCGTCCGGCGGCGGTGGGCGCTGGATCGGGCTGATGCAGATCTCGCCCCGGTCGGCGGCGAACTACGGCTGCGAGGCGACCTCGGTCGGCGCGCTGAAGGATGGCGAGGCCAACCTGGAATGCGCCGTCGAGATCATGTCGGAACAGGTCGCCAAGGACGGTCTTGTGGCCGGCGGTGGCAACCGTGGCATCGGGCGCGACTGGGCCCCCTTGCGGTCCAACGAGAAGCGGTCGGCGATGGCGGCATGGACCAGCCAGCAGCCCTATTGCCAGGCCTCGTAAGGCTTTAACCCGCGGCCAGCATCCGTTCCACCATCTCGCGCAGGTCGCCTGACAGGTCCGGGGCGGCCAGCATCCGCTCCAGTTCCTTTTTCGCGCGCTTGCGGCGGCTTGCGTCATAGCGCGGCCAGGTTTCGAACGCGGTCGAGACGCGGGCAGCGGTCTGCGGGTTCAGGGGATCAAGTTTCAGCAGCCAGTCGGCAACCAGCCTGTAGCCCGCGCCCGACCGATGGTGGAAGGCCGCATGGTTGGCCGCAAGCGCCCCGATCACGGTACGGAAGCGGTTGGGGTTCTTCCAGTCAAAGCCGGGGGTCTGGATCAGTCGGTCGGCCAGCGCCGCAGCGTCGCCCGGTTCCGCCGTCGTGATCTGCAGCGCGTACCATTTGTCCATGACGTTGGCATCGCGCCCCCAGCGGGCCGCAAAGCTGGTAAGTTCCGCTTGGCCCTGATGCACCTCCAGCAGGGCGGCCAGGGCGCCGATCTCCTCGGTCATGCTGCGGGCGCGGGCAAAGGCCGAGGCCGCGAGTTTGCCTCCATCCCGCCGGGTCAGAAGCTGAAGCGCTGCGACCTTCAGCGCCCGACGCCCCGCCTGTGAGGCCGAGGGCGAGAAAGGCGCGTTGTCATCCAGATCCTTGTAAAGCCTGGACAATCCGTCGCCCAACCGGATCGCCAATGCGCCAGCCATTTCACGCCGGGCCGCGTGAATCTTGGCGGGGTCCGGGATGCGGCCCATCGCATGGATGGTCTGGGCGATATCGTCTTCGCCCGGCAGGCGCAGGCAAAGGGCACGGAAGGCGGGGTCGAGCGTATCGTCGAAGGTGACGGCGGCCAGAGCGTCCAGCCAGTCCGACCGGACCGGTGTGCCTTTCAGCGCGATCTCGGACATCACTTCCTTGGCCAGCGCCCGGCCCGCCTCCCATTTGTTGAAAGGGTCGGTGTCGTGGGCCAGCAGGAAGGCGCGTTCCCCCGGCGCGGGCTTGCGGTCAAGCACCACCGGGGCGGAAAAGCCGCGCAGGATCGACGGGACGGGCTTCGCCGCCAGCCCCTCGAAGCGGAAGGACTGCTTTTCGCGGGTCATCTCCAGCATGATCGTCGGCACAACCTCGTCGCCGTTGGGGTTCAGAAGTGCGACCTTGATCGGGATCACCTTCGGCTGCTTTTCCGGCTGGCCGGGGGTCGGCGGGTTCGCTTGGGCAAAGGTCAGTGTGTAGACGCCGTCGTCCCAGGCCTCATCAACCTTCAGCCGGGGCGTGCCAGCCTGGGAGTACCAGAGCTTGAACTGGGACAGATCACGGTCGGTGGTGTCCTCGAACACCTTCAGCCAATCCTCGATGGTGGCCGCGTCGCCGTCGTGGCGGTCGAAGTATAGGTCAAGCGCGCGCTTGTAGGCCCCGTCGCCGACCAGGGATTTCAGCATCCCGATGACCTCGGCCCCCTTCTCGTAGACGGTGGCGGTGTAGAAGTTGTTGATCTCGATAAAGCTTTCGGGGCGCACCGGGTGGGCCAGCGGGCCGTCATCCTCACGAAACTGGCGGGAGCGGAGCGTCACCACATCCTCGATCCGGCGCACCGCGGCCGATCGCATGTCGCCGGAAAACTGGTGGTCGCGGAAGACGGTCAGGCCTTCCTTCAGGCACAGCTGGAACCAGTCACGGCAGGTGATGCGGTTGCCGGTCCAGTTGTGGAAGTATTCGTGGGCGATGATCGCCTCGATCCGGTAATAATCGTCGTCGGTCGCGGTTTCGGGGCTGGCCAGGACATAGCGGGAGTTGAAGATGTTCAGCCCCTTGTTCTCCATCGCGCCCATGTTGAAGTCGTCGACGGCGACGATGTTGAAGACATCAAGGTCGTATTCGCGGCCGTAAACCTGTTCGTCCCAGCGCATAGACCGGATCAGGCTGTCCATCGCATAGGCGCAGCGGTCCTCATCCCCCGGGCGTACCCAGATGTTGAGGTCCACCGGGCGTTCCGAGGCGGTGGTGAACTTGGCGGAATGGGCGCGAAGGTCGCCTGCGACAAGGGCGAAAAGGTAGGCGGGTTTGGGCCAGGGGTCGTCCCATTCGGCAAAGCCCGGCCCCTGCGCGGTGGGGTTGCCGTTGGAGAGGAGGATCGGCAGATCGGATTCGATGCGCACCTTGAAGCGGCTCATCACGTCGGGGCGGTCGGGGTAATAGGTGATCTTGCGGAAACCTTCCGCCTCGCACTGGGTGCAGTACATGCCCTTCGACATGTACAGGCCTTCCAGGGCGGTGTTCGCCTCGGGCGCGATCTCGACTTCGGTTTCCAGCGTGAAGGGGCCGTCAGGCAGGTCCTTTGCGGCAAGGGTCAGGGCGTCAGGCTCGACAGTCGGCGTGACCGCCTTGCCATCCACCGCGCAGGACACCAGCGTCAGCCCCTCGCCATCCAGCCGCAGGTCGTTGCGACCGGGGCGCTCGGGGTTCGGCCGGAGGCTCAGCCGCGCCGACACCCGCGTCGCCGAGGGAGCAAGACGGAAGGTGAGGTCCACGCTGTCGACGAGGTGGGTGTAGGGCTGGTAGTCGGCCAGGTAGACGGTCTTCTGCTCGGTCATTGGGCGCTCCATTTGGAACAGAAGCTACGGGGAATGGCGCGCGGCGCAAGGGGCAGGCCGGTAACAGTCTTTTGCCGCTTTACGAATCTGCGCGGGTGACTACATCTATGTTCCATGAATGTTCTCGTCTGGCTGAAGCGCGACCTGCGGGTCCATGACCATCCCGCGCTGACCCTGGCCGCCGGTCTTGGGTCGGTTCTGCCGGTCTATGTGGTCGAGCCGGAGCTGTGGGCTCAAGCGGACGCCTCGGCCCGGCAGTGGGAGGCCGTTGCGGAAAGCCTGGCCGACCTGCGCGAGGCCTTGGCCGGGATCGGCGCGCCCCTTGTCGTGCGGGTGGGCGACGCGGTCACGGTGCTGGAAGGCTTGTGTCGGCGGCACTGGATCACCCGGATCGTCAGCCATGAAGAGACGGGGACCCTGTGGACCTATGCCCGCGACCGGCGGGTGGCGACCTGGGCGCGAGGGGCTGGGATCGCATGGACCGAGGTCCCGCAGTCCGGTGTGGTGCGCCGCTTGCCGACGCGGGACATCTGGGCGGCCAGTCGGGATGGGTTCATGGCCCAGCCCGTGCTGCCGGTCCCCGCTTTGCAGTCAGTGGAAGGCGCGGAGCCTGGCCTGATCCCCACAGCCCGCGCCTTGAAGCTGGCCCCGGACCCCTGCCCGCACCGCCAGCTTGGTGGGCGGACGCGCGGGCTTGAGCTGGTCGAGAGTTTCCTCACCCGCCGGGGGGAGACATATCGGGTGGCGATGTCCTCACCCCTGTCCGCCGAGCGGGCCTGTTCGCGGCTGTCCCCGCATTTCGCGCTGGGAACGCTGTCGATCCGCGAGGTGGTGCAGGCGACGTCTGTTCGGCAGGCGGAGCGGCCGGGGGGCAAGTGGGGCGGGTCCTTGTCCAGTTTCCAGTCGCGGCTGGCCTGGCGGGATCACTTCATCCAGAAGCTGGAGGACCAGCCCTCGATCGAGCTGCGCGATCTGCATCCCGTCGCCGTGACTCGGCCACGCGAGACGGATGCCACGCGGCTGGCGGCCTGGGCGGCGGGCGAGACGGGGTTGCCGTTTCTGGACGCTTGCCTGCGCTATGTCCGGGCGACGGGATGGCTGAACTTCCGGATGCGGGCGATGGTGATCTCGGTCGCGTCCTATCACCTGTGGCTGGATTGGCGGGCGACGGGACAGCACCTCGCGCGGATGTTCACCGATTACGAACCCGGCATCCACTGGCCGCAAGTGCAGATGCAGTCGGGGACGACGGGGATCAACATTCCGCGCATCTACAACCCAGTGAAGCAGGGGCTGGACCAGGACCCGGGCGGAGCTTTCACCCGCCGCTGGCTGCCGGAACTGGCCGCTGTCCCCGACGCTTTCCTTCAGGAGCCGTGGCTTTGGCCCGAAGCGCGGCGGCTTCTGGGCCACCGTTATCCCGAACCGATCATCGACATCGCCAGCGCTGCGCGAGAGGCGCGGGACCTGATCTGGTCCGCCCGGAAGTCGGCAGGATTTGCCGAGGTCGCCGGTCAGATCGTCCAGCGCCACGCCAGCCGGTCCGGCAACCGCGAGGGGCGGCGGCCGGTCAGGAAGCCCGTGCAGGCGCAGCTGTCCCTGCCCTTCTAAGCTTGACTTGAATCGGGGCGCGCTTACTGTACGGTAATTCAACAAGGATGACCCGATGCCGCGTGATCCCCGCTACGACATCCTGTTCGAGCCGGTCCGCATTGGCCCCGTCACCGCCCCCAACCGCTTCTACCAGACGCCGCACGCCACCGGCTTTGGCTGGCAGCGCCCGCAATCGGGGGCAGCGCTGCGCGGGGTCAAGGCCGAGGGCGGCTGGGGGGTGGTCTGCACCGAGTATTGCTCGATCCACCCAAGCTCGGACGACAGCCCCTATGCCTTCCTGACGCTGTGGGAGGACGACGACATCGCGCCCCTGGCGCTGACGGCGGAGGCGATCCACGCGCATGGCTCGCTGGCCGGGATCGAGTTGTGGCACGGCGGCGCGCATGCGTCGAACCGGATGACGCGGGTGCCGGGGATCGCGCCGGACGTGCAGCCGGCGCTGTATCACTTGCCTGCGACGGCGCGGGCGATGGATGCCAGCGACATCAAGGCGTTTCGCGGTTGGCAGCGGGATGCGGCGCTGCGGGCCAAGCGGGCGGGGTTCGACATCGTCTATGTCTACGCGGGCCACGACTACCTACCATTCCAGTTCCTGTCGCGCCGGACGAACCACCGGGGCGATGCCTATGGCGGATCATTGGAAAACCGGGTGCGTCTGCTGCGCGAGATGATCGAGGACACGAAGGAGGCCGTCGGCGACACCTGCGCCGTGGCGGTGCGGCTGGCAGTGGACGAACTGCACGGGCCGGAGGGGATCACGTCGGAAGGCGAAGGCCGCGAGATCATAGAGATGCTGGCGGAACTCCCGGACCTATGGGACGTGAACGTGGCGGGGGCCTTGGGCAATGACTCGCGATCGGCGCGTTTCTCGGGCGAAGGGTTTCAGGAGGAGAACGTCGCTTTCGTGAAGTCGCTGACCTCGAAGCCGGTGGTGTCGGTGGGGCGGTTCACCTCTCCCGACCGGATGGTTTCCCAGATCAGGCGGGGCGTGCAGGATTTCATCGGGGCGGCGCGGCCCTCCATCGCCGATCCGTTCCTGCCCGCGAAGATCCGCGAGGGGCGAGAGGACGAGATCCGGGAATGTATCGGCTGCAACATCTGCCGGGCAGCCAACAACGAGGGCGTGGGTCTGCGCTGCACGCAGAACCCGACGATGGGCGAGGAATGGCGGCGCGGCTGGCATCCCGAGCGGATCGCCTTGTATCCGAAGCGCGAAAAGGCGCTAGTCATCGGCGGGGGACCTGCGGGGCTGGAGGCGGCGCTGACCTTGGGACGCCGTGGGCTGGAGGTTTCGCTGGCCGAAGCTGGCGACAGCTTTGGCGGGCGGCTGTTGCGTGAGGCGACCTTGCCCGGGTTGCAGACCTGGCTGCGCGTCAGGGACTGGCGGCTGCACATGATCGGCAAGCTGCCGAATGTGGAGCTGTTCCCCGCCAGCCGGATGTCGGCTGCGGATGTGGCCGAGTTCGGGGCGGATCATGTGGTGCTGGCGACGGGGGCGACCTGGCGGCGCGATGCGGTCGGGGTCTACGCGATCCGGCCGCTGACGCTGCCGGGGGCGCTGACACCAGATGATGTGTTTGCGGGCGCAAAGGTCCAAGGCCCGGTCGTGATCTACGATGACGAGCATTACTTCATGGCCGGGGCGCTGGCCGAAAAGCTGGCTGTCGCCGGGCACGAGGTGCACTATGTGACCACGGCTGCCGTGGCGTCGTCCTGGACCGTGATGACCAACGAGCAGGACTTCCTGCAGGCCCGGCTGATCGAGGCTGGGGTGCGGCTGCATCCGCTCAAGTCGCTGAAATCGCAAGGTGATGGCGCAGTGACGTTGGCTTGCGTCTACACGGGCCGGGAAAAGCCCCTGCCCTGCGCGACATTGATCCTGTGCACGGGACGACTGCCCGAGACCGCGCTTTTGGGCGACCTTGCCGCGCAAGGGATCACCGCCACAAGGATCGGCGATTGCCTCGCGCCGTCCTCGGTCGCCGATGCGGTGCATTCCGCCCACCGCTACGCCCGCCTGCTGGGCGTGCCCGACCTGCCCCCGCGCCGGGAACGCGCGCCGGAGAGGACCCTCTGATGCGCCAACGCCGCCCGGCCCGGTCCCCGAACGCCATCCCGCAGCCGCCCTTTGGCCAGGTGCCGCGCCTCTACGATCCGATCCAGGTGCTGTCCGAGGACCATGTCGAGGCGATCCACCAGGCCGCGCTGCGGCTGCTTGCCGAACAGGGGATGCGGGTGCTGAACGGTCGGGCGATTGACCTCTTTCGCAGGGCGGGGGCGCGGGTCGATGGGCAGATGGTCTACCCCGATCCCGGCCTGATCGAGGGGTTGCTTGCGACCGTTCCCCGAACCTTCACCATCGCCGCACGGAACCGGGCGAAGGACCTGCGCTTTGGCGGCAATGACATGGTCTTCGCCAGCGTCGGCGGTCCAGCCTACGTGATGGACCTTGACCGCGGGCGGCGGGACGGCACTCTTCAGGACCTTCAGGACTTCCTGCGCCTGTGCCAAAGCCTGAACGTGATCCAGCAGGAATCCGGCGGGCCGTTGGAGCCGATGGACCTGCCCGCCGCGACCCGGCACCTGGACCTGTATCTTTCGCAATGCACGCTTCTGGACAAAAGCTGGCAGCTGAACGCCTTGGGCCGCGAACGGACGATGGACGGGATCGAGATGGCCGCGATCCTGATGGGCTGGTCGCTGGACGACCTCGCGCGGCAGCCGATGATGATGGGGGTGATCAACACCAACTCGCCCCGCCAGCTGGACGACCCGATGAGCCAGGGACTGATCGCGCTGGCCGAGCATGGGCAGGTGGCGATCGTGACGCCCTTCACGCTAGCCGGCGCGATGGCTCCGGTGTCCTTGGCGGGGGCGCTGGTGTTGCAGCATGCCGAGGCGATGTTCGGCGTGGCGCTGACCCAGATCGTGCGGCCGGGCGTGCCGGTGATGTATGGGGGGTTTACCAGTAACGTCGACATGAAGACCGGCGCGCCAGCCTTCGGGACGCCGGAATATGCCAAGGCGGCGCAGGCGAGCGGCCAGTTGGCGCGGCGGATTGGCGTGCCGTTCCGATCGTCGAACACCACGGCGGCCAATGCGCTGGACGCGCAGGCGGCGTACGAGTCGATGATGTCGCTGTGGGGGTGTCTCATGGGCGGCGCGCATCTGGTGATCCACGGGGCGGGCTGGATGCATGGCGGGCTGACGGCCAGTTTCGAAAAGCTGATCCTGGACGCAGAACTTCTGGGGATGATGCAGGCCTATTTCCGGCCCATCGCCGTCAATGACGAAGCCCTGTCGCTGGACGCCATCGCCGAAGCGGGTGTCGGCGGGCATTTCTTCGGCACGGCGCAGACGATGGCGCAGTATGAAACCGCCTTTCACCCGCCGATGCTGTCGAACTGGGACAACTTCCCGACATGGGAAGCGCGGGGGTCGGAGGAGGCTCCGCAGCGGGCGAACCGGATCTGGAAGGAATTGCTGTCGACCTACGAGGAACCACTCCTTGACCCCGGCACACGCGAGGCGCTGGAGGCCTTCGTTGCCCGCCGCAAGGCCGAGGGCGGGGCGCCGACGAACTGATGCCGGCCCGCTTCACCCGCCTGTCCAGCGAGGACCGCCGCGCCCAGCTGATGGACGTGGCGCTGGCGGGACTGGCGAAGGGTGGCATCCAGGAGTTCACGGTGGACCGGATCTGCGCCGCGGCAGGGGTGTCGCGCGGACTGATCCTGCACCACTTCGGGTCGATGGCGGGGCTTTTGGCGGCGGTCTATGCGCGGCTTTACCGCGAGACGACGCCGGACCTGACCGCCCTGCCCCCGGAAACCCGGATCGACGCGCTGATCGAGGGCACCTTCGCGCCCAAGGCCTTCAACCGCGACACGCTGAACGCCTGGGTCGCCCTCTGGGGCCAGATCGCCAACACTCCGGCGCTGCGGGACGAACACCGGCGGCAGTACCAGGCCTATCTGGCGCAGGTCAGCGAGGCGATTGCGGCGCTTGCAGAAGCGCGGGGGCAAGCCGTCGATGCCCCCCCGCTTGCCAGGTCATTGATCTGCCTGATCGACGGCCTTTGCCTGCAGCATTGCCTGGACCCCGACGCAATGTCTCCACAGGCGGCCAAGGCGGCCTGCCGGGCCTTCCTGGCACCGCATCTGGGCTGATCAATCCGCTCCGACGGCCCGCGCCAGCTTGCCCAAGGTCTGCAGGCCCAGCTCGACCGCGCCAAAGCCTTTGGCGTCGTGATATTCCTTGGCCGTCGCCATCACCATGCCCAGCGTCACTTTGGTCGCCCCGCCGATGTCGTCGAAACTGGCCCAGGCGTCGGCGTGTTTCGGACCGTTCTCGCCCCAGTGCAGGGTGTAACTCAGCCGTGCCTCGGGGATCATCGCCCCATACTTGTGGTGGTTGGGGTAAACCGTCCCGTCGGGGCCGATCATGTCGAAGACCCACTCGCCGCCTTCCCGCAGGTCGATTCGGCTGGTCCGGCACGAGAACCCGTCCGGCCCCCACCACCTGGGCAGACTGTCAGCGTTCATCCAGGCGCCCCAGACCACCGGAACCGGGGCCTTGATCACGCGCTGGATCACCATCGTGCGCTCGGCCACTCCCGCAAGGTTGGCCAGTCCTGCGGTGAAACCCTGGCGGTAGCCGTCGGCCATATCCTCAGCCAGCGAGGCCAGCTGGACGGTCACCTCGATCCGGCTCGTCTTTGCGTCGCCCAAGAAATCGGCAGTGACAAGGGCCGCCGACTGCCGTCGGCCCGTTTGCGAGACCACCTCATACCCCACGGTCCGCGCCTCGGGGACAAGGTCCAGCCATCCGGCCTCGACCCTGATGTCGGGCTGCCCCGCGACCTTGCAAAGCGAGACCTCGCGGCCCCCAACCCGGCTGTCCGCTTCCAGAAACTCTACCGTCACCGCAGGCGCCGGAGAGGCCCAGACCGCCCGCGCCACGGGTGAGGTCCAGGCGGCGTAAAGCGTGGCCACAGGGGCCGCGACACTGCGGTGAAAGGTCAGCGTGGCGAAGCGGTCGGCCACCGCATCCCGGCTCATGACTTCAGCCCCTGCGCATATTCCTCAAGCTGCGTCACCACGGTGCCCCAGCCGTCGTAGAAGCCCATGTCCTTGTGCACCTTGGCGGTGTCGGCGTTCCGGTGCCGGGCGATGGCAGTGTATCTGGTGCGGCCGTTGCCGATATCCTCGAACGTCAGGATCGCAGTCATGAAGGGTTCGGGCGCGGGCTTCCAACCTTCGGTGTAGGCGTCGGTGAAGACGAGCCTCTCGTTCGGCACCACCTCCAGGTAGACGCCGTTGTTCTGCATCTCGTTGCCTTCGACGTTGAAGGTCGTGTTGCATTTGCCGCCGGGGCGGACATCCAGTTCGCAGGCCGTCACCTTGTGCGGTTTGGGGACGAACCAGTGGACCAGATGCTCGGGCGTGGTCCAGCACATGTACAGAATCTCGCGCGGGGCGTTCACCTCGCGAACCAGGACAAGGTCGAGGTCGGGGTCAAGATCGGGGGTCATTTGTCGCGCTCCTTCATCAGGTTCATCACATAATCATCCAGGCGGTCCAGCCGCGCCTCCCAGACCTTGCGCTGGTCTTCCAGCCAGTCGGTCATCGGTTGCAGGGCCTTGGGCTGGAAGGCGCAGGACCGGACGCGGCCGTCCTTTTGGGTTTCGACCAGCCCCGCCTCTTGCAACACCGACAAGTGGCGCAGGATCGTCGGCAGCTTAAACCCCGACAGCCCCGCCAGTTCCGTCACCGGGGCCGGCCCTTTGGCCAGACGGCTTAACATCATGCGCCGGGTCGGGTCCGAGAGCGCGTGGAACAGAAGATCAAGGTGGGGATCATGCTTAGCCATATCGCTAACTAAATCCGTTTCTCCGAGTCGCGCAAGGTAAACTTAGCCAGATGGCAAAGTTTTCTCTTTCTTGATTTCCAGACAAGTGATTTTCGGCCTTGCTTGAAATTGAGCCCCTGCTTTCCTTGCCGTCACCCGGCCCCCTCGCCTATTGTGTGCCACAGCATACTGAACGGCCCGAAGGCCTTGCGGAGGACGAGCGATGACCGAACGTATGGATCGTGCAGGGCTGCAGGTGGACGCGGTGCTTGCCCGCTTCGTCGAGGACGAGGCGCTTCCCGGCACCGGGATCGCAGCCGGGGCGTTCTGGACGGGTCTGGCGGGGCTGCTTGCCGACTTCGCGCCGAAGAACCGGGCGCTTTTGGCAAAGCGGGATGATCTGCAAGGAAAGATCGACGCTTGGCACGTTGCTCGCCGTGGCCAGCCGCATGACCATTCAGCTTACAAAGCCTTCCTTGCCGAGATCGGCTATCTGCTCCCCGAAGGCCCTGCCTTCAGCATCGAGACGACCAACGTCGACCCCGAGGTCGCCAAGGTCCCCGGCCCGCAACTGGTGGTCCCGGTGACGAACGCCCGCTACGCGCTGAACGCGGCGAATGCGCGGTGGGGCAGCCTGTATGACTGCCTTTACGGCACCGATGCGATGGGGTCACTGCCGCCCTCGGGCGGCTATGAACGGGGTCGGGGTGCCAGGGTGATCGCCCGGGCACGGGTGTTCCTGGACGAGGCGTTTCCGATTGCCGGGACCAGCCATGCCGACGTCCGCCGCTATGTGGTGAAAGACGGCGCGCTGCTGATCGACGATCTGCCGCTGGTCGACCCGTCGAAGTTCGCGGGCTACCGGGGCAATCCGAAGGCCCCGGATGCGGTGCTGCTGCGGAACAACGGGTTGCATGTGGAACTGGTCTTCGACCGGGCGCATTTCATTGGCTCGCGCGATCAGGCCTTGCTGGCCGACGTGCAGCTGGAAAGCGCGCTGACGGCGATCATGGACTGCGAGGATTCGGTCGCCTGCGTCGATGCCGAGGACAAGGTCGGGGCCTACCGGAACTGGCTGGGGCTGATGCAGGGGACGCTGTCCGAAGCGTTTCAAAAGGGTGGCCGGACGGTGGAGCGGCGGCTTGCGGCGGACCGGCAGTATCTGGACCCGAACGGCTCGCCTTTTACCCTGAAAGGCCGGGCGCTGATGTGGATCCGGAACGTCGGCCACCTGATGACCAACCCGGCGATCCTGTTGCCGGATGGGTCCGAGGTGCCCGAGGGACTGATGGACGCAATGGTGACGGTGACGCTGGCGCTGCATGACCTGCGGAAAACCGAGGGGATGCGGAACTCGGTCCTCGGGTCGGTCTATGTGGTGAAACCCAAGATGCACGGGCCCGAGGAAGTGGCCTTTGCCGATGCAGTAATGGCGCGGGTCGAGGAGGTGCTGGGGCTGCCCAAGGCCACGGTCAAGCTGGGGATCATGGACGAGGAACGGCGGACCTCGGTGAACCTGAAGGAGTGCATCCGGGCGGCGAAGGGGCGGGTGGCGTTCATCAACACCGGGTTCCTCGACCGGACCGGGGACGAGATCCATACCTCAATGGAAGCGGGGGCGTTCAGCCGGAAGGACTTCATCAAGCGGAAGTCCTGGATCACGGCCTATGAGAATCTGAACGTCGATATCGGGCTGGAGTGCGGGTTGTCCGGGAAGGCCCAGATCGGCAAGGGGATGTGGGCGATGCCGGACCTGATGGCGGCGATGCTGGACGAGAAGATCGCCCATCCGCGGGCCGGGGCGAATACGGCCTGGGTGCCCTCGCCGACCGCCGCGACCTTGCATGCGCTCCACTATCACAAGGTCGACGTCTTCGCGGTGCAGGCGCGGCTGGCCAAGAGCGGGCGGCGGGCGCATGTGGACGGGATCCTGGATATCCCGCTGGCCAGTTTCCAGGCCTGGACCCGGGCGCAGGTGACCCGCGAGGTCGAGAACAACGCGCAGGGAATCCTCGGCTATGTGGTGCGCTGGATTGATCAGGGGGTGGGCTGTTCCAAGGTGCCGGACGTGAACGATGTCGGGCTGATGGAGGACCGGGCAACCTGCCGGATCTCGGCGCAGGCCTTGGCGAACTGGCTGCATCATGGGGTGGTTTCCGAGGCCGAGGTGATGGAGGCGATGCGGAAGATGGCCGCCGTGGTGGACCGGCAGAACGCAGGCGATCCCCTGTATCGGCCGATGGCCCCGGCCTTCCAGGGGGCGGCGTTCCAGGCGGCTTGCGATCTGGTCTTCAAGGGGCGGGAGCAGCCTTCGGGGTACACCGAACCCCTCCTCCACGCCTGGCGGCTGCGGGTCAAGGCGGGGTAGTGTCCACGGTGGACAGTCCCGCGCGATCCTTTGGATTCAACGGGTTGGGCGCGGGCGTAAGGGGTTTCTTAAGTCCTGCAGGCCAGGCTGCGCGGCATGTCGCGCTATATCCGCCCCCGTGTTCCCGGGGCTTCGGTGTTCTTCACCGTCGCACTCTGCAACCGCAACTCGCAGCTTCTGGTCGATGAGGTCGCAGCCCTGCGGGATGTCGTCCGGATCACGCGGAAGGAGCGTCCGTTCCAGATCGACGCCTGGGTCGTCCTGCCCGATCACCTGCACGCCCTTTGGACCTTGCCGGAAGGCGACGCGGACTATTCGACCCGGTGGCGGCTGATCAAGGCGCGGTTTTCCCGTGGTCTGCCTGCCGGGCCACAGCGTCTTAGCCACCAGCTCCGACAAGAGCGCGGGATATGGCGGCGCCGGTTTTGGGAGCGTCACATCCGCAACGAGGCGGATTTCGCCGCACATCTTCGGTATTGCTGGATCAATCCGGTGAAGCATGGCTTGGTCGAGAAGCCCGAGGATTGGCCCTATTCATCGGTGCACCGCGATATCCGGGACGGCCGATACGGGTGGTGATTTCAAGCCAGCGCGACAGGTAGGATGCGTGATTCCACGCACCATCGGTTGGAGCGGCGGATGATATCCGGGTGGGGAAGGATTTGAAACGGTGCGCGCATGGAGACGGTGGTGGTGCGTGAAATCACGCACCCTACAAATTGTGTTGGTGATCACGCACCCTACGCTCGCTGAATGGCGCCAGCCTGCGTGTTCGCCCGCAGTTCGAAATTGTACTCTCCATCGGCATCCCATCCGGGAAGGAAGTCTTCGAATAGGTCCCTATTGTCCCGGAAAACGGCCCAAGGCGTCGAGTGGTGTCCCTGAAATCCCTGCGCCATCTTACGCTTCCTTTACCTTGAAATGCTGCGGGATCTTCAGCTTTGCCTTCTTGATCGCATCATACAGGGCGTCGGAAATGAAAAAGTCCGGCCCTATCAGATTACGTTCCCGCCACAAATGAGCGTCGGCAATCGTTGCGCTCGAAAGGGGAAGTCGTGCGTAACGTTCCGCACTCAATGCAGAGAAGGTATATGCGCCGGTGAACGTGCGCCCCTTGACCGGGTCAAGATAGCTGGACCGGTTCCACAAAGTGCCTTCGGTTTCCGGTTCGAGAATGAAACTATCGCGGAATTGGCCGATGATCATCGTGAAATAGCTGCCGGGGAAAGCTTCGGAATTCGGCTGCAGAATTGTGATCGAACGGAACTGATGAATGCCGGGCTCCAGACCCTCGATCAGATCCTTCATGGCCTCGTCGACGGCAAGGACGCGGTTAATTGTTTTGAAGAGTGATCCAAGGCTTTTGATCGGTCGCGCTGCTTGGAAAGCCACTGGCCATTCATGATCTTGCGGCAGTGTCAGGACGGCCCGGTCCCCCGGATGCAGAATACCGACTTCATTGGTGAACTTTTCAAAGACCCAGCGGGCATAACCGACTTTGTGGCCGAAGATCGCTCTCTCCTTCTCGGACATTTCCTGGGTGAAGTAGGTATGCAGTCGCTCCCGCAATTCCGGAAAGTCTCCATCGGGGAAGAACTGTCCGATCTCGCTCTTGAACCTTACCGCCCATGCCATTTCATACATTCCTTCATGCCGTCCGTCGCTCGATTTTGCCCGCCTTGCGGATCAAGCGCGCTCGTCAATTCTTACCAAAGTCCTAACGCCCACACGTAACCCATTGCAAATCCACAGGTCCGCGACCATGTCCACCGTGGTCACGCCGCCCCCGCAACAGGCCCGCGCGACCCGCCCATCTTCTCCAACAGCTCCTTCTCCACCAGCCCGCCGATCTGGGGGTGCAGCCGCAGCTCGCCCGTCTTCACCACCTGGGCGAAGTTGGCGATCACCCGGCCGGCCGTCTTCCGGTCCGGCGCGATGACGTCCAGCAGCCAGTTGACCGACCCTGACTGCCAGTCCTCGGGCTTCAGCCGCACCGGGAAGGTCCCCGCCTTGATCTGCTCACGGATCTTCGCGTCCACCTCCTCGGACACCGAGGCCCAGATCGCGAAGCCCGCGATGTCGGTCAGAATGCCGGGCTGGTCCTTCGGCGGCCCGGGCGATGGCAATGCGATCGCGGATCAGCGGCTCCTGCACCATCTGGGACAGGTCGCCCAAGGACTGATGCCGGTAGCGCGGCAGGTACATGATCGCCGTCAGCCGATATCCAATGCAATCGCGTGGATGCGCTGGTTCAGGTCCCCCAGCGCGGCTTGCACGGCGCGGTGGCGGGCGAGGCGGGACATCGGCGCGAAAGCCTCGGCCCGGATGGTTATGTGGAAGTGGCTGGCGCCCGAACCGTCGTCGCCGGAGTGACCTGCGTGCTTGTGGCTTTCGTTTTCCACCTTTAGGACGGACGGCCGGAAAGCGGCGGTCAGGCGGGCCTCAATCTCGTCTTTCACCGTCATGTCAGGCCAGCCCCCTTCTAACTTCCGGGAAAAGCCCTAAACTCATGGCCCCGAGTCGGAAAGGCCCTCAATGTCCAGTCGCCCACCCTTTGAGTTCAACATCAGCGCCGCCGCTGACAAGAAGCGCAAGAAAACCGGGCGGCGCGGGATGTCGGGGGCGTTCGACACGGCGGACAAGCCGTGTGATTACCCGGGCTGCAAGGAGAAGGCCGCGTTCCGCGCGCCGAAATCGCCGGACCTGCTGGATGAGTTCTTCTGGTTCTGCAAGGACCACATCCGCGAGTACAATCTGAAGTGGAACTTCTTCCAGGGCACCACCGACGAAGAGTTCCAGAAGTTTCTCGACAAGGACCGGGTGTGGGAGCGGGAGACAAAGCCCTTCAGCCGGATCGGCGACGGCAATGCCTGGGCGCGGCTGGGGGTGAACGACCCGATGGCGCTTCTGGGCGAGAAGGCCACGCAGAATCCGGGCCGCCCAAGCTCGGCCGCGACGCGGAAGCTGCCGCCGACGGAACGCAAGGCGATCGAGATCCTGGATGCCCGCGACACGATGTCGAAGACCGAGATCCGTAAGGTCTACAAGGGGCTGATCAAGGTGCTGCACCCCGACATGAACGGTGGCGACCGCAGCCACGAAGAGCAGCTGCAGGAAGTCGTCTGGGCCTGGGAGCAGATCAAGGACAGCCGGTATTTCCGGGACTAGGCCGGTGGGGGTTAGGCCGGTGTGAACACCAGCGCAACGCCATTCATGCAGTAGCGCAGGCCAGTGGGGTCCGGGCCATCGTCGAACACATGGCCGAAATGGCCGCCACAGCGGCGGCAGTGGACTTCGGTCCGCGCGCCGAAGAGGCCGCCGTCCTCACGGGTGCGGATGGCGTCGGGGAGCGGGTCCCAGAACGAAGGCCAGCCGGTGCCGCTGTCGTATTTCGTCCTGGACGAGAAGGCGGGAAGATCACATCCGGCGCAGTGGTAGGTGCCGGGGCGCTTTTCCAGGTTGAGGGGGCTGGTGTGCGGGCGTTCCGTCGCCTCTTCGCGAAGGACCTGAAAGGCCGTGTCAGACAGGCGGGCGCGCCATTCGGCCTCGGTCAGGGTGAATTCGAAGGTCTCGGCCCGGGCCATCGGGGCGGCGAGGACGGTGAGAAGGAAGAGGCGGCGGTGCATCGGCGGTCCTTTTCTGTGGAGGATAGGCCGAAGCTACGCCGGCACGAAGTCGCAAGTTTCAGGCTCACGGCATTGGGAAGTCCGCCCTTCCCCTTGAACCCCCCTGCGTTATGTTCCAAGGATGTCCGGGTGCGGTGCAATGGGGTGCCGCCGGCGAAAGATGGACCTTCAGGATGCTGGATCAGGTGATGAAACCGACCGAGGAAATCTCGGTCCGCGATGTGTTCGGGATCGACACCGACATGCGTGTGAAGGGCTTCGCCGACCGCACCGACCGGGTGCCGGAGATCGACCCGACCTACAAGTTCGATCCGGACACGACTTTGGCGATTCTGGCGGGCTTTGCCTATAACCGCCGGGTCATGATCCAGGGCTATCACGGGACGGGCAAATCGACCCACATCGAGCAGGTGGCCGCACGGCTGAACTGGCCTTGCGTGCGGGTCAACCTCGACAGCCACATCTCCCGGATCGACCTGATCGGCAAGGATGCGATCAAGCTGCGCGACGGCAAGCAGGTGACGGAATTCCACGAGGGCATCCTGCCCTGGGCCTTGCGCAATGCGGTGGCGATCGTCTTCGACGAATACGACGCGGGCCGGGCGGACGTGATGTTCGTGATCCAGCGGGTGCTGGAGCATGACGGCAAGCTGACCCTGCTGGACCAGAACGAGATCATCACTCCGAACCCCTATTTCCGGCTGTTCGCCACGTCGAACACAGTTGGGCTTGGGGATACGACGGGGCTCTATCACGGCGTCCAGCAGATCAACCAGGCGCAGATGGACCGCTGGTCGCTGGTCGCGACGCTGAACTATCTTTCGCACGATGCCGAGACCGCGATCGTGCTGGCGAAGAACGCGCATTACAACACCGAGAAGGGCCGCAAGACCATCGGCCAGATGGTGACCGTGGCTGACCTGACCCGCACGGCCTTCATGAACGGCGATCTGTCCACCGTGATGTCGCCCCGGACGGTCCTGAACTGGGCGCAGAACGCCGAGATTTTCCGCAACGTGGGCTATGCGTTCCGGCTGACCTTCCTGAACAAGTGCGACGAGCTGGAGCGCCAGACCGTGGCCGAGTTCTACCAGCGCTGCTTCAACGAGGAACTGCCCGAGTCGGCGGCCAGCATGGCGATGAAGTAAGTGCGAGGGGCTTGGCGGAGGCAGGCCGTCGCCTGCCTTCTGGGCGTCTCGCTTGTTGCGGGATGTTTGCCGTATACAGAATTGGGGACCGCGAGCCCTTTACCTGCCAAGGGCAATGGCTGCAGAGTGACCTATATAGCCGATGGCGACACTGTGCACATGACTTGCCCAGGCACGGGTGAAGTGAAGGCGCGGCTTCTGGGGTATGATACGCCCGAGGTCTATTCGCCCGGATGCACAGCAGAGCTTGCGGCGGGGCGGCAGGCCACCGCCATCCTGCGCCAGATTGTTCAGTCCGGCCCGATCACCGATGCCAGATTTCAGGGCCTGGATCGCTATGGCCGTTCCTTGGTTCGGTTGGAGGTGGCGGGGCAGGATGTCGCGCGACAGATGATATCGACCGGGTATGCCGTGCCCTATTCCGGCGGGGCCAACCCGAATTGGTGCCGCATGCTGTGATGCGCGGGCCGGACCCGGCCCACTGAGTCCATAGAGCCGCCGGATCACGTTATATTCCTGCCTTGAAAAAGTGCATATTTCAGCGCCCAATGCTGAAATGGCGCGCGGTTTGGAAACTTTTCTGGCCGTCCTTGTGCTCGGGGCCCTGCCCGCCCCCGGAGCGGCCGATCCCTTGTTGCGCGAGTTTGCGGTCTGCGCGGGACGGCTGTCCGCGATCATGGAAGATCAGTGGATGTTCGACGGACCTGCATCCGAGCGGACGGCAGAGGAGCTTGGTGCAATGGTGTCGCTGATCGAAGCCTCGATGCCAGACGGCGCTTTGCGGCAGGTCATGGCCTGGCGGATCGACGCCAAGGTGGCGCAGCGGGGATTGCTGGCGCAAGCGCGGTTCGGGGGCGATCAGCGGGTGTCGGAAACGGCAGCGGCCAGAGCCGAAGCCCTGGCCGCCGAGTGTCGTTCGATGATCCTGAGCTAGGCCAAAGGCTTAGCCGCGGGCCGCCATCGTGGCCTTGGCCCACCAGGCCAAGTCGTCCAGCGTGGCCGCAGCCGACGGCAGCAGCGCGCCTTCGATGTCAGCCAGGTTGCCCGAGCCGCCCATGCCGGGGTGCACTTTCCAGAAGTCGCCGCCGCCGATGTGAACGGCGTTGCGGGTCGGGACCATCTGCAGTTCAACCGCGATGCCGCGCAGATGCTCCAGCGCGCGGGCGCCGCCCATCGAGCCGTAGGCAATCGCCGCCATCGGTTTGCGCGCCCAGGCGGTATAGGCCTGGTCAACGGCGTTCTTCAGCGGGCCGGTGACCGAGTGGTTGTATTCGGCGACGACGAAGATGTAGCCGTCAAAGCTCGCGATCTTCTTCTGCCACGCGACGGCGGCCGCGTTGGACGAGGGCATGTAGGCGTCCGAGGCCGGTTCATCGAACATCGGCAGGTTGAAGTCGCGCAGGTCCACGACCTCGACATCCATGTCGCCACGGGCGTCAGCCTGGGCTTTCATCCATGCGGCCGGGATGTCGGCGAAACGATGCTGGCGGGTCGACCCGATGATCAGGGCGATTTTCGGTTTGTTGGCCACGGGAGATATCCTTCACAAAGGGTGCGATTCACTGCCCCCCTTATGTGCGGCGGAGTGTCCTTATGCCAATTGCGCACACCCGCGCCGGGTCTGTGCAGGGGCGCACTGGAGATTATTGGTCGGCGTAAGGCCCGCCGTCCGCCGCGAGCGCATCGAACCAGCACATCCTGGCCGTTCCGGTAAGGATTTCGTCCACCTCCGCAGGCGAGGCGGTCGTGCCTTCCTCGAAGCTGGGGGCGCGGTAGAACAGGAGTTCCTTGGCAAAGCGGTCACCAAGGACCTTGGTATCGGCCGGGGTCGATTTGGCGGCAACGAGGCCCGAGAAGAAGACCAGCCAGTCTGCGCGGGCCGCAGCGATGTCACCCTTCGGGTCGGCCTCGATGGCGCTGACCGTGTAGGCCAGGCAGGTGATCGCGCTGTCCAGCGGGAAGTTCGGCAGCGGGTCTGCGGTCTGGGCCTGCAGCGGCAGGGTTGTCAGGAAGACAAGGGCTGCGGGGCGCATCGGGGTCTCCAGCATCGGCTGGGTTTGGCTTAGCCCGCCGCGCGCGGCCCGCACAGTGGGTTTTTCCGACCCCCGGGCAGCTCGCGGGCTTGCCGAGGCTGGGGCGGGGTGCTTTATCTTCGCTATGAACAAGCCCACCGACAATCCCGCCGATCCGTTCAAGAAAGCCCTGGCCGAGGCCACCCGCACGATGGCGGATGACCCCGAGATGACGGTGACCTATTCGGTCGACCCGGCGGGGATGAACAAGGAGGGCGTGCGCCTGCCGCAGGTCAGCCGCCGGATGACGCGGGACGAGGTGATGCTGGCCCGCGGAACGGCGGATGCCTTTGCGCTGCGGCGCAGGTTCCACGACGACGGGGTAGCCGCGCGTTATGCGCCGACCGGCCCCCTGGCGCGTGACATCTACGAGGCGATGGAAAACGCCCGGTGTGAGGCAGTGGGCGCGATTGCCATGCCCGGCACGGCGGGCAACATCGACGCGAAGATCGCGCATGAGGCGGACCGCAAAGGCTATGGCCAGGTGACGCAGGCGTCCGAGGTCCCCTTGCCGGTGGCGGCAGGGTATCTGGTGCGGCAGATGGCAACGGGGCGGGCGCTGCCGAAGTCGGCAGAGCATGCAGCGGACCTCTGGCGTGGCTTCGTCGAGGATCAGGCGGGCGAGACGCTGTCGAACCTGGACCATGTGCTTGCCGATCAGGCGGCATTCGCACGGCTGGCGCGGAAGGTGATTGCGGACCTTGGGTACGGCGACCAGTTGGGCGACGACCCCGACGCGCCCGAGGATGCGGGCGACGATCAGGCCGAAGAGGACCAGGATTCGCCGGATTCGGCGGGGGAAGAGCAGGAAGAGTCCGAGGACACCGAAGCCTCGCCCGAGCGGAGCCAGGAGGAACAGCAGGATCAGAACCAGGCGCAGGTCACGATGGAGGACAGCGCCGACATGGAACAGGGCGACGAGGCGGAGCTGCCCGAGGGCGAAGCGCCCCTGGAGCCGCCGCCGCCTGCGCCCTATTCGGACGCGGACCCGAACTATTCCGTCTACACCACGGATTTTGATGAGGAAATCAAGGCCGAGGAACTGGCCGAACCGGCCGAGTTGGAGCGGTTGCGCGCTTATCTGGACCAGCAGCTGGAGCCCCTGAAGGGCGCGGTCAGCCGCTTGGCGAACAAGCTGCAGCGCCGGCTGCAGGCGCAGCAAAACCGGTCATGGCTGTTCGATCTGGAGGAGGGCACGCTGGACGCAGGCCGTCTGGCGCGGGTGGTGGCGAACCCGACCACTCCGCTGTCGTTCAAGCAGGAGAAGGACACCGAGTTCCGCGATACCTGCGTGACGCTGCTGCTGGACAACTCGGGGTCGATGCGGGGGCGGCCGATTTCCATCGCGGCGATCTGCGCCGACGTGCTGGCCCGGACGCTGGAGCGGTGCTCGGTGAAGGTCGAGATCCTGGGCTTTACCACCCGGGCCTGGAAGGGCGGGCAGAGCCGCGAGCGGTGGCTGGCGCAGGGGCGGCCGCAGATGCCGGGGCGGCTGAACGACCTGCGGCACATCATCTACAAGTCGGCCGATGCGCCCTGGCGGCGGGTGCGGCCAAACCTTGGGCTGATGATGAAAGAGGGTTTGCTGAAGGAAAACATCGACGGCGAGGCGCTGGAATGGGCGCACCGGCGGATGCTGGCGCGGCCCGAGGCGCGGAAGATCATGATGGTGATCAGCGACGGGGCGCCGGTCGACGACTCAACCTTGTCGGTCAACCCCGCGAATTATCTGGAAAAACACCTGCGTGACGTGATCGCGATGGTCGAACGGCGGCGAGCGGTGGAACTGATTGCCATCGGCATCGGCCATGACGTGACACGCTATTACCAGCGGGCGGTGACGATCACGGATGTCGAGCAGCTGGCGGGCGCGATGACCGAGCAGCTGGCGGGCCTCTTCGAGGTGGACCCGAAGAAGCGCGCCCGGGCGTTGGGCGGGCGACGGGCGGGGTAAAGGGGGCCGTCGGCCCCCTCGGAGCTGACGCTCCTCACCCCCGAGGATATTTTGGCCAGTATGAAAGGCTAGGGCATGTTTCAAAGCTTCGAGAGCCATGCGTCTCCGGACCAGGGGCCGCCACGTCTGGCAGCGCTGCGGGAAAGGCTGTCGGCGTTGGGGTTTGCCGGATTCATCATCCCCCGTTCGGACGTGCATCAGGGCGAGTATGTGGCTGCTCGGGATGAGCGGTTGCAGTGGCTGACCGGCTTCACCGGTTCGGCCGGGTTCTGCATCGTGCTGCCCGACGTGGCGGGGGTGTTCATCGACGGGCGCTATCGGACGCAGGTGAAGGCCCAGGTGGACCTTGGCGCGTACACCCCGGTGCCGTGGCCGGAGGTAAAGCCGGGCGACTGGGTGAAGGAGAAGCTGACCGCAGGTGTGGTGGCGTTCGACCCGTGGTTGCACACGGCGGATGAGATCGAGAAGCTTGAGAAAGCACTTGAAGGAACTGGCGTAAGCATTTCAGCAACAAATGAAAATCCGGTGGATACCATCTGGCCGGATCAGCCGGACGCTCCCTCCGGCAAAGCCTTTGTGCATCCGGTGGACCTTGCGGGGGAAAGCCACGAGGCCAAGCGCGCCCGGTTGGCCGAGGCGTTGCGCAAGGCGGGGCAGAGGGCGGCGGTGGTGACGCTGCCGGATTCGCTCTGCTGGCTGCTGAACATCCGGGGCGCGGATGTGCCGAAGAACCCGGTCCTGCACGGGTTTGCGGTGCTGCATGACGACGGGCGCGTCGATCTGTTTGTGGACACGGCGAAGCTGGACGAGGCGGTGCGGACGCATCTTGGCGCCGGGGTTGAAGTGCATCCGGTGGAAAGCTTTGCGGCGGCGCTGCAGACGCTGACCGGGCCGGTGCGGGTGGACAAGGCGACGGCTCCGCTTGCGGTTTCGGACATTCTGAGGGGCGCGGGGGTCGAGGTCGTCTGGGGTGACGATCCCTGTCGTCTGCCCAAGGCCTGCAAGAACGCCGCCGAAGTCGCGGCGACGCGCGAGGCGCATTTGCGCGACGGGGCCGCGATGGTCGAATTCCTGCGCTGGCTGGACGAGGCCTCGCCCAGCGGGGGCCTGACCGAGATCTCGGTGGTGCAGGCGCTGGAAGGCTTCCGGCGGGCGACGAATGCGCTGCATGACATCAGCTTTGACACGATCTGCGGGGCGGGACCGAACGGCGCGATCATGCACTACCGCGTGACCGAGGAGACGAACCGTCCGGTCGCGCAGAACGAGCTTCTTCTGGTGGATTCGGGCGCGCAGTATCTGGACGGGACGACCGACATCACGCGCACCATAGCGGTGGGCGATCCGGGGCCAGAGGCGCGGGAGTGCTACACGCGGGTCTTGCAGGGGCTGTTCGCGATCAGCCGGGTGCGGTTCCCGAAGGGGCTGCCAGGTCGGGATATCGACGCGCTGGCGCGGTTCAATCTTTGGGTCGCGGGGCAGGATTACGACCACGGCACGGGGCACGGCGTCGGCGCGTTCCTCAGCGTGCATGAGGGGCCGCAACGAATCAGTCGGGTCTCGGAAGTGCCCTTGGAGCCGGGCATGATCCTGTCCAACGAGCCGGGCTACTACCGCGAAGGCGCCTTTGGCATCCGGCTGGAAAACCTGATCGTGGTGCAGGAGGCCCCTGCCCTGGGCGACAACCGGGCGCAGATGAGCTTCGAGACGCTGACCTTTGTCCCCTTCGACCGCCGCCTCATCCTGCGCGAGGAGCTGTCACCAGGCGAAAAGCGCTGGCTGGACGCCTATCACGCCGAGGTCATGGAAAAGCTTGCCCCGCGGGTCGCGGGTGCTACCCTTTCGTGGCTGCAGGATGCCTGCGCCCCGATCTGAGGAGGCACCAATGGCCCAAATCACCATCTCGGCAATCGACGGGCCGGTCAGGGTCACGGCGGGCGGCGTCGTTCTGGGCGAAAGCCACCGGGCGCTGGAGCTGCGCGAGGGAAGCTATCCGCCGGTCGCCTATGTCCCCCGGGCAGACATCGACATGTCGCGTCTGGTGCGGAGCGACCGGACGACGACCTGCCCCTGGAAGGGCCGGGCCAGCTATTACTCGATCATGGGCGAGGCCGGGCTGCTGGAAAACGCCGTCTGGACCTATGAGGAACCGCGTGCCGACGTGGCCGCGATTGCCGGGCACCTGGCCTTTTACCCAGACCGGGTGACGGTCACGCGCGGCTAGCGGCTTCTTCGCGGATGCGCTGGACCATCGCGCGCACCCCGTTGGACCGCTGGCTGGAGAGGTGTTCGTTCAGGCCCAGGCGGCCAAGTTCCGCGCTGGCGTCTATCTTGCCGACTTCGGCCAGCGGCACGCCGGAATAAAGCGCGTGCAGGACCGCGATCAGGCCGCGCACGATCATCGCGTCGGACTCGCCCTGGAAATCGAACTTGCCCGCGTCGATCATCGGGCGCAACCAGACCTGGCTGGCACAACCCTGAACCTTCAGCGCCGGGACCTTGAAGCTGTCGTCCAGGGGCGGCATCGCCTTGCCCAGTTCGATGACGTGCCGGTAGCGGTCTTCCCAGTCATCCAGGAAGTCGAAGGTTTCGGCGATCTCTTCAAAGGCTGGCGTGGCCATGCGCTGCTCCTTGGCTTGGGGGGGAGGTAAGCCCGCCGAGTGCAAAGGTCCAGCCCAGAGAAGCGCTTTTCAAATGCGGTGCCATCGGCTACCCAAGGGGCAGTCGTTCAGGAAGATGCCATGCCCGTTTCCCGCCGTCTTGTCGTTCTTGGCCTTGGCCTGACCCTTGCGGGTTGCGGGGGGCTGCGGGACAGCCGGTTGAACCCGTTCAACTGGTTCCGTCGGTCCGAACCGCGCGAGACGATCGTGCTGCCCGGCGAGGAAACCGATCCGCGCGGGCTGGTGGATACGGTGCTGTCGATGGACGTCGAGCCGATCCCCGGCGGCGCGGTGGTCCGGGCGCGCGGGCTGACGCCGACCCAAGGCTGGTGGAATGCCGAACTGGTCGCGCGCGATCTGGGTGACGACGGAGTCCTGGTCTACGAATTCCGCCTGTTGCCCCCGCTGGGCAAGACGGACGTGAACACGCAACAGTCGCGTGAGATCGACGTGGCGATCTACATCTCGGACGTGAAACTGCAGAACGTCCGCGAGATCGTGGTGCAGGGTGCCAGCAACGCGCGGTCAGCGCGGCGGTAGCTTTCCGGAAAAGCTCCTCGTGCGCCTTCGGCTTCTCGTCGCGAGCGAGGAGTGACGAAGTCTTCGACGAGCGGCAGGTCAGAGGTGGACGACGCGGACCTCGTTGCCCTTGGCGGAAAGCGCGATCTCGCCCTTGCAGAGCCGCATGGCGTCGTCTCCGAACGCCTCGCGCCGCCAGCCGTTCAGCGCCGGGACATCGCGGTCGCCGGCGGCGATCTGGTCAAGCTCGGAGGAGGATGCGATCAGCCGGGGGGCGACGCCCAGAGATTCGGACTTGGCCTTGAGCAGCACCCGCAGAAGGTCGGCCAGCGCCGGGTTGACCTGCATCTGTTCGCGTGAAGCGTCAATCTTCGGCATGTCCTCGGGCTTCATCTCCAGCCCCTCTTTCACCGCGGCAAGGATGCCATCGGCGATCTCGGGCTTGCGGCCTTCGCGCAGAAGCATGCGTGAACGGCCCAGTTCCTCGACCGTTGTGGGCCGGGTCGAAGCGAGTTCCAGCAGCGCGTCGTCCTTCATCACCCGGCTGCGGGGCACGTTCTGGCCCTGCGCATAGGTCTCGCGGAACTTTGCCAACGCCTTCACCACGGCGAGGAACCGGCCCGAGGTGGTGCGGGTCTTGATGCGCTGCCAGGCCTCGTCCGGGTTCACGGTGTAAGTGGCGGGATCGGTCAACAGGGACAGTTCCTCGGCCACCCAGTCGGCGCGGCCGTTCTTCTTCAGCTGCGCCGCAAGGAATTCGTAGATCACCCGCAGATGGGTGACATCGGCCAGCGCATAGTCCTTCTGGGCGTCGCTAAGGGGCCGCCGCGACCAGTCGGTGAAGCGCGAGGTCTTGTCGAGGTTCGCCTTGGCGATGCGTTTGACCAGCGTCTCGTAGCCGACCTGTTCGCCAAAGCCGCAGACCATCGCGGCAACTTGCGTGTCGAAGAGGGGGGTCGGGAAGACGCCGCCTTCGACGAAGAAGATCTCAAGATCCTGCCGGGCGGCGTGAAAGACCTTCACTGTCGCCTCGTGGCGGAAGAGGTCGTAGAGCGGCTCCATCGACATCTTGTCGCCCTCGATCGGGTCGATCAGCACGGCCTCGCCTGCACCGGGAAGCGCCATCTGGATCAGGCAGAGCTTCGACCAGTAGGTGCGTTCGCGCAGGAATTCGGTGTCGATGGTGACGAAGGGCTGGGACTTGGCAAGCGCACAATAGGCGGCAAGGTCTTCGGTCGTGGTGATCGTGCGCATGTCCTGCCTTTCGCCCGCGGGGTCATCCCGCCCATGTGTCGCACCGCTATAGGCGGGACGGGACAAAAAGGGAAGAGCCGGGGTTGTGGCGGGGACACAGGCGTGCCTTGGTGCGACCTTGGCGCAAGGAATAATCACATGCGGGGCATCTGGCTGGCAGGCGGAGTGTTGTTCCTGGGGCTGGGGCTTCTGGGTGTGGTGTTGCCGGTCCTGCCGACGACCCCTTTCCTGCTGCTGGCCGCGGGATGCTTCGCCCGGTCCTCGCCCCGATTGCATCGCTGGCTGCTGGGCCATCCGGTCTTCGGACCACCGATCCGGAACTGGGAAGAGAACGGCGCAATTTCCCGCAAGGCCAAGCGGCTGGCGGTGGGCAGCATGGCCGGAGTGTTGGTCGTGTCGCTGGTGCTGGGGTTGTCGTGGAAGGTTCTTCTGGCCCAGGTCCTGCTGATTGCGGTCGGGTCCGCCTTCGTCCTGACGCGGCCGAATGGGCCGTCAGCCTAGGTGGACGGGCGTCCGGTCCCCGGCGGCGAAACGGCGCAGGACCTGGGGGTAAAGCTGATGTTCCAGGGTCAGGACGCGGGCGGCCAGTGTATCCTCGGTATCGCCGGGCAGTACGGGGACGCGGGCCTGGCCAAGCAGGGGACCGGCGTCAAGCTCGGCAGTGACCTCGTGGACAGTGCAACCGGCCTCGGTATCGCCAGCCGCAAGGGCGCGGGCGTGGGTGTGCAGGCCGGGGTATTTCGGCAGAAGCGACGGGTGGATGTTCAGCATCCGGCCTTCGTAGCGGCGGATGAAGCCCGGGGTCAGGATGCGCATGAAGCCGGCAAGGCACAGGATGTCGGGGCGCGTGGCGTCGATCTTCCGGGTCAGCACGGCCTCGAAAGCCTCGCGGTCGCCTCCGAAGGGTCGGTGGTCGACGGCGGCCACGGGAACGCCTTGGGCGGCGGCTTTCTCCAGCCCCTTCGCGGCCGGGTCGTTCGACGCGACGAGGACGGCCTCAGCATAACCGCCTTCAGCCATGTCCCTCAGAAGCTCCAGCATGTTCGAGCCACCCCCAGAGATCAGGATGGCGACACGCTTCACAACAGGCGGCCCTGGTAGACAACCCCCTGCCCTTCAACGATGCATCCCAGACGGGTGACGGTCTCGCCTTCGGCTTGCAGGAGTTCGGTCAGGGCCTCGGCGCGGTCCTCGGCCACGACAAGGATCATGCCGATGCCGCAGTTGAAGGTCTTCAGAAGTTCAGGTTCCGACATGTTCGCGGTCTGGGCCAGCCAGCGGAAGACGGGCGGCAACGTCCACGCGCCAAGGTCGATCTCGCAGGCAAGGCCTTCGGGCAGGACGCGTGGGGGGTTCTCGGTCAGGCCACCGCCGGTGATGTGGGCAAGGCCGTGGACGCCACCCGCACGGACGGCGGCAAGGGCCTGTTTGACGTAAAGGCGGGTCGGGGTGAGGAGCGCCTGGCCGAGGCTGCCTTCGGAGAAGGGGGACGCGGCATCCCAGCCAAGGCCGGAAAGCTCGACCACCTTGCGCACGAAGCTGTAGCCGTTGGAATGGACGCCACTGGAGGCGAGACCAAGGAGGACGTCGCCCTTCTGCACGTCGCGCGGCAGGTCCTGCCCGCGTTCCATCGCGCCGACCGCGAAACCGGCAAGGTCGAAGTCGCCCTTGTGATACATGCCGGGCATCTCGGCCGTCTCGCCCCCGATCAGCGCGCAGCCGCTGTCGGCGCAGCCCTTGGCGATGCCGGTGATGATGCGGGTGGCCTCTTCCACCTCCAGCTTGCCGGTGGCGAAGTAATCCAGGAAGAAGAGAGGTTCCGCGCCCTGGCAGACCAGGTCGTTGACGCACATCGCGACCAGGTCGATGCCGATCGTGTCGACATGCCCGGTGTCGATGGCGATGCGCAGCTTTGTGCCGACACCGTCCGTGGCGGCCACAAGGATCGGGTCCTGATATCCTGCGGCCTTGAGGTCGAAAAGCGCCCCGAACCCGCCAAGCCCGCCCATCACGCCCGAGCGGCTGGTCGATCTGGCCGCAGGCTTGATCCGGTCCACCAGAGCGTTCCCGGCGTCGATGTCCACGCCCGCATCGGCATAGGTCAGACCGTTGTGCCCCGTCGCCATCATCGCATCCCCTTCGATCCCGGTTCCGCCCGTCCGCTACACCAGATGCAGCCCTGCGGCAACTGCGGGCTTGACGGGATTCAGCGGCTGCCTATTGGCTAGGCGCAACAAGGGGGGCCGGTGGAGTCGATCCGTTTCGTCTATGAGGTGCTGTTCGGGCCGGGGCTGGTGACGGCACCCGTCTATCTCGCGCTGGCGGGCCTGGCGGCCTGGGGCGTCTGGCGCTGGCGCGGCGAAGGGGATGGCTTCTGGCGCTGGCTTGTGCCGGCGCGCATCTGGGGGCATCCGTCGCACTGGATCGACCTGCAGCTTTTCGTGCTGGGTCGGGTCCTGGCGGTACTGGGGCTCTTTGGCGGGGTTGCGCTGACCACGGCGGTCGCAGCCTGGGTGGCGGGCGTGGTCCCTGCCCTTCTGCCCGCGACCAGCCTGGGGCCGGTGGCGCTGGCGTTCCTGCTCTGGCTGCCGTCGGACTTCGCGCTGTACTGGATGCACCGCTTCTTCCACCGCTGGAGCGTGATCTGGCCCCTGCACGCCGTGCACCACAGCGCCGAGGTGATGACACCCTTTACCACCTACCGCCAGCATCCCTTGTCGATCCTACTGACCGGTTGGGGAGTGGCGCTGTTCGTGGGGCTGTGTCAGGGGCTTCTGCTTGGGGCCGCAGACGGGGATCTTGCGGTGGCCGAGATCGCTGGGATCAACCTTTTCATCGTGCTGGCCAATGCAGGCCTTGCGGCGCTGCACCATTCGCATGTCTGGCTAAGCTATGGCCCGCTGGTGGAGCGCATCCTGATCTCGCCCGCCCAGCACCAGATCCATCACAGCACCGACCCCGCGCATTACGGCAAGAACCTGGGGAATTCGCTTGCGGTCTGGGACTGGATGTTCGGCACGCTCTACGTGATCCGGGGGGATGAGCGGCTGACGTTCGGGCTGACCGAAGATATGGAAAAACCGCTGATGTCCCAGCGGCTTTGGCCGGTGTTGTGGGACCCGGTCCGCAGGATGCTGCGGCGGGCGTGAGGGGTCAGTACTTGCCGGTCCCCGCGCCGTCCTCGGCATCGACGATCTCGGGCGCGCCCTCTTCCACCGGTTTGCCCTTGCCCTTGGCGACAGCGAAAATCACCGCGCCGACCAGGACCAGCAGCAGAAGGCCTTCGTTGCCGTTGTCGTTGTCGACGGCAGGCGGCGGGGCCGGAACGCCAGCCACCACGATGGTCGAGGTGGCAACCCAGGCTCCGGCCCAGGCGAAGGCGGTCGAGATGGTCTTCAGCATCGGGGATGTCCCTCTTTCCATATTCGGGTTACGCAATACAAACCCTAGCATAGCCCGGCCATATCTCAAGCGCCGCTTTGGCTTGACCCGTGCGACCGGTCTGCTAGGCAGATGCCGCTACGGGCCTGTAGCTCAATTGGTTAGAGCAGGGCGCTCATAACGCCTTGGTTGGGGGTTCGAGTCCCTCCGGGCCTACCACCCCCCCTTGCCGCGTCACAGCCCCGGATAGATCGGGAAGGTCTGGCACAGGGCCTCGACCTCGGCCTTGACCTTGGCCTCGACGGCGCCGTTGCCGTCTTCGCCGTTCGCGGCCAGGCCCTCGGTCACCTCGATGATCCAGCGGCCGATCTGGCGGAACTCGGGTTCACCGAAGCCGCGGGTGGTGCCTGCCGGGGTGCCGAGGCGGACGCCGCTGGTGGAGCGCATCCTGATCTCGCCCGCCCAGCACCAGATCCATCACAGCAC
>NZ_JAXMMF010000109.1:0-11635 GCF_034366665.1 Tabrizicola sp. | reverse complement strand
CCGCCATCCCGGCTCTGATAGACCCCCTGGTGGTTCTGCATCCAGATCAACCCCTCCGCCGCCCCGAAGGCAAGGTTGTGGACGCAACTGAAGATCTCGTCCTCGCGCCGGATCTCTTCGCCGTCCCAATGCCGCGGCAAGGCCCCCGCGGGCCCCGGTCGGTTTCCGCGCCGGTTCCGCTGCTGCCAGCTTTTCCCGCCATCCCGGGACTCGAACACCCCCGCCGCCGAGATCCCGACCCACAGCCCACCCTTCCCGTCGGAAAGGATCGTGTGCAGCGTCAGCCCCGCCGCCCCTGGCTGCCACTGGTCCGCTCCCGGTTGGTCCGTCAGCGCCTCCAGCCTGGCCCAGGTCTCGCCCCCATCCAGGCTTTCAAACAGATACGCAGGCTTTGACCCCGCCAGCAGCCGGTCGCGGTCGAAACACAGCGACCACAGCTGCTCGGCCCCCTCGAACGGCCCCGTCGACACCGCCCACGCGCCGCCGACCCGCCGCCAGACCCCCGCGGCATGCCACCCACTTCCCCCGGCCGCAAAGATCTCGCCCCCGCGCCCGACCGCATGGTTGATCGGCCAGCCCTCGCAGAACGGCCCCTGCACCCGGCCGCCGTCCAGCACGAAAAGCCCTTTCGTCGTCCCGACCAGTAGCTCCATCGCCAGCCTCCTCCGCTTCGACGCCGAAAAGCCTACGCCCCTTCCCCCGCATTGCACGCCTTTTCCTGACCATCTGGACAAACTAGCCCCCTTCCCGCTTACTCCCGCGAAAGGAGCCCCCCATGTCCCGCAAGATCATCATCGACACCGACCCCGGCCAGGACGACGCCGTCGCCATCCTCCTCGCGCTGGCCTCGCCGGAACTGGAGGTCCTTGCCCTCACCGCCGTCGCCGGGAACGTGCCGCTCGCCCTCACCCAGAAGAACGCCCGCCAGATTGTCGAGCTTTCGGGCCTCAAAACCCCCGTCTACGCCGGCTGCGACGCCCCTTTGAAGCGCAAGCTCGTCACCGCCGAATACGTCCACGGCAAGACCGGCCTCGACGGCATCCCGCTGCCCGAGCCCACGCACCCCCTCCAGCACCAACACGCCGTCGACTACCTCATCGACACCCTCCGCGCCCACGCGCCCGGCACCATCACCCTCTGCCCCCTCGGCCCCCTCACCAACATCGCCACCGCCTTCCAGCGCGCCCCCGACATCATCCCCCGCGTGGCCGAGATCGTCCTGATGGGCGGCGGCTGTTTTGAGGGCGGCAACGTCACCCCCGCGGCCGAGTTCAACATCTACGTCGACCCCGAAGCCGCTGATATCGTGTTCAAATCCGGCGTCCCCCTGGTGGTCATGCCCCTCGATGTCACCCACAAGGCCCTGACCTCGCGTCCTTGGGTCGAAGGCATGCGCGCCCTCGGCACCCCCGTAGGCACCGCCGTCGCCTCCTGGACCGATTTCTTCGAACGCTTCGACACCGCCAAATACGGCAGCGAAGGCGCCCCCCTGCACGACCCCTGCGTGATCGCCTACCTTCTGGAGCCCGCCCTCTTCACCGGCCGCCACATCAACGTGGAAATCGAGACGGGGAGCGAGCTTACCCTCGGCATGACCGTCGCCGACTGGTGGCGGGTGACTGGCCGCGAGCCCAACGCGATGTTCATGGGCGGCGTGGACCGGGACGGGTTCTACCGGCTTTTGACGGAGCGGTTGGGGAGGTTGTGAGGGGAGGGTGGTCGAGCTGAACTAGTCATTGCCGGTTACGAAGGGCCTAATCTTGTCATCGACGAACTGATTTGGTTTCCATCCACCCAGTAGCCGATCTACCAAGAACATATCGATTCCGGATAGGACCATGCCTGACGCTGTTCCGACTAAAGGAGACGCGACAGCACTCAAGGCAATCCCTGCGCCACCGAAGGCAAGATATCTTAGCGTCTTTCTTGGTAGTTTCTCCAGCCAGCCTCTTTTTGACACTTCATTGAAGTACTCGCGCGCGATCGTCTTGTCTTCGCCTACTCCGATAATCCACTTCTTGAATTTTTCGGCTTCCTCTACAACATCAAGGAACTCTAGAAAAGTTCGTTCACCGTTGTTAATCGCGTTAGCTATGCTGCTACCAGAGAGAACCCACTCATTAAACTCAAGCGCTTGATCCTTGAAACAATCAGACGAGCGAGCTATCCGTTCCAAATCGCTTGCAATTATTCGGGACGCCGTCCTTGTGTGAAACAAATCTGCGTTCATCTGAGCCGCGAGCCCCAGCCCTGCTTTTGCCTCCAAGACTTCTGTTAGTATGCTAGCTACTGATGGGGGACCAATCTCAGGTGGCCAGTGTTTCCTCCATTCACTAGAGATATGATCAAAATCAATGTTTGTCTCGACAACGAAGTTTCCATTAAAATCATGTGATCGGACATACATTTTTTCCGGAAGATCAATGGTTGGAATAAGTCCCTGCAAAACGATCCGCGCAGTTTGCGCCATGAACTCCGAGTCAAAGACCGCCAACCTTGCGCTTTCGATGAGGTCTTTGCCTGCCAGCCCGCGATCAAATGAGCTTGACTTAAGGAACTGTGACAGAAAGTCCGCTCCCTTGCGAGTGCGGAAGTCAGAGCCAAGCTTTCTTTTGTAGACCTCCCTGACCCTTTCCTCTTTGCTTAATTGCGATCGACGCGGATTCTCGCTCGCGAGAGAGAAGATCACAAAGCTATGCGACTGGATCCCTGCATCGTAGTGCCCGTTGCAAGATTATCAGAAACCAGCGTCGCCTTCACCGATGGCAATTGCACCAATCGAACCAGAGCATCATGCCCAATCGCATCAAGTAATTGTCCGAGATTTGCGTGGTCGAGAAGGAGTTCGATCTCGCCATAGTAGAGAATCGCCTCTGCAATTTGACCAGCATCAACATGAAACCCCGACTGTTGGTCGGAGCGTCTATAAATGGCTCGCTCAAACAAATTCCAAACCCCTACCCTTTTACTCACTTCAGCCGAGACAGGCTATACCATGCTTCAGCCTGCCGTAGGTTGGCTGATCTGACGCACCATCCCCCACCCCCAACCGGCACCCACAGCGTCCTCGACCCCGCCGGGAACTCCAACCACTCCGCCTGCCCCAGATACCACGCCCTCGCAGCCTAGTCCTTCGCCTGAACCAGCACCGCCGCGATGCCGATGCTCTGGGCGGCCCCCGCGATCCGGCGCAGGGCGTCGGCCAGCGCGCGACGTTTGCAGGGTCGCGGACACTTTTAATAATGATACCGCACCTGCGCCACCTCCAGCGCCTGCGCGGCCCCCGCACCAGACACGCGATACACCAGCCTATGCTCCGAGGTGATCCGCCGGGACCACCAGCCCGACAGATCGCCTTTCAACGGTTCGGGCTTTCCCGTCCCCCGGAACGGATCGCGCATCGTCTCCTTGATCAGCAGGTTGACCCGCTCCAGCACCTTCGGGTCATTGGACTGCCAGTGCAGGTAATCCTCCCAGGCCCGGGCGGCGAAGATCAGCCGCATGGGCCTAGGTGCCGTCGCTCAGCGCCCGTTCGATGCCCCCGCCTGCCTCCAGTTCGGCAATCGCCTCATGCAGGCGCGCGGCGTTGCGGGGTGAGGACAACAGGTGCAGCGTCTCCTGAATGCTATCCCATTCATCCTTGCCGACCACCACCACAGCCTCCTGGCCCGCGCGGGTGATCACGGTTTCCTGCCGGTCGTGGATGGCCGTGTCCATCACCGCTTTCAGGTGCTTGCGCGCGTCGGAATAGGTGATCAGATTCATCGGTGCCTCCAGGGAAGGTTGTTGCCCTTAGTATATGTACAAAAAATTGTACATTTCAAGGGCGGATTACGATTAACCACCCCCTTAACAAATCCTTAACGCCCACGCGCAACCCCTTGCTTCCAAACCATAATCCGAAAATATCCACCGTGGACAACCGGAGTCCTTTGCGGCCCCCACCTCACCCCAGCGGCAGGACGACCGAGAACCGGCTCCCCTCGCCCACCACGCTCTCCACCCGCAGCCAGCCCCGGTGGCGGCTCACGATGTGCTTCACGATGGCCAGCCCCAGCCCCGTCCCCCCCATCTCGCGGGACCGGTGGGAATCGACCCGGTAGAACCGCTCCGTCAGCCGCGGCAGGTGGACCGGGTCGATCCCCTCGCCCTCGTCCGCGACCTCCACCCGCACAGCAGGCCCCCGCACCGTCTCCTCCGCCGTCAGGGACACCCGCACCACCTGCCCCGTCTTCCCATATTTCAGCGCGTTCTCCACCAGGTTCGTGAAGACCTGCACCAGTTGGTCCGCATCCCCCGGCACCGTCACCGGATCGCCGGTCAGCTCCACCGTATCCCCCTCCTTCTCCGCCACCCCCCGCAGGGACGAGATCACGCTTTCCAGAAGCCCCCGCAGTTCCACCGGCTCACGGGGCCGCACCCTCTCCTCGGCTTCCACCCGGCTGAGCTGCAACAGGTCCCGCACCAGCCGGTTCATCCGCCCCGCCTCGGCCTCCATGATCCCCAGGAACATCTCCCGCGCCTTGGGGTCGTCCTTTGCGGCGTGTTTCAAGGTCTCGATGAACCCCATCAGCGCGGTCAGCGGGGTGCGCAGCTCGTGGGAGACGTTGGCGACAAAATCCCGCCGCAACTCTCCTGCCCGTTCTTCGGTGGTCGCGTCGCGGAAGACGGCCAGCACCAGGTCGCCCTGCGCCGAGACGGTGACCTGGAAGACCGCCTCCTGCCCTTCACGGCGGTGCGTCATCCGCGCCTGCTGCAGGACGCCCGACCGCGAGACCGAGCCGATCGCCTCCAGCACCGCGGGGGCGCGGACCGCCATCGCGGCGTGGCGGCCGACCATGCCGGTGCCAAACAGCGCCTCGGCCAGCGGGTTCAGCGCCACGATCCGGTCATCGCGCCGCACCAGCATCGCGGGCAGCGGCAGGCCAGAGAGCAGCACTTCAGGGTCCAGGGGCATCATTCGCTCGACTTCTCCGGAACAATCGGGCCTCTGCCCTTGTCTTGCGCAGGAATACCAGTAAATTCCCGGTTGTATACGTAACGCGGTGCGGAACCGGCCTTTGCCCGGAACAAGGGTCTGCCCCGGCGTAAGTCAAGAAGACGACGAATTGGCGGCGCCTCACGCATGAAGAGGTCGAGAATTGTCGCAGAAGTTGAGATGCCTGGTGATCGGCATTCCGGAAGCGCGCGCCGCCGAGGGCAGCTTGCGTCCCGAAGAGTTCGCATCGATCCCGCTGGAGGCGTTCGAAGGCCAGCTGCCGCTGCCGTCTACGCTTGAGCTGGTGGTGACGCCATTGTTCTGCAAGACCTTCGACGCATTGGAAATTATCGAAAAGCTGGGGGCCCAGGACTATCGCAAGATGCTGCGGGTGGTGGCACCGAAACTGCCGAACCGGCAGATCGTGCTGCGCGAGCTGCGCAGTCATGCCGCCCGGCAAGGTATCACCATCGAACTGGTCGAGGAAGACTGACCGCTCACACCAGGGTCAGGCCTGCACGGAAGCGGCGGGCGTTGGCCTGGTAGCTTGCGGCCGAGGCGAGCAGTTTGGCGCGGGCCGTCTGGTCCAACTCTCGCACAACCTTTCCGGGAGCGCCCATCACCAGCGAGCCGTCCGGGATCTCTTTCCCTTCGGTGATCAGGGCGCAGGCGCCGATCAGGCATCCGCTGCCGATCCGGGCCCCATTCAGGACCGTGGCGCCCATGCCGATCAGCGTGCCGTCCCCGATGGTGCAGCCGTGCAGCATGGCCTTGTGGCCAATGGTGCAGTTGGCCCCAATGGTCAGCGGATAGCCCATGTCGGTGTGCAGGACCGCGTTTTCCTGCACGTTCGACCCTGCGCCCACCCGGATCTCTTCATTGTCGCCCCGGATCGCCGCGCCGAACCAGATTGAGGCCTCGGCTTCGACGACGACCTTGCCGATCAGGACGGCGGTGTCGGCCACCCAGGCCGAGGGGTCGATCTGCGGGGCGATACCGTCGAGGGCGTAGATCATCGGGCTTCGAACTCCTCGTTCAGGGTGCGGACAAAGGCGGAAAGCTGCGGCTGGCGTTCGCGCTTCAACCGTTCGGCGGTCAGGATGGTCTTCAGGTTTCCGAAGGTGGCCTCAAGGTCCTGGTTCACCAGCACATAGTCGTATTCCGCCCAATGGCTGATTTCGTCCCGGCTTTTCGCCATGCGGCCGGCGATCACCTCATCACTGTCCTGCGCGCGGGTGCGCAGGCGGCGGTCAAGCTCGGCGATGGACGGGGGCAGGATGAAGATCGACACGACATCGCCGCGCATCGCCTGTTTCACCTGCTGGCCGCCCTGCCAGTCGATGTCGAAGACGGTGTCGGTGCCTGCCTGCATCGCCGCTTCGACCGGGCCGCGAGGAGATCCGTAGAAGTTCCCGAAGACCTCGGCATGTTCCAGCATCTGGCCTTCTGCGACCATCGCCTGGAAGTCCTCGCGGCTGCGGAAATAGTATTCGCGGCCGTCCTTTTCGCCAGGGCGGGGCTTGCGCGTCGTGGCCGAGATCGAAAAGCGCATCGTCGGGTCCCAGTCCATCAGCATCCGCGATAGCGTCGATTTGCCCGCTCCGGACGGAGACGAAAGGATAAGAAGCAGCCCGCGCCTGGGCGACTTGGGGGTCATGACCTATTCCACATTCTGGACCTGTTCGCGCATCTGATCGATCACGGTTTTCAGGTCAAGGCCGATGCGGGTCAGCCCCAGCGACTGCGCCTTGGAGCACAAGGTGTTCGCCTCGCGCATGAATTCCTGCATCAGGAAATCCAGTTTGCGACCGGCGGGCTGGCCCTCGGCCAGGTGGGCGCGGGCGGCGGCGACGTGGGCGGTCAGGCGGTCGAGTTCCTCGGTCACGTCGGTCTTGACGGCCAGAAGGGCAAGTTCCTGGGCCAGACGCGCGGGGTCTACGGTCTCGGTCGCGGCAAGGACGCGAGCCACGGCGTCGCGCAGGCTGGCGGCCTGGGTCACGGCGCGGGTGGCGGTCTCGGCCTGCGCCTCGGCGGTCAGGCTGGCGATGCGGTCAAGCTGGGCGGTCAGCACAGCGGCCAGCGCCCGACCTTCCGAGCCACGCATGGCGTGAAAGTCGGCCAAGAGCGCCGGGAAATCCGCCAGCAGCGCCTGGCGCAGCGGCGTGGTGTCCGTATCTTGCGCGGTGGCGTCGATCACGCCGCGCAGCGTCAGCACATCGGCCGAGGTCGGCTGGCGCAACGTCACATGCAGCGCCATCGCTGCAGCCTCGACCCGGCCCAGGGCCGTCAGTGCCGCCCCCAGCGCCGCTTCGTTCAGCCGAAAGGCTGCATCATCCCGGCCTTCGTCCTGGGTGACCTTCAGCGTCAGGCTGACATTGCCGCGGCTGATCGCCTTTTGCAGCTCGGCCCGCAGCATCGCTTCCAGCCCGTCGATCCAGTCGGGCACCCGCAGCCGCAGGTCCAACCCCTTGCCGTTCACCGACCGCAGGTCCCAGGTCCACGTGTAGCCCACGCCCACTCCACGCCGGGCGGCGAAGCCTGTCATCGAGATCATGCGGTCCTTTCAGCGCCACCGGCGCGGGGTGTTTACCATTTGAATAGATTTTCAGCCGAATCTTGTCGATCCGCGCTATTTTCCCTTCATGGCGCGGCGGGCGGTTGACCCGCAAGGGCAAGGATGCGGCCAGTGGAGAGAATGATGAACCTAAGCTTTCTGGATCGGTTCCGCCCGCAGCGCCCCGCGCAGACGCCTGTGGTGTTCGACGGCCTGGCGCACGTGCGCGGCTACTGGGAAGGTTTGCGGCGCGGCGATACGCTGCCGGCGCGGGCGGCCCTTGATCCGCGGGGCCTGAATGGCGTGCTGGACCGGGTGTTCCTGGGCCAGCGGATCGGACGCGGGCTGGTGCAGGTTCGCATCGCTGGCTCGGGCCTGGCTGATTTCGCGGGGATGGATGTGCGCGGGCTGCCGCTAAGCTGTCTTTTCGCGGCAGAATCGCGGCCACAGCTGGCCGAAACGGTCGAGCGCGTCTTTGCCGAACCTGCCGTGGCCGAGGTCGACCTTGGCTCGGACCGGGCGGCGGGGGGCGGGCTTGTGGCGCGACTACTACTTTTGCCGTTGGCCGATGAGGGCGGGATGAAGCTGATACTGGGGGCGATCAGCTTTGCCCCGGGGCCGACGGCACGATGCAAGTTACAGATCCGCAGCTGGCGCGACGAGCGCCTGCCGCGGGCCCCCACACCGCCGACCGACGCGCCGGTCGTCCAGCCGATCCGGCGGGTGGGCCACCTTTCACTGGTGCATGTCAGCGAATAGAAAAAAGCGGCGGGTTGCCCCACCGCCCTTCTGTTGCTTTTCCGGCTATTGCTTTTCCGGCGTTCAGAAAGCGACGCGCCGTGCGGCTTCCCGCTGCGAGGACAGCTCTTCCGCCACCAGGAACGCCAGTTCCAGCGACTGCGAGGCGTTGAGGCGCGGGTCGCAGGCGGTGTGGTAGCGGTCGGCAAGGTTTTCATCCGACACGGCGCGAAGCCCGCCGGTACATTCGGTCACGTCCTGGCCCGTCATCTCGAAATGCACGCCACCGGGGACGGTGCCCTCGGCCTTGTGGATCGCGAAGAACTCGCGCACTTCGCGCAGGACGCTGTCGAAGGGCCGGGTCTTGTAGCCCGAGGCCGCCTTGATCGTGTTGCCGTGCATCGGGTCGCAGGACCAGACGACGTTGGCACCTTCCTGCTGCACCGTCTTGATCAGGCGCGGCAAGTTGTCCCCGACCTTTCCCGCCCCGAAACGGGCGATCAGGGTCAGACGGCCCGGCTCGTTCTCGGGGTTCAGCTTGGCCATCAGGACCTTGAGGTCGTCAGCGGTGGTCGACGGGCCACACTTCAACCCGATGGGGTTCAGCACACCCCGGCAGAATTCGACATGCGCACCGTCGGGCTGACGGGTGCGGTCGCCGATCCAGATCATGTGGCCCGAGCCCGCGACGTTCTGACCGGTGATCGAATCCACCCGGCACAGCGCCTCTTCATACTCCAGAAGCAGCGCCTCGTGGCTGGTGTAGAAATCGACGCGCGACAGCTCGTTGGCGGTGTCCGAATTCACCCCGGCCGCGTTCATGAAGTCCAGCGCGTCGGAAATCCGGTTCGCCATCTCGCGGTAGCGTTCGGCCTTGTCATGTTCGGCAAAGCCCAGCGTCCAGGAATGGACGCGGTGGATGTCGGCAAAACCGCCCGTGCTGAACGCGCGCAAGAGGTTCAGGCTGGCCGCCGCCTGGGTATAGGCCTGCAGCATCCGGTTCGGATCGGCCACGCGCGCTTCGGGCGTCGGCTCGAAGCCGTTGATGATGTCGCCCTTGTAGGAGGGCATCTCGACGCCATTGATCACCTCGGTGGGCGCGCTGCGCGGCTTGGCGAACTGGCCTGCCATCCGGCCGACCTTGATGACCGGCACCTTGGCGGCATAGGTCAGGACCACGGCCATCTGCAGCATCACCCGGAAGGTGTCGCGGATATTGTCGGCGCTGAACTCGGCAAAGCTTTCAGCGCAGTCGCCGCCTTGCAGGAGGAACGCCTTGCCCTCGCCCGCAAGCGCCAGCGATTTCTTCAGCCGACGCGCCTCACCGGCGAAGACCAGCGGGGGGTATTTCGACAGCTGCGTTTCGACTGCGGTCAGTGCAGTCTGGTCGGGATAATCCGGCATCTGGATCCGCGGTTTCGCGCGCCATGCCGTCTTCGTCCATCCCTTGGTCATCGTCCCACTCCGGTCCCGTGCAATCGGCCAGCGGTATACGCCCCCGTTTCCGCCTTTGCAAAGGGCGATTGGGCGAAAACTGCCGCTTTCGGCCCTTGCGGCGGCCCGGAATTTGCGGTTCTTTGGCCCGCAAACGACATGAACAGGTCGCAGACATGACGCTCGCGCCACGAAAAGCCACCCAGACGCAGAAGGCCAGCTCCACCCGGCGCTTTGTCTTCCTGCTTCTGGACAAGTTCACGATGATCAGCTTTGCCGGGGCCATCGAGCCGTTGCGCATTGCCAACCGGGTCTCGGGCGAGACGCTGTATACCTGGGTCCTGTGCGGCGAAGGCACCGAGAAGTCCTGTTCCAATGGTGCCACGTTCCGTCTGGAACTGGGGCTGGAGGAGATGGACCGTGAGGACACGATCCTGGTCTGCGGCGGCCTAGACATCCAGCGCACGACCACCAAGGGCGTGGTCAACTGGCTGCGGCGCGAAGCACGGCGCGGCGTGACCATCGGCGGCATCTGCACAGGGGGCCACGCACTGGCCAAGGCGGGCCTGCTGGACGGCAAGAAGGCCACGATCCACTGGGAAAACCAGGACGGCTTTGCCGAGGAATTCGAGGATGTGAAGCTGACGAAGTCGGTCTACGTCATGGACGGCAACCGCTGGACGACGGCGGGCGGGATTTCGTCGATCGACCTGATGCTGAAGATCATCGCCGCCGATCATGGCGAAGATCTGGCCAACACCGTCGCCGACCAGATGATCTACTCGACGATCCGCACCGACCAGGACACCCAGCGCCTGTCGATCCCTACCCGGATCGGCGTGCGGCATCCGAAGCTGTCCCAGGTCATTCAGATGATGGAGGGCAATATCGAGGACCCGATGTCGCCCGCCGATCTGGCCGAGGAAGTGGGCATGTCGACCCGCCAGCTGGAACGACTGTTCCGCCGCTACCTAAACCGCTCGCCGAAGCGCTACTACATGGAGCTGCGGCTGCAAAAAGCGCGCAACCTGCTGATGCAGACCGACATGAGCGTGATCAACGTGGCACTGGCCTGCGGCTTCGCCTCACCCTCACACTTCTCCAAGTGCTACCGCAGCCACTACAGCACCACGCCCTACCGCGAGCGTGGCACGCAAGGGATGCCCGGTGTCGTCCCGGTTCGGTTGTCGATCTAACTGGCCGAGCCCGGGGCCAGGCGATAGACCGCGCCGTCGAAAACCGACAGGAACCAGATCGATCCGTCCGGGGCCTCGACGATGTCGCGCACGCGTTCGGTTTCGGGGGCGGCAAGCCGTTCCTCCGCAAAGCCGGTCCGGGTGGGGGTGTCGGGGTCCAGCCGACCGATGAAATCGCTGTTCAGCGAACCAAAGAAGATGTCGCCCTTCCACTCTGGCACCAGTGCTCCTGAATAGACCATCAGTCCCGACGGTGCGATGGAGGGGTCCCAGTAGTGCAACGGCTGCTCCATTCCCTGCACTTCGGTCCCCCGCCCGACCGGATCGCCGTTGTAGTTGCGCCCGTAAGAGATGACCGGCCAGCCGTAGTTTCGGCCAAGGTCCGGCGCGTTCAGCTCGTCGCCGCCCTGCGCCCCGTGTTCCACCGTAAGAAGCCGTCCCGTCAGGTCCAGGGCCGCACCCTGGATGTTGCGGTGGCCCAGCGAGAAGGCGCCGGGCAGCCAGCCCTCCTGCGTGACCGCGGGGGTGCCGTCGCGCTTCAGCAGGATCACCTTGCCCGCCACCAGCATCGGGTCCTGCGCCTGCATCCCGCCCGGACCGGTGCCCCGATCACCGGTTGTCAGCGCGACACTCCCGTCCGGCATCTCGACCAGCCGGGCGCCAAAGTGGCGGCCGCCCGGATAGCCTTCGCCCTGAAAAACGATACGGAACCCTTCAAGCCGCGTACCATCGTCC
>NZ_JAXMMF010000108.1:0-88623 GCF_034366665.1 Tabrizicola sp. | reverse complement strand
GCCCACCATTAGCCCTGCCGCCAACTTGCGCCCCGAGGCAAGCGTCACGGTGACGCCATCGGGCTTGACCTCCTGCGCCACCACCGTCTCGCCCGATAGCAAGGTGATCCCCGGAGTATGCTGCATCGCATTGAGAAAGGCCGCATAAAGGAAGCGATCCTCCAGCATGTGTCCCATTGGGCCTTCTTCGATCTCGGCGGCGTCGAAGTGCAGGAAGAAGGGTGCGGCCCCTTCGCCAGCGCGGCCGTCGCTGGCCTTGATCTCCAGCATAGGCTGCGCCTTGTCCGCCACGCTGTCCCAGACGCCGATGGCCTTCAAGAGCCGCACCGAGGCGATGGCCAGCGCATAGGCCCGGCCATCAAAGCCCGCCTCCGCCCGGTCCGGCGCCGGGCGGGCGTCGATCACGGTGACACGGAAGCCCCCATGGGCCAGGGCAAGCGCCAGCGCCGGGCCGTTCAGCCCCCCGCCCGCAATCAGGATGTCGGTGTCCCAGGTCATGTCCCTTTCTTGGCCCCCTTGGAACGGATTGTCCATGCGTCGCCAAGCCGCTACCCTTCCCTGCAAAACGGGGGGCGGGAATGAGCGGAACCTGGGCACACATGACCGCGGCCGAGCTGGGTCGCGAGATTGGCGAGGGCCGGATCAACCCGGTGGAATTGACCGAGTTCTTCCTGGACCGGATCGAAAGCCATCCGCTTGCGGGACGCATCTATGCCCGTGTCACGCCAGCACGGGCACGGGGAGAGGCGATGTCGGCGGCTGCCCGGGCCAAGGCGGGCCTGCGCAAGGGGGTGCTGGACGGGGTGCCCGTCAGCTGGAAGGACCTTTTTGATACGGCAGGCGTGGCGACCGAGGCGGGCTCGGCGTTGCTGAAAGGCCGCACGCCGAACAGTGATGCTGCCGTGCTGGAGACTGCGACGCTGCAGGGTCTGGTCTGCCTGGGCAAGACGCATATGTCGGAACTGGCCTTCTCGGGCCTTGGGCTGAACCCGGTGACGGCCACGCCGCCCTGTCTGAATGACGACAGGGCCGTGCCAGGCGGGTCATCCTCGGGCGCCGCGGCTTCTGTTGCCTTCGGACTCGCTCCGGCGGCCATCGGTTCGGATTCGGGAGGCTCGGTTCGGATTCCCGCAGCCTGGAACGATCTGGTGGGGCTGAAGACGACGGCGGGAAGTCTGCCGATGACGGGTGTTGTCCCCTTGTTCGAGGCGTTCGACACGATCGGCCCGCTTGCCCATTCGGTCGAGGACTGCAACCACCTCTTTGCCGCGCTTGGCGGGGAGGCGGCGGCCGACCTTGGCGGCGCCAGTCTGTCGGGCGCCCGCATTGCCGTCCTGCAGACGCTGGCGCTTGACGACCTGCGCGAACGGCCCGCCCAGGGTTTCGAGGATGCGACGCGGCGCTTCGCCAGGGCGGGCGCGGAAATCCATCATCTCGCAGCACCAGAAGCGGCCGAGGCGGTGGCTCTTGCTGGCATCGTCTGCACTGCCGAAGCTTACGGCATCTGGAAGACCACCATCGAAGCCGCGCCGGAAAAGATGTTCCCGCGCATCCTGGACCGCTTCCGTTCGGGCGGGCAGATCAGCGCGGTGGACTATGTCGCGGCCTGGCGCAGGTTGCGGCAGATCCGGGCCAGCTGGGCTGACCGCGCGTCGGGCTATGACGCCGTGATCCTGCCGACGTCGCCGATCCTGCCGCCCGAAGCGAATCGGCTGATGACCGATGACGCCTATTACGTGACCGAGAACCTCTTGGCTTTGCGCAACACCCGGATCGGCAACATGCTGGGTCTTTGCGTCCTGACCCTGCCGACCTCGCAGCCCTCCTGCGGGGTCAGCCTGATGTGTGGTCCCGGGGAGGAGGCACGGCTCTTGCGGCTGGGCGCGGCGGCGGAACGGGCGCTGCAATAGCGGTTGCGCCCTGGGAAGATTACACCCGGTGATAGGGCGAGCCTGCCAGGATCGTCGCCGCCCGGTAAAGCTGTTCGGCCAGCATCACCCGCACCAGCATGTGCGGCCAGACCATGCGGCCAAAGCTGAGCGTCAGGTCAGCCCGGGCACGCAGGGCCGGGTCCACCCCGTCCGCCCCGCCAATCACGAAAGCCGCATCCTGCCGGCCCGCATCGCGCCATCCGGCCAGCGCCTGCGCGAATTCGGGGCTGGAGAGCGTCTTGCCCCGTTCGTCCAGCACGCACAGCGCAGCGCCGTCAGGGATCGCGCGGGACAGAAGCAGCCCCTCGGCCGCCATGCCGCCGCCCTTCCTGTCCTCGACTTCGTGTTCACTGACCGGACCCAGCCCCAGGGGACGGCCCGTCCGGTCCAGACGTTGCAGGTAATCATCCACCAATGCGCGCTCTGGTCCCGCGCGCAGGCGGCCCACAGCGCACAGGTGCAGGCGCATCAGACTTCGGCAGAGCGGGTCGTCCCCGCCGGCAGCCACATCTTTTCCAGCTGATAGAAGTCGCGCACTTCCGGGCGGAAGACGTGGACGATGACGTCGCCCGCGTCGATCAGCACCCAGTCGCCGGTTTCCTTGCCTTCCATGCGGACCGAAATCCGCAGGTCCTGCTTCAGACGGTCGGCAAGTTTTTCCGAGATCGAGGCCACCTGACGCGACGAGCGGCCCGAACAGATGACCATGTAGTCGGCCACGTCGGACCGGCCACGCAGGTCGATCTGGACGATCTCCTCGGCCTTGTCGTCGTCGACAGACTTCAGGACCAGGGCCAGAACATCCTCGGACCGATAGTCTTGCGGGGCTGCGTCAGCGGGTTTCGGGCGCGGACCGACCGGCAGGCCGGTGGCAGGATCAGAATGCGACAGGACCAGGTCCTCCAGAGGAAGCGCGGACGAATGCCCCCGCGCCGGGCCTTTGGGCCAAGCCTAGCACCGGGGTGGGCCAATCTCAACCGAAGGCGGGCGGGTACGCCTTATTCCGCCCTTTGGCAAGGCTTGATCGTCCGGGCGATGCACGGGCGCGCTGTCAGGCGGGGGGCATTCCGGACGCGGTCGCCCCCAAGCCAAGAACGCCCGTCGTCATGTGCCGCTTGCGGCCGAACCCCGGCTGCCGGGTGACCGTGAAGCCGGCTTCGGCCAGCGCGCGGCGGACATGGCCCGCTGCGGTATAGGTTGCGAAGGTTCCCCCCGGCGCCGTGTGGCGGGCAACCTCCGACATCAGCGCATCGGACCAAAGCTCGGGGTTCTTGGCGGGGGAGAAGCCGTCCAGAAACCAGGCATCGGCCTGGCCGTCCCAGGCAGGAAGCGTCTTGCGCGCGTCGCCCAGAAGGATCGTTGCGGTCAGGTGCGGAAACTTCAGCACCGTGGCACCCGCTTCCCACTGGCGCAGGAAGGGGTCGGCGACGCCTGCGACCTCGGGAAAGGCTTGCAAGGCGCGGGCGATGTCCGGGGCGGGCAGCGGGAACGCCTCGAAGCTGGTAAAGTGCAGATGCCCCGGCCCCTGGTGCGCCAGCAGGACCGCGAGCAGGTTCAGCCCCGTGCCAAAGCCCAGCTCCGCGATCCGGAACCCGTCGCGGAACCGTCCCGGCAGTCCGTTCCCGGCCAGAAACACATGCCGTGTTTCGTCCAGCCCACCCCCCAGCGAGAAGTAGGGGTCGTCGAACCGGCGCGAGACGGGGATGGTCTCGTCACGCCAGTCTAGCATCGGAGTCAGGTCGGGCATCGGAGTCAGGTCGGGCATCGGGGTCTGGTCGGGGCTGGCCATCGCGGATAGTCCTTTGCGCGACGTGATGGTCTTGGGGCAACGGAATGGCAAGCGTTGATGTGACAGTCCGGGGCGGGGGGATCTTTGGTCTTTCCATCGCCTGGGCCTGCCTGGCGCGCGGTGCGCGGGTCCGGGTGATTGAAGCGCAGGCCTGGGGTGCGGGCTCATCGGGCGGGCTGGTCGGGGCGCTGTCGCCGCATGTGCCGGAAGCCTGGAATGCGAAGAAGGCCTTCCAGCTGGACAGCCTTCTGATGGCTGCGGACTGGTGGGCCGGGGTCGAGGCGGCCTCGGGCCAGCCCTCGGGCTATGCGCGCCTTGGGCGCCTGCAGCCCCTGGCCGACGACCGCGCGGTCGATGCCGCCCGGCGGCGTGAGGGCGAGGCCGCGACCTTCTGGCAGGGCCAGGCTGAGTGGCAGGTGATCCCCGTCACCGGCAAAGCCTGGGAACCCGCGTCGCCCTCGGGCTGGCTGGTCCGCGACACGCTTTCGGCCCGGCTTTCGCCCCGCATGGGGTTGGCGGCCCTGGTCGGCGCGCTGCAGGCCCGAGGGGCAGAGCTGACCTTGGGCGACGGTGACGCTGCGGGGGCCGTGATCCATGCGACGGGCCTTGCCGGGCTGCAGGACCTGTCTCAGGCCTTTGCTATGCCCGTGGGATCGGGAGTGAAGGGCCAGGCGCTTGCCCTGCGGTTCGATGCAGGCGACCAGCCGCAACTTTTCGTCGACGGCCTCCACATCGTGCCTCATGCCGACGGGGCGGTCGCCATCGGCTCGACGTCCGAGACCGCCTGGGAAAACGACGGCCCGGACGCGCAGCTTGATGCGCTTCTGGCAAAGGCCGTGGCTGCGGTCCCTGCGCTTGCCGGGGCCGTGGTCACGGATCGGTGGGCCGGAGTGCGCCCCAAGGCCGCCAACCGGGCGCCGGTCCTGGGGGCCTGGCCGGGTCGCGCGGGACATTTCGTGGCGAATGGCGGGTTCAAGATCGGCTTCGGCATGGCCCCCAAGGTGGCCGAGGTCATGGCCGACCTCGTGCTCGACGGTCGGGATCAGGTCCCGCCCGACTTCCGGGTGGAGACCCTGCTTCAGAAGACCACGACCCGCCGATAGGTGATCGAGGTCGGCCGGTCAAAGCCCGGATGGGCCGTCCGTCCGGTCTCGACAAAGCCCATTGCCTCGAAGGCCCTCTGGTTCTCGGCCAGTTCCACGCGCGTCTGCAGTTCCAGCGCGGCAAGCCGCAAGGCCCGCGCCCGGACCTCGGCCTGGTTGACCAGCCGCCGCGCCAGGCCCTGGCCCCGGTGGCTGGCTGCGACGGCCAGCTTGCCCAGATACAGCACACCCGGCCTTGGGGTCAGGAAGACGCAGGCGACCGGCGCGCCGACGACCCAGACCTCACCAGTCCGGGCCTGGCGGGTCAAAGCCTCGGGCGTCAGGTCGCGCAACGACGATGGCGGGTCGATCCGCCCGTCCATATAGGCGAAGGCCTCGTCCAGAAGCGCAAGGATCGCGGGCCAGAGGGCGGGGTCTGTGACAAGGCGCGGGTCCATTTCGGCAGGTTGGCCTCTGTGACATCGGACCGCAAGAGGCGGCCCGGCGGCTCGCCTTTCCGGTCGGCCTGGGGTAAGGCAGCGCCAAGTCGCAGCAGGAGCCCGAATGACCCCCGCCTATCCCCAGATCCGCGACCTTGTGCTGATCGGCGGCGGACATTCCCATGCGCTGGTCCTGCGGATGTGGGGGATGGACCCCTTGCCTGGGACCCGGCTGACAGTGATCGACCCCAACCCGGTTGCGCCCTACACGGGGATGCTGCCCGGTCTGATCGCCGGGCACTACCAGCGCGACGAGCTGATGATCGACCTGGTCCGCCTTGGGCGTTTCGCCGGGGCGCGCGTCATTCTGGACCGGGTCACCGGAATCGACCCCGAGGCGCGGCTGATCCACCTGGCCGGGCGTCCGCCGCTGCCCTATGACCTTGCCGCGATTGATGTGGGCATCACCTCGGACCTGCCGTCGCTGCCGGGCGCGCTGGACCACGCCGTCGCCGCCAAGCCCCTCGGCCGCTATGCCGAGGCCTGGGAGGCCTTTGTCGCCCAGGCTCCGGCGCGGCCACGGGTGGCGATCCTGGGGGCGGGCCTGGGCGGAGTGGAGCTGGCGCTGGCCTCGGTGCATCGGCTGGGCGGCACGGCACAGGTGACGCTTCTGGATCAGGCAGATGCGCTTCTGCCTGCACTTGTCCCTGCGGCGCGCAGGGCGCTGGAGCGGCGGCTGGCGGCGGCGGGTGTCGTCCTGCGGCTGGGCGTCCGGGTGGTCGAGGTCCGGGCCGGGTCGGTCCTGCTGGAGGGCGGCGAAGAAGTCGGCTCGGACTTCACGCTGACGGCCACGGGGGCGCGGCCGCATGGCTGGCTGGCCGAGACGGGGTTGGCGCTGGAGCGTGGGTTTGTGGTCACGGATGCGACCCTGCGGACCTCGGACCCTCGGGTCTTCGCCTCGGGCGATTGCGCGGGGATCAAGGGCGATCCACGGCCCAAGGCCGGGGTCTTCGCGGTGCGGGCGGCCAGGGTGCTGCACGCGAACCTGCGCGCGGCGCTGATGGGCAAGCCGCTGGCGCCGTTCAAGCCGCAGTCGGATTACCTGAAGCTGATCTCGCTGGGCGAGAAGGCTGCGGTGGCCGAGAAATGGGGGCTGACCCTTTCCGGCCCGCGGTTCTGGCGGCTGAAGGACCGGATCGACCGGGCCTTCATGGACAAGTTTGGCGACTATCCGGCGATGACGGTGCAAACTGCGCCTGCGATGGCGACCGACGGATTGGCGGCGCATCTGGGCGGGCGGCCCCTGTGCGGTGGCTGCGGCGCAAAGCTGGGGCCGGGGGTGTTGTCGCGGGCGCTTGCGTCGGTTCCTGCCCCGGTGCGGGCCGAGGTGCTTTCTGGCCCGGGCGATGATGCGGCCGTGTTGCAGGCCGGGTCAGGGGTGCAGGTCCTGACGACCGACCACCTGCGGGCCTTCTGCAACGATCCGCGGCTGATGGCACGGCTGGCGGCAATCCATGCGCTGGGCGATGTCTGGGCGATGGGTGCCTCGCCTCAGGTCGCTTTGGCGCAGGTCACACTGCCACCTTTGGGGCCAGACTTGCAGGCCCGGATGCTGGCCGAGGTGATGGACGAGGCCGGGGCGGTGTTCCGCGCCGCCGGGGCGGATGTGGTCGGCGGGCATTCCACGGAAGGGGCCGAACTGACCATCGGCTTCACGGTGACGGGACTTTCCGACCGACCCGTCGGCAAGGGCGGCGCGCAGGCAGGGGATGCGCTGGTGCTGACCAAGCCCCTGGGCTCGGGCACGATCCTTGCGGCCGAGATGGGTTTGGCACGGGTGCAGGGGCTTCTGCTGGGCGAGGTCTGGGCCGGGTGCATCGCGCAAATGTCGGTGGCGCAGGGGACGGCTGCGGCGATCCTTGCACCCGTGGCACGGGCGATGACCGATGTGACGGGCTTTGGGCTGGCCGGGCATCTGCTGGAGATGCTGGAGGCGTCGGGCGTCGCGGCGCGGGTGCAACTGGGCGATGTGCCGCTGATACCGGGCGCGGTGGAACTGGCGCGCGCCGGGGTTGGCTCATCACTGCAACCGGCAAACCTGGCAGCCGTAAGCTGGCGGATGGACGCGCCGCAAGACGCTCGCGTGGCGCTCCTGACAGACCCGCAAACCTGCGGGGGGCTTCTGGCTGCGGTTCCCGCCGGTCTTGCGGGTGCTTTGGTGGAGCGCCTGCGAAAGGCGGGGCATCAGGCAGCGGTCATCGGCGAAATCGTCGCCGGTGCGCCGCGGCTGACAGTCGTCTAGATCAGGCCTTCCTTGCGGAAGAGGTCCTTGAGGTCGGCCTCGGGCCTGGCGCCAAAGTGAGTGATGACCTCGGTCGCAGCGATGCAGCCCATGCGCCCAGCCGTGGCCAGCGACTGGCCGGTCGCATAGCCGTAAAGGAACCCAGCGGCGAAAAGGTCACCCGCGCCCGTGGCATCAACGGGCACCACCCGGCGGACTGGGGCAAGCGCAGTTTCCTCCCCCCGAACGATGATCACATCTTCGCCTGACCGGGTGCAGACGATCAGACCCGCGTCTGCCGCTGCCTGTTCAAGCGCGGCCGACAAGTCAGTCTGATAAAGCGAACACCATTCATGTTCGTTGCCAATGACGTAGTCCAGAGACTTGACCAGACGGCGAAAGTCGGTGCGATGCCGATCCACGCAGAACGGGTCGGACAACGAAATCCCCGCCTTGCCGCGCGCCTTGTGACAAAGGTCGACCGCCCTTTCAAAGGCCTGTTTGCCCTTGGGCTTGTCGTAGAGGTAGCCCTCCAGAAACAGGATTTCGGCGCTGCCCGCCACGCTTTCGGACACATCTTCGGGGCCCAACTCCGAGGAGATTCCAAGGTAGGTGTTCATCGACCGCTCACCGTCGGGAGAGACGAAGATCATCGAGCGGGAGGTGGGAAGTTCCCCGCCCGGAACCGGCGGGTTGACGAATTCAGTGCCCTCATCGGCCATGCTGCGAGCGTAGAAGCGGCCAAGCGCGTCATCATGCACCCGGCCGATGAAAGCGGTCGTCAGGCCAAGACTGCCCAGCCCCGCCAGCGTGTTCGCCACCGATCCGCCCGGGGCCTGCTGGCGATTGGTCATCGCGCCGTAAAGCAGTTCGCCGCGTTCCCGTTCCACCAACTGCATGATGCCCTTCTGGATGCCCATGAGATCCAGAAAGCTGTCGTCAGCCGAGGAAAACACATCGACGATCGCATTGCCGATGCCGACGACCTGGTAGGACTTCATGCGGTCTTCTCCGGATAAAGGCACCAGTCCCGGATCGGGCAGATGCCGCATTTGGGTTTGCGCGCGACGCAGATATACCGGCCATGCAGGATAAGCCAGTGATGCGCGTGGTGCTGGTATTCCACCGGCACGTTGTCCTCGATGGCGCGTTCGACTTGCGCCTCATCCTTGCCCGGGCAGATGCCGGTGCGATTGCCGACACGGAAGATGTGGGTGTCGACGGCCTGAGCCGGGTGGTGAAACCACATCGACAACACCACATTCGCCGTCTTGCGCCCGACGCCCGGCAGGGTGACCAAGGCGGCGCGGGAGGACGGCACCTCGCCGCCGAAATTCTCGATCAGCAGGCGCGACAGCTTGATGACGTTCTTCGCCTTGTTGCGGTAGAGGCCGATGGTCTTGATGTGGTCGATCAGGGCATCTTCGCCCAAGGCCAGCATCTTCTCCGGCGTGTCGGCGATCTGGAACAGCTTGCGGGTGGCCTTGTTCACGCCAACGTCGGTCGCCTGCGCCGACAGCGCGACGGCGACAAGCAGGGTGAAGGCGTTGACATGTTCAAGCTCGCCCTTCGGTTCGGGCTCGACTTCGGCAAAGCGCGCGAAGACCTGTTTCAGGGCGGAATAGGGAAGCTGCGGCGTCATGGCGCCCTTTTGCCAGCCGGGGTGCCGTGACGCAACGGGCTTGCGGTCAGGGGGCGGGCAAGGCCGGGTCCTGCTCGCAGCGCGACAGCGGGATTTCGGTCAGGCGCGAGACCGACAGGACAGTGTCGTACTGGCCGCGGCTGGCGTCGAATTCCCCCTCGGCGCAGGCACAGCTGTAGCCATAGCGCTGGGTGACTTGGCCGGCATAGTCGATGCGCAGCCGGTCATCGAACGCGGTCGTATAGGCATCCTCGAACCCCGGGACGGGGGCGCGGCCTTGCATGGAAAGCCACCATTGGCCGTCGGCATCCTCCAGGATCACATTGGCGGGCGTGGGGTTGTGGTACCAGCCACAACGGGTTTCGGCCTGGGCGGGAAGCGCGGCCAGAAGGCTGGCAGTCACCAGGAACGGACGGAGCATCGGGAACCTCATGCGTCGGATGGTGCCACTGACCACAGCGCCACCCATTGGCTCAAGGCGGGAAAACCGGATGCGCAGGAAGCGGGTCGCCCTGTGCGAGTGGTGCGGATAAACCTTGCGAAAGCTCGTCGTTCGACTTCGTCTTCTCCTCGCGAGGGCGAACGTCGCGAGGAGTGACGAAGTCATCGACGAGCCACCCCGAGGATATCACCATGACCGACCAATCCCCCGCCTACCATTACCAGGTGATCGCCCGCGCGCTGAAGGTGATCGACGCGACCGGCCCCGCGCTGACGCTGGAGGACCTTGCAGCGAAGATGCAGATGAGCCCGGCGCATTTTCAGCGGGTCTTCAGCCAATGGGTCGGCGTCAGCCCGAAACGCTATCAGCAATACCTGACCCTTGGTCATGCGCGCAGGCTGCTGGCGGACCGGCACACGATGCTGGGCACGGCGCTGGAGACGGGCCTGTCGGGCGCGAGCCGCCTGCACGACCTCTTCCTGACCTGGGAGGCGATGTCGCCGGGCGACTATGCCCGGGGCGGCGCGGGGCTGGAAATCCGCTGGGGCTGGTTCGACAGCCCTTTCGGCCCGGCGCTGGTCATGGCGACCGTCAAGGGCATCTGCGGCATGGGATTTGCCGACGAAGTGGGGGCCGAGGCGGCACTGGAAGACCTGATGCGGCGCTGGCCGAAGGCGACCTATGTCGAGGACCCCACCGCCCTGCGCCCGATGGTCGAAGCGGCGTTTGCCGGGAAGGCGACGGAAATGCACCTGATCGGCGCTCCATTCCAGATCAAGGTCTGGGAGGCCTTGCTGGCGATCCCCTCGGGCCATGTCACCACCTATGCCGACATCGCGGGGGCCATCGGTCATCCGCAGGCGCACCGGGCGGTGGGGACGGCGGTCGGGCGCAACCCAATCAGCTTTCTGATCCCCTGCCACCGGGCCCTGCGGCGGGACGGGGGGCTTGGCGGCTATCACTGGGGCCTGCCCCGCAAGCGCGCGATGCTGGCCTGGGAGGCCGCCCGCACAGATTTGTGATGCGCGGAACCCTGCCGAAGCGCATGGGAACCGGCAGCCTCTCGACGCCGTTGGTGTATTGTGGCACGGGTCTGAGCACAGGCCCACCAACGGGCGAACTATCGAGGCGAGAGCAAACATGATGATGAAGACCCCCCTGATCCTGGCTGTGGCCGGCACGTTGTCCCTGACTGCCTGCGTCGATCCCAACGCCTTTCCGGACGATCCGAATGCGCGTCAGCGCCAGGGCGCGATCATCGGCGGACTGACCGGTGCCGTGGCCGGCGTGGCCGTGGCCGGTGACGGCGACGAGCTGAAAGGCGCGATCATCGGTGGCGCGCTGGGCGCCGGAACCGGTGCCATCATCGGCGCCGACCTTGACCGTCAGGCAGCTGAACTGCGCGGCTCGCTGAACTCGAACATTTCGGTCACCAACACCGGCGAATACCTGATCGTGAACATGCCGCAGGACCTGCTGTTCGCGACCGACAGCGCCTCGGTCCGTCCGGACCTGCGCGCCGACCTGAACACCGTGGCGGCCAGCCTGCTGCGCTACCCGAACAGCCGGATCGAGGTGATCGGCCACACCGACAACACCGGCAGCGCGGCCTACAACCAGGACCTGTCCCAGCGCCGCGCCGTGTCGGTGGCCAGCGTCCTGCGCGAAAGCGGCGTGCCGGGTGCCCGTGTCGCAGCCTTTGGCCGGGGCGAGGATCAGCCCGTCGCGTCGAACCTGACGCCGGAAGGCCGTGCCCAGAACCGCCGGGTCGAGATCATCATCCGCCCGACGCGCTAAGCACCATACAGGAACCACAAGGGGTCAGCTTCGGCTGGCCCCTTTTTCATTGAGATTCTGGCTGAATCGGTCATATTTCCGAACCAATAGCCAGGGTCCGCCATGCCATTCCTGAAAGTCACGCCCGAGAAGCTGTCGAATTCGGTGGTCCGCCAGATCGAGCAGTTGATCCTGCGTGGCATCCTGCGTCCCGGTGAACGTCTGCCGTCGGAACGTGAGCTGGCCGACAAGCTGGGCGTCTCGCGCCCGTCCCTGCGCGATGCCATCGCCGACCTGGCCGATCGTGGGCTGCTGGTCAGCCGGGCGGGGTCGGGCATCTTCGTGGCCGAGGTGCTGGGCTCGGCGTTTTCTCCCGCGCTGACACAGCTTTTCTCGACCCATGACGAGGCGGTCTTCGACTACATCAGCTTTCGCCGCGACATGGAGGGGTTGGCGGCCGAGCGTGCGGCGGTTTTCGGGTCCGAGACCGACCTGAAGCTGATCGACACGATCTGCCGCAAGATGGAAGCCGCGCACCTGAAACGCGACCCCTCGGACGAGGCGCGGCTGGACGCGGAATTCCACATGGCGATCATCGAGGCCAGCCACAACGTCATCATGCTGCACATGCTGCGGTCGATGTTCGATCTTCTGCGGCAGGGCGTGTTCTACAATCGGCAGATGATGTTCAAGAACCGCATCACCCGCGACCAGCTGCTGGACCAGCACCGGGCGATCAACGCGGCGATCCAGGCCCGCGATCCTGATGCTGCGCGGGCAGCGGTGGGGGCCCACATGGCCTATGTGGAGCAGGCGTTCCACGACCAGATGCGCGCCGAAAAGCACGAATCCATCGCGCGCCAGCGGCTGGAGCAGGAGGCAAGTCGCTAGCCTGCCGCCCAAGGCCCGCTTGCCGAGTTGCATCAGCCCTTGCCCGCGGGCATATAGAGGCGGTCCCGAAAAGGAAGCGCCATGCAGTACCTCGACTTCGAAAAGCCCCTCGCCGACATCGAAGGCAAGGCGGAAGAGCTTCGCGCGATGGCCAAGACCAGCCCAGGCATGGACGTGTCGAAAGAGGCCGAGGCGCTGGATCGCAAAGCCGATGCGGCGCTGCGCGATCTCTACAAGAACCTGACCGCCTGGCAGAAGTGCCAGGTCGCCCGGCATCCCGACCGGCCGCATTGCCAGGAATACATCGACACCCTGTTCACCGAGTTCACCAGTCTGGCAGGCGACCGGGCCTTTGCCGACGATCACGCGGTGGTCGGGGGGCTGGCGCGGTTCAACGACCAGCCGGTGATGGTAATCGGCCACGAAAAGGGCAACGACACCAAGTCCCGCATCCAGCGGAACTTTGGCATGGCCCGGCCCGAGGGGTATCGCAAGGCCATCCGCCTGATGGACCTGGCCGACCGCTTCCGCATCCCGGTGATCACGCTGATCGACACGGCGGGCGCCTATCCCGGCAAGGGCGCCGAGGAACGCGGGCAGGCCGAGGCCATCGCGCGGTCGACCGAGAAGTGTCTGTCCATCGGGGTGCCGCTGATCAGTGTGGTGATCGGCGAGGGCGGCTCGGGTGGGGCAGTGGCCTTTGCGACGGCAAACCGCGTCGCGATGCTGGAGCATTCGGTCTATTCGGTGATCTCGCCCGAGGGCTGTGCGTCCATCCTGTGGAAGGATGCCGAAAAGATGCGTGAGGCCGCCGAGGCTTTGCGGCTGACCGCGCAGGACCTGCAAAAGCTGGGGATCATCGAGCGTATCGTGAAGGAACCGCTGGGCGGCGCGCAGCGGTCCCCCAAAGAGGCGGTGGATGCCGTGGGCAAGGCGATCGAGGCGATGCTGGGCGATCTGATCGGCAAGAAGCCCGAGGCTTTGGTCAAGGACCGGCGGCAGAAGTTCATCGACATGGGCGCAAAAGGGTTGGCGGCGTGAACCCCTGGGTGATCGTCGCGATTGCGGGGCTGATGGAGACCGGCTGGGCGCTGGGGCTGAAGTATTCCGAGGGCTTCACGAAGCTGGTGCCCTCGGTGGTGACCATCGTGCTGGCCCTGGGGTCGTTCTACCTGCTGTCCGTGGCGATGAAGACGCTGCCGGTCGGGACGGCCTATGCGGTCTGGGTCGGGATCGGGGCCGTCGGGACCGCCATCGCGGCGGTGTTCCTGTTCAACGAACCTGTCAACCTGATGCGTGTGACCGGGGTGCTGCTGATCCTTGCCGGGATTGCCGCGCTGAAGTTCGCATGATCCGCGGGCTGGTCCTCTGCGCGCTGCTGGCGGCCCCGGTCGCGGGCGGCACGCTGGAGGGCCGGCTGGTGACCTTTACGGTCGAGACCTGGAACGACCGGGAGGCCCCGCTTCTGGTGGCGCGGGGGCGGACCGTGACCGTCGGGCAAGGGACCGAATTCGGTCTGGGGCCCGAGGGTTTCACAGGCGGGCTGGACGTCGTGCCGGTGGCGGTCGAGATCGGCCCGACGCGGATCGAGCTGAGCTATCCCAAAGGGATCGGGCGGTTCTTTGATGCCAAGTTCAACGGCTATGTCCTGCGGTTCGAGACGGACTGCGCCCTCTTCGCTGCTGTCTCGGTCGATCCGGCGGGGACGACGATGAAGGTCACCGATGTCTGGGCCGAGACCGGGGCCTTGTATATCAACGTCTCGGGGCTGGGCTATGGGCCGGAGGCGACTCTGGCGCTGGATCTGGAAGTGGCGGACTGTCCGCTGAGCTGAGCTGCCCGCGGATGGGCAGGGTTTCGGGGTCACGATATCAAGAGGTTGGCTGCGAGCGTTCAGGATCTTTTGGCGCCTTTCCTGCGGCTCGTCGTGCGCCTTCGGCTTCTCCTCGCGAGGTGCGCGCGGGGAGCGATGAGGGTCGAAGTCCTCGAAGAGCGGTTTCACCCCATCGTCTGCCGAGAGTGGTGTTCCAGTCCTTTTCGTTCGTCCGCCTGGCTGGCCGCTGGGGGTTTCACACCCCCAGACCCCCGTGGGATATTTGTGCAAATGTGAACGGAGACTTGGGTCTCGGCTTCCGCTTGGGCTTGGGAGCGGCGAGGTCGGCGGCCATGGCCTTCAGGGCGGAAGTCACCGGTACCGGATCGTCGAGCGCGTCGGTGGCCGGGAGGTGCGGCTTCGCACCGGGGTAGGGTGCGCCCAGCGGACAATCGGGCAGGGCGGACGTCGCGCAGGTTCGAGGTAAAGCTGGTCGTTGCAGACCATGGCCACGACCTTTCCGCCGAGGTAAAGCGTGTATTCTCCGAACATCTTGCGGGAGGTCAGCGGCAGGGGGGCGAGGGCGTCGAGGAGATGCTCGATGGTTTCGGACCGGGTGGTCGTCAGGCGCGGAAACCCGCATCGCGCATCAGGCGGTTGGAATGGGTTTCGACCTGAGTTTCCAGGCGGGCCATGAACTCTTGCACCTTGAGGCCGGGCGCGATGGGGTCGAGGAATTCGACCACGGCAAGGCCGGGTTTGCGCAGGAGGCCGCGCTTGGGCCAGAACAGGCCCACGTTGGTCGCGACGGGCACACAGGGTTGTCCCAGCTGTTCGTAAAGCAGGCCGGTGCCGACCTTGTAGGGCTTTGCGTCGCCAGGGGCCACGCGGGTGCCCTGCGGGTAGATGATCAGCTGGCCCGGCTCGGCGGCCCCGGCGGCGACGTCGGCCTTCATCTTGGTGATGGCGGCCCCGCGCTTGCCGCGGTTCACCGGAACGCAGCCGATCTTCAGCGCGTACTGGCCCAGGAACGGGGTGAAGATCAGCTCGCGCTTCATGATGAACTTGCCGGTGGGGACGGCGTTGAAGATCAGGATGATGTCGAGGAAGCTTTGGTGCTTGGCCGCGATGACGGCCTCGCCGGTGGGGGGCGTGCCCCGAACCTCGCAGCGGGTGCCGCAGAGGAGGCGGAGCGTGAAGATCACCCAACGGCAGTAGGTCTTGCAGGCCGCGCGCGCCCCGGTGCGGGAGAAGAGCGCCCAGGGGGCGAAGGCCAGGGCGATGACGGCCATTGCCAGGTACATCTGGACGATGAAGACCAGCGACAGGAGCCAGCGGATCGGGGTCATGTCAGCTCTCTCAGCTTCTGGAAGGCGGCGCGGCGGGTGGCGAGGAAGGCCACGATAGCGGCCAGGGGCGGTAGCGCCAAGGGCCAGAGCCAGCCCCAGCCGGTGAAGCCAAGGCCGGTCAGAAAGCCCCCGGCGGCGTCGGCTGCGGGAAGGGCCGCAACACCGGCAAGGCCCGCCGCCGCCCCGATGGCGGCCCCGCCCAGGGTGCGCAGGGTGAAGCGGCGCACGAAGGCGCGGGCGATGTAGGTGTCCCGGGCGCCGATCAGGCGGAGGACACGGATCTCTTGCGCGTTGGTTGCAAGCGCGGCCCGGGCCGCAAGCGTGATCATCGCGGCCATCGTGGCCCCGATCAGCGCGATGGAGAGGACGCCAAGCAGGCGGATGCGGCTGGCGGCCTCGGCCAGGGGGCGGCGCCAGCGGGTGTGATCGTCCAGAATCGCGCCCGGGGCCTCGGCGGTCAGGCGCTGGCGCAGGCCTTCCGAATCGTAGGGCGGGTCGGCTTCCACAACCTCGATCAGGCGGGGGATCGGGAGGGCCTCGATCGGCAGGCCGGGGCCGAACCAGGGTTCCAGAAGGGTGCGCGTCTCGTCGTCGTCGATCAGGCGGTAGCTGGCGATGCCGGGGGTGGTGGCAAGGGTGGCCAGGATCGCGTCGGTCTGGATCTGGACCTGCTCGGCCGGGGCCGAGAGGCGGATGGTGGCGGTCTTGGCCAGGGCCTCGGACCAGCGGGTGGCGAGGCGGCCGGAGGCAAGCGAGAGGGCCAGCGCGAAGACGCAGAGGAAGGTCATCGCCCCCGCCGTGAAGGTCGTCAGCCAGGCGGTCGGACCGGAGGGGGGGACGACCTCCAGCGCGCGGGTGGCGGGCGAAGCGGGCTTGGGCTTGGGGAACTTCACAGGTCGGCCCCCGCAAGCTGGACCCGATGCTTGGCAATGCGCAGGACGCGGGCCTGGATCTGGGCCTTGGCCTGGCGGATCAGGTTCAGGTCGTGGGTGGCGACCAGGATGGTCTTGCCCATCTTGTTCAGTTCGACCAGCAGGGTCAGGATCCGCAAGGACATCTCCCAATCCACGTTGCCGGTCGGTTCGTCCGCAAGGATCACGTCGGGGTCGACGATGACGGCGCGGGCCAGGGCGGCGCGCTGGCGTTCTCCGCCCGAGAGTTGGGGGGGCAGGGCGTTGGCAAGATGGGCAAGGCCGACCCAGCCGAGAAGATCGTCAAGATCCTGCGGGTCGCTTTCGCGGTCCGAGACGGTAAACGGAAGCGCCATGTTGGCGGCCAGGGTCATGTGGTCCAGGAACTTGCAGTCCTGGTGCACGATGCCGATCCGGCGGCGGGTGCGGGCGACATCGTCGCGGGACAGCCGGGTGACGTCGTTGTCAAAAAGGGTGACGCGGCCCGAGGTGGGCTTCAGCTCGGCATAGGCAAGCTTGAGGAAGGTGGATTTCCCCGCGCCCGAGGGGCCGGTCAGAAAGTGGAAGGACCCCGGTGCCAGCTTCAGCGAGACGTCTGACAGAAGCTCGCCCCCGCCATAGCTGTAGGCCACGTTCTCGAAGGTGATCACGGTTGTCCCCTGCTGCCCGATGCGTCCGGAAAAGTGGCATCCGGGTCGCTGCCACTGCGCTTTCCATCGCACAGGGGGAAACGATTGCACAAGGGTAAGCGACAAACCCTTGGAACGACTGGAATTACGGATTACAACGAGTGCGGCAGCCGGAAAAAACAGGCTTGAGGGACGATGATGCGGTTGGTTTGTCCGAACTGTGAGGCCAAGTACGAGGTCCCGGAAGACGCGATCCCGGAGACCGGGCGCGATGTGCAATGCGCCAATTGCGGACATTCCTGGTATCAGATGCGGCCGCGTGCCGCTGTGGCCGAGGCTCCTGTGGCAGCGGCGCCTGCAGCGGTGCCGGTCGCCGCGCCGGTCGCCGCGCCTGTTGCCGCAGCGCCCGTCGCAGCGCCCGTCCCAACCCCTGCCGCCGCCCCAGAGGCCCCGGTCGAGGCCTCGGCGCCGCAGGTGGTGACAGAACCTGAGGCGGTGGTCCCGGCGTCCGCTGATCCCGTTCCGGTCGACGTGACGGAAGTGCCTGACGCGGCTGTGGGCATGGTGGAGCCTGCACCTTTGGCCGACGCGCCGGTTCCGGCTGACGACACCGAGCCGGCCCCCGCTGATCCCGAAGTGCCTGCTGCGGTCGAGACCGTTTCGGATGAACGCGCCGCGGATGACGTCGTGGCCCCGGCTGCGGTCGCCGAGACGCTGCCTGATCCAGAGCCTGAGATTGCCGACCTACCCGTCGAGCCGGTCGCCGCTGCGGGCGCGGCAGCTTATGCGGTGGACGATTCCGTCCTGGCCATTCTGCGCGAGGAAGCCGAGCGTGAGGCCAGGGCCCGCAAGGCCGAAGTCGCAAAGCCGCTTGAGACCCAGACCGAACTTGGCATCGAACAGGCCGTCCCAGAGGTCAGCCTGCCGCACCAGCCGGTCTATGAGGATGCAACCCTTGCGGCCCGCCGTGCACGCCTGCCCGATGTCGAAGAGATCAATTCGACCTTGCGCCCGTCCGAGGCGGTGGTCGATGAACCTGCAGACGACACGACGCTGGCGGCGACCGAAGGGCGCAGCAGCTTTCGCAGCGGATTTCTGATGGTGCTGACGGTGGCGATCCTGGGCTCGGCGGTTTACGGCAGCGCGGACGCGATTGCCGAGGCGGTTCCGGCGCTGACCGGGGTGCTGAAAAGCTACGTCGGCTTCGTGGACAGCCTGCGCCTGCAGCTTGACGGGCTGATGCAAAGCGCGACTGTGGCGATCAACGGCACCTGACGCCGCCAATTCGGCTTGCCCCTAGACGGGCGCGCCTTTATCCCTTGCGGCCAAGCCATTTCCCGCAAGGAGCCGTCATGTCCACCAACGCCCGTTTCGACAAGTCGAAGCTTCCCAGCCGCCATGTGACCGAAGGTCCGGCGCGTGCCCCGCATCGCAGCTATTTCTACGCGATGGGGATCACCGAGGAAGAAATCCACCAGCCCTGGGTGGGTGTGGCGACCTGCTGGAACGAAGCGGCCCCCTGCAACATCGCGCTGAACCGCCAGGCTCAGATCGTCAAGCACGGCGTCAAGAAGGGCGGCGGCACCCCGCGTGAGTTCACGACGATCACCGTGACGGACGGCATCGCGATGGGGCACGAGGGGATGCGGTCCTCGCTGGCGTCGCGGGATGCGATTGCGGATACCGTGGAACTGACGATGCGCGGGCATTGCTATGACGCGCTGGTGGGCCTTGCCGGGTGTGACAAAAGCTTGCCGGGCATGATGATGGCGATGATCCGGCTGAACGTGCCGTCGGTCTTCATCTATGGCGGGTCGATCCTGCCGGGCCGCTACAAGGGCCAGGACATCACCGTGCAGGACATGTTCGAAGCGGTGGGCAAGCACCAGGCGGGGAACCTCTCGGACGCGGAACTGGAGATCATGGAGCGGGTGGCCTGCCCCTCCAGTGGTGCTTGCGGTGCCCAGTACACGGCGAACACGATGGCTTGCGTTTCGGAAGCCATCGGGCTTGCGCTGCTGAACTCGTCTTCGGCCCCGGCCCCCTACGAGTCCCGCGACCAGTATGGCGAGGCTTCGGGCGTCGCGGTGATGAACCTGATCGAGAAGAACATCCGCGCGCGGGACATCGTGACGCGGAAGTCGCTGGAGAATGCGGCGCGGGTGGTGGGCTGCACGGGCGGGTCGACCAACGCGGCGCTGCACCTGCCGGCGATGGCGCACGAAGCGGGGATCGACTTCGACCTCTTCGACGTGGCGGCCTGCATGAAGGACACTCCGTACTTCGTCGACCTGCGGCCGGGTGGGAAATACGTCGCCAAGGACCTGCACGAGGTAGGCGGCGTGGCCGTGGTGATGAAGGAACTGGCCAAGGCCGGGCTTCTGCACCTGGACTGCATCACCGCCAGCGGCAAGACGCTGGGCGAGTCCCTGGACGAAATTCGCGGCGAGGCGGACGGCCGGGTGATCTATCACATCAACAGCCCGATCACCAAGACCGGCGGCGTGGTCAGCCTGAAGGGCAACGTGGCCCCCGACGGGGCCATCGTGAAGGTCGCCGGCATGAGCGAGGCCGAGCAGGTCTTCAGCGGCCCGGCGCGGGTGTTCGAGTGCGAAGAGGATGCCTTCGCCGCCGTGAAGGCGCGGGAATACAAGGAAGGCGAGGTCATCGTCATCCGCAACGAAGGCCCCGCAGGCGGGCCGGGGATGCGCGAGATGCTGTCGACCACGGCGGCCCTGTCTGGTCAGGGCATGGGCAAGAAGGTCGCGCTGATCACCGATGGCCGGTTCAGTGGTGCGACACGGGGCTTCTGCGTGGGTCACGTCGGGCCGGAAGCGGCGCATGGCGGGCCGATTGCCCTTTTGCAGAACGGCGACATCATCACGCTGAACGCGCTGACGGGCGAGTTGTCGGTGAACGTCTCGGACGAAGAAATGGCCAAGCGCAAGGCCGAATGGAAAGGGCCGCGCAAGACGCAGTATACTTCGGGCGCGGTCCACAAGTTCGCCAAGCTTTGCGGTGGGGCGCGCTGGGGCGCGGTGACGCATCCGGGCGGCAAGGGCGAAAGCCACGTCTACATGGACCAGTAAGGGCTGATGGCCGGTCGCATCGCACAGTTTCTGGAGGTCTGGCATCAGCGCAGGACCGAAGGGCGGTGGGCGCGGCTGGCCGAGGCGGCGCCCGAGGTGGACAGCTTCGAGCTGCGCGCTCTGCGGGCCGAGGCGCGGGGCATGCGGCGGCAGCTGGACCGGGCGCTGCAGGTGGCCGACGCGCGGCTGGCGGTCCCGGCGCTGACCGCCGGGCTGCCGCAGATGCCGCTGGGCACTGACTGGGCCTGGCGTCCCGACCTCTGGCGCGGGGCGCTGGCCGAACCGGGGGCGGTGGCCGCGACGGACCGGACCCCGCTGGGCGAGGGTGTGGCGCTTTACCACGATTGCCCTCTGGGCGAGATCGTGGTGCGGCAGGTCCGCAACGACAAGCCCGAGGATCGCGCGCCCTACGGGCTGGCCATTGATGTCTTCGGCTTCAAGGGCAGCTTTCTGTCGCTGGCGATCAACCTGCCAGCGGCAGCCGTCGAGGGGCTGAAGTCGCGCCATCTGGTGCGCGCCGAGATGGTCGTCGACAGTGAGCACCCGCTGAAGGCGTTCACCCGGCTGAACATCAAGAACGGGCCGAACGTCGCGCAGCCGGTCAGCGCTTTGCCGGAGCAAGGCCGCGACAAGGTGGCAGAGTTCGACCTGGCCTATGCCGACCTGAACGACCGGCGGATCGAGAGGGCCTGGCTGGACCTGATCCTGAACGAGGCGGCGATGACCCGCCTCGTGATCCGCGACCTGGTGGTCAGCCGCAGGCCCAGGGCCGAGTTGTAAGGGTGCAGGATGAAGGTTGAAGAGGGCGGGATTTCAGGCGGGGTCTGGGAGGCGCTGGTGACAGCGACCGAGCCTCCGGTCATCGAGGCGCTGCATGGCGGCCGGGTGGTCGAGGGGGTGCAGGTCCAGCCCGTTCCCGGACAACCGGGGCGCTTTGCGCTGCGGGTGCCGATCCCGGCCTGGGTCCTGAACGAGGGCCTGCAGACGATCCTGGTGCAGTCAGGCGGGCAGACGCTGGCCACGGTAACGCTGGTCGCCGGTCAACCGCTGGACGGCGACATCCGGGTAGAGCTGAGCCTTCTTCGGGCCGAACTCGACCTCTTGAAGCGGGCGTTTCAGCGCCACGTGCGCGAGGGATAAGTCCTTCGGGAACCCTCGTCGTTCGACTTCGTCTCCTCCTCGGACGGCGGGGCCCTGCGAGGAGCGACGACGTCGACGACGAGCGGTGGGTCAGAGTTGCGACAAGAGGTGTTCGCCCGCCGAGATTTCGCAGCCGGTGCCGGTTTCCGGGTTGAACTTCGTCACCACGCCGTCCTCGGCCAGCAGCGAATAGCGCTTGGACCGCGCGAAGAAGCCAAGGTGCGGCACGTCGAACGTCAGGCCGATGGCCTTGGAAAAGCTGGCATCGGCATCGCCCAGCATGGTGATCCCGGCGGCGGTGGCGCCCGTGGCCTCGCCCCAGGCCTTCATCACGAAGGGGTCGTTGACGCTGACGCAGATGATCTCGTCCACGCCCTTTTCGGCGAACTTCTGTGCGGTGCGGATGAAGCTGGGGACATGGGCGGTCGAGCAGGTGCCGGTGTAGGCCCCCGGAAGCCCGAAGATCACGACCTTGCGGCCCTTGAGCTTGTCGGACAGTTTCACCGCCTCGGCCCCGGCGTCGCCCATGTGCAGGAGGGTGGCGTCGGGCAGTTTCGAACCTTCGGCAATCGTCATTTTCAGTTCCTCATGGTCGCGGCGCGTTGCACCTGTTGCGCCTTGGGTTATAGGGTCCGGCGCGGAACATGCCAGAGGGGGAAGTGCCATGCGGGTGGTGATCGTCGGGGCCGGGCAGGCGGGCGCTGCATTGGCCGCGAAGCTGCGGGCCTTGGGCCATCAGGGCGAGATCGTGATGCTGGGCGACGAGCCCGCGCCGCCCTACCAGCGCCCGCCCCTGTCAAAGGCCTATCTTCTGGGCGAGATGGAGGAAGACCGGCTGTGGCTGCGCGCGCCGGAATTCTGGGCCGAGAACGGGGTGGAACTTCGGCTTGGCCAGGCGGTCACTGAGATCGACCCCGCGGCAAAGACCGTGACCGTGGGCGGCGAGGTGCTGGAGTATGACCATCTGGCGCTGACCACGGGGTCGACGCCTCGGCGGTTGCCGGCTTCGATCGGCGGGGCGCTGGAGGGGGTCTATACGGTCCGCACCTTGGCTGACGTGGACGCGATGCGGGCCGAGTTCCAGGCGGGCCGCAAGGTCATCATCGTGGGCGGCGGCTACATCGGGCTTGAGGCGGCGGCGGTGGCCTCGAAGCTGGGGCTGGACGTGACTGTGCTGGAAATGGCGCCGCGCATCCTGCAGCGCGTCGCCTCGCCCGAAACCTCGGATTATGTCCGTGCGCTGCATCAGGCACATGGCGTAACGGTGCTGGAGTCGACGGGGCTGAACCGGCTGATCGGCGATGACCGGGTCGAAGGCGCGCTTTTGACCGACGGGCGCCAGCTTCCGGCAGATTTCGTGATCGTGGGGGTCGGGATCACGCCGAACACGCAGCTGGCCGAAATGGCCGGGGTGACCATCGACAACGGTATCGCGACGGACGAGCAGGGCCGGACCTCGGACCCGTCGATCTGGTCGGCGGGGGACTGTGCGTCCTTCCCGTGGAAAGGCGGGCGCATCCGGCTGGAATCCGTGGGCAATGCCATCGACCAGGCCGAGGCGGTGGCGGCGAACATTCTGGGGGCGGGCGCGCCCTATGAGGCGAAGCCGTGGTTCTGGTCGGACCAGTATGACCTGAAGCTGCAGATCGCCGGGCTGAACAGCGGGTATGACCATATCGTCACCCGCAAGGGCGAGGGTGACGTGGCAAGCTTCTGGTACTATCGCGGTGCGGCCCTGCTGGCGGTCGATGCGATGAACGACAGCCGAGCCTACATGGTGGGCAAGCGGCTGATCGAGATGGGCAAGTCACCCGCACCCGAGGTGATCGTCGCGACCCCCGACCTGAAGACCCTGCTCAAGGCCTGACCCCCCTCACCCCCGACCCCTCTCCCCGAACGGGAGAGGGGAGCGTTCCCGGAGACCGAATGCGGATCATTGGCGGCAACCGACGTGGCCTGAAGCTTGCCGATGTGGGCGAGGGCGACGCTGCGGCGCATCTGCGCCCAACCTCGGACCGGGTGCGCGAGGCGATCTTCAACCTCTTGATCAATGCTCACGGCAACCCCGTGGCGGGCGCTCGGGTGCTGGACCTGTTCGCCGGGACTGGTGCCCTGGGGCTGGAGGCGTTAAGCCGGGGGGCATCGCAGGTGACGTTCGTCGATGACGGCGCGACGGCGCTGGGGTTGATCCGGGCGAACATCGCCAAGATGCGGGCCGAGGCGGAAACGCGGGTCATCCGGCAGGATGCGCGGAAGCTGGGGCGGAATGCCGGGTCTGCCTATGGGCTGGTGTTCCTGGACCCGCCATACGGAAAGGGTCTTGGAGAGGTCGCCTTGGCCGCGGCTAGGACGGGCGGCTGGCTTGCGCCGGGGGCGATGGTGGTCTGGGAAGAAGGGGCGGCCCCAGTGGTGCCCGAGGGGTTCGCATTGGCGGACCAGAGGAAGTATGGCGATACGGCGGTGACATTGCTGCAGGTGGTGGGATGACGGCGATCCAGGATCAGATCGAGGTGGCGTTCTCGTTCGCTGACCTGCCCTTGCCCAGTTTGATGAAACGGGTTCAGGCGTTTCATCAACCCAGTCGCGGCTGGCAAATTCTGGCGTCTGTGGCCGCGTGGCTGGTGTTGACCATCGGTTTCCTTGGGCTGTTCCAACTGGGAAATGGGTATCCCGCAGAGGGTCCCGAGTTTGCGATGGTCGGCTTTGCATCGGGCATGGTTGTGACTGCTCTTTTGCTGATGTTGATGAGCCGCGCGATGTTCAAATCCACTATCGCGGCGATCACGGAGGCCCCCTCTCGGCAGGGCCAAGTGAGGATCGTTTTGGGTGAAGATGGGTTGGCCTTTCATGGTCACGGACCGTCGGTCGTCCAAACCCGGGAGAACGTCTCGGAGGTGGTCGCGGTTCAGGATGTCACCTTGATCATGCCATCGCGTTCCGAGTTCTACCCGGTTCCACATGCCAACCTGCCAGCAGGGATCACGCCCGAGATCCTGCTGGAACGCATTGCCCTCTGGCGCAAGCAAAAGCTGGGCGCGCAATGACCCGCCCCGAGGCCGTATTGTTCGACTGCGACGGGGTGGTCGTCGACAGCGAGGGGCCGACGCTGGCGTTGTTCGTCAGGGAACTGGCCGAACATGGCCTGCTGCTGACGCTGGAGACGTTCGAGGCGGATTACCTGGGCCAGACGGTCGAGATGGTGGCCCGGCAGGCGACCGAGGCTGGCGCGCGGTTGCCGGATGGCTGGGTGGCGCAGTTCTACAGTCAGATGAATGATCTGCTGATCGCCGGGGTGCCATTGGTGCCGGGGGTCGTGGCGGTGCTGGACCGGCTGGACGCGGCGGGGGTTCCCTATGCGATGGGGTCGAACGGGTCGCTGGCGAAGATGAAGATCACGCTGGGCCAGCACGGGATCGAGGGGCGGTTCCGGGCAGTGCTGTCAGGTCAGGCGCTGGGCGCGCCGAAGCCTGCACCGGATGTCTATCTGGCAGCTGCGGCGGCCTGTGGCGTGCGGCCCGAGGCTTGCGTGGTGATCGAGGACAGCGCGATGGGCGCGCGGGCCGGTCTTGCAGCGGGGATGCGGGTGCTGGGCTATGCGGCGCACGGGGCCAGGACGCCGACCGCCGTATCGGTGGCGGCGCTTGGGGTGCCGCTCTTTCACCGGATGGAAGATCTGCCGGGGTTGTTGGGACTTTAGCGGACGCCTCCTCGTGCGACTTCGTCTTCTCGTCGGAAGGGGCGCCGCGCAGCGAGGAGTGACGAAGTCATCGACGAGCGGGGATCAGAGCTTGCGCCTTGCCCGCAGTGCCGCGCCGATGGTGCCATCGTCGAGGTAGTCGAGCTCACCGCCGATAGGGACACCTTGCGCCAGTGTCGTGATCTGCGCGTCTGTCGCGGCAAGGGCGTCGGCGATGTAATGCGCGGTGGTCTGGCCGTCCACGGTGGCGTTGAGCGCCAGAATCACTTCGCGCGCGGCTTCGTCGGTCACGCGGGCGACGAGGCGGGGGATGCCCAGTTCGTCCGGGCCGATGGCGTCCAGCGCGGAGAGAGTGCCGCCAAGCACATGGTAGCGGCCCTTGAAGACCTGGCCCCGCTCCATCGCCCAGAGGTCGGCGACGTCCTCGACGACGCAGATCTCGCCCGTGGCGCGGGCGGGGTTGCTGCAGATGCCGCAGACCTCGGTCGTGGAGATGTTGCCACAGGTGCGACACTCCTTGGCGGCGAGTGCCACTTCGGCCATGGACTGGGCGAGGGGCGCCATCAGCTGCGCGCGTTTCTTCAACAGGACAAGCACGGCGCGGCGGGCGGACCTTGGCCCCAGGCCAGGAAGCCGGGCCATCAGCTCGATCAGCGCCTCGATGCCGGTCTCGTCCTTCGTCATCAGAACGGAAGCTTCATGCCGGGCGGGATGCCCATCGCCTCGGCCAGGCGGGACATTTCCTGTTCGCTGCGCGCCTTGGCTTTCAGCTGCGCATCGTGGATCGCGGCAAGGATCAGATCCTCGACGACCTCTTTCTCGGACGCGACCAGGATCGAGGGGTCGATGTCCAGCCCCGTGACCTCGCCCTTCGCGGTGGCGCGGGCTTTCACAAGGCCAGCCCCGGCTTCGCCCACCACGACGATCCGGGCCAGGTCCTCTTGCATCTCGGCCAGCTTGCCCTGCATTTCCGTCGCGGCTTTCATCATCTTGGCCATGTCGCCAAGCCCGCCCAGACCTTTCAGCATGTCGTTCTCCGTCTGTTTCCTATGAGATACGGGCTGGAAGGGCGGGGTGCAAGGTCAGGGCCCAAGGTTACGTCTTGGCGCGAAAGAGCATGCGGCGGGGGGTGAAGCCGTTCGCGCGGAAGAAGGCGTGGGCGTCGGTGTTGGCCTCCCAGGTGTCAAGCATGATCTCGTCGGCCTGCAGGGCCTTCGCAAGGTCGCGGGCGGCGTCAAGAAGCGCGCGGCCCTGGCCCTGGCGGCGGGCCTCGGGGGCGACGGCGATGTGGTCGACCATCAGGCGGCGGTATCCGGGGGAAAAGATCGACGGCTCGCGGGTCTGAAGCTGGCAGAGGGCGTACGCCGTGGCGGGGTCGCCAGTCAGGAAGGCGGTGCAGGCGGGGTCGGACAGGCGGTCGGTGAAGTAGGTCGCCAGGGCCTGGGGATCGGGGTCGGGAAAGAAGGCCTCGGGGTAGTGGGCGGCGTGCCAGGACTGGACGTGGGAGTTCAGCCGCGCAAGGGTTGCGGCATCTGCGGGCGTGGCGCGGCGGACGGTCATTGCAGGGGCACCGATTTCCCGTCGAGAACCGCAGGATATTCGGGGGCGCCGGTCATTCCTCGAACGGGTCCCAGTCGTCATCAAGCTCGGGGTCGGCCTGGGGCAGGGCGGCTTCGGCGGCCTGGGCGGTGATGGCTTCCGGGCTGCGGACCTCGGAGATCTTCGCGCCGGGGAAGGCGGTCAGGATGGCCTGGACCAGCGGATTCTCGCCAGCTTCGGCGCGGACCTGCTGAAGCTGGGCGGTGCGGGTTTCGGCGATGGTGGCTTGCCCGCCGGAGGAGACAACCGAGACACCCCAGCGTGCGCCGGTCCAGCCTTGCAGGCGCTGACCAAGGCGCGAGGCGAGATCGGGTTTCGCGCCGGGGGCCGGTTCGAACTCGATCCGGCCGGGGGCATAGCGGGCAAGGCGGAGACCGGTCTCGATCTCGTTCAGAAGCAGCATGTCGCGTTTCTGGCGGATCAGGTCGACCACGGACTCGAAGGTGGCGTAGACCTGCAGCTGCCCTTCAGCCAGGGCCGGGGCCGCGGCGGTCATCGTCGCGCCACGGGTTGGGGCAGAGTGCATGGGCGCCATGCGGGCAGAATGGACGGTGTTGCCACCGGCGGGTGCCCCGCCTTGCAGGCCTCCACCTGGGCCGCCAGTGGGCGGGCGGGGCTGGTCGGAGAGTTTCTTCACCAGCGTTTCGGGGTCGGGCAGGTCGGCGACGTGGGTCAGGCGAATGACGGCCATCTCGGCGGCCATCATCGCGTTGGGGGCCAGCGCCACCTCTTCGATGGCTTTGAGCAGCATTTGCCACATCCGGGTCAGCGCGCGCATCGGCAGACGGCTGGCCATGTCCTGACCGCGGGTCTGTTCGTCGGGCGGGGTCGTCGGGTCCTCGGCCGCCGAAGGGTTGATCTTGATGACGGAAATCCAGTGCGTGATCTCGGCCAGGTCGCGCAGGACGGCCATCGGGTCGGCCCCGTCGGCGTATTGCCCGCTCAGTTCCGACAGCGCGGTGGCGGCATCGCCCTGCATGATCAGGTCGAACAGGTCCAGCGTCCGGCCCCGGTCTGCCAGACCCAGCATGGCGCGGACCTGTTCGCCCGAGGTTTCCCCGGCTCCGTGGGCAATGGCCTGGTCCATCAGGCTCATCGCGTCGCGGACCGAGCCTTCGGCGGCGCGGGTGATCAGCGCAAAGGCGTCCTGCGCCAGTTTGGCACCTTCCAGGTCGGCGACCCTGGACAGGTGCGCCATCATGACCTCGGGTTCGATCCGCTTCAGGTCGAAGCGCTGGCAACGGGACAACACCGTCACCGGGACCTTGCGGATTTCGGTGGTGGCGAAGATGAACTTCACATGCGCCGGGGGTTCCTCCAGCGTCTTCAGAAGCGCGTTGAAGGCTGCGGTGGACAGCATGTGCACTTCGTCGATGATGTAGACCTTGAAGCGTGCACTGGCGGCCCGGTAGTGCACGCTGTCGATGATCTCGCGGATATCGCCGACCCCGGTGCGGCTGGCGGCGTCCATTTCCATCACGTCGACGTGGCGGCCTTCGGCGATGGCGATGCAGGGCTCGCAGACGCCGCAGGGTTCCGTGGTGGGGCCGCCGGTGCCATCGGGGCCGATGCAGTTCAGGCCCTTGGCGATGATCCGCGCCGTAGTGGTCTTGCCCACCCCCCGCACGCCGGTCATCACGAAGGCATGGGCGATCCGGTCCGCCGCGAAGGCGTTCTTCAGGGTGCGGACCATCGCCTCTTGCCCGATCAGGTCGGCAAAGGTCTGCGGGCGGTACTTGCGGGCAAGGACCTGATAGGCTTTCTCGTCGGACATGGAATCCTCGTGACTTGCGGGTGAGATTAGGGCGCGGGGGGCGGAAGGTCCACCGGGAAGGGAGCGCGATGGTCATTGCAGAATTGGCGGTGGGCGGGGGCGTGCTGGGGATCGGCCCGATGCCGGGGCGCGGCGGCGATTATGATGCCGATCTGGCGGATCTGCTGGCCTGGGGGCCGGGGCTGGCCCTGACGATGACGACGGCCGAGGAACTGGCCGCCAAGGGGGCAGAGCGGATGCCGCAGGACCTGGGGGCAGTTGGGGTGACATGGCTGCACCTGCCGATCGGGGACTACGGTGTCCCGACCAAAGAGACACTGGCGGCATGGCCTCAGGCTGCGGCCCACGCGCGGGACGTGCTGGCAGGCGGTGAGCGGGTCTGGGTGCATTGCATGGGCGGCTGCGGTCGGTCCGGCACTGCGGCGCTGCGGTTGATGGTCGAGGCGGGAGAGGACCCTTCCGCCGCGCTGGAGCGGCTGCGGGCGGTGCGGCCCTGCGCGGTGGAAACGCCGGAGCAGTTTCAGTGGGCTGCGGCGGGTGGTGCGCTGTAGCGCACCCTACGGGGGTGAAGGGCCGTAAAGCCGGTTCGGAAGGTTGCGAAGCACGTCCGACTTGCGGCGGGTGCGGGCAAGGGTCCAGCTGCCCTGGAAGCCGATGATGAAGGTCTCGGCCGCGTCGTGGGCCGCTTCGGAGCTTAGGCCAAGCACTTGTCCGTAGCGGGCGGCGGCGGCGATGATGCGGTCGAAGGATTGTTCGGCCTGGGCGCGGAAGCGGTCGTGGTCGGGGCCCTCGAACAAGAGGCCAAAGATCGGGCAGGCGTCGGCGCTTTCCAGAATGTCAAAGAGCTTGGCCATCTTGTAGCAGAACGTCGTAATGCCGTGCCGCCAGTTAGGTGCCGCCCGGAAGCTGTCGTCGATCACGCGGATGATCTCGGACGCGGTCCAGTCGGCGGCGGCACAGGCGAGGTCGGCCTTGCCCTCGGGGAAGTGGTGGTAGAGCGAACCCTTGGGGACCCCGGCCTCGGCCAAGATCTCGGTCAGGCCGGTGCCGTCATAGCCGCGCTGGCGAAAGAGGCGCGTGGCGGTCTGAACCAGGCGGTCGCGGGTGGAGGGTTCGTCGCTCATCGCCCCACCATAGGGGGTCGGGCGGGAAAACTCTAGACCGATCGGTCCAGTCATGCTACTAGACCAATCGGTCTAATGGCGGAGGCAGAGATGCTGGATGCGACTTTCCCGACGGCGCGTGGTGAGGACCTGGACATCCGCAGCGATGGCGCGGTGCTCCGCGGGCGGATCGTGCGGCCCAAAGGGATTGCGCGGGCGGCGCTGGTGATCCACGGGGCGACGGGTGCGCCCGCCGGGTTCTATCGCGGTTTCGCCGAATGGGCCGCGCGCGAGCGGGATATTGCGGTCCTGACCTACGATTACCGGGATTTCGGGGCCTCGTTGCGGCGACCACTGCGGGGGTCGAAGGCTACGCTGGCGGATTGGGGCCGGCTGGACCAGGCAGCGGCGCTGGCAACACTGGCCCGGATGTTTCCAGAGACGCCCTTGTGGGTGCTGGGTCACTCTGTGGGCGGCCTTTGGCTGGGCTGGCATGAGGCGATGCCACGGGTCAGCCGGGCGATCACCATCGGTGCCGGGCTGACGCATGTGTCCGACCATCCCTGGCGCTATCAATGGAAGGCGCGGGTGTTCTGGTCGCCTCCGGTTCGCGCGCTGGCGGCGACGGCGGGCTATCTGCCGGGGCGGATGGTGGGCCTGGGGGCCGACCTGCCGCGTGGCGTCTACGAGGATTGGCGGCGCTGGTGCACCACGCGGGGCTGGCACTTGTCGGATGTGGGGCGAACGCTGCCCCTGCCCGATCCGGCGCGTGTGACGGCGCGGCTGCGGATGATCGCGGTGGCCGACGACGACCTGGTCCCGCCCGAAGCGGTGTGGCGGGCGCGGGCGCTGTATCCCGAGGCGACCAAGGAACAGAAGGTGCTGCGGCCCGCCGACTTCGGTCTGGCAAGCATCGGGCACATCCCGCCCTTCACCCGGCGCAACGCGGTCTTGTGGCCTGCGATCCTGGACTAGCGCATCAGGTCAGATTCGGACCAGCCAAGCAGGGCCATGTCTTCGATGCGGGCGGCGTGATCGTCGCCCACGATGAACTCGTCCAGTTGCGGAGGCTTGACCGAGGTCGCCGACAGCATCCCGTGGACCTGGCCGCGGTGGTGGGTCTGGTGCTGGAAGACGTGCGAGAGGATGTCATCGCGCCGGTCATGCTGAACCCGCTCACCCCGGTCGATGGCGACGATCCGGGCCAGGGTTTCAGCCGTCTGGGCTTTGACGTGGGCAACAAGGGCCAGGTCGGCGGTGGCCTGCCAGGCTGCAAGGGTGGGCAGGTCCGGGCAGAGCCTTGCCTTGTCCAGAGCGGCCCGGTCCAGCGGGCGGCCTTCAAGCGCTCCAAGATAGAAGCGGTCGACCAGCAGGATGTGGTTCAGCGTGGCCTGGATCGACCCGAAGAAGGCCGGGCGCGGGGCGGTCAGCTCGGCCGGGGCCAGGGCCGCACAGGCCCGGTGCAGCCTGGCATTGGCCAGGCGGTTGGCCTGGGCAAGCTTTCGCAAGGTGCGAAGGGGATCGGTCATGCGCGGCCCGATATGCAAAGGGGATGAAGGCGAAGGACCTGCCGGTCGCCAGGATGTTTCAGGTCTATCCGGCGCCAGGTGCTGCACCGGAACCTAGTTTTGCGTGCGGCACTTCGATATGCAAGCGCCCTTCGTCGCGCAGGGACCTTCGGGTCTACGGGGGCCTGACAGGTGCGCCGCGTCACTTGGGTGTCCCCAGAGCTATCGGCGCACAGCAACCTGCGACAGTTCGCGGCAGCTTTGGGGAACCAGCCACGGACCATCCGCCGGGCCTGTGTTCAGAACGGTCCGACAGCCATAGGCCGCTTCCAGCAGGTCAGGCTGCATCACTTCGGAGGGGGTGCCGATGGAGGCCAGCCTGCCATCAATCAGGAATGCCATCCGGTCGGCAAACATCGCCGAAAGGTTCAGATCATGCATGATCGCGACCACTCCGCCCCCGGCATCGGCATAGCTGCGGGCCAGCCGCATCGCCTGCAGCTGGTGGCCAAGGTCAAGGCTGGCGACCGGTTCGTCCAGCATCAGCCAGCGCGGGCCGTTGGGTCCGACCGGTTCCCAGACCTGGGCAAGCGCGCGCGCCAGGTGGCCGCGCTGGCGTTCTCCGCCTGACAGGGTGCGAAAGTCGTCCGCCTCGCGCCCCCTCAGGCCCACGGCCGCCAAGGCCAAAGCCTCGACATCCGGGCGGGTCAGGACGTCACCGGCTTCGCGGCCCATCCGGACGATCTCGCCCAGGCTGAAGCCGAACGCGACCTCGGTGTCCTGAGGCAGGACGGCGCGGATGGCGGAGAGGGCGTCGGGCTTGGTGCGGGCGACGTCAAACCCGTTGAGGCGGACTCTGCCGGTCGCCGGAAGTTCTCCCAGGATGGCCTTCAGAAGCGTGCTTTTCCCGGCCCCGTTCGCGCCGCAGATCGCCAGAAGCTGGCCCGCGCGGACCGAAAGGGTGATGTCCTGCAGCAGCTCCCGGCGCCCAAGGTGGACGGCGACATTGATCAGTTCAAGCATTCCCGCGTCCCCGAAGCCCGCTGGAGTGCAGCAGCATCCACAGGAACACCGGCGCGCCGATCAGGGCGGTCAGGATGCCGATGGGCAGTTCCGCCGGTGCGACGATACTGCGCGAGATCACGTCGGCCAGCGCCAGCAGGGCCGCGCCAAGAAGGGCCGCGTTCGGGATCAGGCGGCGATGGTCCGGCCCCTGTGCCTGACGCAGAAGGTGGGGCACGACGATGCCGATGAAGCCGATCCCGCCCGATACCGCCACCGCCGCTCCGGTGGCGGCTGCCGCGGAAAGGATCGCCAGGCGTTTCAAAAGCTGGACATCGGTGCCCATATGGGCCGCCTGCGCTTCGCCCAGGGCCAGAGTGTTCAGCCCGCGTGCCAGGGTCGGCGCGATGATCAGGCCCAGTGCCATCAAGGGCACCGCCGCCGCCAGCTTTGCCCAGGTCGCACCAGCCAGCGAGCCCATGCCCCAGAAGGTCAGGTCGCGCAGTTGCTGGTCGTCGGCAAGATAGGTCAGGACCCCCGTCGCGGCCCCGGCCAGGGCAGACAGCGCGATACCGGCCAGCAGCATCAAGGCCACGTCGGTCCGCCGCCCGTGGGAGGCAACACGATACAAAAGCAGGGTCGTCAGCCAGCCGCCCAGCCCGGCAGCAAGGGGCACCAGCGCCGAACCGACCAGCGCGGTCAGTGCGGCGGGCAGAAACCCGCCCAGCACGATGGCCAGGACCGCGCCCAGCCCCGCCCCCGCGCTGACCCCGACAATGCCGGGGTCGGCCAGCGGGTTGCGAAAGAGGCCTTGCAGCAGGACACCCGACACCGCCAGCGAAGCACCCACCGCCAGGCCAAGGGCAAGTCGCGGCAGGCGGATGTCGAACAGGACGACCTGATCGCGCGGGGTCAGGCCCTCTCCCATCGCGGCGGCAAGAAGGTCGCCCGCCCCCAGTCCCGCAGCGCCACTGGTCAGCGACAGGACCGATGCGGCCAGGACCAGTCCGGCCAGCGCCAGGGTCAGGGTGAAGCCTGGCAGTCCGCGCCTGGCAAGCGGGGGCGAAAGCGCGACCATCGGCCTAGCTGCCGCTGCCATAAAGTGCGTCGTGCAGCGCCAGGGCCGCCTCGGGCGTGCGGGGGCCGAAGCCCAGCATCAGCATCCCGTCCATGCGCAGGATCGCGCCTGCCTTGGCGGCCGGGGTCTGCGACAGGGCCGGGTGGGCCAGCACGTCGGTATCGGCGACGGTCAGGTCGCCCTCGCGGTCCATCATCAGGATCGCATCCGGTGCGGCGGCCAGAACCGCCTCGTCGGTCATCGGCTTGTAGCCTTGAAAGCCGCTTGCGGCGTTGACCGCCCCTGCAAGGCGGATGATGCCTTCTGCCCCGGTCTCGGCACCGCCCGCCATCACCCGGCCCCCTTGCAGCGACAGGATGAAGAGGACGCGTTTCGGCGTGGTGACCGTGGCGGCTTTCTGTGCGGCCCGTTCAAGCCCGGCCTTGACCGAGGCTTCAAGCGCCGCGCCCTCTTCGGCAAGCTCCAGCGCCTGTGCGACGGCGGCGATCTTGGCTAGGACCCCGGCGGGATCGGTCGCCTTGGGGACCAGGACAAAGGGGATGCCTGCCGCCGTCAGCACCTCCACCGCTTCGGGCGGACCGGCGTCCCCCTCGGCCAGGATCAGGCCGGGGTCAAGCGCAAGGATGTTCTCGGGCGAAAGCGCGCGGATATAGCCGACATCCGGCAGCACCATGACGCTTTCGGGGAAGGTCGAGGTGGTGTCGCGGGCGACCAGCCGATCCTCGGCCCCCAAAGCCACGGCGATCTCGGTGATCGAGCCGCCAAGGGTGATGACGCGCGTCGCGTCGGCATGGGTCGGGGTAGCAAAGGCCAGCGACAGACAAAGGGCGCGGATCATGCCGGAACCTCGACCAGACGTGGCAGGCCCGCGACCAGCGCGTTCCAGAGTTCGGCCGGAGTGTTCTTGCGGTAGCCGAAGATCTGCAGGATCAACTCGCCATCGGCCGCGAAGCCCTCGACGCTGTAGACATCGCCGGTGCGGGTGGGCTTCCAGACGCGGTAGACCTCGGCCAGCCGGTCGGCGCGCAGGTGCAGGTTGAAGCGGTCGTCCATGACGTTGATCCACGGGCCCATCGGCACGACCTTCTCGATCAGGCCGCCGTGGATCTGGATGCAGCCCGCATTGCCGACGAAGATCATCACCGGAACACGCCCTTCGGACGCCTGGCGCAGGGTCAGGGTCACGGCCTCGGGTGCCAGCCGTTCGGCGTAGGGTCGGTCCGCCACCCGGTACGAGCCGAGCCGGTTCATGTCGTGGTCCTTCACCAGCCCCAGGAACTGGTGCGTGTCCGTCATCCCGTCCCAGGCCGCGCGCAGGGCCGCAGCGCCGGAGGTGTCCCCCTTGGCGGGCTGGACCGCGCTGCGCGGGACCAGGTCAAGTGGCCGGGCGGGAAGCCGCATGTTGCCCAGAAGGTCAGCCCAGAGGTCATGGCGCGAGACCGGTTTCAGGTGGACTTTGTGGACGGCATCGCCCGCCGCGTCGAAGACCTGGAAGCTGCGTTTCGGGCCGTCTTCGCCCGGCTCTTCGACCGCGAAGGCATGGACCCAGTGCTTGGGAAAGATGCGCAGGTCGATCTCGGGGTCCAGCACCATCGCGGCGAAGGTTCCGGTGCGGTAGTCGGAATAGGTGCCGCGCCGTTCGTGGACGCAATGCTCGTTCCGGGTCAGGGCCATCACGTCGCCAAGACGACCGATCCAGGGGATCAGCCGGTCGGGGTCGGCCACGATGGGCGTGGTCCCGAGGCCGAAATGGGCCGCGACCAGTTCGGCCTCGGTGATCTGGTGGAGCGTGGCGAAGTCGCGGGCCCGCGCCTTCGGGTTCTGGGCGCGCAGGGCGCGAATCTGATCGGGGCCAAGCCGGGTCATGGGCATCCTTCCATCGGGTCTGGGGGACGCGCGTCACTGGCGGAAAGCTGGGGCGCGGGGGGCATCCGCCGCGTTGCGACGAATACTTGACAGTTACAGTCAGGCTTTCTAGAAGCCATTTTCTGACAGATCAAGTCAGAATCTTCTGCCGCCAGCCGCGCCCTGTCGCATGGCCAGCCCTTCCGCAGACCGACCCGAAGGGATGACCATGACCACGCCGCCCCGGCCCGCCAGACGCGGGCTTGTCCTGACCACCGCGCTTGCCCTTGCCCTTGCCGCCCCCGCCGGGGCGCAACAGGTGGAGGAGGGCTTCTTCCAGATGCTTGGCCGCATCATCCTGGGCACCGGGACCGGCCGTGTCGCCATCGACACCCCGCAGGCCGTGACGGCGCTGGACGAACAGGACCTGGCCATCCGCCAGCCAAAAACCCTGTCCGATGTCTTCAAGGCTGTCCCGGGCGTGCAGACCGCCGGGGCCTCGGCCCGGATGCTGGGCCAGGCCTTCAACATCCGCGGCATCGGCAATGCCGAACAGGTCGCCTCGGAGGAACGGATCAAGGTCACCGTCGACGGCGCACCCAAGTTCTTCGAGGCCTACCGGGTGGGGTCCTTCTTCAGCGACCTTGACCTGTACAAGCGGGTCGAGGTGCTGCGGGGGCCGGCGTCCTCGACCCTTTATGGCTCGGGCGTGATTGGCGGGGTGATCGCGTTTACCACCCGCGATGCCTCGGACTATCTGGAGGAGGGCGAGACCACGGCTTTGCGCTTCCGCCTTGGGGGGGCCAGCAATGGCGAGACGGCCACGGGCGGGGTAACCTTTGCGCACCGTGTCGGCAATGCCGAGTTCCTGGCCGCGCTGAACCGCACGCGAGGCGGCACGATGCAGGACGGATCGGGCAACGATATTCCGGGGACGAAACACAATGCGACCTCGGCGCTGGTGAAGGGAGGGCTGACCTTCGGCAATGACGGCGACCAGGACCTGACGCTGGCCTATTCCCGCACCGTGACCGACCTGAAGGATTCCCCGGTCACGCCCACGGGTGGCGCGACGTTCATCCCGACCTTCGGCATCGCCGACGTCGCCTCACGCGATGAGACTCTGACGCTGACCTGGCGCAACGGGTTTGCCGCCAGCGACCTCTTGGACCTGACGGTGCAACTGTCCTGGACCGACACCTGGCTGGAAAAGACCAACATTCGCCCCGGTCCCGGCCTGAGCTGCCTTCCGGGCACGTTCCAGGTCGTCTGTCCCAGCGAATACGACTACACGGCGCTTGCGCTGAAGGTCGAGAACAAATCCGACCTGTCCGTTGGCAGCTGGCAGAACACCCTGACACTGGGTCTGCAACTGTCCGAGCAGGACCGGAGGTCTGCCTCCTCGATCGGCGAGATCGGCTTTCATCCGCAGGGGACTGACCGCAAGCTTGGGGTCTATGCCTTGGGCGAGTTCGTGCAGAACGACCGCCTGACCATCATCCCGGGCCTTCGCGTCGATTTCGGTGACCGCGAGGGGCGCAACCTGCCTGCCTCGGCGCGGGGTGCCGATACCTCGGACACCGCCGTCTCGGCCTCGCTTGCCGCGATGTATGACCTGTCGGACAGCCTTGCCATCTTCGGCTCCTTGGCCAGCACGCAGCGGATGCCGACGCTGGACGAGCTTTACTCCTCTGGCCCTCAGGTCGCGAGCCTGAACCTGAGGAAAGAGACCGCGCGCACGGTCGAGCTGGGCCTGACCTGGCAGCGCGACGGGATCTTCGCGGATGACGACAGCCTGCAGATGAAGCTGACCGGCTTTCACAACGACATCGACGACATGATCGCCCGCAATTCCACCGGCGCGGCGGGGGTTGCGCCGTATTTCGTCAACCTCCGTTCGGCCGAGATCTGGGGGGCCGAACTGGAAGCCGCCTATGACGCCGAACGCTGGTTCGCTGGTCTGGCCTGGAGCAAGGTGAAGTCCAGGGACGGGACGACGGGGCTGCAACTGTCCGACACCCCGGCCGAGAACGTGGCGCTGACGCTGGGGGCCAAGCTGCCTGACCGTGGTCTCGTCATCGGGTGGCGGGCGCAGTATTTCGATGCGATCACCAACTACAGTCCTGGCGCGACGGTGGTGAACACCAGCGCCTCGGGGTCGGCCTACGACACGCATGACCTCTTTGTGACCTGGTCGCCGCAAGACGGGGCTCTGGCGGGGCTGGAGGTCAACCTGACGGTCGAGAACGTCTTCGACGCCACCTACCGCAACAACCTGGCGCTGGACCCTGCATCGGGCGTGAATGCGAAGCTGTCGGTTGGGAAAACCCTGACATGGTAAAGGCTTGCGTCGTATGCGTCGTGATGCTTCTGGCTGCGGCGTCGCTGGCACAGGATGGTCCGCCGCCGCCCAAGGTGTCCGAGGATGCGCCTGTCCTTGGCAGCGAACCGGCGGACACCGACGCGGCTTTGGTCGTGCCGGATGCCTGGGACCTGTCCAGGACCGGGGTCGCGCCGGCCGAACCTCTGCCGACCGCTACCGACCTTGCCAGCCTGGTCCTGAAGGCGCATTGGGTCGTGCAGGCGGTGATGGCGGCGCTGGTGCTGGCCGTGGCCGCGGTCCTGACGGTCTTCCTGTTCAAGGTGGTCGAGTTCGCCCTGGCCTTCGCGCGACTGCGCCGGGCGGGGGCGCAGATTGCGGTCCAGCCGGGGTTGGCGGCGGTGCCGGGTGACTGTCCCCTTGCCCTGACCAGCCAGGCACTGCGGCACGAGGCCGATCTGATCCCCGCCATCCTGACCGCCGACCTGCGCGCTGCGGCCCGGGAACGGGTCGAGCTGCGGCTGGAACGGATCGAGGCAGGTGCGGTCCGCCGGTTGCGGTCGGGCGGCGGGCTTCTGGCCTCGATCGGGGCGGTGGGGCCGTTCGTGGGCCTGTTCGGCACGGTCTTCGGGATCATGAACAGCTTTGTCGCCATCGCGGCCACCAAGACCACCAGCCTGTCGGTGGTCGCCCCGGGCATCGCCGAGGCCTTGCTGGCCACCGGCATCGGCCTGGTCGCGGCCATTCCGGCGGTCCTGCTTTTCAACGCGATGCTCCGTCAGGTGGCGGCTTTCCGACATGCCCTGGCCGATGCACGCGCCGAGCTTCTTCTGCGCTTCAGCCGCGAGCTGGATGCACGCATGACGGAGGGGACCTGACCGATGGCACTGCGGCTGGACGAGGGCGAGGCGGAACTGAGCGAGATCAACGTCACGCCCTTCATCGACGTGATCCTGGTCCTCCTGATCGTCTTCATGGTGGCGGCCCCTCTGTCGACGGTGGATGTGCCGGTGAACCTGCCCGGCTCCTCTGCCCCGTCAGGCGACAGGCCCGAGGACCCGCTGTGGCTGACCGTGACGGTGGATCGCAGCCTGCTGATCGATGACAGTCCTGTCCCCGACAAAGAGCTTGCAGCGATGCTGGACAGCCGGACCGGCGGCAAGCGCGAGACGCCGGTCTTTCTGCGGGCGGACCGGTCGGTGGACTACGGCGCGCTGATGCAGGTGCTGGACCGGCTGCGCGCGGCGGGCTACCTGAAGGTGGCGCTCGTCGGGCTTGAGGCTGCGCCATGACCCGCGCGCGCCCTGTGCGGCGGGTGGCAGGCTGGCTGCTGGCGGGTGCCGTGGCCATCGGCCTGATCGGCGGGGCGGCAGCCTTTGCGCTGGCTGCCGAACGGCGGGCGCCGATTCTGGTCCTGGATCTTGCCGCGATGCCCCCCGCTGCCCCGGCCGTCGCCGCGGTGGCAGAATCGGCGCCGGACCTCGCCGCCGCCCCCCCGCCCGTCCCGGACTTCACTGAAACCGACGCGGCCGCCCCGGTCATGCCGGAAACCACCCCGACCCCGACCCTGGCCGCCGCCGCACCTCTGACCTTGCCGCAAGCCGAGGACCCGGTGGCAGCCGACCTCTCGCTTCCGGCCCTTCAGCCAGAGGCCAGGCCCGAACCTACAGTCAGGCCCGAACCGACAGTCAGGCCCAAGCCAAGACCGAAAGCCAAACCCCAGCCGAAACCGGACGTGCCGCGCGACACGGCTGCGGCTGAAAAGGCCGCCCCTCGTGATCAGGCCGCCCCTGCGGTGTTGGCCAGCGCGCCCGGCGCGGCGGCCAAGCCCAAGGGCGGCGGTCTTTCTCCGCACGCCTACGCCAAGGCGGTCTTGAAGAAAGTGCGGTCAACCAAAAGGCAATCCGGCGCGGGGCGGGGTGTGGCGGTCGTGGGCTTCGTCATCGCTGCCGATGGAGGATTGCGCCAGGTGCAGGTCCTTCAAAGCTCGGGCAATGCGACCCTGGACGCGGTCGCCCTTGACCACATCCGCCGCTCGGCGCCATTTCCAGCCCCACCGCCGGAAGCCCTCGAGCGCGGCTATTCGTTCGAGTTTGTTTCAAAGTAGGGTGGCCAAAAATCCGGCCCGGGATCAGCGGTTCCTGCGCGTCAAGGCTTGAAAGGGGGGAAAGGTGAAAGGCTGGACTTCTCAAGTCGCGAATATAATCGGTACCGAGCAGGCATCTAAAAGACTTCCACCGTGCTGATTGCAGCATCCGATGATGCGTCAGGTGCAGCGGCAGCGATCTTGCCGAGCCAACGCGAGCCAAGAACGACCATGATCTCAATCCTCGGATAGCTCATGTCGGCTCCACCTGGGTCTCCCAGATGGTAGGAACCGGCGCGCCCGCCTGCGCCTCATCCCGTGTCAAGAAGCTGACGCGGCGCACAGACGCGATCGGGCGTGATCCTCGGGTCGCAGATAGGGATATCGCAGGTCCAGGCCGCATCGACCGATCCTTCCAGCAAGGCGCCCTTGATGTCCTGATCGGTGCGGCGCTGGACCAGTTCGATCTCGCGCTCCATCGCCTCGCCAAGCGCAGAAATCACCACGGCGCAACTGTCCGGAAACACCGGATTCAACGCAAAGCGGAACGGTGCCGTGCCCTGTGACCGGGCCACCGGTGCAGCACAACAGGCCGCGCCCGACAGTATTCCGCCTCACCGGGCATGGGGCCGCCATGCCGAAAGCAAAATCCCTTACGGCGCTGGCAAGTCTTTGTATCATGCAGCCAGGCCAGGCCGTCATTCTGCCAACTGCAAAGGACCCGACATGAGCCTCTTTGAGCGCTGGCTGACCCTCTGGGTCGCCCTTTGCATCCTTGCCGGCCTTATCCTGGGCAACTTGCTGCCGGACGTTTTCGCTGGGCTGGCCAGCCTGGAATACGCCTCGGTCAACCTTGTGGTGGCCGCGCTGATCTGGGCGATGGTCTATCCGATGATGATCGCCATCGACTTCGGGTCACTGAAGACGGTCGGCCAGCGCCCGAAGGGCTTGGTGATCACGCTGGTGATCAACTGGCTGATCAAGCCCTTCACCATGGCAGCACTTGGCGTGCTGTTCTTCAACCACCTGTTTGCCGGACTGATCGACCCGGCAAAGGCACCCGAATATATCGCGGGCCTGATCCTTCTGGGTGCTGCACCCTGCACGGCGATGGTCTTCGTGTGGTCCCAGCTGACCAAGGGCGACCCGAATTACACGCTTGTCCAGGTGTCGGTGAACGACCTGATCATGGTCGTGGCCTTCGCGCCGATCGCCGCCTTCCTTCTGGGCGTGACCGACATCGAGGTGCCGTGGGAGACGCTTATCCTGTCGGTCGTCCTTTATATCGTCATCCCGCTGATTGCCGGCGCGCTGACGCGGCGCGCTTTGTTGGCAAGCGGGGGCGAGGCAGCCGTGACCGCCTTCACCGCCCGGATCAAGCCCGCCTCTGTCCTGGGACTTCTGCTGACGGTGGTGCTGCTGTTCGGCTTTCAGGGGCCGGTGATCATCGCCCAGCCGCTGCTGATCGGTCTGATCGCGGTGCCGATCATCATCCAGTCCTATGGCATCTTCGCGCTTGGCTACGCCTGGGCGTTCGCGTGGAAACTTCCCCACAAGGTGGCCGCGCCCTGTGCACTGATCGGGACATCGAACTTCTTCGAACTGGCGGTGGCCGTCGCCATTGGCCTCTTCGGCCTGAACTCGGGCGCGGCGCTGGCCACCGTGGTCGGCGTGCTGGTCGAAGTGCCTGTGATGCTGACGCTTGTGGCCTTTGCCAACCGCACCCGCGACAGGTTCCCGGACTGACAGTCACCCTGGCGCCGAAGCGTTCTGCCGACCATGCAGCGCTTTCGACCCCGCACGTTCAGATCAGCTTGCCGATTTCCTCTGCGGTCAGCACCTTGCCGGTCGAGACGACCTTTTCGTCCACGACAAGACCCGGCGTCGACATCACGCCATAGGCGGCAATCTCGGCGAAATCGGTGACCTTGACGATCTGGGCTTCCCTGCCCGCCGCCGCGGCCGCCGCCCTGGCATTTTCGCCCAAGGCCACGCATTTCCTGCAGCCCGAGCCGAGGATCTTGATGATCATGCCTTGTTCCTTTCGTCAGATGAACCAATTGGCAATGGCATTGAAGATCAGTCCGATCGACAGGATGCCGACCGTGACGACGCTGGTGAAGGTGACCAGCAGCGGCATCTTGACCACGCGCTTGAGCATGATGAGCGAGGGCAGCGACAGCGCGGTTACCGCCATCATGAAAGCCAGCACCGTGCCCAGCCCCACGCCCTTGCCGACCAGAGCCTCGGCAATCGGCAGGGTGCCGAAGATGTCGGCATACATCGGGATTCCCACCAGCACCGCGATCGGAACAGACCACCACTTGTCCTGCCCAAGCACGGCGGAGGTCACGTCGGCGGGCACCCAGTTGTGGATCGCCGCGCCGATGCCAACCCCGATCAGCACATAGGGCCAGACGCGGTGGACGATCTCGACGACCTGATCTTTCGCATAGGTCAGCCGCTCGGTCCGCGTCATCGTTGCCGCTTCCCCGGTCACGGGCACCGTGCGAACGAAGGCCGCCACCTGATCCTCCATGCCGAGCCGTCCGATCACTGTGCCGCCGACGATGGCAACGACCAGCCCGACCGCAACGTAGGTCAGGGCGATGGGCCAGCTGAAGATCGACGCCAGCAGGATCACCGATGCGAGGTCAACCAGCGGCGAGGAGATCAGGAACGAAAAGGTCACCGCCAACGGCAACCCGGCGGCCGTGAAGCCGATGAAGAGCGGGATCGACGAGCAGGAACAGAAGGGCGTCAGCGTGCCCAGAAGCGCTGCCAGCGTGTTGGCACCGATCCCGGAGCGACCGCCCAGCAAGGCCCGTGTCCGTTCCGGCGGGAAATGGCTTTGGACGTAGGAGATGGCAAAGATCAGCACCGAAAGCAGGATGAAGATCTTGATCACGTCATAGACGAAGAACTGCACCGACCCGCCCAGCCTTGAGGCAGGGTCAAGCCCCACGGCCGTCACAGCCTGGCCGACCAGGTCATCAAGCCAGATCATCCGCAGCAGCTGGTCGTTCATCCATCCGAACACGTTCATGATGGAGCCTTTGTGACGACCAGACCACGGTCCAGCGCAGGCTCGACCAGACGCGGCATGGGCGATTGGGCCGGGTTCATCCGGTCTCGCGACAACCGCGCGTCCTGGCGATCCGCCACGCGCCCGAGGTGCTTCAGCACTTGCTTGAGCTTTGTCAACTTACCGAAACGATACTCCGACCCGCCTGGCGGAATGCGCATCGTTTCATGGCGAGTCGGTTCGGCCAAGGCGGGCAGGACAACAACATCCATCGAGGGGCCTCCAGTTCATGCACATCTTCGCGCAAGCGGAAGATCCTCGCCGTGATCTGAGTCAAGCTAGCTGACTGGCACCCACGGCACGGTCGACGCACGCAGGACGTCTGCGTCTGGCGAACCTTCTCTCGAATTCTGCGGGTTCGTTCCGGGCGCGCGCCGCCTTCGACACAGGCGATGCCGGACATCAGTCGGCGAACCCTTCAAAGCAAGCCTTGCATCAGCCCGGTATCGCGCCCATGCAGATCATCGTGAGTCACGAATCAGATCAGGAACCTTTGCCGTTGGCTGAACTCGGGTGGTCGGTGTTTTTCGACGATCAACTCGATCAAGTGGAAGCACGCCTTGCGCGCATGCGTGTCGCGACCGTTCATCGCGCCAGAGTGACGGCGGAATCCCAGACCGGTCCGGTCAGGCTGAATCTTCCCAGCCAGGCCAATACGGCGGATTACGCCGTGGGGGACTGGCTCCTTGTAGAGCCTGACACCCGGATGCCTTTGAGACGACTGGAGCGCAGGACCACGCTGCAGCGGCGGACCGAGGGTGGGCAGGCTCCGCAACTTATCGCGGCGAACGTCGACACTCTCTTCATCGTCACGTCCTGCAATGATGACCTGAACGTTGCAAGGCTTGAGCGTTATCTGGCTCTTGCCCACGAGTCCGGCACAACGCCGGTGATCATCCTGACCAAGGCGGACCAGGTGGCAGACACCGGGCCCTGGCGGGATCAGGTATCAGGACTGCAGCGCGGCCTGGAGGTCGTCATCCTGGATGCAACGGCGCCTGAAGCGGCCGCGGCGCTGGCCCCTTGGTGCGCTGTCGGACAAACGGTCGCCCTTGTGGGCTCGTCAGGCGTGGGGAAGTCATCATTGCTGAATACGCTGTGTGGGAAAGCTCCCGACGAGGCGCAGCTGACTGGCAGCATCCGTGAAGCAGACGGAAAGGGCCGCCACACCACCACATCCCGCTCGCTGCATCGCATTGTCGGAGGCGGCTGGGCGATCGACACGCCCGGCATCCGGACGCTGCATGCCAGTGACCTTTCAATCGGACTGGATCTGGTGTTCGCAGAAATCGCCGAGCTTGCACCTGAATGCCATTTCAGGGACTGCACGCATGACCATGAGCCGGGATGCGCGGTCCAGGCGGCAGTTGCGGCCGGGCGGCTTGATCCGGCGCGTCTTGAGCGCTGGCGCAAACTTGTGGACGAGAACCGGTCCAACACCCCTGTCCAGTCCGGGCCTCGCGGGAACAAGCAGACGAAAACCAGCAGCAAACGAAGCTGAACACCGAAGGTCCAAAGCGGTCGTTCGGATCATGGTAGATCAACGGCCTGTTGCACGACCGATCCGCGCCCGGTTACTGCCGCTCCAGTGCACAACCAGATCATGGGCGGCCAGAAAGGCAGAGCGGTCAAGCCGCGATGTGATCGGCATCTGCTTGTGCCAACGACGACGTCCACGTCGATGCGGCTGACCCATGCGACTTCATGGTCCACGAAAACTGGACAAGCTGCACCGCACTTGACGCGTATCTTGCCATCTTGCCTTCCCGTCCGCTGACCATTTGGTCCGAGAGGCGGGACTGACGATGGTGCATCCCCTGCCTCACCGCAGCCCGATCGCCCGGCGACCCAGCGCACTGATTGACACTGCCACCAGGATGATCGCACCCACCAGGACCTGCCGCACATAGCTGTCGACCTGCAGCTGGGTCAGCCCGTTGTCCATCACCCCCAGCGTGACGACACCGGCGACCGTGGCCAGCACATTGGGCTGCCCGTCGCGCGTTGCCGTCATGCCAAGGAACACCGCCGCAATCGCAGTCAGCATCAACCCGTCACCTTGCACCGGATTGGCCGAGGCGACGCGTGAGGCATACATGATCCCCGCCAGTGCGGCGCCCACTCCGGTAAAGGCGAAGGCGGAAAGCCGCAGCTGCGCGACCTTGACCCCGGCCAGCCGCGCGGCGTCGGCGTTGCCGCCAATGGCATAAAGCCTGCGGCCATAGGTTGTGTGCTCCAGCACGACCCAGACCGTGAATGTCACCACCGCCGCAAGCAGCGTCAGCGCGGGCAGCACCACAAGATTGCCGCCCCAGGTCCCAAGGGGCAGGCCGGACTTGGCGAAATCGGCGAAGCCTTGCGGAATATCGCGCCCGAAGATGGTCTTGCCGCCGGACACAAGGAAGGCCGCGCCCGAGAATATGGTCATGGTCGCCAGCGTTGCGACGAAAGGCAAGATGCCAACCAGACTGACCAGAACCCCATTGGCAAGCCCGCCCAGAAGCCCGACGGCCAGCGCCGCCGCAAGGGCGACGGGGACCGGCAGGCCTTGCGTGAACAGCACCGCCGCGACCACCCCGGACAGGGACGCCATCGCCCCCACCGACAGATCGAAGTCGCCCATCACCATGACCACCGTCATCGTCACCGCGACCACGATCAGCATCGAAAGCTGCTGGCTGATGTTCAGCCAGTTGCGCAGGGTCATGAAGGTGTCGGGCAGCGCAATCCAGAAGAAGACCACGATGGCCGCCATGCCGATCAACGACCCGTAATGCCGCAGGAATGATGCCATCGGTTCAGCTTTCCTTCTGATAGCAGGCCGTCAGCAGGGCGGCCTCGGTCAACCCGGCGGCGGGCAGGATCTGCGAAAGCCGCCCCGCGTTCAGAACGGCGATCCGGTCCGACAACCCGATCAGCTCGGGCAGGTCAGAGGACACGACGATAACCGCAGCCCCTTTCGCGGCAAGATCGCGGACCAGCGTGTAGATGTCGAACTTGGCTCCGACATCGACACCCCGCGTCGGCTCATCCAGCAAAAGGACCGCAGGCTCACCGGCCAGAGCGCGGGCAAAAAGGACCTTTTGCTGGTTGCCGCCCGACAACTCGGCGATCGGTTGGTCTGGCCCGGATGCCTTCAACCGCACATCCTGCGCAAGGCGGCGCACCAGCCCGGCGGTCTTGCGGCGCTGGACGAACCCCAGGCGCGACAGGCGGGAAAGATGCGGCAGGGCAACCGTCTCGGCCAGCGCGCGGCGTGGCATCACGCCTTCGGTCCGCCGCTCAGGCGGGACATAGGCCAGCCCTTGTGCCCAGGCCCCTGCCGGGTTTGCCGCCAGCGGAACCCCGCGCAAGGACAGATCGCCCGTCCGCGGCACCGCCCCGATCAGCGCGCGCAACAGGACCTCCCGGCCCGAGCCGGACAGCCCCGCCACGCCCAGAATCTCGCCTTCCGCCACTTCTAAGGACAAGGGGCCGAGGCCCGTTGCCCGCAAGTCGCGCACGGAAAGTGCCCGGGGCCCCGACGCCGCTGCTCGGCTGGGGAACAGGTCCGCCATGTCGCGCCCGGTCATGTCGCGGATGATCTCGTCCCGACTGGTCGCCGCGCGGTCACGGGTGGCCACATGCGCCCCGTCGCGCAGGGTGGTGATGCGGTCGGCAAGCATCATCACCTCGTCCATGCGGTGCGAGACGTAAAGAACCGCCGCCCCCGCCGCCTTGAGCGCGGCGATGGCCTGGAAGAGGCGTTCCGCCTCGGCCCCGGTCAGGGCGGCGGTGGGCTCGTCCATCACATAGGCCCAGGGTGCATCGCCGTCGTCCAGCAAGGTGGCCGCGATCCGCACCAGCATCTGGTCGCCCGCCCCCAGCGCCCCCATCACCGCCCGCGCGTCGATATGGGATGCCCCCAACCGCCCAAGTGCATCCGCCGCCGCCTGGCGCAGCGCCGACCAGTGGACCAGACCAAAGCGCTGCGGATAGGGCCGCGACTGGTGCATGTTCTCAGCCACGCTTAACGCCGGGACCACATGGTTTTCCTGATGCAGAAAACGGAACCCTGCCGCTTTGGCCAGCGCTGGCGACCCAAGCCGCAACGGCGTTCCGTCCAGCGTCACATCGCCGGAATCGACGCTCTCCAACCCTGCAAGGATACGGATCAGCGTGCTTTTGCCGGCCCCGTTCTCGCCCATCAGCGCATGCACTTCTCCACCGCGCAGCCACAGCGCGGCCCCGTCCAGCGCCCGCGCGGGACCGAAAGTCTTTACGATGCCCGACAGGCGCAACTCTGGCATAGGGAAGGGCAGCGGGGCGGTATGAGCCGCCCCGTCGGCCTTAGTCCTTGGCGTTGGAACTGGTGATCAGCTTGGTCGGGACATAGATCACGTTGGACTTGAGCGTCTCACCGCCCAGCACCCGCGCCACGGTGTCCGCCGTCGTGGCACCGATGCCCTGGAAATCCTGCGCAACCGAGGCTTCGAAGTTCCCCCCCGCCGCGATGGCGTCCCGCGCCTGCGGGTTGGCGTCGATGCCGGTGATGACGATCCCTTCGCCCTGCCGTCCTGCCGCCTCGATCGCCTGCAGCGCGCCAAGGGCGGGCTGGTCCCAGGCCGCCCAGACCGCCTTGATGCTGCCGGGTTCCGGGTTTGCGGCCAGGATCGCTTCCATCTTGGCGCGGCTGTCGGCAATGCCACCGTCCGAGACATCGGGGGTCACGCGGTCCAGCACGGTGATGTCGGGATGGTTCTTGAAGACCGCATCCGCCACCGCGCCGCGCACCTGCACCGGCGGGAAGGCGTCAAAGACGAACATCACGACTTTGCCCGCACCGCCAATGCGATTGGCCACATAGACCGAGGTTTCCGCCGCCATCGCATAGCCGTTCGAGGTGATGTTGGCCTTGATCCGCGGATCGGCCCCGGCGTCCATGCCGAAGACCGGGATGTTCGCCGCCACTGCCGCGTCAAGCCCCGCACCCACCTGCGCCGGATCGACGTTCAGGACGATGGCATTGACGCCCTGGGCCGACACATCCTCCATCCGGCTGATGACCGCCGCGACGTCGCCCGCCGTGTCGATGACGTTCACTTCCCAGCCCAGCTCCTTGGCGCGGGCCTGGAAGGCTTCGACGTAGAACTGCGTTCCGGGCTGCGACAGATAGGGCGTGATCACTGCGATCTTCTCGCCCTCGGCGAAGGCGGCGCTTCCGGCTGTTACCAGCGCGGTCGCCAGCGTCAGCCCCGCGATGCGCCCGAAAGCGCGCCGTGTGATTCCGGTCATTTCCTGTCCCTCCCTCTGCATTTCTCATGCTTGCGGACGAATGATTGTCAGGCCAGTCTTGCCGCGTCCAGAGGTATTCCAAGCCTCCGCCGGACCTGCACTCTGGGGGAAACGTGTCCACCTCGCATCTGATCGGCATCGACATCGGCACCACCTCGGTCAAGGCGGTGATGATCGACCTGTCAGGTCGTCGCTTGGCCCAGTTTTCGGCCCGCTACCCCACGCAAAGGCCCGCCGCCGGCCATGTTGAACAGGACCCCGAAGACTGGCTTCGGCTTGTCAGGGCTGCGCTGGAGCATTTTGCCCAGCATGGCTCTGCCGCCGCCCTGTGTCTGACCTCACAGGTGAATACGCACGTCTTTACGGATGCTGCGCTGAACGTCCTTCATCCCGCCATTGTCTGGCAAGATGGCCGGGCAGCCCAGGCCGGAGCGGCCCTGGATCGCGCCGTGTCCCCCCAGGACAAGATCGCCTGGCTTGGCGCGCCGATTCCGATCGATGCCAGCCACGCTCTTGCCCGAATGGCCTGGATGCAGGCAGCGCGCCCCGAGTTATGGGACCGGACCGCTCATGTCCTCTTGCCGCGCGACTGGGTTCTGGCGCGGCTGACGGGGGTCGTGGTGACGGACCCGATCTCGGCCGTGGGCCTGGTCACGCCCGCTTTCACCTATGCCGATGACTTGATCGCGGGTCTCGACGGCGCGGCGCGGCGGCTTGCACCGCTGGCCGACCCGTTTGCCATTGTGGGCCAGGTCAGCGCCCATTGGCCCTTTGCAGGAACGCCCGTCGTGCTTGGCGTGATGGACGCCTGGGCCAGTCTTTTCGGCCTTGGCGTGGCGCAGGAGGGCGAGGCGTTCTATCTTTCAGGCACCTCGGATGTGCTGGGCATCATGTCGGGCGACCTTTTCCCCCAGCCGGGCATCATCACCTTTCCAGACTGGCACGGCCTGCGCCTGCACGCAGCCCCCACGCAATCCGGGGGGGCCTCGCTTGACTGGGCGGCCCGGCTCCTGGGCCGCTCGGCCCAGGAGCTTGCCACACTGGCCATGTCCGTGACCGACGACGCCCCCATGTTCCTGCCACACCTTCAGGGCGAACGGGCGCCGCTCTGGGATGCGGCCTCGCGCGGCGGCTTTGCGGGACTGACCGCCAGTCACGGCCCGGCCGAAATGGCAGCCTCGGTTCTGGAAGGCGTCGCCTTCTCCGCCCGACTGGCATTCGAGGCGCTGGAGCTTTCGGCAGGCGCGAAGCCGGCGATCCTGCGGGCAGGCGGGGGTGGCTTTGCGTCGGACACCTGGGCGCAACTTCGCGCCGACGTGCTTGGCCGCCCCATCCAGCGGGTCGAAGGCAGCGATCCTGGTGCCATTGGCGCAGCCGTGATGGCGGGCGTCGGGGTGGGGGCCATGACTGATCTTGCCTTGGCGTCCAAAGCGCTTGTCAAAGGGGACCGGATGTTCACCCCGCGTCCAAAAGAAAGCGCCCGCGCGGACACCCGCTATGCCCTCTGGCGCGACCTTTATGGGGCGTTGCGTCCGATCAACCACGCGCTGAGTGCCTTGGGCTAGGTCCGCTTACCGCCAACGGTGCCATGTTGACTTGCGCAAAACCGATGAGGGCCCCTGCCTCGTCCCTCTGACAGCTTCCCAGCCCAAGCAGGCGCAGCCCGTTGGCGCAAACTGCGCGACCCCTGGTGCTGAAGCCGCTGACCTTCACGCGGTCAGCCCGCTCCGTATCGTCCAGCGAGACACGCATTCCTTGCTGCCCGAACACCGATCTGCAGCACGTTTTGTAGCATAACCCCTTGTCTGGAAGGGGTTTCTGAAAAATCAACGATGTGACGGGGGAAAGGTGAGAGGCTGGACAACTCACTGATTTATTATAAATCAGCCGCTTATGGGTCGCTCTGGCACGAGATTTCGCACAGATTCTGGCACGAGTATATTTCACTGCGTTAGAGGTTCACCTCGGTTCGTGATCTGCAAGGGTGCCCGAATTGTAGAGCGCTCCCCGATTCCGGGGAACGGCTAATGTTTCCTGAGTTCGTGTTTCACGTCGTATCCAAAAGAAGCCGCAGCCCGCTAACGCGCGCAGGTGTTACTCTCGTGTCAGAGCCGCAGGAGGTGACGCGGATAAACTCGATCTAAGTCCGCTCGTTCTTCGTCAGGTGGTCCCACGGTCCCGCTGGGGCCGTGGGCAGCATGAAGATCGGTGCGTCGTCGTCTGCACTCATTTACCGAAGATACCTCGAAGCGTTGCACGTGACCTGGCGGTGATACGTGGATCGCTGTTGTCCGACGCGTCACGCAGCTCTTGCAGCCAGCCACGCTCGTTCTCGGTGGCGGGCGTCCCAAAGATGTCGGTGATCGCCTTCGCCGCCGTCGCGGCCACCGCCTGGTCGAGTGCGAGCCGCATGAGATACGCCGGATCAACCTCCAACGCCTTCGCGAGCGAGGGCACTCTATCCAGAGGAGTCTTGTTCCGCCCGATCTTGAGAAAGCTCACCATATTTGCGTTCGGGAAGCCGGCTTCGCTGGCAATTTCGGTCTGGGTCTTCTTGAACGCAAGGTCGCGGATCCGGTCGGCGATAAGTCGTGCAGTCGCGGTATTCTGATATGGGTTAGTCATGTTGTCTCTCATGTGGTTGGTCACATCAGTTACTTAAATGCGTGCGTCGGTAAGGTCGGGGAGGGACAGCAAAGTGAGCTTTGGGACCTTCTTCAAGACCGAAGTCCTAGCGAAACGTGCTGACCCTGATGGGGGTGCTTCCAGCCCCAGCCGGTCGGGGATGCCCGAACTTTCCACTCCCGATGCCCCTGATGTCGAGGTCCTTCTCGAGCGGCCTGCCAAGCCATTCACAGCTCCTTCGCGCCAGCCAATCCTTGCATCATTCGCTGCATTGCGGGCCGATTGACAAAGTTCCCTGCGACATGTTCCATGCATCGAGCGCACCATCAGGCGTGATTTGAGCCGAGGAGTGACAATGTCCTTTCGACCGCCGGAGACCTATGAAGAACTGATCCGGCTCATCCATGATCGATATGACGACATGTCAAAGTCCTATCAGAAGATCGCACTTTACCTGACGCAGAACCCGAACGACGTGGCGGTGCTGTCGGTCAACGCCATTGGGGCGAAGTGCGGGATCCATGCGTCCAGCTTCGTGCGTTATGCCCAGTCCCTGGGCTACAAGGGCTTCAAGGATCTGCAGGTCATCTTCCAGCGCCGTCTGACCACTGCGGCTCCGGGGTTCGATGCCCGGGTGCGCGCGCTGGAGACCGAGCTTGGCGGGGCGCGCGAAGGCGAGATGGGGTTCCTGGCGGACCTTGTGGCGCGGGATGTGGCGTCGTTGCAGGAGCTTCTGGCGAACATTGATCCCGGCGCGCTTGCCAGTGCTGCGGACATGATCGAGGCGGCGGATACGATCTATCTGGTCGGCCAGCTGCGGTCCGCCCCCGTGGTCGAACTTCTGCGCTATGTGCTGACCATGTTGGGCAAGCGGACGGTGCTGCTGGATGCCAGCGGCGGGTTGGCGACGCATATGGCAAAGGTGGCGCGGACGACGGATGTCCTGGTCGTGGTGTCCTTTCGCTTCTACGCGACCGAGGTGGTCAACGTAGCCGAAGAGACGGCTGCGCGGGGGGTGCCGATCCTGGCGATCACGGACAGCACGCTGTCGCCTTTCGCCAAGCTGGCGAAGGTTCTGTTTGCAGTGCCAGAACACGAATACACCTTCTCGCGCAGTCTGGCCGCGCCGATGTGCCTGGCGCAGGCCATCTGTGTCGCCGTCGCGGCCCGGCTGCAGAAAGACAGCGCCGAGCCGCGGATTCCGGTGGTTACAGGGCCATAGGCCCGTTCGGCACAGGCATGCCTTCAGCAACGGCGCCCCAGACCGACTGGTCGAAGTTGACGATGGCCCCAGTCATCAGGCCTGCGTCGTCCGACACGAGGAAGTTCACCGCTCGCGCAGCTTCGTCCGGGTCGACGAGGCGACCGAATGGTAGGGCGGCCGCAGCTTTTGCCTCCCAGTCCGCCACTCCGCTTTTGGCTTGGATCTCGCGCTCGTGGTCGGAAGCCATCCAGCCGACATTCAGCTGGTTAACCCGGATGCGGTTGGCCAAGACCGAGAAGGCGGTGTTGGCGGTCAGTGTTGTCAGTGCCCCTTTCGATGCGCAGTAGGCGTTGATGAAGGGCTGACCAGCCAGAGCCGAGATGGAGCCGATGTTGCAGATGGCGCCCTCTACCCCTCTCTTGATCATCAGCTTGATCGCCTCCTGCATCAGGAAGTAGGGGCCGCGGACGTTAGTCGCAAAGAGCGCGTCGAACACTTCGGGCGACGTGTCCAGAATAGTGCCGCGTGCGGTCGATGCGCCGGCATTAACCAGAACGTCCACATGAGCAAACAGACGATCTGTCTCTGCGATCACCATCCGGCAGTCCTCGACCTCGGCAAAGTCGGCCCGAAGGAAATGCACGTCGATGCGGTGCTTTTTGGCGATTTCTTGTGCTACCTGCTCACCACGTTGCGCGTTTCGCCCCGTGATTACGAGGCCAGCTGCACCTGCCGCAGCAAGGCGGCGGGCGATGGCAGCCCCCAGGCCCTGGGTGGCCCCGGTGACGACGCAGACCTTGCCGTCCATCCGATTCATTGCACGACCTCGTAGCCGGCCGCGGCCATCACGCGAAGAAGCTCCTTGTGGCCCTTCTTCGCCATCTCCAGCGGCGGCGAGACCTTGGGGTCCTGTTCCGCCTCGACGACGAACCAGCCCTCGTAGCCCTTGCCAGCCAGCGCCTTGACGATGGCCTCGAAGTCCAGCGAGCCATCGCCGGGGACGGTGAAAGCGCCTTTCACGACGGCGTCGAGGAAGGATTCCTTCGTGCGATCTAGGGCGTTGATCACGTCCATCCGCACGTCCTTGGTGTGGACATGGGTGATGCGCTTCCAGTGGTTTTCGATGACACGCAGGTTGTCGCCACCCGCAAACGCCATGTGGCCCGCGTCGAACAGGAGGGGCACGGTGGAATGCTTCATGAAGAGGTCAAGCTCAGCCTCGGTCTCGACTGCGGCGGCCATGTGGTGATGGTAGGTGATCGGCATGCCGTTTGCCGCGCACCAGTCGGCGAAGTCGCTGATCTTGCGACCGTAGACTGCGATCTCGGCTTCGGTCAGCTTCGGCTTGGTCGCCAGCGGGGCGGACTTGATGCCCTGAACCGAACGCGCGGTCTCGCCATAGACGATGCAGGGGGCCTTGGCGGCTTTGAAGAAGGCGTGCTGCTGGGCGATGCGGTCCTTCTCCACCTCGATGTCGCCGTCGAGGAGGAGGCCAGAGAACCAGCCGCCGCAGACCGAGATGCCGAATTTCGAAAGGATCGGCCCCAGCTCGGCCATGTCCATCGGGAAGCGGCGGCCGGTTTCCATGCCGGTGAAGCCCGCGACGGACGCCTGGCGGAGGCATTCCTCAAGGCTTACGTCGTCGCTGAGTTCCGCCAGGTCGTCGTTCCACCAGGCGATGGGGGCAATTCCAAGTTTCGCTTTCATTCTTCAGACTCCAACGCGCTGCTTGGCGCGAATTTCTTCCTGGTGGGCGCGGGCCTTGTGGACGCTTTCGCGGTCCGAGACTTCTGGCACGCCCACATCCCAGTCGGCATCGCCCGGCACCCAGGCATAGGCGTCGGTCACGATGGTGATGACGGTCGTGCGGTCGTTGGACTTGGCCCACTCCAGCGCGGCCTCAAGGTCGGCCAGGCTTTCGCATTTGCGGGCGGCGGCGCCCATCGATTCCGCGTGCTTGGCGAAGTCGACATGCAGGGGGTTGGCCTTGTCGGTGATCCGGCAGTCCTTCAACAGGTTGTTGAACCCCGGCACGCCCTTGAACTGCTGCAAGCGGCTGATGACCGCATAGCCGCCGTTGTCGCAGACCACGACGATCATCTTGTGGCCGGACAGCACCGTGGAATAGATGTCCGAATTCATCATCATGTAGGTGCCGTCGCCCAGCATGACGATGGGTGTGCCGCCCAGGCCCCCCGGACCGGACTGCGCCATGGCACAACCCCAGCCGGCGGCGATCTCGTAGCCCATGCAGGAAAAGCCGAATTCCAGGTCGAAGGAGTTCGGCGCCTTGACGCGCCAGCCCTTCGCGACCTCGCCCGGGATGCCCCCGGCGGCGGCGATCAGGGTGTCCTTCTCGCCTGCCGCTGTGTTCACGACGTTGACCACCTGGGCATAAGTCGGGATCGGGGCGTTCGTCGGGGTCTGGTGGTCGTCAAGAAGTGCGTCCCACTCGGCGAAGAGGGCCTTGGCGTGGGGAAGATGCTCTGCGGGGGCTTTCCAGGCGCCAAGCGCCGAGTCCAGCTCGTCCACGCCCTCCAGCGCGTCGCCGACCACGGCCAGGGCGCGGTGTTTCAGGGCGTCGAAGCGGGCGGCGTTGATCGAGATGAAGCGTGCATCGCGGGAGAATGCGGTCCAGGAGCCGGTTGTGAAGTCCTGCAGCCTTGTGCCGATGGCCAGGATCACGTCGGCCTCGGCGGCCAGAGCGTTGGCCGAGGTTGAGCCGATGATGCCGATCGGGCCCGCGTGGACCGGGTGATGATGAGTGAGACCGCCCTTGCCGGCGATGGTCTCGACCACCGGAATGCCCCGTTCGGCGGCGAAACGGGCGACTGCCCCTTCCGCGCCCGAGTAACGCACGCCGCCGCCCGCGATGATCAGGGGCTTCTTGGCGGTCTTCAGCAGGGCCGCCGCATCTGCCACGGCTTTACGGTCGGGGCGCGGGCGCGGGATGGCCCAGGTGCGTTCCGCGAAGAACTCCACCGGGTAGTCGAAGGCCAGCTCTTGAGTGTCCTGCGGCAGGGCAATGAAGGCCGGGCCGCAATCGGCTGGGTCAAGCATCGCGCCAACTGCCTGGGGCAGCGACTGGATGATCTGTGCGGGATGGACAATGCGGTCCCAGTAGCGGGTCACGGCCTTGAAAGCGTCGTTCACCGTCAAGGTCGGGTCATTGTAGTGCTCGACCTGCTGGAGCACGGGGTCGGGCAGCCGGGTGGTGAAGGTATCGCCGGCGATCAGAAGGACGGGCAGCCGGTTGGCGTGGGCCGTGCCCGCAGCCGTGACCATGTTCAAGGCACCCGGCCCGATGGACGACGTGGCGATCATGATCTGCCGCCGCCGCTTGGCCTTGGCGAAGCCGATCGCCGCCAGCGCCATCGACTGTTCGTTCTGCCCGCGCCAGGTGGGAAGCTGGTCCTGCACCGCCTCCAGAGCCTCGGACAGGCAGGTGACGTTGCCATGGCCAAAGATGCCGAAGACCCCGGCGAAGAGGGGCACACGTTGCCCATCGATCTCGGTGAACTGCGCGGTCAGCCAGCGCACCAGCGCCTGCGCCATGGTCAGGCGAATCGTCGAGTGTTCCATAGGCCATCTCCTCCCTCGAATGCGGATACAGCATAACCGCACGCATTATGGGTTGACAATAGATGTTAATGGCAATGAGTATTGCATCATTGAATCGGGAGGAAGACGATGATCCGGATCGCTGTGCTCGGCTGCGGGCGCATTGGCGTGATGCACGCTGCCAATATCGCGGCGCACCCGCGGGCCACCCTTGCGGGTGTCTATGACATCCACGCGCCCGCTGCACAGGCTGTTGCGGCGAAAACCGGGGCCAAGGTCGTCGCGTCCGTAGAAGCGATCTTTGCTTCGGCGGATGTCGATGCGGTGCTGATCGCCACGGCCACGGATACCCACGCCGATCTTCTGGAACTGGCCGTCGCGGCGGGCAAGCCGACCTTGTGCGAAAAGCCCATCGACCTGAGCCTGGTCCGGGTGAACGCCTGTGCAACGAAGATTGCGGGCAGCAGCGTGCCGATCCAGCTGGGTTTTGTCCGCCGCTTCGATCCGGGTCACGCCGCCGTCCGTAAGGCCATCGAGGCGGGTGATATCGGCGAGCTGCATCAGGTCGTCATCACCTCGCGCGATCCGGGGCTGGCCCCGGAGGCCTATCTGCAGGTCTCGGGCGGCATCCTGCGCGACATGACGATCCACGATCTGGACATGGCGCGATTCATCCTGGGTGAGGAGGTGACCGAGGTCTTCGCCACCGGTTCGCGCCTTGTCGACCCGGCGCTGATGGAAAAGCTGGGCGACCATGACACGGTGACCGTGGTCCTGAAGACCGCAAGCGGCAAGCAGGCGATCATCACCAACTCGCGCCGCGCGACCTATGGCTACGACCAGCGGGTCGAGGCTCTGGGCACCAATGGCATGGCGATCTCGGAAAACCGCCGCCCGCACGAGATGACGCTGCACACCGCCGATTTCACCGACCGGGCCGAGCCGCTGTTGAACTTCTTCATCGAGCGCTACCGCGAGGCGTTTGACGCCGAGATATCGGAATTCGTCGAGGCGATCGAGCAGAAGCGCGCCCCCTCGGTCGGGTTCGAGGATGGGCGCCTGGCGCTGGTGCTGGCGGAAGCTGCGCTGAAGTCGATCAACGAGGGCCGCGTCGTGGCCGTGAAGGAGCTGACCTGATGTATGCACGGTTCGGACTTTTCATTGGTGGTGAATGGCGCGCGGCGGCCGACGGTCGGACTTCGGCCGTCCATAGCCCCGTGACCGAGCAGTCGCTGGGCGATTGCCCGGTGGCATCTGTCGCGGATACCGAGGCGGCGCTGGCTGCCGCTGCAACGGGCTTTGCGGTCTGGTCGAAGACCCCGGCGTTTGAACGCGCCGACGCGCTGCACCGGATCGCGGATGAGATGCTGCGGCGGACCGATGAGGCTGCCCGCATGATCAGCCTGGAGACGGGCAAGCCTATCGCCCAGGCCGGGCGCGAGTGGGCCTTAAGCATCGACCAGTTCCGCTGGTATGCCGAGGAAGCCCGCCGCGTCTATGGCCGCATTATTGAATCACGGGTTCCAGGTGGCCGGTTCGAGGTTCACCATGAACCCGTCGGCATCGTGGCGGCGTTCACCGCCTGGAACTTTCCTGCAGCCCTGATCGCGCGAAAGGTGGCTCCCGCCCTAGCCGCAGGATGCTCCACCATTGTTCGCCCGTCGAAGCAGACGCCGGGTGTGGCGATGGTGATGGTTGATTGCGTCCGTGCGGGTCGTTTGCCCGCCGGCGCAGTCAACCTGGTTGTTGGCCCGACCGAGGCCACCTATGGCCCGCTGATGGCCTCGAAGGCGGTGCGGAAGGTCAGCCTGACGGGGTCAACCCGCGTGGGCCAGCAGATGATCCGCGACGCGGCGGCGACGCTGAAGAAGGTGTCGATGGAGCTGGGCGGCAACGCGCCGGTCATCGTCTATGACGACGCGGACCTGGAGTCCTGCCTGAACGTCGCCGTGCCGACCAAGTTCGCAAACGCAGGCCAAGTCTGCGTGACGGGGGACCGGTTCTATGTGCACGAACGCCTGCACGATGCCTTCGTCGAGGGCTTCGTGAAACGTGCGCAGGCGATCAAGCTGGGCGACGGGCTGGACCCTTCGGTCGGGATGGGGCCGCTGATCAGCGCGGACCGGTTGACTGAGATGGAGCGGATCGTGGCCGGAGCCGTCGCGGCAGGTGCTGCGGTGGCAACGGGGGGCAAGCGGGCTGGCGGCTTCAACGCCGGGCATTTCTTTGAGCCAACAGTCCTGACCGGCTGCACCGACGACATGAGCGTTATGGCTGAGGAGAACTTCGGTCCGATCGCCGCGATCACGCGGTTCTCCAGCGAAGACGAGGTGCTCACCCGCGCCAATTCCACCGACATGGGTCTGTCGGCCTATGCCTTCACCACCAATCCCGCTCGCGCCCGCCGCACGGTGACCGCGCTGAAGGCGGGTATGGTCGGGATCAACTCCTTCGCGATGGCGGCAAGCGAGGCGCCCTTTGGAGGGACCAACCATTCCGGGATGGGCCGCGAGGGCGGGGTTGAGGGCATCCGCGATTACCTTGACGTCAAATCCAGCCAGATGGTGTGGGCATGATCCCGAACAAGCTCAAAGCCCTGTGGGCCGAAGGCAAGCCGACGATCAACGGCTGGTGCAGCATCGGCAACCCGTTTACCGCCGAGATCATGGCGGCGCAGGGGTTCGACTCGGTGACCATCGACATGCAGCACGGCGCTTTGGATTACTCGAACATCCTGCCGATGTTCCAGGCGATGCGGGCCAGTGGAGCCACGCTGATGGCCCGGGTGCCGTGGCTGGAGCCTGGCACCATCATGAAGGCGCTGGATGCCGGGGCCTACGGGATCATCTGCCCGATGGTCAACTCGGCCGAGGACGCGGCGCGCTTCGTCAGCTACCTGCGCTATCCGCCCTTGGGTCAACGCAGCTTCGGCCCGACGCGGGTGTCCTTTGCGGCCGGGGCGAACTACGCGGGTGAGGCGAACGACAACATCCTGGCCTTTGCGATGATCGAGACGGCAGAGGGGATGGCGAACCTCGCCGCCATCGCCGCGACGCCTGGTCTGGACGGGATCTACGTCGGCCCCGCCGACCTGACCCTAAGCCTGACGCAGGGCCGCCTTGCCCCTGGCTTCGACCGGGAAGAGCCAGAGATGGTCGCCGCCCTGCACACCATTCTTGCCGCCTGCAAGACGAACGGCATCCGTGCCGCGCTGCATTGCGGGACGCCGGACTATGCCGCGAAGGCCATCGGCTGGGGCTTTGACATGACTACTGTCGGCGGTGACTCGCGGTTCCTGGCGGCGGCAGCGGGCGCTGCGGTCGCAGGCTTCCGCAAGCTGACCGACGGAACGGCGGGGAAGACCGAGAAGGGGGCCTACTGATGCCGCATCTCCTTGTCGCCGGCAAACTGCATCCCTCGGGTCTGGACCTCCTCCGCTCAGCCCCGGTGACCTTCGACTATGTCGAGGAGATCTCGGAACCCTCCTACCAGGCGCATCTGCCGAAGGCGGACGCGCTGGTAATCCGCACGCAGACGCTGTCGGCGGCCTCCATCGCAAAAGCGCCCGGCTTGAAGATCGTCTCGCGCCACGGCGTCGGCTATGATGCGGTCGACGTGCCTGCGCTAAACGCACGCGGCATTCCCCTCTGCATCGTTGGCGACGTGAACTCCTCGGGCGTGGCGGAGCACGCGATGATGCTGATCCTTGCCGCGACGCACCGCCTGATCGCTGCCGACCGTGCCACCCGCGATGGCAACTGGAGCTGGCGGAACGGACTGCAGACGCATGAGGTCGCGGGCAAACGTCTGCTGATCCTGGGCTTTGGCCGGATCGGGCAAAAGCTGGCCGCCCTTGCCCGCGCCTTCGGGATGGAGGTTCATGCCCATGACCCCTACATTCCCGCCGACCGTTGGCCGGACGCTGCTGAGCGCGCGACCGACCTCGCCCAGGCGCTGGCGCAGGCCGACGCGGTGTCCTTGCACCTGCCGCGTGCAGACCGGGCCTTGCTTGGGACAGCGGAACTGGCGCTGATGAAACCAACCGGAGTGGTGGTGAACACCGCGCGGGGCGGGTTGTTGGATGAGGTCGCTCTGGCGGATGCCCTGCGGGCGGGCCGGTTAGGCGGCGCGGGGATCGAAGTCTTTGACGCCGAGCCTCCGGGAAAGGACCATCCGCTCTTCGGTCTCGACCAGGCGGTCCTGACCCCGCACAACGCCGCGTTGACCGTGGAATGCGCCGAACGGATGGCCATCGCCTCGGTGCAGAACGTCCTGGATTTCTTCGCCGGTAAACTTGACCCGGCGCTTGTCGTGAACGCTGCCGCGATCGGCGGCCTGAAGGAACTTGCGAAATGACCAAACCCCGCCTCCGCATCGGCCTGATCGGCACCGGCTTCATGGGCAAGGCCCATGTCTTCGGCTTCACCTCGGCCCCCCGCGTGTTCGAACTGGCGTATGACCTCGACCTGCACACCGTCGCCGACATCACCCCTGAGGCCGCTGAACGCGCCCGCGTGACGCTGGGCTTCGTCAACGGCACTGCGCGCTGGCAGGACATCATCGAGAACCCCGAAATCGACCTGGTGTCGATCACCGCACCCAATGCGCTGCACAAGGAGATGTCGCTAGCGGCCATTGCGGCGGGCAAGCATGTGTATTGCGAGAAACCTCTGGCACCGCTCGCGAAGGACGCGCTTGAGATGACGCTGGCCGCAGAGGCCAAGGGCGTTAAGACGCAGGTGGGCTTCAACTACCTCTGCAACCCGATGCTGCAGACCGCGCGCGAGATGATCCGGGCCGGAGAGCTGGGCGAGATCCGCGGCTATCGCGGCATCCATTGCGAGGACTACATGGCCGACGCCAATGGGGCCTTCACCTTCCGGCATGACCCGGCAGGCGGAGGCGCGCTGGCCGACATCGGATCGCACGCGCTGGCCACGGCTGAGTTTCTGTGCGGGCCGGTCACGAAGGTCATGGGCGACTGCGTGACGATGATCGCGGAACGACCAGATGGGCGCGGGGGTCGCAAGGCGGTGGCGGTCGACGATGTGGGCCGCGCCTTCCTGCGCTTCGAGAACGGGGCCACCGGCAGCATCGAGGGCAACTGGATCGCCACCGGCCGCAAGATGCAGCACGACTTCGAGGTCTACGGCACCAAGGGCGCGCTCGCGTTCAGCCAGGAGCATTTCAACGTCCTGCACTACTTCGACACCGCCGACCGCAAAGGCCGCCAGGGGTTCCGGCGCATCGAAGCCTCGCCCGATCACGCGCCTTACGGGTTGTTCTGCGTCGCTGCAGGCCACCAGATCGGGTTCAACGACCTGAAGGCCATCGAGGTCGCGGGTTACATCGACGCCATCGCGGGCAAGTCGGCAGAGCCGTTCAACTTTCGCGCCGGGCTGCGTATCCAGACGCTGGTCGAGACGATCCAGACCTCGTCGCGTGAGCAGCGCTGGCTTGACGTGAAATGACCCTCTCGGTCGGCGTCATCGGCACGGGGGTGATGGGGGCAGAGCATGTCCGCATCCTGCGCGAAGAAACCGCAGGGGCGCGGGTCGTGGCCGTCTGCGATGCCGACGCCGGACGGGCCCGCGCAGTGGCTGGTGACGGTGAGGCCTTCACCGATCCGCTGGCGCTGATCCATGACCACAAGGTGCAGGCGGTGGTCATCGCCTCACCCGACGCGACCCATGCCGACTTGGCGCTTGCCTGTCTGGCGGCAGGCAAGCCCGTGCTGTGCGAAAAGCCCTTGGCGGCAACGGCGGATCAGGCGCTGCGTGTGGTTCAGGCCGAGGTCCAGCTTGGGAAGCGTCTGGTTCAGGTCGGCTACATGCGCCGCTTCGATCCGGCCTATGTCGAGATGCTCCACGTCCGGCAATCCGGTGCGATTGGCGAGGCGGTGCTTCTCCACAACACCCACCGCAATGCCGCCGCGCCGGACTGGTTCACCGGGGCGATGGCGGTCACCAACTCCTTCGTCCACGAGATCGACATCAGCCGCTGGCTGCTGGACGCCGAGCCGGTGCTGGCCCGGATCAGCGCTGCCCCGGGCGGTGATCCGCTGATGATCACGCTGGAGACTGATAGGGGTGCTGTCGTGTCCACCGAAGTCTACATGAACGCGCGCTACGGTTACCACGTCCACGCCCAGCTCGTCGGGCGCGACGGCACGGTGGAAATGGCGGCCCCCACTGTAACGCTGACCAACCATGCCAGTCAGCACGGCCACGCTTGGCCGGAAAACTGGGTCCCCCGCTTCCGCGACGCCTACCGCATCCAGATGAACGCCTGGGTAAGATCCATCGCCGAAGAGCGTCCCGTGGGTGCGTCGGCCTGGGACGGCTACGTTGCAACGGCCATCGCGGAACAGGTCGCAACAGCTTTGCAGACCGGCAACCCGGTGCGGCTGGACTTCGGCCAACGGCCTGACCTTTACCTCTGATCCGAACGGAATCCCGCCATGTCGATCCGCTTTGCCCTGAACCGAACCTGCGCTCCGCAACTGCCCCTGGACGCGTTCATCGCGCTTGCCACCTCGGTCGGCGTGCAGGCGGTTGAAATCCGCAATGACATCGAAGGGCGTGAGTTCGCCGATGGCACCCCGGCGCGCGATGTGCTGGCACGGTTGCAGGATGCGGGGCTGGAGGTCGCCTCGGTCAACGCGCTGCAACGGTTCAACGACTGGTCGCCGACCCGCGCCAAGGAGGCCGAAGCGATCATCGCCTATGCCGCAGCCCTTGGCGCACCGGGTGTGGTCATGTGCCCCGTCCACAACGAGGATCACGGCTGGACCAACGCCGAAGCCGAGAAGAACTTGCGCGACGGGTTGCGGCAGTTGCGGCCGATCCTGCAGGCACATGGCGTCACGGGCTATGTCGAGCCCTTGGGAATGAAGGGTTCAACCATGAAGCGGCAGGACATGGCGGTGGCGGCGGTGACAGACATCGACGGCTGGGACGCCTACCAGCTGTGCTATGATACGTTCCAGTATTTCCGCTGCGGCGATACGCAGCTTTACCCCGAACGCATCGGTCTGGCCCACATGTCCGGCATCGCACGCGCCGACCTTGCCCCCGGTGATCTGGTCGAACCGGACCGCGGCCTGATCTTCGTCGGCGATCGTGTCGGCAACATCGCTCAACTTCGCGCGTTGCAGGCGGCGGGCTATCAAGGCTTCGTTTCGATGGAGCCGTTCAGCCCTGAGGTGCAGAACGACCCCGACCTTGCCGCACACCTGCGCGCAAGCCTGGAATACGTCTCGACCTTGCTGAGAACGGCCTGAGCCAAGGACGATAAGCAGCAGAAACCATGCTGGAACTGGCCGGTCCGCTGGCCGCCTCCCAATCGGCAATGAAACTTGCTCTGCAAGAAACGTTGCCAAATAAAATAATTGACAACTCTGATGCATCTGCGTCAGATCACTGCAGGCGATAGTCGCCAGACCGGCAGCAAAAGCCGGTGATTCCCAGGGAGGAACTGGAATGAAGAAATCTCTTCTGCTCGCATCCGTCGCGATTGCGGGCCTGACCTCGGTGGCTGCGGCCCAGGACATGAAGGTCTGTGTTTCGTGGTCGAACTTCCGCGAAGAGCGCTGGAAGACCGACGAAGCTGCAATCAAGGGCGCTTTGGACGCCGCTGGGGCCGAATACATCTCGGCTGACGCGCAGACCTCGGCCTCCAAGCAGCTGGCAGACATCGAAGGCATGATCACGCAGGGCTGCTCGGCTCTGATCATCCTGGCGCAGGACTCGGCGTCGATCGGGCCGGCTCTGGATGCCGCTGCCGACGCCGGTATCCCGGTTGTGGGCTATGACCGCATGATCGACGACCCGCGCGCCTTCTACCTGACCTTCGACAACGTCGAGGTTGGCCGGATGCAGGCCCGTGCCGTTCTGGCCGCGATGCCGAAGGGCCGCTACGTCATGATCAAGGGCTCGCCCGTTGACCCGAACGCAGACTTCCTGCGCGGCGGCCAGCAGGAAGTCCTGCAGGCGGCGATCGATGCCGGTGACATCACCATCGTCGGCGAGGCCTATACGGACGACTGGCAGCCCGCCAACGCCCAGAAGAACATGGAGCAGATCCTGACCGAGACCGACAACGGCGTTGACGCTGTCGTCGCCTCGAACGACGGCACCGCCGGTGGCGTTGTCGCGGCGCTGACCGCTCAGGGCATGGCCGGTATCCCGGTTTCGGGTCAGGACGGCGACATGGCCGCACTGAACCGTGTGGCACTCGGCACCCAGACCGTTTCGGTCTGGAAAGACAGCCGTGCGCTTGGCAAGACCGCTGGTGAAATCGCCGTCGCTCTGGCTTCGGGCACCGCGATGGACGCGATCCCGGGTGCAGCCAAGTTCACCTCGCCCGGCGGCAAAGAGCTGAACGCGGTTCTGCTGGCTCCGCAGCCGATCACCAAGGACAACCTGAACCTGGTGCTGGAAGCGGGCTGGATCGCGAAAGACGTCCTCTGCGCTGGCGTGACCGGCGTGGCCGTCTGCGAGTAAGCTAGCCGCAAGGCCAAGAATTGGCGGCGTCCCGAAGCATCGGGGCGCCGCCGCACCAGGGGGAGAGGGAGGACCATCATGTCGCAGTCAGGGCTTGCGCCCCAGGAAGTTGCGTCCCGACGCAGTGTGATCGACACGCTGGAGCTGGATGTGCGGCTGCTGGGCATGTTGATGGCCTTCGCCGCCGTCGCACTTGTGTTCACGATCTGGACGGGCGGCACCTTCGTCGGACCACGCAACGTCTTCAACATCGCCGTCCAGACCGTTCCGGTGGCGATCATGGCCTGCGGCATGGTCTTCGTGATCGTTGCCCGCCATATCGACCTGTCCGTCGGCTCGATGCTGGCGATGTGCTCGGCGGTGATGGCAATGTGCCAGGCGACCTGGCTTCCAAACATCTTCGGGACCGATTTTGGCAATCCTGTCATCTTGGGCCTCGCGATCCTGATCGGCTTTGCGGCCGGCACGGGAATGGGCGCGATCACCGGCTGGCTGGTCGGCTATCAGCGCATCCCGTCGTTCATCGTCACGCTGGGCGGGCTGTTCGTCTGGCGCAACGTCAACTGGTTCACCACCAACGGGCAGTCAGTCAGCCTCACCGACCCCAACCTTCTGATGTTCGGCGGCACCGAGGGTGTCCTTGGCGCGACGGCAAGCTGGATTTTCGGCCTTGTCGCCTCGGGTTTTGCGGTCTGGGGCATCTTCGCCTCGCGTCGCAACAAGCAAAGCCACGGCTTCGTGGTCAAGCCCCTGTGGGCCGAGGGCGTGATGGCCGGGCTGATCGTCGGGGCGATCCTGTTCTTCGTCGGCTGGCTGTCGCGGTATCCGATCCCCGAGGCCAAGCTGAAGCGGCTGTTCGAGGCCAAGGGCGAGGTGATGCCGGAAGGCTATACCGCCATGCATGGCGTGCCGATCTCGGCCCTGATCCTGATTACGGTGGCCGTGGTGATGACCGTCGTCGCCCGCAAGACTACCTTCGGCCGCTACATCTTTGCAGCAGGCGGCAACCCCGACGCGGCCGAGCTCTCCGGCATCAACACCCGCGCGCTGACGGTGAAGATCTTCGCACTCATGGGCTTCCTGTGCGCCCTGGCGGCACTGATTGCGCAGGCCCGCCTGCAAAGCCACGGCAACGACATCGGCATGCTTGAGGAGCTTCGCGTCATCGCCGCAGCGGTGATCGGCGGCACAGCCCTGGCCGGCGGCGTCGGCACGATCTACGGCGCCGTCCTTGGCGCGCTGATCATGCAGTCGCTGCAGTCCGGCATGGCCATGGTAGGCGTCGACACGCCGTTCCAAAACATCATCGTCGGCCTCGTGCTGATCATCGCCGTCTGGGTCGACATCCTCTATCGCAAGCGTCTGGGGCTTTCAAAATGACCATCAACCGCTCTGGCACCGCACTGGTCGAACTGCGCGACATCTCGATCTCGTTCGGGGGAATCAAGGCCGTGGACCACGTCTCGGTTGACCTTTACCCAGGCGAAGTCGTCGGCCTTCTGGGCCACAACGGCGCAGGCAAGTCGACGCTGATCAAGTGCCTGTCGGGCGCCTACAAGGCTGACAGTGGACAGGTCACGATTAACGGGCAGGAGGTGGAGATCAACAACCCCCGCGACGCCCGCGACCTGAACATCGAGACGATCTACCAGACGCTTGCGCTGGCGGATAACCTCGATGCTGCGTCGAACCTGTTCCTGGGGCGCGAAATCAAGCGCCACGGCATCGTCGATGACGCGAAGATGGAGGCCGAAACGAGGAAGATCATGGGCCGACTGAACCCCAACTTCCGCAAGTTCAACGTCCCCGTCAGCGCCCTGTCCGGCGGTCAGCGCCAGTCGGTCGCCATCGCCCGCGCGGTCTACTTCAACGCCAAGATCCTGATCATGGACGAACCCACCGCCGCCTTGGGTCCGCATGAAACCCAGATGGTCGCTGAACTGATCCAGGAGCTGAAGGCGCAAGGCCTGGGCATCTTCCTGATCGAGCATGACATCCACAACGTCATGAAGCTGTGCGACCGTGCCTCGGTGATGAAGAACGGCCAGCTTGTCGGGACGGTGAACGTCGATGAAGTCACCGATGATGACATCCTGGGCATGATCATCCTCGGCAAGAAACCGGCCCATCTGGCGGCCTGATGGGTGCCACTTGGGTCTCCTCCGTCTTCTCAAGGTGAACCCATGATACGTTACGCCGTGGTCGGTGCGGGCTGGATCTCGCAGGAAGCCTTCATGCCCGCCGTTGCCGCGACCGGGAACTCCCGCATGCAGGCCATTGTGTCCGGCAGTCCGGACGTTGCACGCAGGCTGGCGGAGTTTCATTGCGTGCCCGAACTCGTGGCCTACTCTGGCTACGATGAGCTGATCGCCAGTGACCGCATTGACGCGGTCTACATCGCGCTGCCGAACTCCATGCATGCGGACTACACGATCCGCGCGCTGCGGGCGGGCAAGCATGTTATGGTAGAAAAGCCTCTCGCGACGTCCTTGGCCGAGGGCGAGGCTATGGTGGCAGCAGCAAAGGCTAGCAGCGCCTTCCTGATGACGGCCTACCGGCTGCACAACGAACCCGGCACGCACGGGATGATCGAAGCCGTCCGCTCCGGGCAGATCGGCGAGCCAGTCTTCTTCACATCCACCTTTGGGTTCCAGTCGCAGCTGGGTAACCATCGCCTTAATGCAAGCCACTGGGGCGGTGCGCTACCGGATGTCGGCGTCTACTGCCTGAACGCCGCGCGCCATGTCTTTGCAGCCGAACCCATCGCGGTGCAGGCTATGGCAAGCCGCCCGCCAGGCGATCCACGTTTCACCGAAATCGACGCGAGCCTGGCTGTCACGCTGAGATTTCCCGGCGACCGGCTGGCGCAATTTTTCTGTTCTTTCGGCTCGGGCACATCTGAATCGATCCGGATCGTCGGTTCGTCCGGCGAGCTGATCCTCGACCCCGCGTTCAAGTTCGACTCGGCGCTTCGGATGACGATCCGCGCCGACGGAAAGGAGACGGTCGTTCCGTTCCAGCAGGTGGACCACTTCTCGGGTCAGATCGCCTACTTTTCGGACTGCATCCTGACCCGCAACCCACCTGAAGCCGATTGCGAAGAGGGATTGGCTGACATGCGCGCGCTTCTTGCGATCGACGACGCGGCACGGAGTTGCAACACGGTCCGCCTGGATCGGCAACCGTTCAGAGCTGGCATCACCACTTCGATAGTGCGTTCTTTCCCTCCCACGAGTAAGCGACTGCTCATATGATCGGGACGGCACCTAGCTTGGACTATTTGGACCGAGAGTTTTGGTAAGACGTAGTGCCCTTCGCCCCGACTAGCTACCCGGAGTCGACTCCACGACATAGAGGTCAGCCGGTCGGCCATCAACGACCAGCGCGCTTGGACTTAGGCACGCCTGTTCAAACTAACTGGGTTGGACTGGGTAGGCGGTTATTCAGGGCAACGTAGGAACAAGTGTCGATACCCGTCCGCGGTTAGAGCAATTCGCCACTCACCCCCCCACGCTCTTCCCATGCAATCGAACGCTATTCTTGAGACATAGCACAGCAACGTGCTGGTTTCTCAAGGAGAAGACATGCCCACGACACCCTATGCGTCCACCCGCCTCGCACAGTTCATCGATCAGCGTATCGGCGAGCTTCGCCATAAGACCCAAGCCGACATCGCCATAGAAGCCGGGTTCAGGAACGCGAACTTCATCACGATGCTGAAAACGGGATCGTCGAAACTGGCGCTGGATCGGGTCCCGCTGCTCGCTAAGGCACTCGAGGTGGATCCGGCCTTCTTGATGCGCCTGGCGATCGAGCAGAGCTATGGCACCGAAATGCTGCAGATACTGGTTCTGTTGCTCAGCGCCCCCGTATCCGACGACGAGCTCAAGTGGCTTTCGACCTTCCGGGATGCATCGGGTGGAAGCGCTACAGAGCCAACTGCTCAGGCGGAGAAAGCCTTGGTGGAGGTGCTCAAGCATGGCGCGTAGGGAGGGCGCGAGCATAGAAGCCGACGTCGGGGGCGCTGCAGATTTCCCACTGACCGAGAACGAGTTTCGGTGGATCATGGTGCTGCGAATCATCTGCGACGGCCAGGTGCCGGCGCCGAACTTCCCGGCTGGAATGTCGATGAAAGACTTCTTCAGCAGCCGGGAGGGGGATGGACTCTGAGTTGTTCGCCGGGTGCCTTCGACCGGGTGCATTGCTATGCAACGGCATCATGGCCTCAGGCGCAGCCGGCGGTTTACAGCAGGTTGACGTCCGGTTGTCATCGGGGAGTGTTTCGGTTGACTAATGGCTCGAAACGGCGGCGAAATCGACGAAAAGTGGTTTACATTATCTCCTCGTGCAGAACGTGAAAGCCTTAGAAACATGGGCTTTTCGTCCATGAGATGGGAAAAACTCGACCGCCCTGGAAAAACGCGATAATGCAAACTTGGTGTCCGGCACTTCGAGCATGCCTCGCGACCGAGTGACGGAGCCCAAGGCCACAAGGCGGACCAAAGCAAGTGTGTCGTGTCGGCGCGCGGAAACCATCAGGCACAGCAATGTAGCTCGATCCTGAAGTAGCTATCTGCGTGTATCGATCTTCATGTGGATAGTGTGTGCGGCGCTGCCGATCTGAACTGCGTCCGCACCCTGGCACCGGACGACCTCCCGAATCCGACGACACCCATAGGAAACCGCACCTTCGCGGTGCACGGACTCCTAGGGGGGATCGGATAGGTCTCCTCACGCCTCTCCCCTCCCTCTCCCACGCATTATCCTTCAATATCCTTCTTCACATTCGACGGGACGGCTGGCAGGCATCTGCATGAAAGCAAGGAGTCTGTGATGGCGAAGAGATCGGCGGGCGGGCACGACGGTGCGAAAGTGATCGTGGGCTACGCGCGGGTATCTACTGAAGATCAGGGGAAGCACGGCGTAAGTCTGGACATCCAAGAGATCGCGATCAGGAATTTTGCAGAGGATCTTCAGCTTCCGGTGGCGTTTGTCTACCGCGAAGTCGCCACTGGGGCTGGCGCGAGCAGCGTCCATGATCGCGAAGTTCTGCAAATGGCGCTGCGGAAGTGCCGTGAGCAGGATGGCCTTCTTGTTGTCTGGAACTGGTCGCGGCTCTCCCGGAATGCAGACGCGGTTGACCTTATCCATGAGCTCTTGCCAGATCGCGATCGCATTTTCTCGATCGAGGAGAGCGAAGGCTTCGAACGAGCTGCAAAGCGTGCCCGGTTCGCAAAAGCTCAGCACGAACGGGATCTGATTTCGCAGAGAACCAAAGAGGGTATGGCCCAGAAGAAGCGCGACGGTGCCGTCTTTGGAAACGCAAAGATCAAACAAGTGCAGGCTTCCGGCGCGGAGGGCATGAGTCGAAAGGCTGAGGCTCTCGTGCTGGAGATCGCCAAGATCCTGCGCAGCACGCCGGGCCAGTCCGATCTCACCCAGCAGGAGGTTGCCGATCTTCTCAACACCCGCGGGCTAAGGACGGGCCACGGCGGGCTCTGGACCATGGGCCGCGTTCGGACACCCCTGAATAAGGCACGCGCGGTGCTACTGGCCGAAGAAGATGCTGACAACACGCAGATCGACGATGACCCGCTGTTTGGGCTCTTCTGAACCCTGCCGGATCGTTCCGCGAGTGCCTGAGCGTCCGCTGTCTCCCCGGGCCTGCAGTAGCACGCCACACATCATGGGGCGGTCGCTGGTGGGCCTCCAGCATCGCCGAGCTATGGGTGCAGCGGTGACTTCGATAGACGCACCAGGCAGCGGCTCTCGGTGATGGCACGGAAGTCATCCAGCAGCCAGCGGACATGGCCGACGCAGTTAGATAGGACCAGCTTCGACTGTGTAGCCGCTGTTCGTGCACATGACCGCATTGCTTGAGGCCAGGAATAGAACCATCCGGGTGGCCTCTGTCGGATCAGGTCGGAACCGAAGCACCGGCGCCGCGTCGTTACACACCTGCGCCGGAACGCGAAGGACCTTCCTCTGTCCGCGTGCACCTCTCGTGACGCTCGAATTTTTGGCTTTGATCGTCAAGGAACCATCAAGGTAAGATCAGCCGCTTATGAGCCCACCCTAGCGAAGGTGGAAGAAGCGCGCACCACAGCCTGATCACCGTGTCATGGCGGGTCTCTCCGCCCGGGAGCGAAAAGCACGATGCAAGTTTTTCTGGGCGTTTAATTCGACTTCGGGCTCCAGATCACGATCAAAACCAGGCGAAGCAGGCGATCCCGTGGACATGGCCCTGATGACTATTCATTACGTGCTTACTTACATCTTCGTCGTCACTCCTCGCATCACCCCATCACTCAATCCCCCTCCTGGAACGTCTCCCGTGCGAGGGCGAGCAGCCCTTCCCCGACTGGCGTGCCTTGGGGAGTGAGTTGCAGGCGGCCGCTCGCTTCAGGGCAACGCGGCATCCTCTCACGACCGCTTCTCCCCACCCTTGATCCGGCGCTCCAGGTCACGCAGGGCCGAGCGAACCATGTCGTTGAGTTCTGCATAAGCAACCGTCGTCCCCCGGAGACCGCGCCCGGCTCGTCGGTCCTTCAACGCGATCCCCTTGGCCCGAAGGTGGTTCCGCAGTTGCTGCAGGTGGCTAATCTTCATTCCGGTCATCCTTGTGGGCACCGTCTGCAGCCACTGCTTCTTCGCGCTCCGTAGCCTTTCAAGGCAGGCGACGCCTCCACCTCTGAACTGCTCCCGTTCACGACGGTTCAGCTCATCTTCGGCAGATTGAAGTTGCGGATGGAATGCACTCTCGGTGAACGTCGGCAGGGCGAAGTGGAAGAACTCGCCCTGAACCGTCGTGAAGCTGACTCTGTCAAGATCGCCGAGGGTCTTCAGCTTCAGAGCGGTTAGCCTGTCGCCCGCTAGCGTCACCTCTATCCGCGCGCGTTTTTCGTGCCGATTGAGCGTGCGTGCATCAGTATCCCGACGCTGGTCGGCGACTTTGTTCTGCACGCGTATCTCCCAGTCCGAGTTCTCCTCGCCGTAGTAGACCGTGGAGTCGAGGTAGGGTGAGTCCGGCAGGCTATGATGCAGAGTTCCACTTCGAGATCGTGGCAGGAGAAATCTCGTTTCGTTCTTCTGCTTGCCCCAGGTGAAGCGTGGGTGCATCCGCTTCTGTTCCCACATGCTCGTTGCCGGAAGCAGAGTGCGCTGCAAGATACCAAACATAGCGAGCCGTTCTTCATCACTGCCTGAACGGGAGTAGAAGTCGACGCTGATCTCGAGCTCGGAAATCTCAATCGAGCGAGCCAGACCTGCAGGACTGTCAGCGATACGTTTATCAAGACGCATCAAAAGCGATACCGTCGGATCATAGATGCTGACGCGGAACTGGCAGGCCGAATTCTTGCTGCCGTCGACTTGCTTGCACCAGATAGATGACTCTCCGATGCACTCAGCAACCCACCGCCGAACGGCATTGCGGTCGGTGTTCCTTTTCGTCGTGATCAGGACTTCAACGAAATCGATCACAGCGCGACAGCGGAATTTGGAGAGTTTCAGACGTGGAACTAGCGCGTAGCGATTTCTGTGCCGAGCCTGCGCGGATGGAAGATCTTCGCGCCGGAACTCAATATGCGCGGCCGGGGCAGACCCGCTTCGATAGAGCAGAGGGACAGACAACATGGTGATGGACCTACGTCCGCAGGGGCTGGGCGTTGCAAATATAGCGGCTTGCCCGATGCAATGCGCAAAAAGGCCCAACTAGCTCCTGGACAGCGCGGGCCGCTCCTCTAGCCTGGCCGCAGAGCTGGAGCGTAAGTTGGTCGCGGATTCGTCGGACTGTCCGATCTGCCAGGGTCACGCCCATGGGCTTTGCGCCCCTCGGCACGTTGGCTCCTGGGCAGATTTGACGGTCGCCGAGCAGTTCGAGCTTCTGGCGCACCTCGGTAAGGTGTTGAGCCATGGGGCGATGGGATTTCAGATCGTCACTGAGAACGGGCACCTGCGCCTCCGGCCGATCACCACCATGACACCCGCGGCGCAACTGACCACCGGGTCCGATGACCCGCTTCTGCCCTTGCTGACGGGAGCGATCGACCAAGCCGATCACGTCGACATCGCGGTGGCCTTCGCGATGGAGTCCGGGGTGCAGCTTATCACGCCGTGGTTCCGTGACCTGATTGATCGCGGTGGCCGCCTGCGGATGGTCGTCGGGGACTATATGGACGTCACCGAGCCGGCGGCCTTGGCGCGTCTCTTGGATCTGGAGGGTGCGCAAGTCAGGGTGTTTGAAAGTGGCGGCGGCAGCTTTCATCCCAAGGCGTGGCTCTTCCGGGCAGCGAGCGGCAGGGGATCTGCGATCGTTGGCAGCTCGAACCTGTCCCGGACGGCATTGACCTCCGGAGTCGAATGGAACCTGCACAGCGAGACCGCTGCTGACGCCGTCGCGTCGGCCTTCGATAGCCTCTGGTCGCACCCTCAGACACAGCCCCTAAGTGTCGAATGGATCAAGTCCTACGGTGCCAGACGTCAGTCGAGACCGCCAACCAGTCTCGCACGCAGCATTTTGGCGGCAGAGCCAGATGTGAAACCCCCGGAACCCCACAGCATCCAGCGGGCAGCCCTGGATGCTCTTGCAGAGACGCGGCGTTCAGGCCACTGGGCCGGGCTCGTGGTGCTGGCTACAGGGCTTGGCAAAACCTGGCTAGCGGCCTTCGACAGTCTCCCCTTCGCCCGCGTCCTGTTCGTCGCCCACCGGGACGAGATCCTGTCGCAGGCCATGAGCTCGTTTCGGCGGATCCGACCGGAGGCCCGCTTCGGGCGGTTCGACGGCACCGAGAAGGATGAAGCAGCCGATATCCTCTTTGCCTCAATCCAGACGATCGGCAGGGTTGGTCACTTGCGCCGCTTTGCGCCTGATGCGTTCGATTACATCGTGGTGGACGAGTTCCACCATGCCTCCGCTGCAAGCTACCGTGGGCTGCTGGACCACTTCACGCCCCGGTTCCTGCTGGGCCTGACAGCAACACCGGATCGATCCGATGGTGCCGACCTTCTGGCGCTCTGCGGGGATAACCTTGTCTATCACTGCGATCTTTTCGCTGGGATCGAAGCAGGTCTTCTAGCTCCGTTCCGCTACCTCGGTGTGCCAGACGAAGTTGACTATGCACAGATCCCGTGGCGCTCGACGCAGTTTGACCCAACGGCCTTGGAAGCTGCACTCGCAACCGAGTCGCGGGCTGCGAACGCCCTGGAGCAGTTCACACGGCATCGAGCTGGACCAGCCATCGGCTTCTGTTGTTCCGTCCGTCACGCCGAGTTCATGGCAGACCATTTTCGCAGGCACGGCTTCCGCGCCGTGGCTGTGCATTCCGGTTCCGGCTCCGCGCCGCGCACCACGTCGCTGGAGCAGCTGGGACGGGCTGAGATCGATATTCTCTTCGCCGTGGACATGTTCAACGAGGGGGTCGACGTGCCGAACATCGGCACGGTGTTGATGCTCCGGCCGACTGAGAGTGTCATCCTTTGGCTGCAGCAGCTCGGCCGGGGACTTCGTCGGGTCGAAGGCAAGGTGCTGCAGGTGATCGATTACATCGGCAACCACCGGATCTTTCTGACCAAGCTGCGGGCACTCCTGATCGCCGGCCCGGGTGATCGGTCCCTGGCGCAAAAGCTCGATCAGGTCATGAACGGCACCTTCGCTCTGCCCGCCGGATGCAGTGTGACCTACGACCTGAAGGTCGTAGACATCCTCCGCGATCTTCTGCGCCCTAAGTCCGGAGCAGAGGAGATGGAGGGTCAGTATCGCGACTTCCGACTGCGGAACGGCCAGCGACCCACTGCGGCCGAGATGGCAGCCATGGGGTTCGATCCGTCGAAAAGTGGTCATGGCGGCTGGTTCGACTTCGTGCGGGACATGGGGGACCAGGTCGATGCTGCAGCCCTCGCCACGATCGGCGATCTCCTGCGCCAGATCGAGCGCGACAGGGTGCTGAGCGCGGAGGCTGTCCAGGCGCTGCATAGCCTGATCTCAGGCCGGCCCGCGGCCCCGGAAGGACTTGCCTACTGGGCATTCAACCCACTGCTCAGGGCTCAGGAGGGGCGGCTTCAGCTTACGCGGGCAGACCCGACCGGTGCTGGCATCGCCATGATCCAGGAACTCGCCGACTGGCGCGCTTTCACCATGCCACGTTCAGAGGGTGATGATCCCCCTGCACCATTTGAACCGGGCGGACCGGCGCTGTGGCGTGAATACCTCCGGGAGGATATCGCGCCCTTGTTCGGAGCCCGATTCAGCCCCGGTAACTGGAACTCCGGAATCGTTCGTGTCGACAGCACCCTGATTCTGCTCACGACGCTCAAGAAGGGAAGTCTCACGACCGGGAACCATTACGAAGACCACTTTCTCGATCCGCTCCACATGCAGTGGCAGAGCCAGACCCAGACACGTCGCGACAGTCAGATCGGTCGGATGATCCAGGGAACCGAGCCAGGTGCGCGCGTCCACCTGTTCGTGCGCAACGGCAAGCTCCGCAATGGCAAAGCCGCGCCGTTCCTCTACTGTGGACGTCCTCGCTACGAAACATGGATCGGGGAGAACCCGATCACCGTGACCTGGGAACTGCAAGAGCTGGTGCCCGTCCATCTGCGTGCGGGCCTTGAGATCCGGTAGTCATGCCTTAGAAGCTCGGGACTTCCCTCTGCAAAGGGACCGAGCTTGCGCCGTTGAGTGCCACATGATCCCGCGCCGCGCTGGGGTTCGGACAGACGATCAGCATTCCGTTGGGCATCCGAGCCTTCCTGAAGTGATCGCCCACGCAAGGAATGGCTCGACATCCCCAGGGGCACTGGTCGCACGGGACAGTAGCGAAGTCCTAGAAGGATCCGGGCTGAGCGATGGGGTTGCGTTCTGCCCCAGCCGATCGGGGACGCGCGCAACCTCCCATATTTCCACGATCGTGCAATCTGGGGCAGGATCCGCTGGCTGTTTCGGTGAATTTACGCGAACGTTGACATTTCTTTCTAACTCCCGCACTGTCAGATGAATATCAACGATCGTAGCAATCATGTCCGGTTCGCGCCCTCTTGGAACTCCCGCCGATTTTGGTGCCGCCATCCGTGCCCGGCGGAAGGCGCTCGGCCTTCGGCAGTCCGACGTCGCGCTGCAAAGCGGGGTGACGCTTGCAACGGTCAGCGCGATCGAGAACGGCAAGGAGAATGCCCGCCTGGGACTGGTCCTGCAGATCTGCCGCGATCTCGGTCTGCAGCTCGAGGCCAAGGTCTGACCGTGGCGTCGCTGGACCTCGATGTCTTTCTCGAGGGAATGACCACCCCAGCCGGTCGCCTTGCCCGTGCCGAAGACGGTGCAATCTCCTTTCGATACTTGACCGACGGCTTGCCGCACCCGCTATCCTTGTCCTTGCCCGTGCGCGAAGAGCCTTACGGCGACAGTCTGTCACGTGGGTTCTTCTCAAACCTGCTCTTCGAGAACGCCCAACGCGAACAGGTGATGCAACGGCACGGGATCGACTTCTCGGACGTCGTGGGCCTCTTGGCCTATCTGGGCGCTGACTGCCCGGGATCGATCTCCTGCGTGCCGATCGGGCGCGGTCCTGCAAAGGTCCCGGGCAACCTCGAGGCCGACTATGAACCGCTCTCGGGCGACGATCTGCGCAGGATCATGCGCTCGCTGCGCGACTTCCGACGCGTTCCCGATGACACTGGTGATCCCTCACCGCTCGCCGGCGTGCAGGGCAAGATCGCCCTCGCGCAGCGCCCGGACGGAACCTTTGGCTTGCCGAAGGCGGGGCTCAATGTCCCCACCACACACATCCTGAAGGTTCCGCGCGCAGGCGAGATGACGACCGTCGAGCAGGAGCACCTCCTGATGGGGATCATGGCCAAGGTGCAGAAGCATCCCGTGGCAGCCACCGCGGTCATCGGTGAGGGTGACTTGCGTGGTCTCCTCGTTCAGCGGTTCGATCGCGTCGTGAACGGCGCGATCGTCAGCCGCCTGCACCAAGAGGATTTCGCCCAGGCGCTCGGTCTCGGGCCGCAGCTCAAATATGAGCGTAACGGGACAGGCAGCCGACGTTTCTGCGCCGAAACGATCCGGGCGGTTCTGGACCAGACTGCAGCACCTGGTCCGGCACGGCAGGCATTCGTAGAGATCACCCTGGCAAACCTGCTCCTGGGGAACACCGACAACCACGCCAAGAACCATGCGCTCCTTTATCGCGGAGCACGGCCAGACCTCGCGCCGGTCTACGACGTGGCTCCGGTCCTGATCGACGATCAGGTGCTTCACCATCTCTCGTTCAACATCGGCGCTGCAGCGATGACGGATGACATTACGGCTGACGACATGCGAACCTTCATCGTCGCTCTGGGCTTTCCCCGCGCCACGGGCACGTTGATGCAACGCCTCGGGAACATCAGTCAGGCGATGGTTGCCATGATCCCGGAAATGAACGGACCTACGCGGAAGCGGATCGGTGACGCCATCGCAGAACAGGCGCGATGGCTGGCCCCCACCGTGGGGGTCGATGTAAAGATTCCCGAGCGCGATCTGGTCGTCATCAACCGGCCGTGATGGTCACTACAAGCCCCTTTGAAGCGAAGGAACGCCGGTTGCAGTGACGGCCTATGGCGTGTTGACTACCGCTTCAACGCAGTTTCGACCCGCGCCAGTAACTCGCTCATGGGCAGCCCCAGACCAAGGCTCACCGCCCTGAGGATCGTAAGCGTCGGCTGTCGCTCCCCGGTTTCCAGGTAGCTGACGTACCGGGTGGAGATGTTCGCACGCTCGGCCAGCTTCTCCTGCGAGAGCTTTGCCTCGGCACGCGCGCGCACCAGCACTTGCGCGAAGGCTCCGACCAGCTCTGAATATACCCGCTCCATGCGGAAATTCGGTGCCGGAAGGATTGACAGACGGCCACGAACAGTTGTTCGTGACTCCTGTGGAAGTTCGCTTCCGACGCATCCTCAGGAAGGCTTACCGATTGAAAACGCTAAGTAAGTTACCGCTTACCTCTACCGACGCAAAGTCGGATCCCGCAATGCCCAAGGAGGGAGATGCCCTCGTCATCTGCCGGGCGGACGGCACGACCGATTTCCTCGTCTTGGGCACGGGACACATCGCGCTCAGTGCCAAACTCGCCAGCGGCGCGGACATGACCGACGCCGAGGTCGCCCAGCTTGATGCGGTCTTCAAGGCGATGGCCCTATTCATGGCTTCGAAGAACGAAGCCGTGATGGACGCCCTGACGGACATGGCGAACGCCCCCGGCGTGATCGACCCGGCCAACCTGCCGAAACTGAACTGAGTGGAGCCCTTCCTTGTCCTATGCCTCTTCGACAATCGGCACCATTATCGGCACCGTCAACCAGACCCATTTGCTACCGGCGATCCAGCGCCCCTTCGTCTGGGACGCGGGCCAGGTCATCGCGCTCTTCGACTCTCTGCTGAAAGGCTATCCGATCAGCAGCTTCATGTTCTGGGCCCTTGACGACGAGACCAAGGCAGAGGTGCGCTGCTACAAGTTCATCGAACACTACCGCCCGGACGTTCGTAACGAAGTGACCTCGGGCGAGGGGCGCAAAGTTGTCCTGGTGCTTGACGGCCAGCAGCGGCTCACTTCGCTCCTGATCGGGCTGCGCGGCACCTATACGGAAAAGGCCAAGGGTGCCCGCAAGGCCAATGCCTCGTCCTGGATCGCGAAGACGCTCTGGCTGGACCTCTTGAAGGATCCGACAGAAGTGGATGAGGAGGAGGAGAGCGACCTCGGGATCACCTATGGCCTGGCCTTCCACGAAAGAAAGCCCCCGAACACCGCCCGCCGCCACTGGTTCAAGCTTGGCGCGATGTTGGACCATGAAGGGCCGGAGCGTCTGGAGGCGCTGGTCGCAAAGGTGCTGGCGGAACTGTCCGAGAAGACCTCGACTCAAGAGCGCCAGTTGGCCGAGGCCAATCTACGGCGGCTGCACCGGGTGATCTGGCAGGACGAAGCGGTCAACTTCTACACGGAAACCGATCAGTCTCCCGACCGCGTCCTCGACATCTTCGTGCGCGCCAATGATGGCGGGACCAAGCTGTCCAAAGCGGACCTTCTGATGTCGATGATCACCTCCAAGTGGTCCTCGGGGACTGCCAGGGACGACATCTTCGGCTTCGTCGATCACATCAACAAGGGTATAGGCGCCGTCAACCGGATCACCAAGGACTTCGTCCTGAAGGCAAGCTTGGTGCTCTGTGATCTCGACGTGGCCTACAACGTCCGCAACTTCACGGCTGAAGCCATCGCAGACATCGAGGCAAATTGGCCGCGGATCAAACAGGCGATCGAGAACACCTTCCGACTGATCAACCGCCACGGTCTCGTTGCTGACAACCTCGGTTCGGTGAACGCGATCCTGCCGATCACCTACTACCTCTACAACACGCCCGACTTCGACTTCCGAGGGTCAAGCGAGTTCGAACGGATCAACGGCGCGTCGATGCATTTCTGGCTCCTGAACAGCCTTCTCGTCGGAGCTTTCTCGGGGACGTCGGACCAAACGATCTCAACTGCCCGGGCCGTCATCCGCGACCACGTTCGGCTGGCTCGCGAGCGCGACTTCCCGACCCAGAAGCTCTTCGATGCGATGGCGCGCAGCGGCCGAATCTCGCAGGTCGACGACCGGGTCATCGAGGAGATCCTAGACCTGCAATACGGCAAGCCCCGGACCTTCGTCGCCCTGTCGCTCCTCTATCACGACGTGGATTGGTCTGGTTCGACCTGGCACCTCGATCATATCGTCCCGCAGTCGGACGCCCAGAAAAGCGTCCTTCGTGGCCGGAACATCCCGGACTATCGGGTCGAGGAAATCACGGACGCAGTCAACCGGCTGGGGAACCTGCAGCTGCTTCGGTCCGACGAGAACATCGAGAAGAGCGACCTCCCCTTCCGTTCTTGGATCACCGGGCGCAGGCTGGATTTCCACGAGCAGCACATGATCCCGCAGCGCCTCGACCTTTGCGACGTCATGGCATTGCCGGAGTTCGTCAGGGAACGCGAGAAACTGATCCGCAAGCGGTTGGCGAAGGTGCTGGGTCGGGCGAAAAATGTCTGAGTCGACCTCGCCGCGTGCAACCCTCAAGCGCGCCTGCCTCGATCGACTGGAGGCCGTCGCGAGGGAACATCCAGCAGGCCACCAAGGCAAACTGGCCGCACGATACGTTCTGCAGACATCAAGCGGCGATCGCATCAGCATGATGTTCGAAAAGCATGACACCTCTGGAGCCTACCTCTGGGTAGAGCAACGCTTCACCTGTGCTGTTCTGGACGCCGGTATTGCTTGTAAGGCGTATCCGGCCATTGATCTTTACCAACCCGGCGGGGCTGGCACTAAGCCGATATATGGTCGACACGCGGCCTTGAAGGCGATGCGGGACCTTTCTAATGCGGATCTGGTGCGCTTCGAGATCGCAACTGTCGATGAGATGGAGCTGCTATTGCGCGGTCTGCTGCATGGCTGCTGATAAGGTCGCGCCGCGATGTCTGTGCGTCAGGTCCCATGGGGTCTTGGTGATTGCCCACCGCTGTGGCAGCACTTAAGGTCAGTTACGTATTCACGGTGGATTCATGACTTTATCGCTTGATGCCCTTCTCGAGACTTACCGGGTTTCTGCATCAACCGAGCGAGAAAAGGGCACCTACTACGAGCGGCTTTGCGCAGCGTTCTTGCAGCACGACCCTATTCAAGCGGAACAATAGGAGCAGGTCCGGACGTGGGCTGACTGGGCATCCGCTCACGGCTGGAACGGTAAGGACGTCGGGATTGACCTCGTTGCGAAGCTACGTGGCCACGACGGCTATGTCGCTATTCAGTGCAAATTCTACGCGGCCAAGCACAAGATCGCAAAGGCGGACATCGACTCCTTCTTGTCTGCGTCGTCCAAGGCACCTTTTTCGCGTCGGATCGTGATGGACTCGACGGAGACTGAGTGGTCGGAGAATGCTGAAGCCATGCTGATTGGTCAGACGATCCCGGAGCTGCGGATCGGTCTCGTCGACATGCGTGCCTCTCCGATCCAGTGGGCACACTTCGCCGCCAAGCAGGAAGTGGTCCTGGAGGCGAAGAAGGAGCTACGTCCGCACCAGGTCGATGCCTTGGATGCTGTCCGGTCTGGTCTGGCCCAACGTGATCGTGGCAAGATCATCATGGCCTGTGGCACGGGCAAGACCTTCACCGCCCTGAAGATCGCGGAAGACCTTTCGGGCGCGGACAGAACGGTCTTGTTCCTAGTCCCGTCGCTCGCCCTGATGGCGCAGACTGTGCGGGAGTGGACGAACGACACCAAGACGCCCCTGCGCTCCTTCGCGGTTTGCTCTGATACCCAAGTCGGCAAGCGTCGTGTCGCCAAAGATGACGTGGCCGAGATCAGCACGCTCGATCTGGCGTTCCCTGCTACGACGGACGCGGCCGCACTTGCGGCCGGCGTGGCCGACCCGGCACCAGGCAAGATGACGGTGATCTTCGCCACCTACCAGTCGATCCTGACCGTGTCTGACGCGCAGCTGAAGCACGGCATGGCACGCTTCGACCTAATCATCTGCGACGAAGCCCACCGCACCACCGGCGCCACCCTCGATGGGCAGGAAGAAAGCAATTTCGTCCGAGTGCACCGTGATGACGTGGTGAACGCCCGCAAGCGCCTCTACATGACCGCCACGCCGCGGATCTACGGCGACAGCGCCAAGTCGAAGGCCGGCGACCTGGGCGTCACCCTGGCGACGATGGATGACGAGACAATCTTCGGCCCCACGCTCTTCTACCGTGGCTTCGGCTGGGCCGTCCAAGAGGGCCTACTGACCGACTACAAGGTTATCGTGCTCACCATGGACGAAGGTCTCGTGGCGCGCTCCCTGCAGAGCCGCATGGCCGATCCGACGAGCGGGCTGGTTCTCGACGATGCCACACGCATCCTGGGCTGCTACAAGGCTCTCACGAAGATGGACATCCAGGCAGACCTGGGAGCCGACACGCAGCCCATGCGACGCGCGCTGGCTTTCTGTCGGGACATTGCGTCCTCCAAGCTGGTCCGCGACGAGTTCTCCGCAGTAGTCACCGAATACCTCGGCTCGACTGAGGTGCAGATGCGGGAAGGCGATCTCGCGCGCCACCAGCTGAACTGCGAGATCCACCACGTTGACGGCACCTTCAACGCCAAGACCCGTGGAGAGCTGCTGGACTGGCTCAAGGCCGAGACCGAGGATCAGACCTGCCGGATCCTTACCAACAGGTGCCTTTCCGAGGGCGTCGACGTGCCGGCCCTCGACGCGATCATGTTCCTGCACCCGAGGAAGTCCCAGATCGACGTCGTGCAGTCGGTCGGGCGGGTCATGCGCCGTGCGCCAGGCAAGCGCATGGGCTACGTCATCCTTCCCGTCGGGGTGCCTTCCGACAAGTCGCCAGAAGAGGCACTGAACGACAACGAGAAGTATCGCGTCGTCTGGCAACTCCTGAACGCCCTCCGCGCCCATGACGAGCGCTTCGACGCCACCATCAACCAGATGTCCCTGGGTCAGGACGTCTCGGACCGGATCGAGATCATTGGCCTCGACAGCAGAGAGCTGCAGTCGGTTACGGCCACAGTCGAGAATCTGCCCAGCAAGACCGCTGCCAAGCGGTCGGGCATCACCGGCTCCGGCCGTGACAACGCTGACGACGAAATCGTCTTGGAAGACACGCGCGAACCAGAACTGCCCAACATGGTCCTCGACGACTTCAGCCGTGCGATCATGGCGAAGATCGTCAAGAAGTGCGGGGACAGGGAATACTGGGACCGCTGGGCCTCCAGCCTCCGCGACATCGCGATGGCCCACATCACCCGGTTGGAGGCGATCCTTTCGGTCCCGGACAGCCCCGCACGGCAAGCCTTCGATGCCTTCCTGGCCGAGATCCGCGATGACCTGAACAGCGGCATCACCGAACAGGAAGCGGTGGAGATGCTGGCCCAGCACATCATCACCCGCCCCGTTTTCGACGCCCTCTTCGAAGGCCATACCTTCACGCAAGAGAACCCGGTCTCCCGCGCCATCCAGGGCGTGCTGGACGCGCTCGAAGGCGAGCACCTGGAGAAGGAGAGCCGCGACCTCGACGATTTCTATGCCAGCGTCCGCAACAAGGCGCGGGGCATCACCGACCCCGCCGCGAAGCAGGAGCTGATCCGCCAGCTCTACGACAACTTCTTCGGCGTCGCCTTCAAGGGCACCCGTGACAAGCTGGGCATCGTCTACACGCCGATCGAGATCGTCGACTTTATCATCCGCTCGGTCAACGACGTGCTCCAGGATGAGTTCGGCCAGACCCTCGGGTCAAAGGGCGTCCACATCATCGACCCATTTACCGGCACGGGCACCTTCATCACCCGGCTGCTCCAGTCCGGCCTGATCGCGCCCGAGGAGCTGGAGCACAAGTTCCGCCACGAGCTTCACGCGAACGAGATCGTGCTTCTGGCCTACTACATCGCCGCGATCAACATCGAGAGCGTCTACGAGGGCCTCTCGGGAGCCTACGCCCCCTTCAACGGCATCCTGCTGACCGATACCTTCGCGATGAGCGAGGGGCAGGACGAACTCGCCCTGGTCATGCCCGACAACTCTGAGCGCCGCCGACGCCAGCAGGAGCTCGACATTCGCGTCATCATGGGAAACCCGCCCTACGCCGTGTCGCAGCACATCGACTATCCGCATCTCGATGGCCGCATCGGCGAGACCTATGCCGCCCGGTCCACTGCGACCAACAAGAACGCTCTTTACGACAGCTACATCCGGGCCATCCGCTGGGGTTCAGATCGGCTGGGGGAGAGTGGGGTTCTGGCTTACGTCACCAACGGCGGCTGGGTCGATGCCAACACCGCCGACGGGATGCGCAAATCGCTCGTCGATGAGTTCGCTTCGATCCATGTATTTCACTTGCGCGGCAACGCGCGAACCTCCGGTGAGCAGCGCCGAAAGGAAAGTGGCAACATCTTCGGAGAGGGAAGTCGAGCACCTGTCGCCATCACCCTCTTCGTGAAGAACCCAAGTGCAGAAAAGCAGGGACAGGTCTTCTACCACGACATCGGCGACTATCTGGCCCGCGAAGACAAGCTGAAGATCGTCGCCGCTTTTCGCAGCATCAACGGCATCGGCGCGAAGCAAGGCTGGCAACAGGTCCTGCCCGACGATCACGGCGACTGGTTGAAACAGCGGGATGACAGCGTCACTGGTTTCATCAGCATTGGGGACAAGAAGGATAAGGCCACGCCAGTGCTCTTCGAGAACTACTCGGCTGGTCTAAAGACCCAGCGTGATGTGTGGTGCTTCAACTCGTCGAGAGAGCGCCTGGAGCAGTCGATCCGATACACGGTCGATTACTACAACGAGCAACTTGAAGCCTTCCGGATCGCACGCGCGGCTGATCCAACCAGGCCCGCAGACGAGTTCCTTAAGGAGAATCCCGGCGCAATCTCATGGTCGAGTGCACTCCAGAACGATCTCATTCGCCATAAGCCGCTAGCATATTCTGACGGGGAAATTGTGCCTGCGACTTACAGGCCGTTCTTTCGGCAGTGGCTATACTTCAGTCGTCGCCTGAACGAACGGGTCTATCAGATTCCAGCTATCTTCCCGGTCGCAACAGTTGCTAACCGAGCGATCTCTATGACTGCGGCGAGAGGCGTGGCAAACTTCACGGTGTGCATGGTTGATCGGTTGCCCGAGCATTGTGTCGCGTCAGTCGCTGCCGGCTCCCAATGCTTCCCTCTGACACTCTACGACCGCGCCGACACCGACGCCGAGGACGATCTGTTCTCGGTGGTCGAAGACGCCAAGCCCACCTTCCGCACCCGCCACGGTATCACCGACGCGGGCCTCGCTCACTTCCAGACGGCCTACCCGGGCGAGACGATCACCAAGGATGACATCTTCTACTACACCTACGGCCTCCTGCACTCCGAGGACTACCGCCGCCGCTTCGCCGACAACCTGACCAAGGAACTGCCCCGCATCCCCTGCGTGAAGCAGACAGCCGACTTCTGGGCCTTCGTCCAGGCCGGCCGCGCCCTGGGGGATCTCCACGTCGGCTACGAGACCGTGGAGCCCTACCCGGTGACCCTGAAACAGGGCGACCTGTCCCTCGCCTCCATCGACGATCCGGTGCGCTTCTTCAGGGTCGAGAAGATGGCCTTCGGCAAGGGCAAGGACCGCTCGGTCATCCACTACAACCCGAACATCACCCTGATCGACGTGCCGCTGGAAGCTTACGATTACGTCGTGAACGGCAAGCCCGCCATCAGCTGGGTGATGGAGCGCCAGGCCGTCAAGCAGGACACGGACAGCGGCATCATCAACGACGCGAACGACTACGCGAACGAAACCGTCGGCGACCCGCGCTACCCCTTCGACCTCCTCCGCCGCGTGATCACCGTCAGCCTGGAGACGATGAAGATCGTCAGGGCTCTACCTCCGTTGGAGATATGATATGACCATCGTTGACGAAGCTTTGATCAACTTGGCCAGGCAAAGGCTACTCGGCCGAGCAGAGGCACTCCGAGCAGTGACCCTCGGACCGACGGTAGAGAGGAACTTTCTGCTGCGCGAACTTCGGCAGGGAGAGGCAGACGCCGGCGTAACAACCTGGCTGTCGGGTGACATCTGGCCCTATCCGAAAGCACAACCGACGCTCTACGTGATCCGTCTGGCAGATGCCGCGATTGCAGGCCAACTGGTGAACGGTTTGCCGGCGCGAGCTGCACGGGACTTTGCTGCGCCCAAGGAAAACAAGGGCACCGAGGGTTCAGCAACGCTCTATGTGGGAAGCTCGGAGGATGTGAAGAAGCGACTGCGTGAGCACCTTTGGCAGGCCCACCCTCTGACCTACGCCTTGCATCTCGGTCGATGGTGCGTGGAAACCGAGGAAACCTTGTCAGTTAGCCTGCAACCGATCCTGAACGGCGGCGATCGCGAAGTCCGGCAGGAGCTTGAGGACACCGTCTGGCGCCAGTTGACGCCACGGCTTGGTAAACCTGGTGGACGCTGATGCGTTACTGCCGACGGATGATCTACTGCGCCATGGACGAAGCGATTTGGGGCTCAACGCAGTCTACCTCAAGTTGAAGCGCTCCTACACCATCCACTCGGTCAACGAGGACTATTTCTCCGAGGTCTGACCGGTGCGGTCCTTCTCAACTGCCGCACTACCCAGGTTGAAGGCTGGAAAGCGTGCGATGGCATCGCACCGTGCCTTGATCGTCACGTCGCCATAGTCATCAGCCGCCCGACGCCCCGCGTGGCCCTGAATAGCGTCGATTACTCGCTCAGAGATGCCAAGTTCGATCTCGACTGTCTTGAACCGATGCCGCCAGCCGTGACACGGCTGCAGGTCCTTCGGCACAAGTTTCTCTTCGTGGAGCCAGTCCCTCAGTCTGTTTGCCAGCTTCTGAGCGTGGATGCGGTTGCGCGACGGCTCGGGCGACATGTTGAAGATGGGCCCGTCGGCCAGCCCCTCGAAATAGTCCGAGAAACCGAGTTCGATGAGCTGGGGATGCAGTGGCACATCCCGATACTGCTTTGTCTTCACGGAGCCGGCGTCAGGAGTGATCCGTGCGATCCAGCTGCCCTGCTCGTGGCGCAGGTCTTCGCGGCGCAGCTGGGTTAGCTCGCCGATCCGAGCACCGGTAAATGCGCAGAGAAGAGGAACCCATCGCTTCGCTGCCGTGACCTTGATGTTCTCCAGAACTTTCCCCTGACTACTCAACTTAGGCTGATAAGTCAGTGCTGCCGTCAGCTGCATCAGAGCCTCCGGGTCGGTGTAACCCGCTTCCCTGGAGCGCACGGTCTTCGGGGCAACCTGACTCACGTCCTCGGCCGGGTTGATGTTCATTAGTTCACGCTTAACGGCCCAGCTGAACAGTGACCGGATCGTAGGCAAATAGACTTTCGCAATGGTCTTGACTGACAGCTTGGCCAGAAGGTGGTCATGCCAAGCATGAATGTCCTTCTTGGTCAGATCATTCGCGTTCGACGTCTTGGTGAAGTCGATCAGGCTCTTCACAGCAAGGACCTGCCTTCGGCCCCCATCCTGCATGGACCCTTCCTTCTGACGTTTTGCGACGTAAGCCTCCCAGAGTTCGAGCAAGTCTGCCGGCTCCACCTGCTCTTGGTCGTCCAGAGGCTGCAGCAAGGGATGTCTAGGTTTCCCTGCAAAGTCACCCTCGTCCCGTTCAACAACGCGCTCCAAGGCTTCGTATTCCGCGGCGCACAAGGCGACCGCGAGTCGACGCCAGTCCGTCGATCCGATTCTCACGTTGGTATCGCCCAGCACTCGAAAACCTGCGATGCGATGTCCGACCAGTTCATCGAGGTCGCTGTCGGTCAACTTGCCTGCGATTCCCTCCCGCAGACGAGCGGCATAGTCGGTATCGATCGTGGTGCTTGCCCAGGCAGTAGTCGTCTCTCTGAGAATTCTGTCCTGCTCCAGCCGGTCTGCGTAGGAACGAAGTGCGATCTGTTGAACGCTGAGGTTCTTATGCTTCGTCGCCTCCACTGCTGGTGCCGTCGACGCTCCAGGTGAGACGAGTGCGAGTTGACGCTGAAGAACCGCTACTGCCGCCGGCAACTGTTTCAAGGCAGCACGCCGTTCGCCACACAGCGGAGCGGTCAACTCCGAACGGCCGACAAACTGCCGAAGCGAAACGGGCATAGCGATGCGAGCATAGAAGCGACCATCCTTGACCTTAAGATGTCTAACTTGCCCCGCCATGTTCGACCTCATTCTGGCACGTGTTCTGGCACAGAAAACGGCACCAACCCCTTGAGTTCAAGGGGGTTCTTGCGCATCAAGACCTTAAGGGGTGGTTTGGTGAGAGGCTGGACAACGACCCAAGCGGGGCTCGTTACGGCTGCTTCCTTCCGGACCTGACCGGGTTGGCGAGGCGCCTGCCCGCGCCAACCTCTCACGCGTCATATAGGCGGGGCCTGCGGGATTCGCAAGGAAGGTCTCGGCCGACGTCCGGTTGCCGCGTCGGTCCCGTCGCATCCCCCGCGGGAACAGCGCCAGACCTGCACGGAATGCTCGACGAAGCGGGCCGGGGAATGCAATCCTGAGGTCCGTACCCGGGGGGAGACCAGGATGACACGATTGCAGCGCCTTGACTGGCCGGACCACGGGACGCCAGACCTGCCGCCCGCCTTTTCCCTGGCCGAGGCCGAGGAGCGGCTGACGTCGGTGCGGGCGGCGATGGCGGGGGCGGGCTATGCCGCGCTTGTCGTCTACGGCGACCGTGAGCATGCGGCGAACCTGCACTGGCTGACCGGGTTCGATCCGCGCTTCGAAGAAGCGGTGCTGGTCGTGACCGAGGGCGATGCCCTGCTGATCGCGGGGAACGAGTGCCTGGCCTACACAGTGGTTTCCCCGCTGGTCGCGGCGGGTCGGGTGCGGACCGGGCTGTGTGCCTCGCTGTCGTTGCCAAGCCAGCCAAGGGAGTCGCGGCGGTTGTGGCAGTGGCTGGAGGACGTGATTCCTGCGGACTCCAAGGTCGGTGCCGTGGGGTGGAAGTGGTATGGCTCGGACGAGCTGCCCCCGGGGCAGGACCCGGCTTTGGCGTTGGACATCCCGGCCTTTCTGGCCGACCCCCTGCGCCAGCGGGCCGGGCGGGTCGAGAATGCGACGGCCCTTTTCATGCACCCCGGCCACGGGCTTCGGGCGCGCGTGACGGTGGACGAGATCGCCCGGCTGGAGTTTTCGAACCACATGGCCGCCGCAGCCCTGAAGCGGATGGTCTTTGCCTTCCGCGAGGGGATGACGGATTTTGCCGCTGTCGAGGCCGCACGGATTGGAGGCCTGCCGCTTGGTTGCCACCTGACCTTCGCGATGGGAGAGACTCCGGGTCTGTCAGGTCCGGTGGGCGACCGCATCCGGCGTGGGGTACCTGCCAGCTTCAACATCGCGCATTGGGGGTCGAACATCTGCCGCGCAGGATGGATGGCGCAAGGGGCCGAGGACCTGCCCGCGACGGCGGCGAGCTATCTGGAGGAGTTCGTTTTCCCCTACACCCGCGCCATGTCCGACTGGTGCGGGATGATGCGACCGGGGGTGGCCGGGGGCGCGGTCTGGGCGATGATCCATGACCGCCTGCCCGCTGATTTTGGCATCACCCTGAACCCCGGCCATCTGATCGGGGTGGATGAATGGATGTCCTCGCCGATCATGCCAGAGTCGGGCATCCCCCTTGCCTCGGGCATGGCGATGCAGATGGACGTGATCCCGGCGCATCCCCGCTGGGGTTCGACCCGGATGGAGGACGGCTACGTGATCGCCGACGATGACCTGCGCGAGGATCTGGCGCGAAAGCATCCGAACCTGGCCCGGCGCTGCGCCTTGCGGGCCGAGTTCATGCAGCGGGTCATCGGGATGCAGGTGCCGGATACCCTGCTGCCGCTGGCCGATACCTGCGGGATCATCGCACCGTGGCTGCTGGACCCGGCGCAGGTCGTGGTGCTGTGACGCCGCGTTCCGGGTGACGTTCGGGTCCCGCTTCGCCATTCTGCCCCGCAAGGGAGACCACAATGACCGACTATCCGCATCTTCTGTCGCCGATCACTCTGGCCGGGGTGACGCTTAGGAACCGCAGCCTGATGGGCTCGATGCACACGGGGCTGGAGGAGACGGGCGACTGGGGCCGGGTCGCGGCCTTCTATGCAGCGCGGGCGCGGGGCGGGGCGGGGCTGATCGTGACCGGGGGCATGGCGCCGAACCGCGAGGGCGGGGTGTTTCCCGGAGCGGCTGGGCTGTACACCGATCAGGACATCACCAATCACCGCCGTGTGACCGACGCGGTCCATGCCGAGGGCGGCCATATCGCCATGCAGATCCTGCACGCGGGGCGCTATGCCTATGGCAAAGAATGTGTCGCTCCGTCCGCGATCAAGTCCCCGATCTCTCCGTTCCCCCCGCGTGAACTGGACGAAGAGGGGATCGAAAAGCAGATCGCCGACATCGCCACGGCAGCGGCGCGGGCCATCGAGGCAGGCTATGACGGTGTCGAGGTGATGGGGTCCGAGGGCTATTTCCTGAACCAGTTCCTTGTGACCCACACCAATCGGCGGTCGGATCGTTGGGGCGGGTCGTATGAGAACCGGATGCGCCTGCCGGTCGAGGTCGTGGCCAGGGTGCG
>NZ_JAXMMF010000107.1:0-20413 GCF_034366665.1 Tabrizicola sp. | reverse complement strand
CGCGAACAACCCTGCCAAGACAGTGAAGCTGACACCTACATCATCGGTCGGTTACCTCGCGGTAACTCCCCTAGTAGGCCGATATGCTGCGATCTGACGCCGATGCGCCCAAACCGCCCGCATATCCCTTCATTTTCCAATAAGGTTCAAAGAGCACGGACACAAAACACGCAGCACACCAGAACTTCTGGCGTACCTGCCGTCTTGCCTCCAGATTGTCGTCGCGGCGTTTCACCACCGCTTCCGTCCCGTCCGTTCCGCGTTTCCGCTTCTCTTCCGCTTCGGTGAGGGGGCTTTTAGGCCCAGGTCCCCGGACCCGCAAGCAGAAAATGACAGGAAGATGACGATTTTTTCGGAACCCCCATCTTACCGCCTGAAATCAAGGCGTTACGCGCCCTTGCCGATCAGTGAAAGCGGGTCATGCGTGACCTTGCCCCCCGCGATCGTCAGGGCGATTCCCGTCCGGCCCAGCCGTTCCGCCGGAATCGCCTCGATATCCCCGTCGATCAGCACCAGATCGCCCGCCATCCCCTGTTTCAGCATCCCCGTCAGACCCTCCATATGCGCGGCCCAGGCCCCACCCGCCGTATAGGCGCGCAAGACCTCCATCAGGCCCACCCGTTCATCCTGACAGTCTTCGTAGGGCGCACGGGTCAGCGCCGACTGGATTCCGCGCATGACGCTGACGTCTGTCACCGGCCAGTCCGATGCAAAGGCCAGGGGCGCGCCATGGTCGGCCAGCGTCTTCGTCAGGTAGGCATCGCGCCACCGCTCACGATGAAACACATGCGCCATTGTCGACATCGGGAAATCCATCGCCCCCGGAGGATGCGGGGGCTGCACCGATGCCGTGATTCCCAAGGCCCCGAGCCTTGGCACATCGGCCCGGTCGATCAGCTCGATATGCTCGATCCGGTGTCGCAGGTCGGGCCGCCCCGCCGCCTCATAGCCGTCGATGGTCTGGCGCACCGCCCCATCGCCGATGGCATGGACCGCGATCTGCAGGTCCCGGCGTGAGATCGCGCGGCAGACGTCCTTGAACCGCTCCGCCTCGAACAGCGGCGCGCCGGTCTCGGTCGTGCCGGGATAGGGGTGCAGCATGTAGGCCGTGCGGCTGTCGACGACCCCGTCCATGAACATCTTCACGAAACCGCTCGTCACCCAGTCCCCGGTGAACTCCGCCGCCATGGCACTGGCACGGTCCAACTCAGACAGCTCCATATGCGGCTTGAAGTGGAAGGGCACCTTGACCCGCCCGGTCAGCCGCCCCTCGGCCTCCATCTCCTGCAGCAGCACGCAGGTATAGCGGTTGCCATCCATGTTCACCATGCTGGTGATCCCGTGCATCGCACAATGCGCAAGCCCCGCCGCCACCTTCTCCTTGTCCTTGGCGCGCTGCTCCGCATCGGGCCAGGGCGACGGCTCCCCCCCCGTGGCGATGCCGAGCTGCAGATGCAGATCGCCGGTCAGCGCCAGCACGGGAGAGAACGCCTCGAACTCCAGAAGCTCCCCCGTCGCGGTTCCGTCCGCGCCCATGACCACGACATGGCCCGCAGGCATCTCCGCCCCCCGCAAAAGCCCCGCCGCCTGCAACGCCGCCGTATTGGCCCAGACCGTGTGGTGATCCGGAGACATCATCGCAATGGGCCGGTCGGCGATCACCCGGTCCAGATCATGCCGCGTCACCGGATGGTCCAGAATCTCGTATGCCGCGCCCTGCGCCATCAGCAGCGGAAGCGAGGGGTTCTTCGCCGCATAGGCCCGGAAAAGCTGCGCCAGCTCCTCAAACCCCGAGACGCCGCCCAGTTGCAACTGCGTCAGCTCGTTGCCGCCCAGCACCAGATGCAGATGGCTCTCCACGAACCCCGGCAGCAGCGTCCGCCCCCCGGCATCCACGACGCGCGTCCCCCGCCCCGCCAAAGCCTCCACCTCGGCCCGCGCGCCGACCGCCAGAATGCGCCCGCCCGCCAAAGCCACCGCCTCGGCCCGGGGGCGGCCTTCGTCCATCGTCAGGACCTTCGCATTGGTGATGATCATCTCAGGCTGCACAGTTCTCATCCTTTCACATTGGGACAAATATCCCACGGGGGTGCGGGGGTGTGAAACCCCCGCTCCGCCCTCAGCCCCGCGCGACCCGCCCCGAAATCGTCTCGGCCATGACGCACAGCATTTCGAACATCAGCGAAATCCCCAGCCAGGCCGTCCCGCCCGACTGATCGAACGGAGGCGACACCTCCACCAGGTCCGCCCCCACCACGTCCAGCCCCCGCAAGCCCCGCGCCACCTGCAGCGCCTGCCACGAGGTCGGCCCCCCCACCTCCGGCGTGCCGGTCCCCGGCGCGAACGTCGGGTCGACGAAGTCGATGTCATAGGTCACATAAACCGGCCCCTGCCCCACGATCTCCCGCGCCTCGGCCATCACATCCTCGGCCCCCCGCGCGTGGAACTCGGCGGTCGGGATGATCCGGATGCCGTTCGCCGCCGCAAAGTCCCAATCCTCGCGCCCGTAAGCCGTGCCCCGGATGCCGATCAGCACATAGCGCCTGGGGTCGATCAGCCCCTCCTCCACCGCCCGACGGAACGGCGTTCCGTGGTTGTAGCGAGACGTCCCGAAATAGACGTCGTTCAGGTCGGTATGGCTGTCGAACTGGATCATGCCCACCGGACGCGCCTTCGCGACCGCCCGCAGGATCGGCAGCGAGCACAGGTGATCCCCGCCCCCGGTCAGCGGCCTGATCCCGGAAGCCACGACACGGTCATAGAACGCCTCCATCCGCGCCATCGAATCCATCAAGTCGCCCGGATTGGGGGCCACGTCCCCCAGGTCCGCACACCGCGCCACCTCGAACGGAGCCACCCAGGTCGCCCCGTTGACAGCCCGGATCATTGTCGACTGGTCGCGAAGCTGGCGCGGACCGTGCCGGGCTCCGGGCCGGTTCGTCGTGCCCCCGTCCCAGGGTGCACCGATCAGGCCGATCTGAACTTCGGGAAAGCGGGGATGGTCGAACGGCACATGCGGCAGCCGCATGAAGGTTGGCACCCCGGCAAAGCGCGGCAGTTCGAAGCCCGACACCGGCTGGAAGAACGTATCCGTCATCAATGACCCCCTGATTCCCGGCCTGATCTGACCACCCCGCCCCCGCCTTGTCAGCCCCGGTTGCGACATCCGTCCCGGGGAAAGCCGCCTTCCGCGCACGCCGCCCCTTGACCCGACAACCGTGATCCGTCCTTATCAACCCAACCCATCCCCCAAGGATTGCGCAGATGTTTTCCAAGACCTCCGACCCCACCTCCGCCCCCCCCGTACCTCGTCCCTCGGCGCCCGGCACCAACTCGGCCCGGTCCGTCCTTGGCGCGGATCTGCGCATCACCGGCGAGATCACATCCTCCGGCTCGGTCGAGGTTCTGGGCGAGATCGAGGGCAACATCACCGCCAACGGCCTTATCATCGGGCAGGAGGGCCAGGTGAAAGGCTCGATCACCGCCCATACGGTCGAGGTGAAGGGCAAGTTCGACGGCAAGGTCTCGTGCGAAAGCTTCACGCTGCGCGCCTCGTCCGAAGTGAAGGCCGACGTGAATGCGGCGGCCCTGGTAATCGAAAGCGGAGCCCGGATCGAAGGGCGTTTCACCAAACCGAAGGCCTAACGCGCAGGCGGGATCGCATAGGTCAGACCCGCCCGCGCCACCGGCTCGGGTGCCCCCTCGCTGAAGACCATGACATCGCCCACCGCCAGGGTCCGGCCCAGCTTCAGGACGCGTGCCTCGCCCAGAAGATCGCGACCTGCGGCGGGTTTGCGCATGAAATCCACGGCACAATTCGTCGTCACCGCCAGCGCCACCGGCCCGATCCGCGCCAGGATCGCCAGGTACATCGCCACATCCGCCAGCGCAAAGATCGACGGCCCGCTGACCGTGCCCCCTGGCCGCAGGTGCCGCTCGGCCACCCGCAGCCGCAGGACCAGCCCCTCGGGTCCGACCTGTTCCACCGCGAAATCCGCCGCCATCTGGCCGAACTCGCGGCCCAGGAACGCCGTCAGGTCCGCCTGATCCATCCGAAGCTGCATCTTCCCCTCACTGGCCTGCCCCCCTAGACTGGCGTCAGCAACAGGGGGATGCAATGACCGACAGCCTGATCCGACGCCACGACAAGGACGGCATCACCACTCTGACCCTGTCGTCGCCACAGACGCTGAACGCATTGTCCACCCCGATGCTCATGGCCCTGGCCGAGAGCTTCGCCGCCTGTGCCATCGACGACCGGGTGCGCGTCGTGATCCTGGCCGCCGAGGGCAAGGCCTTCTCGGCCGGCCACGACCTGAAAGAGATGCAGTCCTTCCGCTCTGCCCCCGATGGAGGAGAGGCGCAGTTCCACGCGCTTTTCGACCACTGCGCCGATGTGATGCAGCAGATCGCGGCCATGCCCCAGCCGGTGATCGCCCAGGTCCAGGGCGTCGCCACCGCCGCGGGTTGCCAGCTGGCCTGCACCTGCGACCTGATCGTCGCCTCGGAAACCGCGCGCTTCGGGGTGAACGGCATCAACCTTGGCCTCTTCTGCGCGACGCCCGCCGTCGCCCTGACCCGCCGCCTTGCCCCCGGTGCGGCCTTCGAGCTTCTGACCACGGGCGAGTTCCTCTCGGCCGAACGCGCCCATGCGATGGGCGTTGTCAACCGCCTTGCCCCGCCCGATCATCTGGCCGAGGAAACCCACAGGCTTGCGGCCACCATCGCCGCCAAGGACCCTGCCGCGATCCGGCTTGGCAAACGCGCTTTCCAGGCCCAGCTTGGCAAACCCCTGCGCGATGCCTATGCCGTGGCAGGCAGCATCATGGTGGAAAACGTCATGCTTCCCGACACGGCCGAGGGCATCCAGGCCTTCATCGAGCGGCGCCCTAAGGCTTAAACTCTAGCCGCCAAACCTGTCGCGCCGCACCAAAAGCAGCGCCATCAGCGACAGCCCGGTGACCGCCAGCCCCAGGCACACGGCATAGACCAGCCCCGGCCCGCCCAGCGCCAGAAGCCCCGCCCCGACCGAAGGGGCTGCCGCCGAGGCCAGGATCGGAGCCACCGCCGCCGCTCCGGAAATCGCGCCAAAGCCTTGACGGCCCAGGATCTCGGCGATCAGGACCGGCCGCAGGATCGAGGTCAGCCCGATCCCCGCGCCCTGCGCCAGCGCGAAGGCGAAGATCAGCCAGGGCGCCAGGCCCGCCAGCCATAGCAGCAACCCTGCAAGCACGGTCCCACCCAGCGAGGCCATCGTCGCCTGCGTCGTCGTCACCCGCGCCCCAGCCGCCAGCAGGACCAGCCGTCCCGCGGCCTGCGCAGGGCCGATGCAGGCCGCAGCAAGCGCCGCAAGGCCTGGGGCCGCCCCCCGGTCGGCAAACAGGATCAGCGCGTAGGTGATCAGGATGCCGTGATTCAGGTAGACCGCCAGGAAGCCCACCGCGATGATCCAGAAGGCGGGCTTTCTCAACGCGGCCTGCAGGATTCCCGGCGGGCTGGGTGGGGTGACCTGCCCTGCCCGCTCGCGCTGGCGAAGTTGCCGGACGGCCAGGGCGTTCAGCGGCATTGCCAAGAAGATCAGTCCGGCAAAGACGACCAGCGCGCCCTGCCCGCCCAGCGCGCTGCCCAGCCAGTGCCCCAGTGGAAAGGCCAAGGTGCCCGCGAACCCGGCGACCAGAGTGACGCTGGTGATCGCCGCCCGCGCGCCGTCGCCAAGGCGTCGGGTCAGGAAGGCGAAACAGGTCTCGTAAAGGCTGCCCGCCTGCGCCACCCCGATCAGCGCCCAAAGCGCCAGCCACCCGGCCAGACTTTCCACCAGCCCCAGCCCCGCCACGCCCAGCGCGCAGAGGCCCGGCAACCAGATCAGCATCTCGCCGCCCAGACCCCGGTCCACCAGCCGCCCGGTGAACGGCGTCAGCCCCGCCATGATCAGGAAGGCCAGCGTCGGCCCCAGCGCCAGCTCGCCCTTGGTCCAGCCCGTCGCCGCCACCAGGTCGGGCAGCAGCGCGGGGAAGGAATAATAGCAGCCCGCATAGATCAGGGTCTGACCGCCGGCCAGAAGCCAGACGGCAGCTCCGCCCTTCTCGGTCACCGCAAACTCCCCGTCAGAAGAACCTCCTCGTGCGCCGTCGGCTTCCTTTCGGGCGCGACCCAGCGAGGAGGGACGAAGTCCAACGACGAGCAGCCCCAAGGTGAGCGGTCCAAAGACATTGACACTTCCCCAACATCCGCGGCCAAATTCTTGATCGAAAGCGGATTATCATCTTGTCCACCGTGGACAGCTTGGCCCTCACACCCCGTAGATCGCCCCGAACTTGGCTTCCAGATAGTCCAGAAGCGGCCCCTCCGACGGCTCGAATCCGCAGGCCCGCCGCACGACATCACGCGGTTCGTAAAGCCCGCCGTGCCGCTGCAGCCGCTCTCGCAGCCAGCCCGTCGCCGCCGACACGTCCCCAGCGGCCATCTGGCTGTCCAGCGCGGGAATGTCAGCCCGCAGCGCCTTCACCAGACACCCCGCATAGACGTTGCCCAGCGTGTAGGTCGGGAAGTAGCCGAAGAGGCCGCAAGACCAGTGCACGTCCTGCAGCATCCCGTTCGAGGGCCGGTCCACCGCCACCCCGAAATCCGCCCGGAACCGGTCGTTCCACGCGGCCTCCAGGTCCTCGACCTGCAATTCGCCCCGGATCAAGGCCCGCTCCAGATCAAAGCGCAGCATCACATGCAGGTTGTAGTGGACCTCGTCGGCCTCGGTCCGGATATAGCCCGGATGCACCCGGTTCACCGCCTTGTAGAACCCGTCGGCATCGGCGATCCCGAAGTCGCTGAAGATCTCGCGCATCCGCCCGTAAAGCCAGCCGGTGAACGCCCGGCTTCGCCCCAGCTGGTTCTCGTAGGATCGGCTCTGGCTTTCATGCACCCCCATCGACACCCCCCGCCCGATGGGCGTCAAGGCATAGCCCGCGTCGACACCCTGCTCATAGGCCGCGTGCCCGACTTCGTGGATGGTCGAATAAAGGCAGTTGAACACGTCCGTCTCGCTGACCCGCGTGGTGATCCGCACATCATGGCCCGAGCCAGAGCTGAACGGATGCACCGCCAGATCGACCCGGCCCCGGTTCCAGTCATAGCCGAACACTGTCGCGAGTTCCCGGCTCAGGGCCAGCTGGTCATCCTGACCAAAGGTCCCGACCACCCCGTGCGGAGCCTCGGCCCCCAGCACCTTTTCCCGCAACGCGACCAGCCGGGGCCGCATCGCATCGAACATCGCCGCAATCGCCGCCCCGGTCATCCCCGGCTCATAGTCATCGACCAAAGCGTCATAGGGGTCGCCCCCCGCCGCCAGCGCCGAACCCTCGGCCCGCTTCAGGTCCACGACCTTGCGCAGCGTTGGCAGGAAGCCCGCCACATCCTCGCGCCCCCGACACTCGGCCCAGAGGCCCTGCGCCAGCGACATCGTCGTCGCGATCTCCTCGGCCAGCTTGGCCGGGATCTTCATCGTCCGGCTGTAGGAGCGTCGGATCTCGCGCAGCTGCGCCTCGCCAACCGCATCGGGGGCCTTGGCTGTTGCCAGCCAGTCTGCCAGCCGCGGGTCGGTCCGCCGTGCGTGCAGCACGCCCTCCAGCGCTCCGATCTCCTCGGACCGCTGCTGGCTTGCACCCTCGGGCATCATCGTTTCCTGATCCCAGCCCAGACGGCCCGCGACCTGCGCCAAAGCCTCGGTCTGGCGCTGGAACGCCATCAGATCATCATAGGCGCTCATGCCGTACCTTCCCGGATCGACCCCGAAACGGGGTATTGAGACAGATGCCGCGCCCGCAGGATCAGCACCCAAAGGATCACCGCGCCGATCTGGTGGGTGATCGCAACATGGACATGCGCCACGGTCAGGACCGTCACGATGCCCAACACCATCTGCACGACCATCATCGCCATGACCTGATGGAACGCCATCCGCGTCGCCTGATATGCGGACTTCCGACCCCGCAGCCAGACCACGACTGCGAAGATCAGCAGAAGATAACCCGACATGCGGTGGATGAACTGCACGAGGCCCGGGTTCTCGAAAAAGGCGTGCCACAGGGGAAGCGAACCGCCCTGCCCGTCCGGAACATAGAAGGCGTCGGCCGGGAAGAATTGCCCGTTCATCAGGGGCCAGGTCGGAAAGGCCCGCCCCGCGTCAATCCCCGCCACCAGCGCGCCCAAGAGGATCTGCAGGAAGGCGAAATGCATCAGGCCGGTGGACAGCGAATACAGCTTCGCCTCCCGTCCCCTGCGGGCGGTCATCAGCTCGGCCTCGGTTCGTCCCAGCAGGAAGACATACCAGGCCAGGAACCCCAGGATGACGAAGGCCAACCCCAGATGCGTCGCCAGCCGGTAACTCGCCACGTCCAGCCGATCGCCCGTCAGGCCCGAGGCAACCATCCACCACCCGATCGCCCCCTGCGTTCCGCCAAGTGCACCAAGCAAGAGCAGCCGACCCGTCCAGCCAGGCGGGATCTGCCGTGCCACGGCAAACCCAATGAAGCCCACCGCCCAGACCAACCCGATCAGGCGCCCAAGCTGACGATGCCCCCATTCCCACCAGTAGATGACCTTGAACTCCTCCAGGCTCATCCCCTTGTTCTGCAACTGGTATTCCGGGATCTCCCGGTACTTGTCGAACTCGGACTGCCACTCCTCGGCGCTCAGGGGCGGCAGCGCCCCGGTCACCGGCCGCCACTCGGTGATCGACAGCCCGCTGTCCGTCAACCGCGTCAGACCGCCCACCGCGATCATCGTCGCGACCAGCAGGAACAGCGCCACCAGCCACAGCCGGATGCCGCGCCGCGCCCCCTTCGGCCGTGCGTCGATCCCCCCACCAACCGGAGCCGCAACGCCCTGCTGCTCTGCCCCGACCTCTTCGAAAATGCTGCGCTTCGTGGCCATCCGCTCACCCTTCCGTCTTGGCCCGGACACTAGGCCTGCCCTCCCCCGCCTTCAAGGCCCTGCGACGGAACGCTCCTCGTCTCCTGCGTCGCTCGTCGCTGACCTCCCGCGACGAGAAGCCGAAGGCGCACGAGGAGCCATCCGCACTGCTTGAGCATCCGCCCCGCTTCCTGTATCCCCGCGTTTTGATCCCTGCCCGAAAGCCGTTCGCATGAAATTCCTCGACCTCGCACGCGTCTACATCCGCTCTGGCGGCGGCGGGGCCGGCTGCGTGTCGTTCCGGCGCGAGAAGTTCGTCGAATTCGGCGGCCCTGACGGCGGCGACGGGGGCCACGGCGGATCGGTCTGGGCCGAGGCGGTCGAGGGGCTCAACACCCTTATAGACTACCGTTACCAGCAGCATTTCTTCGCCAAGTCCGGCCAGCCGGGCATGGGCAGCCAGAAGACCGGCAAGACCGGCGATGACATCACGCTGAAGGTCCCCTTGGGCACCGAAATCCTGGACGAGGACGAGGAAACCGTTCTGGCCGACCTGACCCGCGTGGGACAGCGCGTCCTTCTGGCCCAGGGCGGCAACGGCGGCTGGGGCAACCTGCGGTTCAAGTCCTCGACCAACCGCGCCCCCGCCCGCGCCAATCCTGGTCAGGATGGCATCGAACGCACGATCTGGCTGCGCCTGAAGCTGATCGCCGACGCGGGGCTTGTCGGCCTGCCGAACGCCGGGAAATCGACCTTCCTTGCCGCCGTCTCGAACGCCCGACCGAAGATCGCGGATTACCCCTTCACCACGCTGGTCCCGAACCTGGGCGTCGTCGGCATCGACGGGCACGAATTCGTCATGGCCGACATCCCCGGCCTGATCGAGGGCGCGTCCGAGGGTCGCGGGCTTGGCACCCAGTTCCTGGCCCACGTCGAACGCTGCAAGGTCCTGTTGCATCTCGTCGACGGCACGTCCTCCACCATCACCGCCGACTACCGCACCATCGTGACCGAGCTTGAGGCCTATTCCGACCTTCTGGGCGACAAGTCGCGGATCGTCGCACTGAACAAGACCGACGCGATGGACGCAAAACAGATCAGCGACCGGCGCCGCGCGCTGGAGAAGGCCTCCGGCGGCCCGGTCCACGTCATCTCCGGCGTGTCCGGCAAGGGCCTTCCCGAGGTCCTGCGCGCGATCTATGCCACCATCACCGCGCAGGCCCCCGTCAAGGAGCAAGGCCCGTGGCAACCCTGACCGTCAGCCTTGCCGCGCCCGATATCCGGACGGCCAAGCGGCTGGTCGTCAAGATCGGCTCGGCGCTTCTGGTCGACCGCAAGACCGGCCTGAAACAGGATTGGCTCTCGGCCCTTGCCGTCGACGTGGTCGAAGCCAAGGCGCGCGGAACCGATGTCGTCCTCGTCTCCTCCGGCTCCATCGCCTTGGGCCGCAAGGTTCTTGACCTGGGCGACGGCGTCTTGACGCTGGAACAATCCCAGGCCGCCGCTGCCGTCGGCCAGATCCGCCTGGCCCGCGCCTATGAGGAGGTCCTTGCCCCCCACGGCATCACCACCGCGCAGGTGCTGGTGACGCTGGAAGACACCGAGGACCGCCGCCGCTACCTAAACTCCCGAGCGACGATGGAGACGCTCCTCAGCCTGGGTGTCGTGCCGATCGTGAACGAAAACGACACGGTGGCGACCGACGAGATCCGCTTCGGCGACAACGACCGGCTGGCCGCGCAGATCGCCGTGACCGCAGGGGCGGACCAGTTGATCCTGCTCTCCGACGTCGACGGCTTTTACACGGCGAACCCCAAGGAAGACGCCACGGCCACCCGCTTCGATGTCGTGGACACCATCACGCCCGAGATCGAGGCGATGGCAGGTGACCCGATCAGCGGCATGTCCAAGGGCGGGATGAAGACCAAGCTTCTGGCCGCAAAGACCGCCGTCGCGGGCGGTTGCGCGATGGCGATCATGGAAGGCTCGACCCTGCGGCCGCTGAAAGCCTTGGCCGAAGGCGCTGCACGGACGTGGTTCGTCCCCTCTGCCGACCCGCAGGTTGCCCGCAAGCGCTGGATCAACGCGATGAAGCCAAGGGGCGAGCTGGTGCTGGACGCGGGCGCGGTGACGGCCCTCAGCGCGGGCAAAAGCCTCCTGCCTGCCGGAGTAACCAAAGTGACCGGCAGCTTCGGCCGCGGAGAGCCTGTGGCAATCCTTTCGCCTGAAGGCGTGGTTCTCGGCAAGGGTCTGGTACGCTACACTTCGGCCGAAGCCCGCAAGATCGCCGGGCACCGGTCGGGCGAGATCGAGGCGATCCTCGGCTACCAGGGCCGCGCGGCGCTGGTGCACCGGGACGACATGGTGGTCTAGGGAACCAAATTCCTTAAGTAAGGAATTTGACAAAATTCTTACTCAAGAATTTTGGTCCCCGGACGGAAAACGGAGCGAAGACAATGGACGGCCAGTTCACCGACCTGATGACCGAGATCGGCCGCAAAGCGCGCGACGCCGCGGCCGAGCTTGCCTGCGCCTCGTCCGAACGGAAGGCGACCGCCCTGATCGCAGCAGCCGATGCCATCTGGCGGCGGCGGCAGGAGATCCTGGATGCCAATACGCTCGACCTTGACGACGCCGACCAGCGCGGCATCACGCCGCCGATGCGCGACCGCTTGCGCCTTGACGACAACCGCCTGCGCGCAATCGTCGACTCGCTGCGCATGATCGCCGAGCAGAAGGACCCCGTTGGCCGTATCCTCGCCGAATGGGACCGCCCCAACGGCCTTCACATCCAGCGCGTCGCCACCCCCCTGGGCGTCGTCGGCGTGATCTACGAATCCCGGCCCAACGTCACCGCCGACGCAGGTGCCCTTTGCCTCAAATCCGGCAACGCCGTCATTCTGCGCGGCGGCTCGGAAAGCTTCGAGACCTCCGAGGCGATCCATTCCTGCATGCTCGACGGCCTCAAATCCGCCAACCTGCCCCTGACCGCGATCCAGTTCATCCCGACCCGGGACCGCGAGATGGTAACGGCGATGCTCCAGGCCACCCAATACATTGACGTCATCGTCCCCCGGGGCGGCAAGGGCCTTGTCGGCCTGGTCCAGCGCGAGGCCCGCGTCCCCGTCTTTGCCCACCTTGAAGGCATCTGCCACGTCTACGCCGACCGCGACGCCGACCTGGAAAAGGCCCGCCGCGTCGTCCTGAACGCCAAGACCCGCCGCACCGGCATCTGCGGCTCGGCCGAGTGTCTTCTGATCGACTGGCAGTTCTATACCAGACACGGGGCCGTACTGATCGAGGACCTGCTGAAGGCCGGTGTCGAGGTCCGCACCGAGGGCGAGCTTCTGAAGGTTCCCGGCACCGTGAAAGCACAACCCGATGATTTCGGCCGTGAGTTCCTGGACATGATCATTGCCGCAAAGCTGGTGGACGGCGTCGACGAAGCCATCGCCCATATCCGCAAATATGGCAGCCAGCACACCGAGGCGATCCTGACCGAGAACGACGCCACTGCGCAGCGGTTCTTCGACCGCCTCGACAGTGCCATCCTGATGCGCAACGCCTCCACCCAGTTCGCTGACGGGGGCGAGTTCGGCATGGGCGCGGAAATCGGCATCGCCACCGGCAAGATGCATGCGCGCGGCCCCGTGGGGGCCGAGCAGCTGTGCAGCTTCAAGTATCTGGTGACCGGCGACGGAACGATCCGGACCTGACGCCTAGAACGTCAGCCGGATCGTCGTCTCACCAATCTCGGTGATCAGCCGCCGCCCCTGGCGCGCAAGTTCATCCGGCACCAGCGCGAAGTGCACTTGCGCCGCACCGATCTCGGCCGGCGCGCGGGGTTCGGTCAGCACCTCCCACAATGCGGGGTCCACTTTCAGCCGTGGCGCTTCGGCCTGGACCTGCCAGCCGGTGTCGTTCCGCATCACGCTGACCTTGCCGCCATAGGCCAGGGCACTTTCCAGGCATTGGAGCAGGAGAAACACCAGCCGCACCTCGCGCCGCGACAGGTCGGTGGGGCTGGTCCAAGCATAACCCACCCGACCGCCGCGCGACAGATCACCCAGGATCGACGCCACCTCGGACCGGGCGATGCGCTGGTCGCTGGAGGCCTGGCCAAAGCAGATGCGGAAGAACCGGATACGGGCATTCGCGTTGGCCACGCTTTCCGAGATCAGCGCCATCTCGGGCCGGGTTCCCCCCGGCTCCATTGCCAGAAGCTCCACCCCGTTGCCTATCGCCCCGATCGGGCTGATAAGGTCGTGACAGATACGCGAAGCGATGAGGGCGGCGAGGTCGGGCTTGTCTTGCATCTTCCTATCGGGGCAAAGGACGTGAAATGTCGGCACTTCTGGAACCGGGCATGCTGGTGCGCCACCCGGAGCAGCCGGACTGGGGTCTGGGTCAGGTACAGTCGAACATCGACAACAAGGTGACAGTGAACTTCGAACATGCCGGGAAGGTCGTGATCGACAGCAAGCGCGTCTTCCTTTTGCCGGTGGCGGGCTCTGATCGCCCATAGTGCGAATCTCTGGCCGAAACTCAACCGGGAATTGCTGCGCCTTTTGCACGCGGGGCCAGATGGTTGCAATGCCGCCAGCCCATGTCTAAGTCAGGTCAGCCGAAGCCTCAGCGATGCCGATGACCGTCGAAGCGCCCCCCTACGCCGTCCGGCTGGCCACCACGCCCGAGGACCTGACTGCGGCGCAGGCGCTGCGCTACCAGGTTTTCGTCCGGGAACTTGGCGGCGATGGCCCGCTGGTGGACCATGTGCAAGGCCTTGAACGCGACGCCTTCGACCCGTTCTTCGACCATCTGATCCTTGTCGACCGACGCATCGACCCCGCGAGCCATGCGCATGTCATCGGGGCCTACCGTGTGCTGCCCTGCGACCGCCGCGCCGCCGCCGGGCGGTTCTATTCGGAAACCGAATACGACCTGACCCCGCTTCTCGCTTCGGGCCGCAAGCTTCTGGAACTTGGCCGCTCCTGCGTCCGTGCCGACCACCGCGGCGGAACGGCCATGTTCCACCTCTGGAACGGGCTTGCCGAGTATGTCCTTGATCGCGGGATCGAGATCCTCTTCGGTGCGGCAAGCTTCCACGGCACCGACATCGCGCCTTTGGCCCAGCCCCTGTCCTGGCTTCACCACCACCATCTTGCGCCCCCGGCGATGCGGGTCCGCGCCCTGCCGCCCCACCGGCAGGAAATGGACCTGATCCGCGCCGACCGCCTGGACCGCCGCGCGGCGATGGCCGCCACTCCGGCGCTGATCAAGGCCTACCTCAGGCTGGGCGGCTTTGTCGGAGACGGGGCCTGGATCGACCAAGAGTTCAACACCACGGATGTCTGCCTGGTGATGGACACCGGTCAGATGTCAGCCCGCCACCGCGAATTCCTGATCCGCAAGGCGGGACAATGAGCGACTGGAAGGACATGCCCCCGCCGCCCCTTAGGATCACGCCGCTTGGCTGGCTGCGCGTCCTCTGGCGTGGGGCGCTGGTCGGCTCGCTGACTTATGGCGGGCTTGTGGTGCTGCTGCTTGTCCGGCTTGTCGAATGGCCGCTCTTCGGCCAGGCCCGCCCGGTCACTCCCCACATCACCAAATTCGTCTGCCGCACCGCGCTGGTCATCCTGCGCCTGCCCCTTGCCGTCCACGGCCGCCCGATGATCCGGCCCGGAGCCATCGTGGCAAACCATTCGTCCTGGCTCGACATCTTCGTCCTGAACGCCGCGCAGACGGTCTATTTCGTCGCCAAGGCGGAGGTAGCCGGTTGGCCGGGCATCGGCTGGCTTGCCCGCGCGACGGGGACGGTCTTCATCGCGCGTAAGGGGACCGAGGCGAAGAAGCAGCAAGACATCTTCGAATCCCGCCTGCAAGCCGGCCATCGGCTTCTGTTCTTCCCCGAGGGCACCAGCACCGACGCGATCCGTGTGCTGCCCTTCAAATCAACGCTGTTCGAGGCTTTCTTCTCCCCCGCGCTTGAACGCAGCATGCACATCCAGCCGGTGACCGTGATCTTCCATGCCCCGAATGGCGCGGACCCCCGGCATTATGGCTGGTGGGGCGACATGGACTTCGCAAGCCACCTGCTGAAAATGCTCGCAACCCCGCAGCATGGACGGGTCGAGGTGATCTTTCACCCCGAGGTTCCCGTGGATGCTTTCGAGAACCGCAAGGTGCTGGCCCAGCACTGCGAACGCGTGATCCGGACGGCGCATGTGAAGGCGGCAGCGTAGGGTGGGCGATATCGCCCACCCTACCCGCGCGCGTCAGTTTCGCCGCAGCACCTTCATCCTCGGTCGGCGCTTGGCCAGCTTGTCCACTGGCCTGTCCAGAAAGCGGATTTCCCGCATCTGGGGCTCTGCCGTCTCTTCGATCCGGACGTCGCAGTGGCACGTTACCGTCTCAGGTGCCGGGTTCAGCGCCGGGGGGGGCGGCAAGGAAGTGGCGAAATTCGGCGCCCTCGGCCAAAGCAAACTCCAGACTGTCGCCATCAGGGCCGGTCAGCCAGCAGATCACCTTATCCAGTTCGCCCCCGGCCACGCTCATCCGTAGCTCCGATGCATCATTCCCGCTGCCGATCCGGTAGGGTGGGCGATCCGCCCACCACCCCTCAGCGCAAAAGACGCAGAAGCTCCACCGACGGCTCGCCGGTCACCGGCACACCGATACTGGCCTGATAGGCGCTGATCGCGGCCTTGGTCTTGGCCCCGATCACCCCGTCCGACCCCTCGGTGTCAAAGCCGCGTGCGGTCAGGAGGCGCTGCAGCTCCTGCCGGTCGGCCTTGGTCATGCCGCTGGCATCCGGCCCGAAACTGGCCTGTACCGGGCCACGGCCCAACAGCCGGTCCGACAGGTGCCCCACGCCGATCGCATAGTTTTGCGCGTTGTTGTAGCGCAGGATCGTCGCAAAGTTCTGCGTCAGCAGGAAGTGCGGTGCTCCGCCCGCGTTGCCACCTGCAATGATCGACCCGCCGGCCAGCGCCCGCCCGTCGGCCGACCGCACGCCCCGCGACGCCCAATCCTCGGCCGAACGCCCGTTTCCGCGCCCAAGAAGCCCCGTATCGAACCCCGGCGGCAGCACGACCTCCATCCCCCAGGGCAGCCCCCGCGTCCAGCCGGAGCGCGAAAGGTATGCCGCCGTCGAGGCCAGCGAGTCCGTCGGGTCCTCACCCCAGATGTCGCGCCGCCCGTCGCCGGTGAAATCCACCGCATAGGCCAGATACGAGGTCGGGATGAACTGGGTGTGCCCCATCGCCCCCGCCCAGCTGCCAACCATGCCGGAGGCCGAGACATCGCCCGCCTGCAGGATCTTCAGCGCCGCGACCAGCTGGGCCTCGAAGAACTCACCCCGCCGCCCGTCATAGGCCAGCGTCGACAGCGCCGAGATCACCGGCACATTGCCGCGCCTTGTGCCGAAAAAGCTTTCCAGCCCCCAGACTGCCGCGACCACATGACCCTCGACGCCGTATCGACTTTCGACGGCCTGCAAGGTGCTGCCGTATTGCGCATACTTCTGGCGGCCCAGGCTCACCCGTTCGTCCGAGGCGGCAATGTTCAGATAATCTTCCAGCGACCGTTTGAACTCGGTCTGGTTGCGGTCGCGTTCGATCACTTCGGGCAGGAACCCCGCCCCCCGGAACGCCGCATCAATCGTCCCGGACGAAATCCCGCGCGACCCCGCCCGGCCCTTGAACCCGTCAACCCAGGCATCCCAGCCAGCATTCGGCACGGGCCGGGGCGCAGGGTCCGGGGCTCGGTAGCCACCGCCCCCGCCTGACCGGCCCGACGACACGCAAGCCGACAGCATCGCCGCCGACCCCGCAAGCACCGCCCAACGCCGTGAGAGTAGGTTCCTGTCCATCCGCTTGACCTCGTTGCTTTTCTTGATCTTTCCGGCAAGCTTAGCGCAGCTGCCATCCTGATGCCACAACACCTCCGCAAACACGGCATCAAACCGCTGCGGATGAGTGCATTTATGATTGACCGTGCTTACCTGTTCCTTCTCTTGCTCATCGCGGCACTGATGCTGCAAGCCAAGATCATCACTGTCGCCGCGCCAGTCATCATCGTCCTGGGCCTGATCTGGCTGGGCCTTCTGGTCTTTGAGCGGCTCGCCTTGATCCTTGCCCCGCAACTTCAGCGTGACCTGATGGGCTTCCGCTCGAACCCCAAGCTCGCGATCCTGGGCATTCTCGGCGATCTTGACCTGGAACGGCCGCACCCGCGGGAAGCGCTGACCGAAAAGGCCGAGGCACTGGCCACAGCGGCGCAGGCGGTCAGTCTGCGCCATCCGAACCCGCTTTACGGCCCGGTCCGACTGGACAGCCTGACAGAGGCCCTGATGCTTCATCTTCCGCATCAGAACCATTTCTTCATCGTTGAACTGCAGCGGGTCTGGACCGGGCCGTTGCCGGGCGTCACGACCTTGGGCGGGCTTTGGCTTTTCCTGCGCCGCAGCATCGGCGCTGTCCTGTTCCCGGGTGCTTCCGAAGACATCGACGGCCCGGCCGTGACCTGGTGGTATTACCAGAAAATGACCGACCGGCCGCAACCCGACACCGATGAGACGAAGTGGGCACTCGTGAAAGCGAAGGTCCTTTACGACACGCGTGCCGGCCTTGCCCAATCGGCGGGCTTTGATCCCGTCACAGTCCAGACCGTCCTCTTGCCTTTGCGCTCGCAACGTCTGTTGCAGGCTGCTGCTTCGGTCCTGTCCGGCGATCCGGCGCAGATCCGGATGGCGCGTCTCCTCAACCCGTCGCACCGGGCCTTTCTGTCTCGCGTGGCCGACGTCCCCGACGAGCTTCCCGCCGCACCGGCCTGGGCGAAACCTGTCGCGGCACCGGCACGCCCCGCGCAGACGTCAACAGCCAAGCCAGCCTGACGCCAGATGAACTGACAGCCCTTGTCGCCGGCCACGCACAGGACAGCATCCTGCTCAATCGCCTGTGGCCGCCCGGGGCGGCGGTGACGACAAATTCCTGGCTAGGTGGCCTGCCCTCCCTGCCACCCGACACGGCCTGGCCCCGGAACGCAGAGACTGGCCTGCCTCAGCATTTTCTGGCGCAAGTCGATTGCGCCGACCTGCCGACCCTCGGCGGAACCTCGCCCCTGCCGCGCGAGGGGCTTCTCCTCTTCTTCTCTGACCTTGATGAGGAACGGCTCTCCGACAGTCATACCGTGGTCCATGTGCCGAAGGCCCGCCAATCCGTCCCGCCCCGCGCGCTGCCGGATGACCTGCCAGAGATCGACCATTCCGGCGGCAATCCGAACAGCTACAACGACGCCCCGGGCCAGCGGAGCTATCCGAAATGGCCTGTCATTCCGACCGCGGTGCAGATTTGGGCCGGTGAGGACACTTCGCTGCCGAAAGCACACCAGCGCGACTATCGCGAACGGGCCCGCGCCGCGCATGATGCAAGCCTTGCCGCCGTCATGCCGCCGCCGGTGGAGTCTGAGCGTCTGGCCGACGTCTTCCCCACCCGCCAGCGCAAGGATGCTGAGGGCAAGACCATCCTGACGCCCGAGGGCAAGGCGATCCCCTACACCGTCTTCGACCCCAGCGCCCTTCCCGATGGCTTTCCCTTCTGTGGCGCCGGAATCGATGCCTTCGTGACCCGTCTGCAGCAGCAGGCCACCAAGGCCGCGCGCCGGGCCACATCGGAGCGTTCGCTGATCGACGCCAAATGGAACGACACCGAAGAAAAGCGTGTCCGCAAACAGGCCGAGGCGGATCAGGCCGACGACCATGCGCGCACCCTGGCCGCCTTTGCCAAGGAGGCGCGTGAGGTTCTGGGAACGCTGCCCGCACTGGCCCCCGTTCCACAGGACCGCCTCACGCGGTTGCACGGCTGGCTGGCCGGATTGGTTGACCGTACGCGCTACCAGCAGCAAGAGGTGCAGACGGCCCTGACGCGCAGCCTGCTTGATCTGGCCCGTGCATCCGTCACCGATCCGGACCTTGCCGCCCGACTGCCCGCCAGCCTCTATGCGGCCCATCTGACATCGCTTTTGCCCAGCCCGCGCCACTCACAGCATCTGATGCTTGGCCCTGCACAGACCAAGACGAACTCGACCGAGGGGTCGGGGATCCGGCTTCTGTGCCTCGACAGCGACTATGGTCCGGGGATGATGTTCTGCGACGGCGGCGTGATCGAATACTGGATCGCGCCCGAAGACCTTGCCGCCCTGCGCTTTGACCGCGTGCGGGCCGAAACCGCCGGGGGCTGACGCCAGCGTAGGGTGGGCAGTATTGCCCACCCTACCCCGATGCCAGCCTGTCAGAGGGCAGCAATCATACCTAACAGATGCTGAACGCCCACGCACAAGTCACTGGATTCGTTACAGCTTGCACCCCCAACCAGCGTGGACAGCCCCCGTCAGTCGCCCTGCTTCTTCAGCTTGAACGCGATCTGCCGCAGCATCCCGTGGAAGGTCTGCACCTCGGCCCGGGTCAGCCCCAGCCGCCCCCACATGTTGCGCAGGTTGGCCTTCATCCCCTCGACCTTGGTCTCGGGAAAGAAGAACCCCGCCGCATCAAGCCGCTCTTCGAAGTGGTCGGCCAGCCGGTCCACGTCCTCGCGGCTGGCAAAGTCGGTCCGCGCGAGTTCCATGACCGAAGGCGCCACCTCTCCCGCCTGCCGCCGCCATTCGTAGCCCAGCAAAAGCACGCACTGGGCCAGGTTCAGCGAGGGGAAATCCGGGTTCACCGGGACCGTCACGATCGCATTGGCCCGCACGATATCCTCGTTCTCCAGCCCCGCGCGTTCCGGCCCGAACAACACACCGACGCGCTTGCCTTCGGAGCCCATCGCGCGGGCCATCTCCATCGCCCGCTCTGGAGTGACGACTTCCTTCACCAGCTCCCGCCCCCGCGCGGTGGTGGCGAAGACGAAGTCGCAGTCGGCAATCGACGCAGGCAGGTCCTGAAACAGCCCCGCGTGGTCCAGAAGCCGCCCTGCCCCGCTGGCCATCGCCACGGCCTTCGGATTGGGCCAGCCGTCGCGCGGCCCGACGATGCGCATCCGCTCCAGCCCGAAGTTCAGCATCGCCCGAGCGGCAGCCCCGATGTTCTCGCCCATCTGCGGCCGGACCAGGATGAAGACGGGGGGGATCATGCAGCCACCTTTGCGAAACTCTTGCCGCCAGATAGGCTAGCCTCAGGCCCCAGGCAAGCACCGGAGGTGCAGAGATCCCGATGTCCTTCGACCCAGGCCTTGCCCAATTGCTGCGCGACGACCTGGCGGGTGAACCCGTCACGGAACAGAAGATGTTCGGCGGCCTCTGCTTCCTGAGCGGGGGCCACATGATCTGTGGGGTCCATCGGGGCGGGACGATGTTCCGGGTGGGCAAGGACTGTTCCCCATAGGCGCTAACTTAAGGGTTGGCGTTTGGAGCCTTGCGTGATTCAACATCGGGATGAGGCATGAGATTTCTTCCGATGATGAGTGGTCCGGGCTTCTTGCGCGGATCGGGACAGCCGAGGCTCTGGATGCCTCAG
>NZ_JAXMMF010000106.1:0-7949 GCF_034366665.1 Tabrizicola sp. | reverse complement strand
TCCTCCACGTCCGCCGCGCCGCCCGGGTCCCGCCTCGCATCGCCGTTTCGGGGCGATCCGACGATGGCGCGGCTTCTTGCGATCACCATCGCTATCTTCGTGGTGATGAGCCTCCTGAAGCCCGGGCTGTTCTTCACCTGGGGCAACTTCAGCTCCATGGCGTTCCAGTTCCCGGAGTTCGCGATCCTGTCGCTCGCCATGATGATCGCCATGCTGACCGGCGGCATCGACCTTTCGGTCGGCACCACGGCCACGATCTCGGCTTACCTGACCGCGACCCTGGCCCCCCTGATCGGCGTGCCCCCGGCCATCGCCATCGCCTTGGCCAGTGCCGTCCTGATCGGCCTTGCGAACGGCTTCGGCATCGCCATCTGCCGGGTCCATCCCCTGATCATGACGCTTGGCACCGCGCTGATCGCCACGGGCTGCCTGCTGGTCTACCAGCGTTACGTGATCGCGACCGGGGTCCTGATCCCCGATGCGCTTCTCTGGCTTGGCACCGGGCGCACCTTCGGGTTGCCGAACAGCCTTGCGCTTTTCATCCCCTTCGCCGCCCTTGTCATCTGGGCGCAGCGCCGCAGCGGCTTTGGCCGCCTGCTTTACGCCATTGGTGCGAACGAGGCCGCAGCCCGCCTGTCCGGGGTCCGGGTCTGGCAGGTCCACCTGACGCTCTACACGATCTCCAGCGTCATTGCCGGGGTCACGGGCCTGCTCTACCTCGGGCAGATCAAGACGGCCTCGCTGTCGCTGGCGCTGCCTTTGGACCTGCCCTCGGTCGCTGCAGCGGTGATCGGGGGGACCTCGATCTTCGGGGGACGCGGAGGCTATGGTGGCACCATCGTCGGCGCGCTGATCCTGACGGTCCTTACCTCGATGCTGACCCTGATGCAGATCCCCGAGGGCGGGCGGCGCATCCTTTTCGGCCTTATCATCCTGGCGGTCACCGCATTGTTCATCCGCCTGACCGAACGCAACTGAAAGGGCTTTTCATGGCAACGTTCCGCATTGTCGGCATCAGCTTTGACCACATGCACATGGGCGACCTCCTGCGCTGCGTCCATGACCACCCGGATGCCGAAATCGCGGGTATCTTCGACCCCGACCGCGCGACCATGCAGCGCGCCATCGACACGTTCGGCATCCCGGAGGACCGCGTCTTCACCGATTTCGACGCCTGCATGCGCGAAGCGAAACCCGACCTCGCCATCCTTTGCGCCGCCACAGCGAACCATGCGGACTACACGAAACGCCTTGCCGCCTACGGCGTCCACGTCTTCGTGGAAAAACCCTTCGCCGCCTCGGTCGCCGACGCCCGCGCGATGATCGCCGCCATGCCGCCGGGCAAGACCCTTGCGATCAACTGGCCGCTCCGCTGGGTGGAAAGCCACGTTACCGCCAAGCGGCTGGTGGACGAGGGCATGATCGGCGAGGTGATCGAGATCCACTCCTACGGCGGAAACCGTGGCCCGCTCTACCACCTTGCCGACAAGATCGAGGTCAGCCGCGAGGAAGTGGAGCGTCAAAAGCCCACGTCCTGGTGGTACAAGCGCGCCAGCGGGGGCGGGAGCCTGCTCGACTACCTTGGCTACGGCGCGACGCTGGGCACCTGGTATCGAAATGGCGAGGCCCCGCTGGAGGTCACCTGCGTCACGGACGAGACGCCTGGCATCGAGGTCGACCAGCATGCCATCGTCATTTGCCGCTATGAGAAGGGCCTGTCCAAGATGGAGACCCGCTGGGGTACTTTCAGCGACCCCTGGGTGATCCAGCCGCAACCGAAATGCGGGTTCATTCTGGTCGGGACCGAAGGCACCATCGCCAGCTGGGACTATGCCGACCACGTCACGGTGCAAACCCGCGCAAACCCCGAGCCTCACCCCATTCCCGCCGGTCCCCTGCCCGAAGGCGGAAGGAACGCCATTGAATACGTCCTGGGCTGCATCTTGCGCGGGGAACCTCTGACCGGCCCCCTTGACCCTGCCGTCAGCCTGATCGGCCAGCGCATTGTCGACACCGCTGCCCAGTCCGCCCGCGAAAAGCGCAGCCTGCCCCTGGTCCCATGAGCGAGCCCGACGCCAACAGCTATGCGTTGAAGTCCGCCGCGCTGACGGAAGTCTCTGCGCCGAATTTGCCTTATCTGCCGCCGATGCCGCGCGCCTACCGGCCCCGGATCGGGATGATCGGGGCAGGGGGCATCATCAGCGCCCACCTTGATGCCTACCGCACGGCCGGGTGGGAGGTCGCCGCGATCTGCAACCGGACACGGTCCAAGGCCGAAGCCAAAGCCGCCGAGTTCGCACCCAAGGCCCGCATAACTGACCGCTGGCAGGAGATCCTGGAAGACCCCGGTATCGACGTTGTCGACATCACCCCCCATCCCGCCGACCGCCTGCCGATCATCGAAGCGGCGCTGAAGGCGGGCAAGCATGTCCTGTCGCAAAAGCCCTTCGTGCTGGACCTGGACGACGGCCGACGCCTGGTCGCGCTGGCCCATGCCAACAACGTCAAGCTTGCCGTCAACCAGAATGGCCGCTGGGCGCCACATCTTGCCTGGATGCGCGAGGCGGTGGGGGCGGGCCTGATCGGCGACGTGATCTCCACCCACATCTCGATCCACTGGGACCACGGCTGGATTGCCGGAACGCCGTTCGAGCAGATCGAGGACTTGGTCCTGTACGACTTCGGCATCCACTGGTTCGACTTCCTGCGCAGCGTGATCGGGTCACGGGCGAAATCGGTTTTCGCCAGCGCCTCCTACGCGTCCGGCCAGACCGCGAAGGCCCCGCTTCTTGCGCAGTGCCTGGTGCAGATGGAGGGTGGGCAGGCCTCGCTGGTCCTTGACGGAGCCACGCTGTACGGGTCCCGTGACACGACCTATATCGCCGGGACCAAGGGCAGCCTGCAAAGTGATGGGCCGGACCTTGGGCAGCAGAGCGTGACGCTGACCACCGCCGCAGGCATCGCCCGCCCGCACCTGCAAGGCACCTGGTTCAACGACGGCTTCCGGGGGGCGATGGGGGCGCTTCTGGTTGCGATCGAGGATGGCACCGAACCTGCCAACGGGGCCGAGGAGAACCTGGACAGCCTGGCGCTGGCCTTCGCCGCCATCCAGTCCCGCCGCACCGGGCAGGCCGTTCAGGTGGGAACTGCGACGCGCCTCAGTCTCTAGGACCAAAGCCGGTATTGCCGCGCCTTGTTGCGCAGGAATGGCAGACCACGCTCCAGCACCACATCGCGGCTTTCGGCCACCGGCCGCCAGACCGACAGGCCGAAGGACATCTCGGGCGGCATGTCGATGAAGCTTTCCATCGCCATTCCGCCGGTGAACCCCACCGCCTGCAGCGCGCCGAAGACCTCGTCCCAGCGGACGTTACCCTCGCCCGGCGTGCCGCGGTCGCTTTCCGACAGGTGGATGTAGCGCAGGTGCGGCCCGGCATCCAGGATGCCAAGCGCCATCCCGCGTTCCTCGATGTTCATGTGGTAGGTGTCGAGATGGATGAAGATGTTATCCGCTCCGACCTTTTCGATCATCTCGACCGCCTGCCAGCCGGTGTTGATGATGTGGTTTTCATAGCGGTTCACCGGCTCGATCCCGAAGGCGATCCCCAGCTTGCGGGCATGGGTGGCCGCAGCCGACAGAACGCGAGCCACGTTGTCGCGTTCCACTTGCGTGGGCGGAAAGCCGGTGCGTTCGCCAATCCCGCCATAGGTGACGCCGGTCAATGCCTGAGCGCCGATGGCCGCGCACTGGTCCAGCGCGTGGGTCAGGAAGGCGATGGCAGCCTCGGGGTCCGTCGAGGCGCGCTTGCCCTCGGGCAGGCCAAGCGAACAGACGGCGGGCATGCCCTCACGCTCCAAGAGGCGGCGGGAATGGGCGGTGTCGACCTTGTCGGGCGACAGCAGGGCGATCTCGATGAAGTCGAAGCCAAGCGCCTTGCAGGCGGTGACGGCGCGCTCGGCCCCGGCCCGGTCCCAAGCCATCGTCCACATCGAGGTGTGGACCCCAAATCCCTTCATGCCGCTTCCCCCTTCGTGCAACTTGTCGGGCAGACTGGGGCAGGGCTGGCCATATGGCAAGCTGGGGCTGCGCTGATTTCGACCATGTTGTCGGACAGGCGATTGTGGCATCCTGGTCGGGCAAACTGGAAAGGTGCAACATGACCCGACAGCTCCTTGGGCGCCGCGATGTTTTGCTTGCAGGGGTCGGCCTGGCCGGAATTGCGGCGGTTCCCGCGCTTGCGACAACGGGCCAGACCCCGGTCCATGTCCGCAAGGACCCCGATTGCGGCTGCTGCACGGCCTGGGTCGATATCCTGAAGGCCGATGGCTTTCCGGTGACGGTCGAGATGGTGCCCCCCGACGAGCTGTTCCAGTTCAAGCTGGCGCAGGGCATCCCCGAGACGATGGTCTCGTGCCACACTGCCGAGGCTGGCGGCTACCTGATCGAAGGCCACGTGCCACCCGCGGACCTGCGCCGTCTGCTGGAGGACAAGCCCGCCGCCCTGGGTCTTGCGGTTCCCGGCATGCCCTGGGGTTCGCCCGGGATGGGGCCCGAGGCCGAGCGTGAGGCTTATGACGTCTTCCTTCTGGCCCGCGACGGCACCACCACGGTCTTCGCGAGTTACCCCGCCGCCTGACCTTTCCGGCCCGTCCCGCGGGTGCTAAGCCTGTGGCAACACGGGGGAGGATACGATGGACAAGGTGGCACTGATCACGGCGGGCGGCTCGGGCATGGGTGCGGCGGCCGCACGGCGGCTGGCGGCTGATGGCTACCGGGTCGGCATCCTGTCCTCCTCGGGCAAGGGCGAGGTGCTGGCGGCGGAGCTGGGCGGCGTGGGCGTCACCGGGTCGAACCAGAACGCGGACGACGTTGCCCGTGTGGTGGATGCGGTGATGGCGCAGTGGGGGCGGGTGGATGTCCTGGTCAACAGCGCCGGGCACGGCCCCCGCAAGCCGTTGCTGGAGCTGACCGACGCGGACTGGCAGGGCGGGATGGATGTCTACTTCCTGTCCGCGATCCGCCCGATCCGCCTGGTGACCCCGATCATGCAGGCGCAGAAGTCGGGGGCGATCATCAACATCTCGACCGCCTGGGCGTTTGAGCCCTCGGCCATGTTCCCGACCTCGGCCGTCGCGCGGGCGAGTCTGGCGGCCTTCACCAAGATCTACGCCGACACCTATGCCCCCGACAACATCCGCATCAACAATGTCTTGCCCGGCTGGATCGACAGCCTGCCCGCCACCGAGGAACGCCGCCAAAGCGTGCCGATGGGCCGCTACGGGCGCGCCGAGGAGATCGCGGCGACGGTCGCTTTCCTTGCATCCGACGGCGCGGGCTACATCACCGGGCAGAACCTGCGCGTCGACGGCGGCATCACCCGCAGCGTCTGACCCGGATTGCATGACCCGTCCTGCCGCGCTATCCCGGATAAAACACGTGGGGGAAACATGAGCCGCGCATTCGTCTTTCCGGGGCAGGGCGCCCAGACCATCGGCATGGGCAAGGCCTTGGCCGAGGCCTATCCGGCCGCCAAGGCGGTCTTCGACGAGGTGGACAGCGCGCTGGGCGAGAACCTGTCGCAGCTGATCTGGGAGGGCGACATCGCCGACCTTACGCTGACCCAGAACGCCCAGCCTGCGCTGATGGCGACCTCCATCGCCGCCCTGCGCGCGCTGGAGGTCGAGGGCTTCGGTCTGGAGCATGCCAGCTTTGTCGCCGGGCACTCGCTTGGCGAGTATTCGGCCCTGTGTGCTGCCGGGTCGCTGACGCTGTCGGACACCGCCCGCCTGCTGCGCATTCGTGGTCAGGCGATGCAGGAAGCCGTTCCGGTAGGTGTCGGCGCGATGGCCGCGCTGCTGGGTCTGGACTTCGAGACGGCGACCGCCGTCGCCGCCGAGGCCGCCCAGGGCGAGGTCTGCCAGGCCGCGAACGACAATGATCCCGCGCAAGTGGTCGTCTCGGGCCACAAGGCCGCCGTCGAGCGCGCGTTGGAGATCGCCAAGGCCAAGGGGGCCAAGCGCGCGCTTCTGCTGCCCGTCTCGGCCCCGTTCCACTGCGCACTGATGCAGCCCGCCGCTCATGTGATGGCCGAGGCGCTTGCCGCCGTCCCGATCGCCAAGCCGCGGGTCCCGGTCGTGGTCAACGTCCGCGCCGAAGCGGTGATGGAGCCAGACCGCATCCTCGACCTTCTCATCGCGCAGGTGACGGGCTCGGTGCGCTGGCGGGAAAGCGTCCTCTGGATGGAAAAGGCCGGTGTCACCGAGTATTGGGAAATCGGCGCTGGAAAGGCGCTTTCGGGGATGATCAAGCGCACCGCTGCCGCGGCCACCACCCGCGCCATCGGCACGCCCGACGACATCGCCGCCCTCAAGGCCTGAAAGGACCCGACATGTTTGATCTGACCGGCAAATCCGCCCTTGTCACTGGGGCTTCGGGCGGTATCGGTGCCGACATCGCCCGCGCATTGCACACGGCCGGGGCCACGGTGGGCCTGTCCGGGACGCGCGTGGAGCCGCTGGAATCGCTTGCGGCCGAGCTTGGCGAGCGCGCCCATGTGCTGCCCTGCAACCTGTCCAATCCCGAGGACGTGGACAGCCTGGTAAAGCGCGCGGCCGAGGCGATGGGGGCAGTGGACATTCTGGTGAACAATGCCGGGATCACCCGGGACGGGTTGGCCATGCGCATGTCGGACGACGACTGGCAGTCGGTGATCGACGTCAACCTGACCGCGCCCTTCCGTCTGTCCCGCGCCGCGATCCGGGGCATGATGAAGGCGCGCTGGGGCCGGATCATCAACATCTCCTCGGTCGTAGGGCGCGCTGGCAATGCGGGGCAGGCGAACTATGCGGCGTCGAAGGGCGGGCTGGTCGCGCTGTCGAAGTCTCTGGCTGAAGAGGTGGCAAGCCGGGGGATCACCGTGAACTGCGTCGCACCGGGCTTCATCGAGACCGCGATGACCGACAAGCTGAACGAGGCACAGCGCGACACGATCCTGGCCTCGGTCCCCGCGGGGCGGATGGGCACGCCGCAGGAAATCGCGGCAGCTGTGCTTTACCTTGCCTCGCAGGAAGCCGCCTATGTGACCGGGGCCACGCTGCACGTCAACGGCGGGATGGACATGGTCTGACGCCCCCGCCGCGCAAGTCAGGTTAAAGCGTTTGCCATGCGCCCCGACCCTTGCTATAGGCGCGCAGGATTGAGGCCCGGGTATACGGGTAGAACGAAAAGGCCGGGATTTGACCGCGGCCAAAGATAGAGGAACGGACATGAGCGACATCGCTGATCGCGTGAAGAAGATCGTCGTCGAGCATCTGGGCGTCGAAGCCGACAAGGTGACGGAATCGGCCTCGTTCATCGACGACCTGGGTGCAGACTCGCTCGACACGGTCGAGCTGGTCATGGCCTTCGAGGAAGAGTTCGGGATCGAGATCCCGGATGACGCCGCCGAAACCATCCAGACCTTCGGCGACGCGGTGAAGTTCATCTCGGAAGCCGCCTAAGCGCTTTCGTCCGGTTTCGGACAGCAGGGCACCCGTCGGGGTGCCCTTTGCGTTTCGGTTGGGAGTCCGGGCGGGCAAATCTTTTCGAAAAGATTTGCAAAATCCTTCGAAGGATTTTGGTCCAAGGCCCCCCGTCTCGGCAAACGCTCGCCGCAGTCCCTTCCATCACGCTTGCCAGCCTTCGCAGCGATCCCCAGACTGGGGAATGGAACAGGAGGCCCCGCATGACCGGCAATACCGCCCTTGGCACGATGTTCGGCGCGTCCGGCGTCGACACATTCATGGGCTTGCCGCGCAGCCGGGACCTGTCGCGCCTGTCGGCGAAGATGGCGTTGATCGGGGCGGATGGGTGCACGCCCTATCCCTCGGTCGGGTTCTACTGCGCGGGTGGTCCGGCGGCGATCCGGGCGGCGGGGGCGGCCTATGCGGCGAACCTTGCCCACATGAAC
>NZ_JAXMMF010000105.1:0-62631 GCF_034366665.1 Tabrizicola sp. | reverse complement strand
ACGCCTTTGCCGACAACTCCAAGGAGCTGGGGCTTTCGGATCAGGGGCGGCACTTCCTGGGCGGGATCATGAAACACGCATCGGCGCTGGCGGCGATCTGCAACCCGACGGTGAACAGCTACAAGCGGATCAATGCTCCTCGCACCTCTTCGGGCGCGACCTGGGCGCCGAACACGGTGACCTGGACCGGCAACAACCGGACCCACATGGTTCGCGTGCCGGGGCCAGGGCGGTTCGAGCTGCGGCTCCCCGATGGCGCGGCGAACCCTTACCTGATGCAGGCGGTGATCCTTGCGGCGGGCATCGACGGGGTGCGGACCAAGGCGGACCCCGGCAAGCGGCATGACATCGACATGTATCAGATGGGGCACACGGTGAAGAACGCGCCGAAGCTGCCGCTGAACCTGCTGGACGCGCTGCGGGAGTATGACCGGGACAAGACCCTGAAGTCGATGATGGGCGACGAGTTCAGTGCGGCCTTCCTGAAACTGAAGCACAAGGAATGGAACGACTACTGTTCGCATTTCTCGGCCTGGGAGACCCAGACGACGCTGGATATCTGAGGTCTGTCCACGGTGGAAAATCGCGACTACATGATTATTATCAATAGCTTGGTTGCGGACGTACACTGTTTCTTAACTTCTGGCGCAGGGCGTTTGGCCCGGTGCCGACGGCGGTTACCTGACCTGAACCCCCCAACTGGCCCCGGAGCGATCCGGGGCTTTTCTCTTGTCCCGGCTCTCCCCCCAATCCCTGACCCTCGCCCCCGGTGGGGAGAGGGGACGCGGGTTGACAGGGCAGCGCCTAGTCGACCGGGGTTTCCGGCGCAGTGATGTGGACGGCCAGAAGGCAGCCATCGGGCGTGAAGGAATTGTGCTCGGTGCCGTCGCGGTAGAACACCAGGTCCCCGGCCCGCAGGATCGTGCCGTCACTTTCGTGCAGCTCGCCTTCGAGGATCAGGAACTGCTCGTGCCCGTTGTGGCGGTGGCCGCGCGTCGTCATGCCGGGGGGCATACGGTAGACGTGGAAGCCGGTGCCGAGCGGCTGATCCTTATCCAGTTGCAGGACCGTATCCCCCAGCGCCACGCCGTCGGGATAGACGAAGGGGGTGAAACGGGCGCTGTGAATGTTCGCGATCCGGCGGTCCTTGGGGTCGACAGGCTGCATGGCGGGCTCCGAAAATTTGCCTGCGGGTGAACTTTATTGACGCAGGTCAAAGCCGAGTGTGCCGTTTGATGGTTGGTGGTGTCCAGCCAACTGTGAAGGGAATGGACATCATGACAGCCAAGATTCTTTGCCCCACCGACGGAAGCGATCACGCCACGGTCGGGGTCCTTCAGGCAGCAGAGGTTGCCAAGGCAACCGGCGGCCATCTGACGATCTGCGTTGTCAACATCGCCCACGGTGGCGCGCGGGGTCCAACGATCAGCCACTGGAAAGCCGAGGACGTGCAGAAGCTGATGGCCGATGCCGATGCGCTGGCGAAAAGCTAAGGGGCCACCGATGTCGGCACGGTCGAGGTCGTCGCGCGGGAGGCGGCCCCTGCGATCATCGCTTATGCCGAGCAGAATGGTTATACCCATATCGTCATGGGAACCGGCGACAAGCGCGGGTTGCAGCGGCTGGTCCTGGGGTCGGTCGCCAGCGAAGTGGCAACGCGCGCACATTGCACCGTGACCATTGCCCGTTAGGTCAGCTTGCGCTTAACTTTCTTGCAGAAGTTGTAAGGCCGCCCCCACTGGACATGTGATCCCGGGGGCGGTCTGTTTACCAACAGGAAGAAGATTTGACACAGGCGCAACTTTGTCACTAGGCTAGCCCAAAACCAGCGCGCCCGACGCGTGATAAAAGACTCACCATCCGGAGGTTGACCATGAAGAAGAGAGGTGCCGTCATTGGAGCGGGGCCGTCCGGCCTTGCGCAGCTGCGCGCGTTCCAGTCGGCCAAGGCAAAGGGCGAGGATATTCCCGAAGTCGTCTGCTTTGAAAAGCAGTCGAACTGGGGCGGGTTGTGGAACTACACCTGGCGCACGGGCCTGGATGAGCACGGCGAGCCGGTCCATTGCAGCATGTACCGCTACCTGTGGTCGAACGGCCCGAAAGAGGGGCTGGAGTTCGCCGACTATTCCTTTGAGGAGCATTTTGGCAAGCAGATCGCCAGCTACCCGCCGCGCGCGGTGCTGTTCGACTATATTGAGGGCCGGGTGAAGAAGGCGGGCGTCCGCGACTGGATCCGCTTCTGCACCACCGTCCGCATGGTCAAGTACAACGAGGACAAGGGCAATTTCACCGTCACGGTGCATGACTTGAAGGCCGACCGGATGTATTCGGAAGACTTCGACAACGTCATCGTCGCCAGCGGTCACTTCTCTGTGCCGAACGTCCCGGAATACCCGGGTTTCGACAAGTTCAACGGCCGCGTGCTGCACGCCCACGACTTCCGCGACGCGCGGGAATTTTCGGGCAAGGACCTGTTGATCCTGGGGTCGTCCTATTCAGCCGAGGATATCGGGTCGCAGTGCTGGAAGTACGGGGCAAAGTCGATCACGGTGGCGTACCGCAACGCTCCGATGGGGTTCAACTGGCCGGACAACTGGAAGGAAGTGCCGAAGCTTGAACGGGTCGACGAGACGACGGCCTATTTCGCGGATGGCACCAGCAAGAAGATCGACGCTATCATCCTGTGCACCGGCTACAAGCACCATTTCCCGTTCCTGCCCGATGATCTGCGACTGAAGACGGCGAACCGGCTGGCGGCGGCGGACCTGTACAAGGGTGTGGCCTGGGTTCACAACCCGAAGCTTTTCTACGTGGGCATGCAGGACCAGTGGTTCACCTTCAACATGTTCGACGCTCAGGCCTGGTGGGTCCGCGATGCGATCATGGGCAAGATCGCGATCCCGACGGACAAGGCCGTGCTGCTGAAGGATGTCGAGGACCGCGTGAAACACGAGGACGAGGGCAAGGATGCCCACGATGCGATCCACTATCAGGGCGACTATGTGAAAGAGCTGATCGCCGAGACGGACTATCCCAGCTTTGACGTGGACGGCGCCTGCGAGGCTTTCTTCGAGTGGAAAGAGCACAAGAAGAAGGACATCATGGCCTTCCGCAACAACGCCTACAAATCGGTCATCACCGGCACGATGGCTCCGGTCCACCACACGCCCTGGAAGGATGCGCTGGAGGATTCGATGGAAAGCTACCTGCGCAACTGAAGCAGGTGACAGATTGACAAGGGGCCCCGGCAACGTCCGGGGCCCTTTGCTTTGGGATTCACTTCTGCCGGATTTCGATGCAGTCGCCCGGTGTCCTGCCTGCGGTGGGTGCGGATCAGGCGAAGCTTGCGGCTCTGGCGGGAAACACTTTTGCCCCGGATGAAGGGTGTCCGCCGAGCCGTGGTTAACTGTCCCCGCCAGCTGCCCGGCACTGAACAGCGGCAGCGACAAACGGGGAGACGATCATGGAAGAACAGATCGCGGCCTTGACCGCAGAGCTAGCCACGATGAAGGAAAGCCTGGCCGGGCTGAACCGCACCACGGCCGAGACGTTCTACTGGCTGACCATCCCGATGATGGTGCTGATCCACGCGGGGTTCCTGTCCTACGAGATGGGGGCAAGCCGCGCGAAGAATGCGCTGGCCTCGGGGATCAAGAACATCCTGGCCTTCGCCTTCATCATCCCGACCTTCTATTACGCGGGCTGGTTCATCTACTGGGCCTTCCCGACGGGCTTCACCATGTCGCCGGGGCCGATCGGCACCTCGGGCTGGGACTATGCGGTGGGTGCGGCAAACCCGGTGGGGTCCGTGATGGGGCCGAACGTGGCTGACAGCGCGACGGGGGTGTTCTTCGGGGCCTTCGCGATGTTCGCGGCGACGACGGCCAGCATCATGTCCGGCAGCCTGATCGAACGGGTGCGGATCATCGGCTTCACCATCCTGGCCATCGTGCTGGGAAGCTTTGTCTGGATTCTGGGCGCGGCCTGGGGCTGGCATGCGGACGGCTGGCTGGTCACGGCCTTCGGTTACCATGACTTCGGCGCTTCGGGCGTGGTCCATGCCATCGCCGGGTTCTTCACGCTGGGGGTTCTCATCAACCTTGGCGCGCGGATCGGGAAGTTCAATGCGGACGGGACGGCCAATGCCATTGCGGGCCATTCGATGCCGGCGGCGCTGGTCGGCCTGATGCTGATCATTGCGGGCTTCTGGGGGTTCCTGATGGGCTGCGTGATCTTCCCGGGCGAGCCGTGGAGCTGGGGGTCGGGCATCTTCCATTCGATCTACGGCACGCCTGTCACGCTGTCGGCGATGACCTTCAACATCCTGATGGGCTTTGCCGGGGGCGCGATTGCGGCCTGGGTGATGACGCATGACCCGTTCTGGATGATGTCGGGCGCGCTGGGCGGGATCATCAGTGTTGCGGCGGGGCTGGACCTTTATTGGCCGCCGATGGCCTTCGTGATCGCCGCCATTGGCGGGGTGATCATGCCGCTGGTCGCGGGATATGTCGAAAAGCTGCGGATCGACGACGCGGTGGGCGCGGTGGCGCTGCATGGAGTCGTGGGTCTGTGGGGCGTCGTCGCCGTTGGCATCTTCGCCAGCGGCTATCCGGCCCTGACGGCCGAGGGGGCTCCGACCATCACCCTTTACGGCCAGGTGGTGGGCGCGCTGGTGATGGCGGCGCTGGGCTTCATCCCGGGCTACCTTGTGTCGCTGGCTCTGAAGAAGCTGGGCCTTCTGCGCGTGCCGGAAGCGGCCGAGATCCTGGGTCTGGACAAGGTCAAGGTCCCGGTCGAGGCCTATCCCGAATTCCTGGGCGCAAGACCTGCGCCTGCAACCCCTGCCGAATGAAAGGAAACTGACCAATGCTGATCGGAACCAACATCACCGACTGGGCCACCGTGGACGGCGCCTATTACGCCGGACAGGGGACGGAAGGCATCTGGCTGGGCCTGTCGGTCCTGCTGTGCATCGTCGCCCTTTGGGCGGGGTCGCGGCATGAAAACGCGGCCTACAAGAAGGCAGGCTGACGCCCACATCGTTCAACCTGGCCCGCCTCGGGTCGGGCGCGCGGACCGGGGACCACCCCCGGTCCGCCTGTGTTTTGGTCGCTTGCTGACCCCAGCCAAGCGGTCGGATTTTTTGGGAAACAAATATTCGCGTAGATAAAATTCTTCTCGCATTGCGGGAAGGACCGTGCTTTCTTCGCGACATCAGGCCGCAGGGTACGCCTGCCTGAGACGATTCTGCGCCGGATGGCGAAAGGCTGAGGAGCTGACGACACCTCACGACAATCCGACGCGAACACCCAACAGGACATCCGGCAAGACGGGCAGACGATAAGCCCAAGGTCGGTTCGTCCGTCTGACAGGAGAGAGGGAATGACGACTGAAACTGGATCGGGCCAGATGGTCCGTGCGCTATCGTGGAAAGGTGCCTTCTGGGTTGCGGCTGGTGTGCCGCCCCTGGTGCTGTTCTCGATCGGCGGGATCGCCGGGACGACCGGGAAACTGGCCTTCCTGGTCTGGATGATCTCGATGGTGATGGGGTTCCTGCAAAGCTTTACCTATGCCGAAATGGCGGGGATGTTCGGCAACAAATCCGGCGGGACAAGCGTTTACGGGGCGACGGCCTGGCTGCGCTATTCCAAGCTGATCGCGCCCTTGTCGGTGTGGTGCAACTGGTTCGCCTGGTCGCCGGTGCTGTCCTTGGGCTGCGCCATCGCGGCGGGCTATATCTTGAATGCGCTGTTTCCAATTCCGCTGGCCGAAAGCCAGATGGTGGTGGACTGGGTGACGGCGAACATCGGCAGCTACACCGCCGAGACGCAGTCGGTCATCGACTACATGGCGGCCAATGCCGGCACGGCGGTCGAGGACGCGATCAAGGCCGTGGCAGCGACGGACGGGGTCAATGCGCTGACGCCGTGGTTCCGGACCTGGGAGGCGTTCCAGATCACCATCCCGGGCCTTGGCAACCTGCATTTCAACTCGACCTTCGTGATCGGGGTGATCCTGATGCTGATCATCCTGATGATCCAGGAACGTGGCATCGCCTCGACCGCCAGTGCGCAGAAGTACCTGGCGATCATCGTGCTGGTGCCGCTGTTCCTGGTGGGTCTGGTGCCGATCCTGACCGGGTCGATCAACTGGATGAACGTCACCAACCTGGTCCCGCCCACGGCAGCCTATTCCGGGGTGGACGGCGAATGGAACATCGGCGGCTGGACGCTGTTCCTGGGCGGACTTTATATCGCGGCCTGGTCGACCTACGGCTTCGAGACGGCCGTCTGCTATACCCGCGAGTTGAAGGACCCAAAGACCGATACGTTCCGGGCAATCTTCTACTCGGGCCTCTTGTGCATCGTGTTCTTCTTCCTGATCCCGTTCTCGTTCCAGGGCGTCCTGGGGCAAGAGGGGATGCTGGCGACCGGCATCGTCGACGGGACCGGAGTCGGCGAGGCGCTGGGCAACATGATCGGCGGTGGGCCGGTGATCACCCAGATCTTCGTCATCCTGATGATCATGGCGCTGTTCCTGGCGATCATGACCGCGATGGCGGGGTCGTCGCGCACGCTTTACCAGGGCTCGCGCGATGGCTGGCTGCCGAAGTACCTGGGCGCGGTCAACAGCCACGGCGCGCCGCGCAACGCGATGTGGACCGACTTCGCCTTCAACGTGGTCCTTTTGGCGCTGGCCTCGGACATTGCTGGGTACTTCTACGTCCTTGCCATCAGTAACGTCGGCTACATCCTGTTCAACTTCCTGAACCTGAACGCCGGCTGGATCCACCGCATCGACAGCGCCCATATGGAGCGGCCGTGGAAAGCGCCGACCTGGCTGATCGGGCTGAACACGGTGCTGGCCTTCGTGAACGCCCTGTTCCTGGGTGCGGGTGCCAAGGTCTGGGGTTACGAGAACGCCTTGTGGTCCGGACTGATCTTCGCGGCCCTGATCGTCCCGGTGTTCTGGTTCCGCCACTTCTATCAGGACGGGGGCAAGTTCCCGAAAGAGGCCTATGACGACCTCGGCCTGCCTTATGGCGAGCTGGGCGAGCGCAAGGCGGGGATGCTGCCCTACCTGGCCCTGATCCTGGGCGCGGCCGTGGTGCTTTGGGCCAACTGGTTCTTCGTGCTGCCTGCCTGATCCACCGCAAACCGCTTTGGAGAAGGCCGCCCCCGAGGCGGCCTTTTTCTTGGGCGGATGTTTTCTGACAAGAAAGAATTTTGCACTTCATTATTGATTTCCGTCGGGAATCACCTAACACTCGGCGAAAATCAAAACCCGATGGGAGGGACACATGACGAATTCCTGGCGTTTCTCGGCACTGATGGACCGGCACCGGGCCTTGGGCTCGAACCTGGAAGACTGGAGCGGGATGGGCACGGCCTGGTCCTATTCCAAGGGCGACCCGAATGCCGAATACATGGCGATCCGCACCAAGGCCGGGCTGATGGACGTGTCGGGCCTGAAGAAGGTCCACATCACCGGCCACGCGGCTTCGCATGTCATCGACCGGGCGACGACCCGTGACCCCGAGAAGATCGCCCCCGGCAAGTCGCTTTACGCCTGCATGCTGAACGACGCGGGCAAGTTCGTCGACGACTGCATCATCTACCGGATGGGGCCGAACAGCTACACCGTGGTGCACGGGTCCGGTCAGGGGCATGAGCAGCTGACGATGGCGGCGACGGGGCGCGATGTCTCGATCCGGTTCGACGACAACCTGCACGATTTGTCGCTGCAGGGGCCGCTGGCGGTGGACTACCTGGAAAAGCACATCCCGGGCGTGCGCCAGCTGCCCTACATGGGCCATATGCCCGCGATGCTGTTTGGCAAGCCGATTACGCTCTCGCGTACCGGCTATACTGGTGAACGCGGATATGAAATCTTCTGCCGGGGCCAGGACGCAGGCGAAATCTGGGACCGCATCCTGGAGGAAGGCGCCAGCATGGGAATCATCCCCTGCCGGTTCACCACGCTGGACATGCTGCGGGCGGAAAGCTACCTGCTGTTCTTCCCCTTCGACAACTCCGAGATGTATCCGTTCGAGAATGAAGGCCCAGGGGATACCCTGTGGGAGCTGGGTCTCGACTTCACCGTGTCCAAGGGCAAGACCGGCTTCCGTGGGGCCGAGGAACATTACCGCCTGCAGGGCAAGGAACGCTTCAAGATCTGGGGCCTGAAGCTTGAGGGCAAGAACGTTCCCGGCAACGCCCCCGTCTACAAGGATGGCAAGAAGATCGGCGTGGTCACGCAGCCGATGTACTCGCCGCTGAACGACTGGGTCGTGGCGATTGCCCGCCTGCCGGTCGATTGCGCGGTGAACGGAGTCGAGGTGGAAGTGCGCTGCGGCACCCACGGCCCGATCAAGGCCGTGACCCACTCGCTGCCCTTCTACGACGTCGACAAGAAGCGCCGCACCGCAAAGGACTGATCTCAAGGGGCCTGCGCATCGGCGTGGGCCCCGTTCTACCCAAGGGAAGTGCCCCGTGAAAGTTGAACTGACCCCCATCGACGCCCCCTCGATCAAGTCGCGGCCGGTCTATGCGCCACTGGAACCGCGTCCGGGCAAGCAGCATGTGATCGTGGCCGACGATGCCGGTGCGGATGCTGTGGTGGGCATGCTGGCCAACGCGAACAATCGTTCGGAAATTCTGGCGGCGACGCATGTGATGTATTGCCCCGGCCCCACCGGGACCGACCTGTCCGCACAGCTGCAGGGTCTGGGAGCCGCCCAGTTCTTCCGCGCGCCGACCATTCCGGCGCTGTTGCCGCGGCTGGTGCGGGTGCTGGCGGACGCGCATATGGGGACGCAGTTTTACCTTGCGGGCACCGAAAGCCTGATTGGCCAGGCCGAACGCGAGATCATGGCGACGGGCTTTCCTTTCGCCTCGATCCAGAAGGAACAGCGCGGGTCCACCCTGCGCCGGGTGCAATGCGTGCACTGCAAAGGGGTCACCGAGAACGTGGCGACCGATCCGTTCAAATGCAGCCATTGCGGGCTTAACCTCTATGTCCGCGATCATTATTCCCGGCGGATGGCGGCCTTCCAGGGCGTCAACATCGACGCCGAGGACCCCGGCCAGGTGCCGGAAAGCGTGGTGAGGTTCAAATGAGCGGGGGCGCAAAACTTCAGGTCCGCGTGGCCGAGGTGGTGGAGGTAAACGAGCTGATCAAGCGGTTCCGCTTCGTGTCGCGCGACGGCTCGGCGCTGCCTCCGTTTTCCGGTGGCGCGCATACCGTGGTCGAGATGGATGACCACGGCACCCGCAGGCTGAACCCTTATTCACTTATGTCCGACCCCGAGGATCGCTCGGGATACGAGATCAGCGTCCGGCGCGATGACGTGGGCCGGGGCGGGTCACTTTACATGCACCGGCATGTCGTGCCGGGGATGGAGATGACGCTTTCCTATCCGGTCAACCTGTTCCCACTGGACAACCGGGCGAAGAAGCACCTGATGATCGCCGGCGGGATCGGGATCACGCCATTCCTGGCGCAAATCGCGCAGATCACCCATTTCGGCGGCAAGTTCGAGCTGCACTATTCGGCGCGTTCCAAGCCGCTGGGCGCCTACATGGATCGGCTGACCTCGGCCCATCCGGATCGGGTGCATTGCTACTTCGACGACCAGAAGCAGATGATCGATCTAGGAAAGGTCTTGGAAAATCAGCCCATTGGCACGCATCTCTATGTTTGCGGGCCGAAAGGGATGATCAACTGGGTGCTGTCGACGGCCGAAAGCATGGGCTGGCCGAAGCAGGCGCTGCACCATGAGGAATTCCTGGCCCCCGGCACCGGCCTGCCGTTCCAGGTGGAACTGGCAGCCAGTGGCAAGACCATCACCGTGGGCACGACGCAAAGCCTGCTGGAGGCGATGGAAGCCGCCGGGGTGGATGCGCCCTACCTCTGCCGTGGCGGGGCTTGCGGGCAATGCGAAACGAACGTTCACAAATGTGACGGCACCATCCTGCACCGCGACCACTGGCTGTCGCCGGAAGAGCAGGCCTCGAACCAGAAGATCATGCCTTGCGTCAGCCGCTTCGAGGGCAAGACCCTCGTCATCGACCGATAGGAGACGACGATGAGCCTCGATTTCAAGTTTGCGCCCGACAACTTCGGTGGCTTCTTCCGGGACGAGACGTTCCGCGAGACCTTCACCTACACCAACAGCAATCCACGCCGGTTTCCGTTCCCGTTCGACCGTGACGACTACATGTATTCCGTCAACATGGAGCCGCATGTCCCAGGCAAAAAGGGCACGGCGTTCGAGCACACCTTCGACGTCGACGAACACTACGTTGCCGAGATGATCGACCGCGCCAAGGTGCTGGCCGAGGACCCGCTCCGCTGCCAGTCGCTGCCGCACATGACCTTGGCGGGCTGGGACGTGCTGGAACTGATCATGGAGACCAAGGCTCGGGACTATCCCCAGTGGTTTTCGCTGACCAAGGACGGCAACCGCTGGCATTGGGTGAACCGGCCCCTGGGTATCGAACAGTCGTTCACATTCCTGGATGAAAGCACGCTGCCCTATCCGCCCTTCGAATACATCATGCGCCAGACACAAGGCGACTGGACGCTGCAGGACGACCGCGACGGGACGCTCTGGATGGACGCGGGGATCGCGACCAGCCAGGCCGACTGGTCGGTGGACTTTGACGTCGGCATGAACTTCATGGAATGGCACGCCCCCGTGCCGCTGGCGCATGAGAAGGGCGTTTTCGACCGGGCGCTGAAGTTCCTCTTGAAGCTGCAGCACGGCGCGCCGGTCCGGCGGTTCAACTGGACGATGACCGTGAATCCGCTGCTGGACACCGCGCCCGAGACCTACCCGAAGTGGGGCCCGATGAAGGCCAGCATCACGCCGGAGAACCTGGGGGCGAAGCAGCACCTGCGGGTCGAACTGCAAAGCCTGTATCGCCTGCCGCGGTCTAACGCGATCGCGTTCGACATCCGCTGCTACCTGTGCAGCTTCGATCAGATCGTCACCGTCCCGAAATGGGCCCGCCGCCTGCACCGCGTGGTGCGCGACCTGCCAGAGGAGCTGGCAACCTACAAGGGCTTCATCCGCAACCGCCCCGCGATGGTCGAATGGCTGTCCAAGCATGACGACGGCGCGCCGACGTCTCCCGGCTGGTGGCCCGATGACTGACCGCGGCGGCCCCCTGCGGCTGGGGTTCCTGATGTTCCCCGGCTTTCCGATGGCCTGCCTGACCTCGGCCATCGAACCCCTTCGCGCCGCCAACGAGATCACCGGCCGGCAGGAGTTCGTCTGGAAGCTGGTCGCCGAAAGCTCCGCGCCCATTCGCTCGTCCGCCGAAATCGGCTTTGATCCCGACGTGACGTTGCAAGAGCTGGAGGCGGTTGACCACCTTTACCTGATCTCGCCCCCCACCGCCGAATACGCCGACCCGCGCCGCAGCCCGGCCAAGCTGCGCTGGCGTGACCGCACCGGGGTGACCCTCGGGGCGTTTTCGGGCGGGATCTTCCCATTGGCGCGGGCGGGGCTGATGGAGGGGAAACCCTGCTCGGTCCACTGGTGCTACGAGGCGGCGTTCAAAGCCGACTTCCCGGGGATCGAGGCGCGCGAGGTCACCATCCTGCGCGAAGGCCGCCGCATCACCGCCAGCGGCGCGGGTGCGGTCTTCGACCTGATGCTGCGCCTGATCGAGGAACGCCTGGGCCGCGACTGCATGACCGAGGTCGCCTGCTGGTTCCAGCACCCCTTCGTGCGCGATGCCGACGCCAGCCAGAAAGTCCCCGTCGCGCGGTCCGGCGGCACGACCGACAACCTTCCCGTGGCGATCCGCGAGGCGATCCGGCTGTTCGAGACCCATGTCGAGGACCCCCTGCGCATCCCCGATGTCGCGGCTGCCGTGGGCCTGTCCGGCCGCCACTTCGAGCGGACCTTCAAGCGTGAAACCGGCCAAAGCCCCCTGCGCTACTACCACCACCTGCGCCTGATGAAGGCGCGGCAGCGGGTGCTTTACTCCAACGACTCACTGAGGGATATCGCGGCCTCGGTCGGCTACATGACCTCCAGTCCGATGATCCGGCATTATACCGAGTTCTTCGGCGTCTCGCCCCGCGACGAACGCCGTTTGACGCAGACCATGCGCCGCGCGCCTGGACGGGTGGAAGCGGCGGAATAGGGCTCGGGCGTAGGGTGGGCGATAGCGCCCACCCTCCTTACGCCCCCAGCAGCCCAAGCGCGGCGATGCCACCGAAAACGCAGGCAATCCCGGCCCATTGCACAGGGCGGACCCTTTCTTTCAGGAACCAGGCCGCAAGGAGCACGGTCAGCACCCCGAAGAGCGACGAGGCGACCGAGGCATATTCCGCGCGCGGCAACCCGCCCGAGGCGGTGACCAGCCCGAGTGCCAGCGCGTCCAATAGACCCATCAGCCCCAAAACGCCGAAGTGCCCGCGCTGCGGGGCCAGTGAGCCTTTGTGCCAGACCATCAGGCCCAGGATCGTAGCCAGGGCGACGACGCGACCGACCAGCATGACCGGAAGCTCGGACCCAAGGCGCGTGGCCTCTTGCGCAAGTGCGAAGGTACCGGCGAAGCCTGCGGCGGACAGGGCTGCCCAGCCTATCGCGACGCCAGGTCTGGCGGCATATCCGTCCGGCGCATCGTCCCCTGAGGCGACGGCGACGATGGTGATGCCGATGACGATGGCCAGGACAGCAAGCCAGTCTCCCCCCGAAACGGGGCGGCCCTGGGCCACGGCGGTCAACAAGATCAGCAGCGGGTAGGCCCCGACCACGGGCGAGACGACGCGCACCGGGGCCAGGCTGAAGGCCTTGTAAAGGCCGCCGATCGCCACCGCAAAGGCCAGCCCCGAGAGCGCCGCGACGCCCCCGGCAAGCCAGGTCATCCGCCCCCATCCCCCCAGCACCATCGCCACCGGCAGAAGGCCAAGCGTCCCGGACCCAAGGACCAGCACCAGGATCGGCAGCAGCGTCGCACCCTGGCTGAGTTTGCGAGCAAGCAGGTCATGGATCGCCCAAAGCAAAGCCGCGGTCAGGCCGAAGCCAAGAGCCAGCATTTCCTCGTCTTCCCCCGTCGTTGTGCTTGTGTCAGGCCGACCCTGACGCTATTCTTGTGGATGAACAAGTTTTATCCTTGTTAAACTTCCCGGCGTGTATCGCTGGGGTTCAAGACGGGGTGGCCCATGCTTGATACGATCTATCCCTCGGTGATTCCCGGTCCGCCGCGACCGTCCAGAATCCTTGCTCCGCAAGGGTTTTCGCGCCACCACGGGCAGGAACGGCATGTCGTCCCCGGTGGTGGGGCTTTGGTGCTGCAGCTTATGGCGGGCGACCGGCTGACGCTGGTGAACGATGAGGGCGGCCAGCCGGTAGAGCTGGTTGCGGCCGCAAAGGACGGGCGGATCGATTCGGCCATTCTGGGACAGGCCGCCAACTCCCTGGCCGAGGGGCTGAAGGCGATGCTCGCCTCGGGCGAGGAAAGCCTCCTGCGGCTGCGCAAAGGGCTGGAGGCTCGGCGGATCGATCTGGCGAAGGCCGGGGCGGTGCGGCTGTTCGGGGCAGAGACCCCGGCGGGGACGCGGGCAGACCTGGTGGCGCTGGACGAAGGCTGGCTGGTCGTCTGCGCACCGGGCCTGCCGATGGCGCCAGAAGCGCAGGACACGGCGACGCCGGTGACACTGCTGGTCCAGCGCGCCAAGCCGCGGATGGTGGGGCATTACGATCTGCCCGATCCGCTTGCGGACCCGATCCTGGACCTGCGGGTCAAGTCGGCGACGGCGGAAAGCTATTTCGTCAAGGCGGGGGACTACATCCAGATCCTCGACGTGGACGGCCGGCAGTGCACCGACTTTCAGTGCTTCGATGCGCGCAAGCTGGACAAGGGTTTGCAGCACGCTTTGGACGTGACGACCAGCCGGACGCTGATGGGTCACGCCTATTCGATGCCTGGGTTGCACTCAAAATACTTCGATCAGGACTGGGTGCCGCTGGTCGAGGTGGTGCAGGACACCGTCGGCCGGCACGACGCCTTTGCGATGGCCTGTGCGTCGAAATACTATGACGACATCGGCTATCCGGGGCATGTGAACTGCTCGGACAACTTCAACACGGCGCTGGCGAAGCATGGGATCGACCCCCGGCCGGGCTGGATGGCGGTGAACCTGTTCTTCAATACGAACATCGATTCACATGGCGTGCTGATCAGTGACGAGCCGTGGTCGCGCCCCGGTGACTATGTGCTGTTCCGTGCACTGACGGACATCGTCTGCGTGAACTCGGCCTGCCCGGATGACACCTCGCCCGCGAACGGCTGGTATCTGTCCGACATCCATGTTCGCACCTATTCGGGGGCTGAGACCTTCAGCCGTTCGATCGCCTATCGCCCCACGCCCGCTTCGGAGCCGAAGATGACCAAGGAAACCGCCTTCCACGACCGGATCAGCCAGAAGACCCGGAATGTGGTCGAGTACAAAGGCTACTGGCTGCCGCAGGCCTATTCGTCCAACGGCGCGCTGGAGGAATACTGGGCCTGCCGTCAGGCGGCTGTGGTGCTGGACCTGTCGCCCTTGCGCAAGTTCGAAGTGACCGGGCCCGATGCCGAGGCGCTGATGAACTGGGTGCTGACCCGCGACATGAAGAAGCTGAGCCAGGGTCAGGTGGTCTATTCCGCGATGTGCTACGACCACGGCGGCATGATCGACGATGGCACGGCGTTCCGCTTGGGCCGCGACAATTTCCGCTGGATCGGCGGAGACGATTACGGCGGGGTCTGGATTCGCGAGCAGGCGGAAAAGCTGGGGCTGAAGGCGATGGTGCGGTCCTCTACGGACCAGCTGCACAATCTGGCGGTGCAGGGTCCGAACAGCCGCGAGATCATCAAGCGGATGATCTGGACCGCGCCGCACCAGCCTACGATCGAGGAACTGGGCTGGTTCCGGTTCACCGTGGGCCGGTTGGGCGGGCCGTCGGGCGCGCCCGTGGTGGTATCGCGGACCGGCTACACCGGCGAGCTGGGCTTCGAGGTCTTCTGCCACCCCAAGGATGGCAGTGCAGTCTACGACGCGGTCTGGGCCAATGGCGAGGATCTGGGGCTGCGGCCGATGGGGCTGCAGGCGCTGGACATGGTGCGGATCGAGGCGGGGCTGATCTTCGCGGGCTATGACTTCAGCGACCAGACTGATCCGTTCGAGGCCGGGATCGGCTTCACGGTGCCCCTGAAGTCCAAGACCGACGATTTCGTGGGCCGCGAGGCGCTGATCCGGCGGAAAGAGCACCCGTCGCGCAAGTTCGTCGGGCTGGAGATCGATGCGAATGTCGACGTGGGCCACGGCGACTGCCTGCATGTCGGGCGGGCTCAGGTGGGCGAGGTGACGTCTTCGATGCGCTCACCCATCCTGGGCAAGAACATCGCGCTGGCGCGGGTCGACGTGGCGCATGCCGAGGTGGGCACGGCGCTGGAGGTCGGCAAGCTGGACGGCCAGCAGAAGCGGCTTCCGGCGGTCATCGTGCCTTTGTCCCACTACGACCCGAAAAAGACGCGGCCGCAGAGCTGACGGTGGGGCCGGACGTTTCGAAAAGTCCGGTTCGGAGCCTTTGAAGGCTCCGGTCCGATTTCTTCGAAGAAATCGGCGAGAGGAGGATGCGATGGAACCGATGATCGACCGGATCGGGGGCGAAGAGAAGGTTCATCTTCTGGTGAACCATTTCTACGATCTGATCGAGACCCTGCCGCAGGGCCGCACGATCATGGAGATGCATCTGAAGGGCCACGGGCTTGCCCATGTCCGGCCCGAGCAGTTCAACTTCCTCTGCGGCTTCTTCGGCGGGCGGCGCTATTATCACGAGCTGCACGGCCACATGAACCTGCGCGAGATCCACGCCCACGTGGAGATCCGGCATCAGGATGCCGAGGATTGGCTGGCGGTGATGGAACGGTCGATGGTCGAGACCGCAGTGCCCGAGAAAGAACGCGCCGAGATCATGGCAACCTTCCGCCGCGCTGCGCTGATGCTGGTGAACGTGGTGTGACGGGTCGCGACGCTTTGCCCGGTCCTGCCCCCCGTCAAAGCCCCCCGGCGCACAGCGCCTGAACCTTCTGCCGGAGCCCAAGGTCGGCAAGGATCACGCGACCGTCCCGCACCAGTTCGTCCCGCAGGTCCAGAGGCAGGATCTGGGTGCGGCGGTAGAACTTGTCGACCTCCTCCGGGGTCGCCTCGGCAAGGAACGCCTGCAGCTCGGGGCGGAACTGATAGGCCCCTTTGCTGATGCGGAACGGCACGGCGGCCAGCCAGGCGGCTTTGTCCTGCGCGTGGAAGTGCAGAAGTTTGATCTCGGGCTGCCAGTCCGGCGTGGCGACGATTTCCTTATTCAGCATCACCGCGTGCAGTCGTGGAAGCAGGCCGGGGACGCGAGTGCGGTATATCGTCTTGCCCACGCTGTGCGACAGCATGCCGTCGCGGATGACCTTGCGATAGGGGCCAAGCGCGAGGCGGCGGCGTGGCCAGTGGTCGTGTCGCAGCGCCCCGCGGAATTCGCGTGCGGTGTAGATGTCGTCGGGCAAAAGCGGGTCGTGCATCGCCTCATAGGGTTCCAGCCGCATGGCGATGGTGTCCGCGGGCGTCTCGTCCAGGATGGTGGCGATTGGGCGCGGGGTCAGCAGGAACTCGTCCACGTCGATGTGGACGATCCAGTCCGAGGTGACCAGCTCGCGGTAGGTCAGGCGGGCGTTCTGGGTCTGGCGGTTCTGGTGCTGCGGCGGGCGCCGCTTGCTGGTGCGCAGCCAGTGGTCCTCGTCACACAGGGTCACAGTCACGCGAGGGTGTCCGACAAGGGCTTCGGGGATCGGCCGGGTGGGGTCGTCGAAGAAGATCCACAGATGATCGGCCCCCAGCGACAGGTGATGGGCGGCGAAGGCGAGGACCTTCTCCTCGGGGGCCTTGACGGTGGCGACAAGGCTCCAGCTGGCCATCAAAGCGCGTCCAGCAGGTTGCGGGTTGGCCAGCCGTCGGCAGGCAGGCCAAGGCGCACCTGCTCTTTCTGCACGGCCATGCGGGTGCCCGCGCCCAGGATGCCGTCGATCTGACCGACATCGTGGCCAAGCGCGGCCAGCTTTTCCTGCAGGGCCTTCATCTGGTCAAGCTCAAGCGCCGGGTCTGGGTTGCCTGCGGCGTAGGGGAGGGCCCCCTCGATCCGGGTGGCGAAATAGGCGGCGGTGGTGACGTAGACGAAGCTTTTGTTCCATTCGAAGAGCACGCGGTAGTTCGGGTAGGCAAGGAAGGCCGGACCGTTGCGGCCCTGCGGCAACAGGATCGAGGCTTGCAGGCCAGGCGCCAGGGGGCCGTTGCGAGGGGTGACGCCCAGGGCAGTCCACTCTTCCGTGGTCTTCTCAACCTCAAGCCCCGTCAGCGCCCAGTCAAAACCCTCTGGCAAGGTGATTTCGGCCAACCAGGGCTCACCCGCGCGCCAGCCGTGGTATTGCAGCATCCGCGCTCCGGACAGGATGGCATCGGCTTGCGAGGTCTTCAGCAGGATCAGCCCGTCGCCATCACCATCGACGCCGCGTTCCAGGATGTCTTTGGGCAGCATCTGGACCATGCCGATCTCGCCTGCCCAGGCACCTGTGGTGGCCAGGTCAAACTCGTCCAGCGCATGAAGCTGGTCCGCAGCAAGGACCTGGGGCTGGAACAGCTCGGGCCTCCGGCAGTCGTGGGCCAGGGTCAAAAGCGCGTTGCGGGTGTTGAAGTCGCCCTGGATCTGGCCGAAGTCGGTCTCGAAGGCCCAGAAGGCGAGGAGGATGCCGCGCGAGACGCCATAGTCGGCTTCGGCGCGGGTGAAGATGTCGTCAAGGGTTTCGGACTTCGACCGGGCGGTCGAAAGCCGCTGCTTGGAGATCAGCGATTGCGAGAAGTCGAGGAAGGTCTTGCGAAAGACGCCTTGCGACCGGTCGGCCTTCAGAACCTTGGGGTCTGGACGCGCCCCGGCAAAGAACTCGGCGGCCTTGTCGGTGGGAACACCGGCGGCAACAGCCTCGGCCTGCATCGCTTGCAGGAATGCCCCGAAGTCGCCGCCACAGGGGGCCGCGACGGCGGGACTGGTCATCAGAACGGCAAGGACGGCGGCGCGCATCGGGGCTCCGGGTGTTTTGAAGACGTTAGGTGAGCGCCACCAGAACGGCAACCGCCAGAAGGACGGCCCAGACCCGCCACAGCGCATCGGCGGCGGCGTCAATGTCGTCAGGGCCCGGGTCGCGGCGGCCTTCGGGCCAGACCCACGGATAGTGCTTGAGGACGCCGTTGTAGCTGCGCGGACCGGAGAGGGCGACGTTCAGAACCGGGGCAAGCGCGCTTTCCGGCCAGCCAGCGTTCGGGCTGCGGTGCTTTGGCGCGTCGCGAAGGATGGGCGCGGGATCAAGCCAGCCGTGGGTCACAGCGATCAGCAGCGCGGTCAGGCGGGCGGGGATCAGGTTCAGGACGTCGTCAAGGCGCGCAGAGGCCCAGCCGAAGTCTTTGTAGCGGGGGGTGAGATGGCCGATCATGCTGTCGGCCGTGTTGACCAGCTTGTAGGCGAGGATGCCGGGCAGGCCGAGAACGAGATACCAGAAGACCGGGGCGACGACGCCGTCCGACAGATTCTCGGCCGCACTTTCGATGGCCGCACGGCTGATGTCGGGGCCTGTCATCTGGGCCGTGTCGCGCCCGACGATCATCGCGACGGCGTTGCGGCCCTCGGGGATCGAGCGGCGGAGCGCGGTGGCCACGGCGCGGACGTGTTCGACCAGGCTTTTCTGCGCGACAAGGATGGCCACGGCAAGCGCCTCTAGCACGCCCTGGTCGGGGATCAGGTGGATCAGCCAGCCAAGGACGAGGCCGGTCAGCACAAGACCGGCGGCGACGAGCGTGCTCTTCAGTTTCAGCTCGCCGTCGCGGTTGAACCGGGCGTCGCACCAGCCGACAAGACGGCCCATCAGGACAGCCGGATGGGGCAGGCGGTTCCAAAGCCAGCGCGGCTCGCCAAAGGCGGCATCCAGCAGAAGGGCGACGATCAGGATCATGCGCAGGGCTATCGGCAGGCCGGGGATGATTCGCAAGCGGTTCCCGAAGTTTGCCGGCATTTCGCTGCGCAGCATGGCCTGGCCGCGGGTAGGGCAACCTGGGGTTGAGCAAATCCGTGTCCTGGGCGACATACACGGGTTACATTTCAGTAATACCCTTGTGGCAGCTTGATTTTTTAAAGGTCCGCCCCAGACTTTCAACGGGGACGAGTTCGAGGCTGCCATGCTTGAGTTTCTGCCGACGTATGTGCGCGAAGGGCTTGAAGCCGCGCGCAAGAAAGACCTGAAGCGCAAGTCGCGGCTTCGGGTGCAGGTGGGCGATGCCGTCTATCCGGTGCTGCGGTTCTGGGACAACGGCTTTGCGCTGGACGCCGATTTCTCGCCCGGAAAGCTGCGGGGCCTGGTCGATGTCTACGACGGGTCGCGTCATGTATTTCAGTGCCTGATCATGGCCTCCAGCATCGACAACGGCGAACTTGTCTGCGATTTCAAGCGGGCGACCGCGGTGTCCGACCGTGCGCCGCTGGACTTCTGGCGGGACGAGAATGCGCCGGTGGGGTACCTGCCGAAGGCCTGAACCGGGCCTCCTCGTGCGCCTTCGGCTTCTCGTCGGGACTTCAGCGAGGAGTGACGAAGTCATCGACGAGCGGTCCGGTCAGGGTCGGATTTCGACCGTTGTGCCCACGGGCGTCACGGCCCAGACCTCCCGCATCTCGGCATTGGTCAGGGCGATGCATCCCGCCGTCCAGTCCCCCTTGATCTTCATCCCGTCCGGCAGCGCATTGGGTTGGCCGTGGATGAAGATGTCGCCGCCGGGGGAATAGCCTTGTTCGGAGGCGCGGGCGATGTCGTCAGGATGGGGGTAGTTCAGCCCTATGGACAAATGAAAAGCGCTTTCAGAATTGCGGCGGTCGATGGCGAATTCGCCCTCGGGCGTCTTGCCGTCACCTTGTCGCAGCTTGTCTCCTTCGGGCGTGAAACCAAGGGCGATACGGTAGCTGCGCACCGCTTTGCCATCCTGGAAAAGCTGCATCCGCCGCGCGGCCTTCTCGATCACGATGTGGTCGATCTGCCCTGTCAGCGGCGGCGGGGGCGGCACCGGCCGCATCGGGCTGTAAAGCGAGGCCGCGATGAAGCCGAAACCGATCAGCAGGCAGAGATAGAGGAAAAGCCGCAGAAGCCGGGTCATTGCAGGTCGGCGAAGGCCCTTTGCAGCCGGGCCACGGCCTCGACGACTTGCGCGCGCGGGCAGGCCAGATTGAAGCGCAGGAAGGTCTCGCCGCCGGTCCCGAAGGCCGCGCCGTGGTTGGTGGCGATCTTGGCCTGCTTCTCGACCCGTTCGATGAACTCGGCCGGGGCCATGCCAGTGCCGGAGAAGTCCACCCAGGCCAGATAGGTCGCCTCCAGCGCCGTGGACTTTACGCCCGGGATATTGGCGATACCTTCGTCGAAAAGCTGACGGTTCCCGTCCAGATAGCGCATCAGCGCGTCGACCCAGGCGGCCCCTTCGGGCGAATAGGCGGCCGTCGCCATGTGCATCCCGAAGGAATTCGGCGAGATCCCCATCGCGTTGATCGTGCCGGCAAAGGTCTTGCGCAGGGCGGGGTCGGCGATGATGACATTGCCGATGTGGGCGCCGGCGATGTTGAAGGTCTTGGTGGTGGCGGTCATCATCACCAGCCGGTCCGCGATCTCGGGCGCGGCATTCGCCATGACGGTGTGCTTTTGCCCGGGGAACACGAGGTCATGATGGATCTCGTCCGAGACCAGGATCAGATCGTGCTTCACGCAGAAGTCGGCGATCTGGCGCAGCTCCTCTACCGTCCAGACCCGACCGCCGGGATTGTGCGGCGAGCAGAGGATCAGCATCTTCTCCGCTCCGGTAAGGTGCTGTTCCCAGGCGCTGGTGTCGACCTGCGCAAGGCCGTCCTGCAGGGTCAGCGGACATTCCGTCACCTCGCGGCCCGCCGCTTTGATGACGCGGGCGAAAGCGTGATAGACCGGCGTCATGAGGATCACCGCATCCCCCGGCCGTGTGTAGCTGTGAATGCAAAGCGCGGTGCCGTTGACAAGCCCGTGGGTGGTGAAGATCCAGTCCGGCTGCACCTCCCAGCCGTGGCGGTTGGCCATCCACCAGCGGATCGCATCCAGATAGGCGCGGTCGTCGCCGAAATAGCCGTAGACCCCGTGGTCCAGCATCTTCTGCAGCGCGTCCTGGACGACCTGCGGCGGCTTGAACTCCATGTCGGCGACCCACATCGCCAGACCCTCATCGGGTTTGAAGCCGTAAAGCGGTTCCAGCATGTCCCACTTGACGCAGTGGGACCCGGCGCGGGCGATGGGGGTGTCGAAGGTCATGTCGGTCGGCCTGTTCGTTGGGATGTTCATCCGATTATTCCATCATTGGCGGGAAGTCATCCCTAATTGCATCGTTTATTCAGAACTATGTCCTGTAATCCTGAAGCCAGCCGGGACGGCGTTCGGTGGGCGGTGGCTGACATTCACGCTTTGACTTCACTGCGTTCCTCTTGCCATGACGGGGCGGCTTTCGTAGATGGCAGACATGATCCGCCCTATCCTGATCCATCCTGACCCGCGCCTCAAGAAGCACTGCGATCCCGTGGCCGAAATCACGCCCGAGATCCGGCAGCTGGCCGCCGACATGCTTGAGACGATGTACGACGCTCCGGGCATCGGTCTTGCTGCGCCGCAGATCGGCGTGATGAAGCGGGTGATCGTGATGGACTGCATCAAGGAGGGGGACCCGGAGCCGATTGCCTTGGTCAATCCCGAGGTGGTCTGGTCGTCCGAGGATCTGTCGACCTATGAGGAAGGCTGCCTGTCGATCCCGGATCAATATGCCGACGTGAAGCGGCCGGCCGAAGTGACGGTGCGCTGGCTGGGGCTGGATGGCGAAGTGCAGGAACGGCAGTTTGCGGGGCTTTGGGCGACCTGCGTCCAGCACGAGATCGACCATCTGGATGGCAAGCTTTTCATCGACTACCTGGGTCCGTTGAAGCGCCAGATGATCACTCGGAAGATGGAAAAGCTGAAGCGTGAGCGGGCGCGGGGCTAAGTCGCAGGGGTGACATTTCCCTGCGACACGGCTAATCGGGCCTGAGATCCGAAGGGACGTTCCATGCTGCTGCCGATCCTGCGCTGGCCTGACCCGCGCCTTTCGCAACTCTGCGTCCCGGCGGTGCTGGACGCCGATCTGCGCGCCCTTGCCGCGGACATGCTGGAGACGATGTATGCCGCACCTGGGCGGGGGCTTGCGGCACCGCAGGTCGGGCGGCTGGTGCGGGTCTTCGTGATGGATGTGGGCTGGAAGACAGGCGACCCGACGCCGTTGGTCTTCGTGAACCCTGAACTGGAGCTTCTGGGCACCCGGGTCCTTGGCCCGGAAGGCTGCCTTTCGATCCCCTGCCCGGTGACCGAGGTCGAGCGAAATGCGCAGGTGCGGGCGCGCTGGACCGATCTGGACGGCGTGGCGCATGACGCGATCTTCGACGGATTTGCGGCGATCTGCATCCAGCATGAGTTTGACCACCTGAACGGCATCCTGACGCTGGACCGCCTTGGATCCGAGGCGCGGGCTTTGGCCGAGTCAGAGGTGCTGGCATGAGCGTTCGTCGCTGCCTGCCCTGGCCGAACCCTGTGCTGCGGACAGCGGCGGCGGATGTGCCAGCGATCACCGATGAGGTCCGCGCGATCTGGGCCGACATGATCGACACGATGGATGCGATGCCGGGATACGGGCTTGCGGCGGTTCAGATCGGGGTGCCCCTGCGGTTGGCGGTCGTCGATTGCTCCGAGGCGCGCGGTCAGGCGGTTCGGATGGCCAATCCCGAAGTGCTGCACGCCAGCGTCCAGTTGCGGGAACATGAGGAAGCCTCGCCCAATCTGCCGGGGGTGTCCGCCGTGATCCAGCGCCCAAGGGCGGTCACGGTCCGCTTTCTGAATGATCAGGGTGTCCTGGAAGAGCGGGATTTCGTCGGCCTCTGGGCGACGTCGGTCCAGCACCAGATCGACCATCTGGCGGGGAAGATGTATTTTGACCACCTCTCGCCTTTGAAGCGGAAGATGCTGATCGGCAAGGCGGAAAAGTTGGGGCGGCGCGGATGAAAATTGTTTTCATGGGGACGCCGGAGTTCTCTGTTCCGGTGCTTGACGCCCTGCACAAGACGCACGAGATCGTGGCCGTCTACTGTCAGCCGCCGCGTCCGGCGGGGCGGGGGAAAGCCGACCGGCCCAGCCCGGTGCAGGCCCGGGCCGAGGCTTTGGGGCTGGCAGTCCGTCACCCCGCCAGCTTGCGCGGCGACGTGGCCGTGGCAGAGTTCGCGGCGCTGGGGGCGGATGTGGCGGTCGTGGTCGCCTATGGGCTGATCCTGCCGCAGGTGGTGCTGGACGCGCCGCGCCTTGGCTGTCTGAACATCCACGCCTCGCTTCTGCCGCGCTGGCGTGGTGCGGCACCGATCCATCGGGCGATCATGGCGGGCGACAGGGAAACTGGAGTCTGCATCATGCAGATGGAGGCGGGGCTGGATACCGGTCCGGTCCTGCTGCGCGAAGCAGTGGAGATCGGGGCCGAGGAGACGACGGCCGACCTGCATGACCGGCTTAGCGCTTTGGGTGCGCGGCTGATCGTCGAGGCGTTGGAGCGGTTGCCCGGGCTGGACCCCCAACCGCAGCCCGCAGAAGGGGTGACCTATGCGGCAAAGGTCGACAAGGCCGAGGCGCGGGTGAACTGGACCCGCCCGGCGGTCGAGGTGGACCGGCTGATCCGGGGGCTTTCGCCGTTTCCGGGGGCCTGGACCGAGGTGCAGGGCGAGAGGGTAAAACTTCTCCGCTCGCGCCTGGCCCAAGGTGAGGGCGCGCCGGGACAGGTCCTGCAGGGCTTCACGGTGGCCTGCGGAACCGGAGCCGTCCAGATCACCGAGGCGCAGCGCGAAGGCAAGCGGCCCATGCCGGCGACCGAGATCCTGCGTGGTCTGATTTTGCCTGAGACACTATAGCGCAGGGGGCATCGGGTTCCCATATTCCGCTGACAGGACGGGGGAGGGACGCCATGCCGCTTGTCGCACTTCTGGTTGTCGGGGTTGCCGTGGGCTTTCTGGCCTCGCGTATCCTGAAGGTGAACCTGGATACCCCGTCGACCATCGCGCTTGGGGTTCTGGGCGCGCTGATCGGCAGCCTGGTTCTGCGCGGACTGACCATGCTGGCCGGGATCGGCGCGGGGTTTGTCGGCGCGCTTCTGGGCGCGCTGGTGCTGATCTGGGCCTGGAAGACCTACGCTAAGTAAGCCGCTTCACGGCGTCCTTCAGCCGGAACGCCGACTCGCCCGCAGCGGACCACAGGCCCTGACCCTGCCAGGCGGCGAACAAGAGCGCCGCACTTTCGCGGGCTTTGACACCTGCCCCAAGGCGCATGGCCAGGGCGGTCTCGACCCCCCATGCGCCAACCATGCGCCCGCTCTGCCAGGTCCGGGTGGCGCAGGTCCGTGGCTATGGACCGGGCATCGAACGGCCCGATGGCCTTGAGCAACCCTTGCGGCCCCTTGTCCGATGTCGCCGCGATGGCTTGCACCGTGCGATGCTCAAGCGCGTCCCAGGCGGCATGACGTGCGGCGCGGATCATCCCCTCGACGCTGCCATAGCGCTGCACCAGGGTCGGGGGTGCCAGCCCCGTCGCCTTACCGACCGACCCGAACGAGACCGCTTTTTCTCCGCCATGCTCCAGCAGTCGCTGGATGGTGGCGAAGACCTGGGCATCGGGAATGGTGCGGGAGCGTGGCATAAGGAAAGGCTAAACGAATGTTTGTTCACCTTGCAAGCCTTAGCGCTTTGGTGCGCCCGGGCTTGGCGGTTGCGACTTGTAGACCGGCAGCCGCCAGCCAAGCGCGATGCTGCCCGCCCGCAAGATGAAGACAATGGCCGAGCAGGTCACCAGCGACAGGCCGTCCCCGAGGCCCGCGAGCCGCGCCAGGACCGCTCCCAGCGATCCGGCCAGAGCGCAGGTCGCGTAAAGCTCGCCCTGTTTCAGGACCAGCGGGACTTCGTTGCAGACCACATCCCGCATGAGGCCGCCCAGACAGCCGGTGATCATGCCCATGACCAGCACGATGGGCCAGGCCTGCGCCTCGGCCAAAGCCACCGCGACCCCGGCGGGGACGGCGATGGCCAGGGCGGCCGCATCGAACCAGAGAAGCGCGCGGTAGCGGCTTTCCAAGAGGTGCGCGGTGAAGAAGACCAGCACGGCGGCGATGGTGGCGACGCCCAGGGTGAGTGGATCGGCGACCCAGAACACCTCACGGTTCAGGATCGCATCGCGCAGCGTGCCGCCACCGACGGCGGTGAGGCAGGCGATGAAGATGAAGCCGACGATGTCCAGCTGCGACCGGCTGGCCGCCAACGCCCCGGTCAGGGCGAAGACCAGCACCGAGGCATAGTCCAACGTGTCGAGAAGCGTCATGCCTCCCATCAGACTGACGCCTTGAACGGGGCCATGCCCGCCCTTGCCAGTTCATCCGCGCGTTCGTTCTCTGCATGGCCCGCATGGCCCTTGATCCAGCGCCAGGTTACCTTGTGGGTCGCCGCGGCAGCCTCAAGCCGTTGCCAAAGCTCGACATTCTTCACCGGACTGCCGCCTGCGGTCCGCCAGCCCTTGCGCTTCCATCCGGCGATCCACTCGGTGATCCCGTTCTTCACATAGGCGCTGTCGGTGACGATGGTCAGCTCGGTCGGGCGGGTCAGCGCCTCCAGCGCCGAGATCGCGGCCAGAAGCTCCATCCGGTTGTTGGTGGTCAGGGGTTCGCCGCCTTGCAGGGTGCGTTCCTTGACGACGGCGCCGTTTTCGCGCGCGACCATCAGCACGCCCCAGCCGCCGGGGCCGGGATTCCCGGAACAGGCACCATCGGTATAGGCGAACAGGTCGGGCATTGCGTCAGGCCTGCAACGGGATGGCAAGGCAGCCAAGGACGACCACGGTCAGCATGACCCGCAGCCGCAGCCACCAGCGCGGCGCAAGGCCCCAGGCCTGGAACATCGCGTCCAGAAGGAGGAGGCCGACGAATCCCGCCGCAAGGAAGATGGCCGAGGTGTCCGAGGCGTCAGAGACCATTATGAACACCCAAAGTGCCGGGATGACCGACAGGGTGTAGGCGATGGCGGCCTCGCGGCCTTCGGCCCTGGTCGCAAAGCCCCACAGGACGCCGGACATGAAGGACAGGATCACGGTGCCATAGGTCAGCCCGACGTAAGACCCCAGGAACATTGGCTGCAGGAACTGACCGGCCCAGGCCGAGAGGCCGGGCGATAGATGCGTGGCCGCCGACCAGAGGAACGGGATCAGCCCGGCAAGACCGAGGAGGAGGGCAGGGCGGGGAATGCGGGTGTCGTCGGTCATGCGGCTGATCTAGCGTGACCGCGCGCGCAAGGCCAGCGTTCAGTCGGGATCAAGGAAGCGGTCGAAGCGCGAGGGGATCGCGGCGGTGATGGCTGACAGGACCGGGGCGATGCGGGCCGAGTCGGCCTCGACCGGTTGCTCGATGAGCTTGATCTCGGCACCGTCGACGAACACCCGCCCCCCGGTGAGGCCCCCGCCGACCATTGGAGTATCGGTCTCTCGCGCCGGTTTTGCGGCGAGGCCGCTGTTGCGTGCGGCCGTGGTGATCGCGTCCAGAGCGTCCAGGCCAACCTTGGCGCGGCGGGATTTGCAGGCGGGGCCTTCGGTCTCATATCCCGTGCAATGCTTCAGGGTCAGCGCGCCGTCGGCATGGATGGTGACCGTGGTATCCCAGGCGTATTCCGGGGGCAGGCTGCCGGAGTCGGTCCAGTATTCGGCCAGGATCGGGGCGTCTTCGGCCTGAACCGGGACGGGCAGGGCGGCGGCAAGGGCGAAGGCGAGGCAGAGGAAACGGGCGGTCATGCAAGGTCCTCGATCAGCTTGGCGATGCGTTTCTGGCGGGTGGTGTCGGTCTTGGCGGTGGCGATCTGATAGAGCAGCCCGCGCCTTTTGCCGGGCGTGAGCGCCTTCCAGGCCGCCAGCACGCCGCCTGATCGCAGGGCGGCTTCGATATCGGGGTCAAGGTCGACGCGGTCGTCCGGGGCGGGGCGGAGGCGGACCTCGACCGGCTCACCCGGCTGGATGCCGATGCGGTCCAGAAGGCTTTGCCCGGTCCAGAGGAAGACCCCCTCGACCACCGGCGCGCGGGAGAGGGCGAGGTTGACGGGATGATCGGCGATCTCGCCTTCGACCCGGCGGCAGGGGCCAAGGTCGGTCAGGGCGGCATCAGGCAGACGCAGGATGGTGTAGGTCGCCCGCCCCCAGGTCAGGGGTTCCACCCGACCTTCGAAGGCGACCCAACCGGTCATGCAGGCTCGCGCAGGATGCGGGGGACCTTGAATTCGATGTCTTCGACGGCGGTCTCAACCAGGTCGAGGGTGACGGTGTAGCGGGCGCGGAAGGCGTCGATGACTTCGTTGACCAGGACTTCGGGCGCGCTGGCCCCGGCGGTGAGGCCGATGGCGCGGGCCGTTGCGAGGGCACGCCAGTCGATGTCGGTCGCGCGCTGGATCAGCATGGAATAGGGGCAGCCCGCCGCCGTGCCGACCTCGACCAGGCGTTTGGAGTTCGAGGAGTTGGGCGCGCCGATCACGAGGAGGGCGTCGATCTTCGGGGCGACGGCCTTGACGGCGGCCTGGCGGTTGGTGGTGGCGTAGCAGATGTCGTCGTGGGCGGGGGCGTGGATCAGCGGGAAGCGGGATTTGAGGGCGGCGGCGATGTCGGCGGTGTCGTCGACCGAGAGGGTGGTCTGGGTGATGAAGGCGAGCTTCGCGGGGTCGCGGACCTGGAGTTTCGCCACGTCCTCGACGGTCTCGACCAGGAGGACCTCACCCGGCGGAAGCTGGCCCATCGTGCCGACCGTCTCGGGGTGGCCGTCGTGGCCGATGTAGATCATCTGGGTCCCGGCGTCGTGGTGGCGGGCGGCCTCGTTGTGGACCTTGGTCACCAGGGGGCAGGTGGCGTCGACGGCGATCATGTTCCGCTGGGCGGCCTCGGCGGGAACCGACTTTGGCACTCCGTGGGCCGAGAAGACGACGGGGCGGTCGGTGGGGCAGTCGTCCAGTTCCTCGACGAAGACGGCTCCCTGGGCTTTCAGGGCGTCGACGACGAACTTGTTGTGGACGATCTCGTGCCGGACGTAGACTGGGGCGCCCCATTTCTGGATCGCCAGCTCGACGATCTTGATCGCGCGGTCCACCCCGGCACAAAAGCCGCGAGGGGCGGCGAGGTAGAGGGTCAGGGGGGGCAGGTCGGGCATCGGCGGGCCTTCGGCTGGGGTTGGGACAGATTTACGGGGCGCAGGGGGCCGCGTCCAGTGCCCGCGCGTGGGCAGTTTGGCGCAGTAAGGAATTTCAACGGGTTGGCTAGGGGCGGTCAGGATCGGTTCACCGTGACCCTCCTCGTGCGCCTTCGGCTTCTCGTCGGAAAGACGCCGCAGCGAGGAGGCCCGCAGGGCTACGACGAGCGGTGCCGTCAAGCCCCGAAGGCCGCCGCGCCAAGCCAGCCAAGCACGATATAGCGCCCGGTCTTGGCGATGGCGACCAGCAGAAGGAACACCGGAAACGGCACCCGAAGCACCCCCGACAGCGCCACGATCATGTCGCCGAAGGGTGCCCAGGACAGCAGAAGAAGCCACAGGCCCCAGCGGCCCCACCACCCCTCCGCCCGGGCCATCTGCACCGGTTTCAACGGAAACCAGCGGTGGTCGCGCTGGTCCGAAAGCCAGCGGCCAAGGGCATAGGTGACGCAAGAGCCGAGCGTGTTGCCGATCGAGGCGACGACGACCAGGGCAAAGCTGTCCCACCCTGCGGCCTGCAGGCCCAGGAAGACCAGTTCGGACTGGAACGGCACCGGCGTCGCCGCCAGAAAGGCCGCAAGAAAGAGGCCTGCAAGGGCGATCATGACCGGGGCCCCCGTGCCCCGGTCACGATGGTTGCAGGTCTCACTTTGCGTCGACCGTGGCCTCTTCGTTGGTCACGGGACGCGGTTCGCGCGGCGGACGGCCGATCACTTCGCGCAACTCGTCCAGCTCGATGAAGTTGTCGGCCTGGCGACGCAGTTCGTCCGCGATCATCGGCGGCTGGCTGCGGATCGTCGAGACGACCGAAACGCGAACCCCCTGACGTTGCAGGCTTTCCACCAGCGGGCGGAAGTCCCCGTCGCCCGAGAACAGCACGATATGATCGACCCGCGCCGCAAGCTCCATCGCATCGACGGTCAGTTCGATGTCCATGTTGCCTTTCACCTTCCGCCGTCCCTGGCTGTCGGTGTATTCCTTTGCGGGCTTCGTGCGCATGGTGAAGCCATTGTAATGCAGCCAGTCCACCAGCGGCCGGATCGGAGAATAATCATCGTTTTCCAGAAGCGCCGTGTAGTAGAAGGCGCGCAAAAGCTTTCCCCGGCGCATGAACTCCATTCTCAGGAGCTTGTAGTCGATGTCGAACCCCAGTGCCTTGGCCGCGGCGTAAAGGTTCGAACCATCGATGAACAGCGCAAGCCGTTCGTCTTTGTAAAACATTCTGTGTCCCCTCAAAGTCGCCGCAAGATCAAACCTAGCCAGTCCAAAGACGCAATCAGGAAATCCAACGGCCAACGTGCAGTAAATAACAGCCGGATGCGGCTACACACAAGAGAACTAAAGGATAATACCGATGGACGAAAGCATGGGGACGCCCGCTTTGGTTGCGCTTGGCGCAAACCTGCCATTTGCAGGCGAACCCCCGGCCGAGACGCTTCGGCAGGCGTTGAAAGCGCTTGCAACAGAAGGCCTTTCAGTTCTTGCGGTTAGCCGGTTCTACGCCACGCCCTGCTTTCCGGCCGGGACCGGGCCGGATTACGTGAACGCGGCGGCGGTCCTGGCGCAGGGCAAGGGAAGTGACGCAACGTCACTCTTGGCGGCCCTGCACGCGGTGGAAGAGCGTTTTGGCCGGGTGCGCAACAAACGCTGGGGAATGCGCACTTTGGACATTGATCTGCTGGCGATGGGCGATTCGGTGCTGCCTGATCCGGCGACACAGGATTCCTGGCGGGCGCTGCCGCCCGAAGCCCAGGTCCAGGCGGTGCCCGACCGGCTGATCCTGCCGCATCCCCGGTTGCAGGACCGGGCCTTCGTGCTTGTCCCGCTGGCCGATGTGGCGCCAGACTGGGTGCATCCCCGCACGGGGCAAAGCGTGGCCGAGATGCTGGCGGCCTTGCCCGAAGCGGATCGCGCGACCGTGAAACCACTTTGATTTTGCCCGATTTGCCGCTTGTCAAGACATTCCACCCGGCATAATAAGGCCACTTCCAGCGAAGCTTCCGATTGGAGTATCCCATGGCCCGCGTGACGGTCGAAGATTGCGTTGACAAGGTCCCGAACCGGTTCGAGCTGGTGATGCTTGCCGCCCATCAGGCGCGAGAGATCCAGGCGGGCTCGCCCGTCACGGTGGACCGTGACAACGACAAGAACCCCGTTGTCGCCCTGCGCGAGATCGCGGACGAGGCGCAGCAGGCCGAAGTCCTGCGCGAGCGGATGATCGAAAGCTATCAGACCCAGATCGAGGTCGACGAGCCCGAGGAAGACCAGATGGCGCTTCTGATGGGCGGCGAGATGGATCGTCCGATGGTCGACGACATGTCGGAAGAAAAGCTCCTTCGCGCCCTGATGGAAGCCCAGGGCGAGTTCTGACGGGGACAAGACCCGTAAAGGGGCGGTGATGATTGACGTCGAAGACCTCATCGCCCTGGTCCGCAATTACAATCCGCGCTGCAATGCCGACCTGATCCGCCGGGCCTATGCCTACGGGTTCAAGATGCACGACGGCCAGATGCGCAAGTCGGGCGAGCCGTATTTCACCCATCCCGTCGCCGTCGCCGCCATCCTGACCGAGCAGCGGCTGGACGACGCCACGATCGTCACCGCGCTGCTGCACGACACGATCGAGGATACGCGGTCAACCTATGCCGACGTCGCCGCGATGTTTGGCGAGGAAGTGGCCGAGCTGGTGGACGGGGTCACCAAGCTGACCAACCTGCAGCTGTCCAACACCGAAAGCCAGCAGGCCGAGAACTTCCGCAAGCTTTTCATGGCGATGTCCCGCGATCTGCGGGTGATCCTGGTCAAGCTGGGCGACCGGCTGCACAACATGCGCACGATTCGCAGCATGAGCCCGGAAAAGCAGGCCCAGAAGGCGCGCGAGACGATGGAGATCTTTGCTCCATTGGCCGGGCGGATGGGCATGCAGTGGATGCGGGAAGAGCTGGAGGATCTGTCCTTCAAGGTCCTGAACCCCGAAGCGCGCAATTCGATCCTGCGGCGGTTCCTGACCTTGCAGAAGGAATCCGGCGACGTCGTCCACAAGATCACGGCCGACATCCTGCACGAGCTGGAAAAGGCGCAGATCGACGCCGATGTGTTCGGCCGGGCGAAGAAGCCGTTCTCGATCTGGCGCAAGATGCAAGAGAAGGACCTGGCCTTCAGCCGCCTGTCCGACATCTACGGCTTTCGGGTCATCTGCGGGTCGGTGGCGGATTGCTACCGCATCCTGGGCGTGATCCATCAACGCTGGCGCGCGGTGCCGGGGCGGTTCAAGGACTATATCAGCCAGCCGAAGAACAACGGCTATCGGTCGATCCACACCACGGTCAGTGGTCGCGACGGCAAGCGGGTCGAGGTGCAGATCAGGACCCGCGAGATGCACGAGGTGGCCGAGGCCGGTGTCGCGGCGCATTGGTCGTACCGTGAGGGCGTGCGGGCGGTGAACCCCTTTGCGGTGGACCCCGCAAAATGGATCGCGACGCTGACCGAACGGCTGGACGAAGGCGACACGGACGAGTTTCTGGAGCACGTCAAGCTTGAGATGTATTCGGACCAGGTGTTCTGCTTCACGCCCAAGGGGGATGTGATCCAGATGCCGCGCGGGGCGACTCCGCTGGATTTCGCCTATGCGATCCATACGCGGATCGGGAATTCCTGCGTGTCGGCCAAGATCGACGGGATCCGGGTGCCCCTGTGGACGCGGCTGAAGAACGGCCAGTCGATCGAGATCATCACGGCGGAAGGCCAGCGCCCGCAGTCGTCCTGGATCGACATCGTGACGACGGGGCGGGCGAAGGCGGCGATCCGGCGGAGCTTGCGCGAGGAGGACCGGGGGCGGTTCGTCAAGCTGGGGCAAGAACTGGCGCGGGCGGCTTTTGACCACGTAGGCAAGAAGGCATCGGACAAGGCGCTGCGGACCGCAGCCAAGATGCTGGGGCTGGCGGACGAAAACGACCTTCTGGCGCGGCTCGGCTCGGCCGAGATGCCGGCGCGGCGGGTGGTCGAGATCCTGTATCCCGAACTGGCGCAGGCCGTGGCCGAGGAAGTGGACGCCAAGCGCCCCGTCGTCGGGCTGACCGCCGATCAGGACTTCCGCCGGGCGCGCTGCTGCCAGCCGGTCCCGGGCGAGCGGATCGTGGGGATCACCTATCGGGGTCAGGGGGTCGTGGTCCACGCCATCGACTGCCCCGCGCTGGAGGAGTTCGAGGACCAGACCTCGCGCTGGGTGGACCTGCACTGGCACTCGGGCCGTCACAAGCCCGTGTTCACGGTCAGCCTTGATCTGACCATTTCGAACGACGCGGGCGTGCTGGGCCGCATCTGCACGCTGGTGGGTGAGCAAAAAGCGAACATCTCGGACCTGCGCTTCACCGACAGGAAGCCGGATTTCTACCGCCTGATCATTGACGTGGACTTGCGCGACGTCGAACATCTGCACATGGTCATGACGGCTCTGGAAGCCGAGACGGATGTGGCGCAGATATCGCGTCATCGGGATTTGACACGTCGGCCATAGGGTCGGACAGCGGGGGCAGGGCCCGGCAGAGAGGCGACGTTGGTTTTCAGACGTAGGGACAAGTTGGGCTGGGGCGCGTGGCTGCGCGAGCAGGTCTATCCGCGCTCGGGCTTCAAGCGTGCGACCCGTTATGTCGTGTATCGGATGCGCCGCCTGCCGGATCAGCCGCACCGCGTGGCGCGGGGGGTCTTCGCCGGGTTCTTCATCGGGTTCCTGCCCTTGCCGGGGCTGCAGTTCCTGGCGGCCTGGGGCATGGCGCGGCTGATGCGCGGCAATGTTCTGGCGGCCCTTCTGGGCACGTTCAACACCAACCCGCTGACGACCCCTCCCTTCACGGTGTTCTCGGTCTGGCTGGGCCACTGGATCCTGGGGATCGAGGCACCGTTGAATGCCAAGTATATCCTCGGCGCGCTGGAGAATGCGGGCCATGACCTCTGGTTCAACTTCATGGCGCTGTTCGGACCCGAGAAGGCGCAGTGGGACGGGCTGATCCAGTTCTGGAATGAGATCTACCTGCCCTGGCTGATTGGCGCGCTTGGCCCGGCCATCGTCATCAGCGCCGTCGCCTATTACGTCACGATCCCCCTGGTCGAGGCCTATCAGAAGGCCCGCGCCGCCACCGCGCATGAGCGGGCCGAGCGGCGCGGCAAGATGCGGGCCAAGCTGGCCGAGGCGGCGGCAAAGCTGAAACGCCGCAGCGAAAAAGGCGGCGAGGACGATGACGACAGCCTTGGCGCGCCCTAGACTGTCTGACAGCGCGGACTGAAAACGCGGGAAGGCCGACATGACCCAATCACTGCAAAAGCCCGGCAAGCTTCGGCTTGGGGTGAACATCGACCACGTGGCCACAGTGCGGAACGCGCGCGGCAGCGCCTGGCCCGACCCGCTGCGTGCTGCGCTTCTGGCCGAGACGGCCGGTGCCGACGGGATCACCGCGCACCTGCGCGAGGATCGCCGCCATATCCGCGATTCGGATATCGAGGCGCTGATGGCGGGGATCGCCATTCCGCTCAACTTCGAATGTGCCGCCACGGCCGAGATGCAGGCCATCGCGCTTCGCCACAAGCCGCATGCCATCTGCCTGGTGCCTGAAAAGCGCGAGGAACGGACAACCGAAGGGGGCCTCGACGTGGCCTCGGACCAGAACCGTCTGGCGGATTTCATCACTCCGCTGCGCGAGGCCGGATGCCGGGTCAGCATGTTCATCAGCCACGACCCCCGCCAGATCGAGGCCAGCGCCCGGATCGGCGCGGCGGTGGTTGAGCTGCACACCGGGCTTTATTCGGAACTCCTTGCCGATGGTCACACCAGCCTGGCCGAGCGGGAGTTGGCCTCGCTGCAGGCCGGGGCAGAGTTTGCCGCCAGCCTTGGGCTTGAGGTCCATGCCGGCCACGGGCTGACCTATGACAACGTCGAACCCATCGCGGCGATCCCGGAGCTGGCCGAGCTGAACATCGGACATTTCCTGATCGGCGAGGCGATTTTCCGCGGTCTGGAAGCGTCCATCGACGAAATGCGCCGCCGCATGGACCTGGCGCGCGGATTGATCGCGTGACACCGGACTTCGGTGTCACCCTCGGACCGCGCGCGGGTGGCGGTGCGCCATGATCCTGGGCATCGGCACCGACCTCGCCAACATCGAGCGGATCGAAAAGACGCTGGAACGCCACGGCGACCGCTTCAAGATGCGGGTCTTTACCGATACCGAGCAGCGCAATGGCCAGGGGGCGCGCTTCGGCCTTGCGGCGACCTATGCCAAGCGCTGGGCGGCGAAGGAAGCGTGCTCGAAGGCGCTGGGCACCGGGTTGCGGATGGGGATCAGCTGGAAGGACATGGCGGTGACGAACCTGCCCTCCGGCCAGCCGGTAATGCATGTGACGGGCTGGGCGGCGGAACGACTGCGCGCGATGACCCCGGCGGGCCACGAGGCGCTGATCCATGTCACTCTGACCGACGATCACCCCTGGGCGCAGGCTTTCGTGGTGATCGAAGCAAGGCCGCTGTCTTCGGCACGGTAGGAAGGTCGCCGCCACCTGCAGGCCATGCCACAGCCGCGCGGTAACAGCCGGTTGCCTTGACTTCGCCCCGTGCTTGCGCGCAAGAAGCGGCAAACCGACAAGAGGCAGGACAGGCATGGCGAGCGGCAACAAGGGCGATGGCGGCATCGTCGAGACGATCAAGACGGTCTTCTGGGCGCTGGTGATCGCAATCGCTTTCCGGTCGATCCTGTTCCAGCCGTTCTGGATCCCGTCCGAGTCGATGAAGGACACGCTGCTGATCGGCGACTTCCTTTTCGTCAACAAGATGGCCTACGGCTATTCGCGCTATTCCTGCGAAATCCCCTTCACCACGATCAGCCTTTGCCCGGTGTCGGGCCGGGTCCTGGCCGGTGAGCCCGAGCGCGGCGATGTGGTCGTCTTCCGGCACCCGACCGCAGGGTCGGACTATATCAAGCGGCTGGTGGGCCTGCCGGGCGACAAGATGCAGATGCGCGATGGCGTCCTTTACATCAACGGCGTTGCGGCGCCGCAGACCCCGGACGGCGTCTTCGAAGAGGTGATGGAGGCGCAAGGTCCGATGCGCAACCGCCCGCGCTGCGAGAACGGCGCCGTGGGCGAGGGTGGCATCTGCACCAAGAGCCGCTTCATCGAGACCCTGCCCGAGGGCCGCCAGCACCATGTGCTGAACATCGACACCGACGGCGCGGGCGACAACACCGACGTTTTCACTGTGCCCGAGGGCCATTACTTCGTGATGGGCGACAACCGCGACAACTCGACTGACAGCCGTTTTCCGCAGGCTGTGGGTGGGGTGGGCTTCCTGCCGGCAGAATTCCTGATCGGCCGGGCGGACCGGATCATGTTCTCGTCGGCAGGGCGCAGCCTGTTCTATTTCTGGACATGGCGCGCCGACCGGTTCTTCAAGGCGATCGAGTGACGAGGGCCGGGTGAGGGTGGGCAAGTGAGGGCGGGCAAGTGAGGTTGGCGGCGGACCTGCAGGCCTTCCAGGGCCGCCTTGGGCACAGCTTCCGCAAGCCCGACCTGCTGGTGCGTGCGGTGACGCATGCGTCCATCGGCTCGGCGACGCGGCCCGACAATCAGCGGCTGGAGTTCCTGGGCGACCGGGTGCTGGGGCTGGTGATGGCCGAGGCTCTGCTGTCGGCCGACACCGGTGCGCGTGAGGGTCAGCTGGCCCCGCGCTTCAATGCTCTGGTCCGCAAGGAGACCTGCGCCGACGTCGCGCGCGAGGTGGGTCTGGGCGAGGTGCTGAAGCTGGGGCGCAGCGAGATGCTGACCGGGGGCCGCCGCAAAGAGGCTCTGCTGGGCGACGCGATGGAGGCGGTGATCGCCGCTGTCTATCAGGACGCAGGCTTTGAGGCGGCGCGGGCGTTGGTCCTGCGGCTGTGGCGCGACCGGATCGCGGCGGTGGAACCTGACGCGCGGGATGCCAAGACCAGCCTGCAGGAATGGGCGCAAGCCCGCGGGATGCCGCCGCCCGCCTACGAGGAAGCCGGCCGCTCCGGCCCCGACCACGCGCCGCAGTTCACGGTGCGGGTCACCCTGGCGAACGGCGCGACGGCCGAGGCGACGGCAGGGTCGAAGCGCGTCGCGGAACAGGCGGCGGCACGATTGCTCTTGGAGCGGGTGGGCGGCGAGGGCTAGCGTGTCGCGATGTCTGCTCGTCGAGCACTTCGTGCACTCCTCGCAAGGCTGCCTCCGCGACGAGTGCACGAAGTGCTCGAGGAGCTTTTCCAGCGGCGCGGAATGCCAACTGGCCTTTTGCGCCCGTTTCGCCTATGGGGACGGCTTAACGAAAGGGTTGCCACGACATGACCACACGCGCGGGCTTCGTCGCCCTGATCGGAGAGCCCAACGCGGGCAAGTCCACGCTTCTGAACCGGATGGTGGGGGCGAAGGTCAGCATCGTCACGCACAAGGTGCAGACGACGCGGACCCGGATCCGTGGGGTCTGCATGGAGGGGCAAAGCCAGATCGTGTTTGTCGATACTCCCGGCATCTTCCGGCCCCGGCGGCGGCTGGACCGCAGCATGGTCAAGGCGGCTTGGGGCGGGGCGTCGGATGCCGACATCATCGTCCTTCTGATCGAGGCGCAGCGCGGGCTGACCGAGGGGGTCAAGGCGATCATCGACCGGCTGAAGGACGAGATGCCGAAGGGCCAGCCCGTCGCCCTTGCGATCAACAAGCTGGACCGGGTGAAGGCAGAAACTCTGCTGGCGCTGGCCGAGGAGGCGAATGCGGCGTTCCCCTTCGCAAAGACCTTCATGATCAGCGCCGAAAAGGGCTATGGCGTGGCCGACCTGCGGGAATGGCTGGCGGCCGAGGTCCCGGAGGGCCACTGGTTCTACCCCGAAGACCAGATCGCCGACCTGCCGATGCGGATGATCGCGGCCGAGATGACGCGGGAAAAGCTGACGCTGCGCCTGCACGAGGAACTGCCCTACCAGCTGACTGTCGAGACGGAAAAGTGGGAGGACAAGCCCGACGGGACCACGCGGATCGACCAGATCGTCTATGTCGCCCGCGACGGCCACAAGGGGATTGTGCTGGGCAACAAGGGCGAGACGATCAAGAGCGTGGGCCAGGCCGCGCGCGCCGATATCAGCGAGTTCCTGGGGCGGACGGTGCACCTGTTCCTGCAGGTGAAGGTGCGGCCGAACTGGCTGGACGAACCCGAGCGCTATTCCGAGATGGGGCTGGATTTCAAGGACGGCGATGCGTGAGGCCGCCGAATTCTTCGAAGAATTCGGGCAAATTCCTGCGAAGGAATTTGGTCCCGGCGGCGGTGCAGCGCAATGAGCGCGCGGCTTGCCTCGGGCATGTGGGTGTCGGCCTACCTCACGCGGCTGCGGCTGGCGGATGTTCCGGCCTATGTCACGGCGAAGGGTGATCCCGAGGCGGGGGCTGTGGTGGTCAAGGTCGCGCTGTTGGACGGGACCGCGCGGGCCTATGAGCGGCGGTCGGACCTGATGACCGGGGCGCGGGCCTGGATCCTGCTGGCCGAGGGGCCGGAGGCTGAGGTGGATGCGTTGGTTACCCGCACCAAGGGCCGTGACCCCGATCTTTGGGTGATCGAGCTGGAGGATCGGCAGGGGCGGACCTTGCTGGACGAAGACGGGCTGGCGGACTGAAGCGACCCCGCCCCGGACTTGATCCGGGGCCTCCCCGTCGCCTGCCTGACCCTGGATCAGCTGCCGGGCGGGGTTGCGCGGGACCCGTGGTCCCCCGATAGTCCCTCGCATGGATTGGCGCGACGAGGGCATTCTTCTGTCCATGCGGCCGCATGGCGAGACCTCGGCGATTGTCGAGGTGCTGACCGCTGCGCATGGGCGACACATGGGCGTGGTGCGGGGTGGGGCCTCGCGCAAGATGGCCGCCAGTCTGCAACCGGGGACCGGCCTGAGGTTGGACTGGCGGGCGCGGCTGGATGATCACATCGGCAGCTTCACGGTCGAGCCGGTGAAATCCCGCGCGCATCTTCTGGCGGACCGGCTGGCGCTGGCGGGGCTTTTGTCGGTCTGTGCCTTGCTGCACGAGGCGCTGCCGGAACGCGAGCCGCATCCGGCGCTGTGGCGCAGGACCCTGGCGCTGATGGATCTGCTGGGGGACGAGGGCTGGACGGGCGCATACGTCCGGTGGGAGCTGTGCCTTCTGGAGGAGATCGGATTTGGCCTGGACCTTTCCGCCTGCGCCGTCACCGGGGCGACCGACGGGTTGGCCTATGTCAGCCCCAAGACGGGCCGGGCGGTGACGGCCAGGGGTGCGGGGGACTGGGCGGACCGGCTGATCCCCCTGCCCGAGGGCCTGGACGGCGAGGGGCCGCTGGCGCCAGAGGCGGTGGCGATGGGCCTGCGGCTGACCGGCTTCTTCCTGGACCGCGAGTTGCGCCCGGTCCTGCACGAGCGGCCCCTGCCCGAGGCACGGTCGCGGCTGGTCGACCTCTTGTCCCGTCCGGCGTGATGCGACGTCGGATGTCGGCTTTGTGACAGACGGAACCGGGGACCCGCCGTCCAAGTGACGCAATGGCCAATCGTTACATTCCGCTGGCGCTGCGCCACAGCCCCACCCCCCGGATCGAGCATTTTGCGCTGCTGTCGGGGCTGGATGCCTCGATCCGGGGGATGCTGATCTCGACCATGCCGCTGGTGGTCTATGACGCGCTGCACGATGCGCAGGCGACGTCGGTGGCGTTCTTCATCTCGGGCGTCGTGGCGCTGATCTGGGGGCTGATGGTGCCCTGGGCGGCGCGCAAGATCCCGCGGCGCTGGACCTATACCGGGGGGGTGTGCCTCTATCTGGTCGGCAACACGCTGGGAGCGATCGGGACGGTCTGGTCGGTGCCGATGGCGCTGATCTGCAATGCGATGGCGACGGTGACGATCTTTGTCTGCCTGAACGCCTATGTGCTGGACTATGTCGACCGCGCGAACCTGGGGCGCAGCCAGTCGACCCAGATGGTCTATGCCGCAGCACCTTGGGCCATCGGGCCGATGGCGGGGGTCTGGCTCTATCACCAGTGGCACGCGCTGCCCTTCATCGCCTCGGGCCTCTTCGCCTTCATCCTGCTGGTCTGCTTCTGGGTCCTGCGGCTGGGCAACGGCAAGCAGATCACCCGGGCCAAGCGGCCTGCGGTGAACCCGCTGGGGTATCTTGGCCGGTTCTTCAGCCAGCCCCGGCTGATCGCGGGCTGGATGTTCGCGGTGATGCGAAGCTGCGGCTGGTGGGTCTACGTGGTCTACCTGCCGATCTTCTGCATCGAGGCGGGCCTGGGCGACAAGGTCGGCGGCATCGCGCTGTCGATCACCAACGCCTCGCTGTTCGCGGCCCCTGCCCTGAACCGGCTGGCGCGGCGGTTGTCGGTGCGGCGGTCGGTGCGCTTTGCCTTCGGGGTCTGCGGCGTGCTGTTCCTGGCGGCGGGGCTGCTGGCCTTCCTGCCCTGGGCCAGTGTGGCGCTGATCATGACGGCGTCGATCTTCCTGGTGACCCTGGACGTGGTCGGCGGCCTGCCGTTCCTGATGTCTGTAAAGCCGTCCGAGCGGACCGAGATGTCGGCGGTGTATTCCAGCTTCCGGGACGTCTCGTCGATCCTGACGCCGGGGGCGGCCTGGCTGGTCCTGTGGGTCGCGCCCTTGCCGGGGATCTTCGTAGCCGCGGGGGTGGGCCTTCTGGCCTCATGGATGGTTGCGGGGCGGTTGCATCCCCGGCTGGGCGTGCAAAGACCGTCGCACGGCGGCCCTTGAAGCCGCTCCTCGATGGTCTTCGACCACTCGTCGCTGGCGGCACAGCGAGGAGGAGACGAAGTCGAACGAGGAGCGGTCAGGCCCAGATCCTGCCGTGCCTGACCAGCCAGTCGGCGGAAGCCAGCAGCGCGGCCTTCGGCGCGATGAACTCCATCCCCATTTCCTTGACCGCCCGTGCGTTCGAGACGCGTTCCAGGTGACCAAGCTTGGGCAGGATTGCCTTGATCGAGGGATCGAAGACCGACAGGAGCCGGACGATGGCCTTCGGCGCCTCGCGCGTCGGAATGCGGCGGGTGGGGTAGGCGGCCTTCAGGGTGCGGCCCATGTCGACGAAGGCCATCGAGCCGGAGGAGGCCAGGTAGCGCCGCCCCTCGGTCTCGGGGCGTTGCAGGGCGCGCAGGTGCATCTCGGCCACGTCGCGGACATCCACCACGGGCAGGCCCATCGGCGGCAGCATCGGGTCGCGGCCCTTGAGGAACCGCTCCACGAGGCCAAGTGAAGATCCGTAGTGTTCGTCCAGGGGCGGCCCAAGGACCAGGCCGGGGTTGATCGTCGTCAGCTTCAACCCGCGGGTCTTGGCGATCTCCCACGCGGTGCGTTCGGCTAGGGTCTTGGACTTGGCATAGGGCGTGGTCGTGGCCAGGTGGACGTCGCACCAGTCGGCCTCGTCCTGCAGGGTGTCGGGCTTGGCCTCGTTGATCACGGCGGCGGTGGAAGAGGTCAGGATGACCCGCGTCACACCTGCTGCGGCGGCGGCCTTAAGGACGCGCTCGGTCCCTTCGACCGCGGGGCGGATCACTGTTGCGGGGTCCTTCGGCTGGGTGATCGGAAAGGGCGAGGCTGTGTGCACCAGGGCCGAGACGCCAAGCATCGCTTCGGCCCAGCCTGCATCGGATTCAAGGTCAGCCTGGACAAAGGAAAGCGTGCCCGCGTGTTCGGTCAGATAGGGGGCCAGGGCGGCGCGGACCTCATCGGCCCGGTCCATCCGGCGCAGGGTTCCGCGCACCGAATAGCCCGCGTTCAACAGCTTGAGCGCCACATGTTTCGCAATGAAGCCGGAGACCCCGGTCAGCAGCACCACGTCCATGCCCGACTCTCCCCTACCCTGCCCAAAGGATTAGGCCGGATGGTCGGCAAATCAATCCCTTACTCCAGCAGGCGCCGCGCGATCACCTGGGCTTGAATCTCGGCGGCCCCTTCGAAGATGTTCAGGATGCGCGCGTCGCAGAGGATGCGGCTGATCCGGTATTCCAGCGCAAAGCCGTTGCCGCCGTGGATCTGCAGCGCGTTGTCGGCGCTGGCCCAGGCGACGCGGGCGCCCAAAAGCTTGGCCATCCCGGCCTCGACATCGCAGCGCTTGTCGTGGTCCTTCTGCCAGGCGCTGAAATAGGTCAGCTGGCGGGCGATCATGATTTCGACGGCCATCATCGCAAGCTTGGATTCGATGCGGGGGAATTCGATCAGCGATTTGCCGAACTGCTTGCGGTCCTCGGCGTATTGCATGCCGGTTTCCAGAGCCGACTGGGCGACGCCGATGGCGCGGGCCCCGGTCTGGATGCGGGCGCTCTCGAAAGTCTGCATCAGCTGCTTGAAGCCCTGGCCTTCGACCTGGCCCAGAAGGTTCGCCCCATCGACGCGGAAGTCGTCGAAGTTGACGGTGTATTCCTTCATGCCGCGATAGCCGAGCACCTCGATCTCGCCGCCGGACAACCCCTGGTCAACGAACGGCGTCTCGTCCGTGCCGGGGGTCTTTTCGGCCAGAAACAGCGACAGGCCGCGGTAGTCGGTTGTCCCTTCGACGCTGCGCGCGAGGACGGTCATGACGTGGGTGCGGGCGGCGTGCGTGATCCAGGTCTTGTTGCCGGTGATGATCCAGTCGTCCCCGTCCTTGCGGGCCCGCGTGCGCAGGGAGCCAAGGTCCGAACCGGTGTTCGGCTCGGTGAAAACGGCGGTGGGCAGGATCTCGCCCGAGGCAAGGCCGGGCAGCCACTTTGCCTTCTGCTCTTCGGTGCCGCCGCAGAGGATAAGTTCGGCGGCGATCTCGGTGCGGGTGCCAAGCGACCCGACGCCGATGTAGCCGCGCGAGAGTTCTTCGCTGACGACGACCATGCTGGCCTTCGACAGGCCGAAGCCGCCGTAGGCTTACGGGATGGTCATGCCGAAGACGCCCATCTCGGCAAGCTCCTGGATCACCTCCATCGGGATCAGCTCGTCCTTCAGATGCCAGTCGTGGGCGCGGGGAATGACCTTCTCGTCCGAGTAGCGGCGGAACTGGTCGCGGATCATCTCCAGCTCTTCATCCAGGCCGGTGGCCCCGAAGGTCGCCCGCCCGTGGTTGTCGCGCATCAGGGCGACGAGCGCATGGCGCGCCTCGGCGGTATTGCCTTGCGCCATCAGTTTGGTCGCCGCCGGGCCGGGGGTCCAGGTCAGGCCAAGATCCGACAGGCGCGCGAACTCGGTCTGGCTCATCGGGATGCCGCCCGCGATCTGGGTCAGGTATTCCCCGAAGCCGATCTGCAGGATCAGCGCCTCCATGTCGCCAAACTGTCCGGCCGTCGCAAGGCGCCCGGCCCAGGCGTCCAGCTGGCGCAGCGCCTCGACGTATGTGGCCAGCCAGGCCATCGCATGCGCCTGATATTGTCTGGCTTCCAGCGCCTGGTTTGACACCTTGCCGCCGGTGGAGACCTGCGCTTTCAGCTGGTCGCGGGCACCGGTGAACAGCGCCTCGACCTGCGGCAGGGCGGCGGCGGTCAGCGCCTGAAGGTCTGAAAGGATCGGGGACTGGGTCATGACTTGTCCGTCAGGCATGGGTCGGCTCCGGCAAGATTCTGCACCTGCGAAGAGGTAGCGCCTTCGCATCCGCAGAGCAACAAGATTTCAAGCAGGATCATCAAGGCGAATGAAAATGTCGCAGGCGATTCACGAGATCGCCCCGCAGGCCTGGGCGATCTGGGGCAGGGTTGCTGGGGGGACGACCTCGAACTCGACCATGTAAAGCCGGGTTTCGCCCGTCCAGGCCTCGAAGCGCCAGGTGCCGGCGATCAGCTCGTCCTCGCGGTCGAAGCGGAAGAAACCGAACTGGTCGGACATGTCGGTGAAGGTCGAGTCCCAGGTTTCGGGGGAAGTGCTTCCGGGCCGGTAGACGCGCATCTCGCCCGAGGCAAAGATGCCGGCGGCCATGCGCGACTTGACCCCGAAGGCCAGTCCGATCTGGGCGGGGACAATACGGGCGTCGGGCCAGTGGAAGTCGATCTCGCCCTCGGGGACATGAAGCCAGCCTGACCGGGTGCCGGGGGCGGGGCGCTGGTTCATCTCTTGCAGGGCGCAGAAGACGCCGACTTTCAACGCGGCGACCGAGGGGGCGGTGACGGGCGGCGCAGGGTCCGCCTTCAGGGGCAGGGCAAGCCAGACAGCAAGGATCAATCCGCGCAGCATTCGATTTTCAACCATCTGTGCTTTCCCGTGCCCGGTGATTGCGCCACAAGGGTTCGGAAAGGGCAAGTCATGTTCGATCTGGTCTCTGGCGGGCTATCTGGACAGGCGTTCGCGGCGGCGCTGACGGTGACGCTGTTCGCGGGCTTCGTGAAGGGCGCGGTGGGCTTTGCCATGCCGATGATCCTGGTCTCGGCTTTCGCGGTGTTTCTGCCGCAAGAGCTGGCGCTGGCGGGGTTGATCCTGCCGACGCTGGTGACGAACATGAGCCAGGCGTTCCGGCAGGGCGTGGGTCCGGCGGCCCGGACGGCGCGGACCTACCGGCGGTTCCTGATCGCGACGGTGATCTGCATCGCCGTCTCGGCGCCCTTTGCGGATGTGATCCCGCGGATGGTCTACCTGCTGATGCTTGGTATCCCGATTACCGCTTTCGCCGCCCTGCAACTGATGGGGCGCAGTCTGGCAATCAAGTTGCACCATCGCGACCGGGCGGAGTGGGGTCTGGGGGTGATCGGCGGGCTTTACGGCGGCGTGTCGGGCATCTGGGGGCCGCCCTTGCTGGTGCTGCTGCTATCGACCGGAGCGGACAAGGTGACGATGGTCCGGGCGCAGGGGGTGGTTTTCCTGATCGGAGCGGTGGCGTTGCTGGCGTCGCACCTGGGGACCGGGATTGCCAATGCACAAAGCCTGGGATTTTCGGCCGCGCTGTGCCTCCCGGCGCTGGTCGGGCTGTACCTGGGCTACGCGGTGCAGGACCGGCTGGACCAGACCCGCTTCCGGCGCTGGACGCAGGGTCTGCTGGTCATCACCGGGCTGAACATGGTCAGGCAGGCGCTTATGTGACCGCTCGTCGTTCGCCTTCGGCGCTCCTCGCTGGAGTTCACCGAGGAGAAGACGAAGTCGCACGACGAGGCGTTGGTCAGCCGATGGCGGCCGCCTTCACGTCGGCGTCGATGAAGGGCACGTATTGGGCGAAGTTCTTCTGGAACATCGCGACCAGCTTGCGGGCCTGCGCGTCATAGGCGTGCGGATCGACCCAGGTGCGGCGCGGGTCAAGCAGGGCATGGGCCACGCCCTCGACCTCGACCGGGACGTCGAAGCCGAAATTTGGGTCCTTACGGAACTCGGCCCCGTTCAGCGAGCCGTCGAGGGCCGCCGCCAGCAGGGCCCGCGTCGCCTTGATCGGCATCCGCTTGCCGGTGCCGTAAGCGCCGCCGGTCCAGCCGGTGTTCACCAGCCAGCACGAGGCACCATGCTTGGCGATCTTGGCTTGCAGAAGCTTGCCGTAAACCTCAGGTCGGCGGGGCATGAAGGGCGCGCCGAAGCAGGTGGAGAAGGTGGGCTGCGGCTCGGTGATGCCACGTTCGGTTCCAGCGGCCTTCGAGGTGAAGCCCGAGAGGAAGTGATACATCGCCTGGGCCGGGGACAGCCGCGCGATGGGGGGGAGCACGCCGAACGCGTCGCAGGTCAGCATGACGACGTGGCGCGGGTGGCCACCAAGGCCGGTGGCGCTGGCGTTCGAAATGGCATCCAACGGATAGGCGCAACGGGTGTTTTCTGTAAGGCTGCGGTTGGAAAAGTCCAATTCCAGCGTCTCGGGGTCGAAGACCATGTTTTCCACCACAGTCGCAAAGCGGTGCGTGGTGGCGTAGATCTCGGGCTCGGCCTCGGGCGACAGGTCGATGGTCTTGGCGTAGCAGCCGCCCTCGAAGTTGAAGATGCCGCGGTCGGACCAGCCGTGTTCATCATCGCCGATCAGCGTGCGGTCGGGCGAGGCGGACAGGGTCGTCTTTCCGGTGCCGGACAGGCCGAAGAACACGGCGGCGTCGACCGGGTTGCCGATGGCGTGGTTGGCGCTGCAGTGCATCGCCATGACGCCCTTTTCGGGCAGAAGGTAGTTCAGGACGGTAAAGACGGCCTTCTTGTTTTCGCCCGCATAGGCGGTGTTGGCGATCAGCACGGTCTTTTCGTCGAAGTTCAGCACGATGGCGGTTTCCGTGCGGGTCCCGTGGCGGGTCGGGTCGGCCTTGAAGGACGGGCAGTTGATGATCGTCCAGTCGGGCGTGAAGCTGTCCAGTTCCTCCCGGTCCGGGCGGCGCAACAGGTGGCGGATGAAGAGGCCATGCCAAGCAAGTTCGGTGACAACGCGGACGTCAAGACGGTGGATCGGGTCGGCCCCGGCGTAAAGGTCCTGGACGACAAGCTCGCGCCCCTGGACGTGGGCCAGCATGTCGGCCTTGAGGGCGGCGTAGGCCTCAACCGTCATGGCGGCGTTGTTGTCCCACCAGATCGTGTCTTCGGTCGCCGCCGTGCGGACCACGAACTTGTCCTTGGGCGAGCGGCCGGTGAACTGGCCCGTCGTGCAGAGGAACGCGCCCCCGCGGCCCAGGCGACCTTCGCCCCGATGAACCGCCGCCTCGACCAAAAGGGACTCGGCATAGTTGTAGTGGGCGACCGCAACACCCGTGATGCCTTGCGTCTCCAGCGTCTGATTGGGGTTCACGCGTCCTTGGGTCATCCTGCAAGCTCCCGTTGCCGCAAATCTGGCGCGGCGGTTCCGAAGGGTCGACATCCGGGCCAATGAATGCCGTGACAGCCCTTGCAAGGGCGGGTCACAACGTGCCTATAGCACGGGAGTTTTGCACAAGAATAGCGCGATTTCAAACGGTTAGCGCAATCATTTTCCCGTTAGCGCCACCATCAGCGTACCAGCGCCGGATGGGGTGGGGAATTGTCGGCAGGATTGGCTAAATTGTCACCCTTGGTCGCATTGTTTCACGGGTGATTCGCTTTTCTGTTGATTATCCCGGTGCAAGTCCCGAAAATCGGCCAAAATAAATAACAGGCAGCAGCAGTTAAGGGAGGCTCGAAGATGTCGCGCATCGCCCTTGTCGACGATGACAGGAACATCCTGACCTCGGTCGCCATGACCCTTGAAGCCGAAGGCTTCGAGGTGGAAACCTACAACGACGGCCAGTCCGCGTTCGAGGCGTTCAGTCGCCGGATGCCGGATATGGCGGTCCTGGATATCAAGATGCCCCGGATGGACGGGATGGATCTGTTGCAGCGGATGCGGCAGAAGACCTCGATCCCGGTGATTTTCCTCACGTCCAAGGACGACGAGATCGACGAGGTCCTGGGTCTGCGGATGGGGGCTGACGACTACGTCAAGAAGCCCTTCAGCCAGCGCCTGCTGGTCGAACGCATCCGCGCGCTGTTGCGCCGGCAGGAGGCGATCAACACCGGCGAGGCTGCGGCCACCGAAGAGACCCGGATGATGGAGCGGGGCGCCTTGCGCATGGACCCCTTGCGCCATTCGGTGACCTGGAAGGGGAAAGAGGTCGCGCTGACGGTGACCGAGTTCCTGCTGCTGCAAGCCCTGGCCCAGCGGCCCGGTTTCGTGAAAAGCCGCGACCAGCTGATGGACGTGGCCTATGACGATCAGGTCTATGTCGACGACCGCACCATCGACAGCCACATCAAGCGCCTTCGCAAGAAGATGCGGTCGGTTGACGACACCTTCTCGGCCATCGAGACGGTGTACGGCATCGGCTACCGCTACAACGAAGAATAACAGCCGCGCGCCATGTCCTCGGCCCCCAGGATCGCCCCCGATGACGTCCGACCCAAGCGGTCGGGCGACGTTCTTTTGGGCGAAGACTGGGTATCGCCCGACGCCACTGTCGAGCGGCTGAAGGAAGGCCGCGGCGGGCGCAGCATCGTCGGGCTGAACCGTTCGCCCATGGCGCGCAAGATCATCGTCTTCAACCTGATGGCGCTGGTCCTTCTTGCCGTGGGGGTTCTGTTCATGAACCCGTTCCGCGACAGCCTGGCCTTGCAGCGGCAACTGGGCATGGTGCGGCAGGCCGAGCTGATCTCGGCCGTCTACGAGGCGCATCTGCGGTCGGGCAACACCGGCTTTGATTTCCGCACGCCGTTGCAGGACATCGAACTGGACCCGGTGCTGGAAGTCTTTGTCTTTGATCCCACTGGGGCGCTGCTGGCGTCGCGGGTGGGGCAGGGGACCGGGACGCTGGTCACTGACCCGGATCAGCCGACGATCCTGACCGACTTCCTGGAAGGTGTCTGGAACATCGTCACGGTGCTGTTCCGCCAGGGCCAGACCGACTGGACCGAGACGATCGACCCCGCCGACAATGCCCGCGCTGCCTTCGAGGGTGCGCGCGGCGGGGATGTGGTGACCCGTGTGACCCGCAACAGCGAGGGCAGCATCTATTTCACCGTCGCCACTCCGATCAGCATCGGCGGGGATCTGGTTGGGGTGGTTGCCGTCACCTCGAACAGCCAGGAGATCGACCGCCTGGTGCGCTATGAGCGGGAACAGATCCTGCAAATGTTCGTGCTGGCCGTGGTGCTGTCGATCAGCCTTAGCCTGATGCTGGCCTCGACAATCTCGAACCCGCTGTCGGACCTTGCGGCGGCGGCGGAAGTGGGCCGTGACCGCGACTCGCGCCGGGTGGCGCCGTCCCGGGTCCGTATTCCCGACCTGGCCGCGCGGCCGGACGAGATTGGCCGGCTGTCGGTCGCCATGCGCGGGATGGTGTCGGCGCTGTACGACCGGATCGACGCCAACGAACAGTTCGCCGCCGATGTGGCGCACGAGATCAAGAACCCGCTGGCGAGCTTGCGATCCGCCGTCGGGTCCTTGCGGTTCGTGAAGAAGGACGAACACCGCGACAAGCTGCTGGACGTGATCGAGCATGACGTGCGGCGTCTGGACCGGCTGGTCAGCGACATCTCCAACGCCTCGCGCCTGGATTCAGAGCTGGTCAAGGAGGAGGAGGAAGAGTTCAACCTTCTCAAGACCCTGTCGAACCTGTGCCAATACCTAAGCCAGCAGGCGGGCGAGAAGGGGGTGGATTTCATCATCGACCTGCCGTCCGACCCGATCGCCATCCACGGGCTTGAGGCGCGGCTGGCGCAGGTCTTCGTGAACCTGGTGACCAACGCAATCTCCTTCTGCGAGGATGGCGATGCCGTGCGTGTCTGGGCGCGCAGGCGCGAAAACCGCGTGCTGATCGTGGTCGAGGATACCGGCCCCGGCATCCCGGAACAGGCGCTGACCAAGGTCTTCAAGCGCTTCTACTCTGAACGCCCGCAGGCCGACTTTGGCAAGCATTCCGGCCTTGGCCTGGCGATCTCCAAGCAGATCGTCGAGGCGCATGGCGGGGTGATCTGGGCCGAGAACATCCGTCCCACCGCCGCCGATCCGACCTCGGAGCCCTTGGGCGCGCGGTTCGTCGTCGGCTTGCCGGTGTGACCGGCGAAACCCTGCACGCCACGGCTGTTGCCGTCGACGGACGCGGTCTGCTGATCCTGGGGCCGTCGGGTGCGGGCAAGTCGTCGCTGGCGCTGCGGCTTCTGTCGCTGGGGGCTGTCCTTGTGTCGGACGATCAGACGCGGGTCGCCGTGGTTGGTGAGGACCTGTCAGCCACCTGTCCCAACCCGGACCTGGCCGGCCTGATCGAGGTGCGCGGCGTGGGCATCCTGCGCGCGCCGGCACAGCCCGACGCTGTGGTCAGCCTGGTCGTCGACCTGGGACAGCCCGAGCCGGACCGCCTGCCGCCGCGCCGCGAGGTCACAATCCTGGGAATTCGGCTTCCCCTTGTGCTGCATCCGCAGAATGACCATTTCCCCGACGCCCTGATGCTTTATCTTCGACACGGTCGTCAGGCTTGACGTTCGCCTGGAATCCGCATGACACCCGACACGACCCATGATCACCGCCTTGTCTTCGTCACCGGCCCCTCGGGTGCCGGGCGCACGACAGCAATCCGCGTGCTGGAGGATCTGGGGTACGAGGGGATCGACAACATCCCGCTGTCACTGGTCCCCCGTCTGGTCGAGGGCGCGCCGCTGGACCGGCCCATCGTCCTGGGGCTGGACGTGCGCAACCGTGACTTCAACGCCACGGCCCTGATCGAGCTGATCGACAGCCTGACCCGCGACCCCCACGTGCAGCTTGAGGTGCTGTATCTGGACTGCGCACCCGGCGTCCTGATCCAGCGCTATTCCGAGACCCGCCGCCGCCATCCGCTGGCCCCGAACGAGACCCCGGCGCAAGGGATCGAGCGCGAGATCGACCTTCTGGCCCCGATCCGGGTTCGCGCCGACCACCTGATCGACACGACGGACCTGACGCAGCACGACCTCAAGGCCGAACTCGCGGCGATCTTCGACATAACGCCGTCGGGGCGGCTGTCCGTCTCGGTCCAGTCCTTCAGCTACAAGCGGGGGACCCCGCGCGGGATGGACATGATCTTCGACTGCCGCTTCCTGGCGAATCCCCATTGGCAGCCCGCGCTGCGCCCGCTGGATGGCCGCGATCCTGCGGTCGAAGCCTTCGTCCGCAACGATCCGCGCTTTGACGAGTTCTTCCGGAAGGTGAGCGATCTGATCCTGTTTCTGCTTCCGGCCCACCTGGCCGAGGGCAAGGCCCACCTCGCCATCGGCTTTGGCTGCACCGGAGGGCAACACAGGTCGGTCGCGATGGCCGAAATGGTCGGTAAGGCGCTTGCAGAGGCGGGCTGGCCGGTGTCAAAACGGCACCGGGAACTGGAACGCAAGGCTGCAGTCCATGAGCCCCAGGCAATGAAGGTAGCAGGCGCTTGATCGGTATCGTGATCGTGGCACATGGCGGTCTGGCGCGGGAATATCTCTCGGCGGTGGAACATGTCGTCGGCCGCCAGGACGGGGTCCGCGCGATCTCGATCGAGGACGACCACGACCGCAGCGCCAAACAGGCGGAAATCTGCGATGCCGCCGATTCCGTGGACACCGGGCATGGGGTGGTGCTGGTGACCGACATGTTCGGCGGCTCGCCGTCCAACCTGTCGCTTCCGGCCTGCGCGACCTCGGGGCGGCGCATCCTGTACGGGGCCAACCTGCCGATGCTGATCAAGCTTGCCAAATCGCGCGATCTGGGTGTTCCTGAGGCCGTGGCGGCTGCACTGGACGCGGGGCGCAAGTATATCAACAGCCTCGACCTCGGCGGCGGGGCTTAAGGGAACTCAATGACCAGCCGCACTTTCCGGATCGTCAACGAAAAGGGCCTGCATGCCCGGGCCAGCGCCAAGTTCGTCGAAGTGGTCGAGGCGCACGAGGCCCGTGCCGCCGTCACCAAGGACGGGATGGAGGTTTCGGGCGATTCGATCATGGGCCTGCTGATGCTGGGCGCCTCACGCGGGACCACGATTGACGTCACGACCAGTGGCGACGAAGCGGAGAAACTCGCCGATGCGCTGGAAGCGCTGGTTGCGGCCCGCTTCGGAGAGGATTATTGAGCAGATATGTCCGGACGCGTGCCGGGCACTGCCGGGGATAGCCGCTTAGTGACAGACCACAGCCAGATCGCCACCGAGACGCCGTCGTCTGCGGCCGGTCGGGCTGACCGCCAGTATGACATGCGGCGGCTGTCCTATGCCGGGACGTTCAAGAATCCGTGGAAAGCCGGGACGATCCGCGCGCTGGAATGGCTGACCGCGAAGGTCCAGCTTCTGCGCCTGATCCGCAGCTTTGAAAAATCCGGCGCCCCGCACGGCGCGCCGTTCTGGCCCAAGGCGATCCGCCATATGGGCATCACGATCCAGACCCCGCCCGAAGAGATTGCCCTGATCCCGCCGACCGGCCCCCTGGTCGTGGTGTCGAACCACCCCTCGGGCCTGGTGGACGGCATGGTCCTGGCCGAGATGGTCAACCGCGTGCGGTCCGACTTCAAGATCCTGACCCGCTCGCTTTTGACCGGCATCCCCGAGGTCGAGGAGTTCATGATCCCCGTCCCCTTCCCGCACGAGGACAACGCGCGCGAGTTGGGCCTGCAGATGCGGGAAGAGACCTTGGCGCACCTCAAGGCCGGAGGGGTGATCATCCTGTTCCCGGCAGGCAAGGTCGCGATGAGCCCCGGCTGGTGGGGCCCGGCGGTGGAAGCGGAGTGGAACGTCTTCACCCACAAGATCGTCAAGTCCACCGGGGCGACGATTCTGCCGATCTACTTCCCCGGCCAGAACTCCCGCCTGTTCCAGATCGCCAACCAGGTGTCGGACACCGTGCGGCAGGGGTTGCTGCTGTACGAGATCAAGCGCTGCCTGTTCAAGCCGACCCGCCCCGTGATCGGTGCGCCGATCCCGGCGGAGGAGCTGAAGAAGTGGGAAGGCAACCCGAGGGGGTTCCTGGCCTGGCTGCGGGAGCATACGCTGGGTTTGAAGGACAAAGCGTAGAGTGGGTGGCAACCCACCGTCTGCTCTGACCATTCCGCGCCGGATGGTGGGTTTCACCCATCCTACTTGCTGATCAGCCCTGCGCTCTCTGGGACGTCTATCTCCGACGAAAGTCCATCGTCCAGTTCGTTTCCCACGTCAGGCCGCCATCCAGAGACATTGCCTGCTCCCAGCGAGGAACTGGCGTATCCGTCGCCAGCCAGAGAAACCGAACCAGAACAGGCCGACCATTCAGGGAATCCTCGGCCAGAAAACTGCCGACGCCCTTCTCGAACTTTCCCACAACCGGAACATCCAGATGATGCGGGTTGTTCGAGGAAAGCCACCAGATCGCCCAGTTTCCGGTCTTGGCATCGAATGAACGTATTGCGATTGCGCGGTACGTCCCGCTTGGAAAGTCGATGATGTTGTCTTCAATGTTGCCGCAGCCGCCCAGAACGTGACGGGTCGTCGAGCTTCCATCGAACTCTTCCCAGTCGTTGCAGCCGACAAGTCTTTCCTTAAGGCGGCGATGTCGAACAAGCCAATCGCCGATCTCGAAGTCGAAGTCCGAAGACATCATCTGGCGTTCCCCTAACGCGTCGGCACCGGCACTTCGCCCCGGTAATCATAGAACCCCCGCTGCGTCTTCCGCCCCAGCCAACCGGCCTCGACATACTTCGTCAGCAGAGGACAAGGCCGGTACTTGGTATCCGCCAGCCCCTCGTGCAACACGTTCATGATCGAGAGACACGTATCCAGCCCGATGAAATCCGCAAGTTCCAGCGGCCCCATCGGGTGGTTCGCGCCCAGTTTCAGCGACTCGTCGATCGACTTCACCGAGCCGACCCCTTCGTACAGCGTATAGACCGCCTCGTTGATCATCGGCATCAGGATGCGGTTGACGATGAAGGCCGGGAAATCCTCGGAGCTGGAGGCGGTCTTGCCCAGTTTCCGCACCACCTCGTGCAGCGTTTCCCAGGTCTCCTGATCGGTCGCGATGCCGCGGATCAGTTCGACCAGCTGCATCACTGGCACCGGGTTCATGAAGTGGAAGCCCATGAACTTTTCCGGCCGGTCGGTGCGGCTGGCCAGCCGGGTAATGGAAATCGACGAGGTGTTCGAAGTCAGGATCGTCGTCGGCTTCAGGTGCGGCAGCAGGTCCTCGAAGATCGCCTGCTTGACCGTCTCGCGTTCGGTGGCGGCCTCGATGATCAGGTCGCACTGGCCAAGGTCCGACAGCTTCAGCGTGGTCTTGATCCGCTCCATCGCTGCGCGTTTGTCGGCGGGCATGACCTTCCCGCGTGAGACCTGGCGTTCGATGTTCTTCTCGATGGTGGCGAGGGCCTTCGCCAGACCTTCTTCCGAGATGTCGTTGATCAGCACGTCATAGCCCGCCAAGGCGAAGACATGCGCGATCCCGTTGCCCATCTGCCCGGCGCCCACGACGCCCACCAGCTTGATCTCCATCGCCTGCACCTCTCGTCTGACGCCTTCGCTTATGCCCCGTGGGTATCGCCCGCGCAAGGCGGGGGGAAATGCCTAGACCTTTAGCCATCCGCCCGATTTTAGCCATTCGGCAACCACCATCCGGCAGGCTTTGCGGCGGGTAGACTGAGAAATGGGTGGTGGGATGATGTCGATTCCGGCGGAAGCAGGGGGGCTGGATTACTTTCCGTGCCGTTATGGCGCGTCGAAGGCCGTGTTCCGGGGGCCGAAGCGCGATCTGACGCAGCCCTATGTGGCGGTGCTGGGCGGCTCGCCCACCTTCGGGAAATACGTGGCGCGGCCCTATCCGGCGCTGGTCGAGGCGGCGCTGGGCCGTCCGGTCGCCAATCTGGCGGGGCTGAATGCCGGACCGGACTTCTACCTGTCCGACCCCGCCGCATTGGACATCGCAGGCCGTGCCCAGGTGGCCGTGGTGCAGGTCACAGGGGCCGAGGCGCTGTCGAACCCGTTTTACAGCGTCCACAGCCGCCGCAACGACCGCTTCCTGGTGGCGATGCCGGACCTGCGCGCGCTGTTTCCGCAGGTGGACTTCACCGACATCCATTTCACCCGCCACCTTCTGCAGGTGCTGGAGCGGAGCGATGCCCAGGCCCATGCGCAGGTGGTGGTGGTCCTGAAGCAGGCCTGGCTCGACAGGATGCGCCGTCTGATGGCGCGGTTGCCACGGCGGCGCATTCTGTTGTGGGTCGCCGATGCGGGACCACCGCTGCGCGCCGAAACCTTGGACCCGGCGCCGCCCTTCATCGACCGGGCGATGCTGGATGCGCTGCGGCCCGAGGTTTCGGACCTGGTCCTGGCCACGCCAAGCCCGGGCGCCCGGGCGCTGCAGCCCCTGGACATGACCTACCCAGAGACCGAGGCCGCTCAGGCCGCCTGCCTGCCCGGGGCTGCAGTGCATGCCGAGGTGGCAGAACGTCTGCTGCCCGCCTTGCAGCGGCTGATGTGAAAAGGGCCACCCGAAGGCGGCCCTTTGATGCCATGCGTAGGGTGGGCGAAATCGCCCACCTTACGCTCAGAGCTTTTCGATCAGTTCCGGCACGGCGGTGAACAGGTCGGCGACAAGGCCATAGTCGGCGACCTGGAAGATCGGTGCCTCTTCGTCCTTGTTGATCGCGACGATGACTTTGCTGTCCTTCATCCCCGCAAGGTGCTGGATCGCGCCCGAGATGCCGACGGCGACATACAGATCCGGCGCCACGACCTTGCCGGTCTGACCGACCTGCCAGTCGTTCGGCGCGTAGCCACTGTCGACCGCCGCACGGGATGCCCCGACAGCCGCGTTCAGCTTGTCCGCCAGCTTCTCGATCAGCGCGAAGTCGGACTGCGAGCCGACCCCACGTCCGCCCGAGACGACGATCCCGGCCGAGGTCAGTTCCGGACGGTCCGAGGACGCAACCTTGTCCTCGACCCAGGCCGACATCCCGCCATCGACCGTAGCCGAGACCTTCTCGACCGGGGCGTTGCCGCCCTTGCCCGCCGCGTCAAAGGTCGCGGTCCGCACGGTCAGCACTTTCTTCGCGTCCGAGGTCTTGACCGTCTGGATCGCGTTCCCGGCATAGATCGGGCGGTCGAAGGTCGCGGCGTCATGCACCGCCAGCACCTCGGAGATCACCATCACGTCCAGCATCGCCGCCACGCGCGGCAGGACCGACTTCGACAGGGCACCCGAGGGGGCGACGATATGCTCATAATCGCCGGCCAGCGACACGACCAGCGCGGCGGTGGGTTCGGACATGCCGTGGCAATAGGCGTGATCATCGGCGAACAGCACCTTCGCCACGCCGTCCAGCGTCGCCGCCTCGGCCGCGGCGGCATCACCGCCCGTGCCTGCGACCAGCACCGTCACCGGCCCCAGAGATTTCACCGCCGTCAGGGTCTTGGCGACCTGGTCGGTCGCCAGTTTCCCGTCAACAACATCGGCAAGAAGAAGAACGGCCATCAGAGCACCCCCGCTTCGTCTTTGAGTTTCGCGATCAGTTCAGCGACCGAGCCGACCTTGACGCCAGCCTTGCGCCCCGCCGGTTCCACGGTCTTCACCACGGACAGGCGCGGTGCGACGTCCACGCCGTAATCGGCCGGGGTCTTGGTCGCCAAGGGCTTGGCCTTGGCCTTCATGATGTTCGGCAGCGAGGCATAGCGCGGCTCGTTCAGGCGCAGGTCGACGGTGATGATCGTCGGCATCTTGACGGTGATCGTCTGAAGACCGCCGTCAACTTCCCGAGTGACCTTGGCGCTGTCGCCTTCAATGGCGACTTCAGAGGCGAAGGTCGCCTGCGACCAGCCCAGCAGCGCGGCCAGCATCTGGCCCGTCGCGTTCATGTCATTGTCGATGGCCTGCTTGCCGCAGAGCACCAGGCCCGGAGCCTCTTCCTTCACTACGGCAGCCAGCAGTTTCGCGACGGCCAAGGGTTCGATGTCGACATGCACGTTGTCGGTGGCCTCGATCAGGATCGCACGATCCGCGCCCATCGCCAGCGCATTGCGCAGCGTTTCCTGGGACTGCTTGACGCCGATGGAGACGACGACAACCTCGGTAGCGATGCCCTTTTCCTTCAGGCGGATCGCCTCTTCCACGGCAATCTCGTCGAAGGGGTTCATCGACATCTTGACGTTGGCCAGGTCAACCCCCGACCCGTCCGCCTTCACCCGCACCTTCACGTTGTAGTCGATCACCCGCTTGACCGGGACCAGAACCTTCATGGCCGCACTCCTCTTCGACGCGCCGCAATAGGCGCACAAGCTCTCGCCCGCCTGTTACCGGATCGGCAAACGTCGCAACAGAGCAAATACGACAGGTTGGCGCGACGCGACGCCGCGTTTTGATCGTGTGGGCCGATCAGGCGGTCAACGCGTCAGACCAGGGACCCAAAGGACGTCATCCTTGCCGTCGTTGTTGGCAATCCGGCCCGCAACGAAGAACCAGTCCGACAGGCGGTTGAGATAGCGGACGGCCTCGGGGTTCACGTCCTCCATCGTCGCGGTTTCCACCACCAGACGCTCGGCCCGGCGGCAGACGGTGCGGCAGAGGTGGAGTTGGGCCGCAAGAACCGAGCCACCCGGCAGGATGAAGCTGCGCAAGGGCGTCAGTTTGGTGTTCATCGCGTCGATCTCGGCTTCCAGCCGCAGGACCTGGCCTTCGATCATCCGCAGTGGCGTGTAGCTCAGCGTCGGGTCCAGGTGCCGGTCCGGCGTGCACAGGTCGGCCCCAAGGTCGAAGAGGTCGTTCGAGATGCGCTTCAGCGCATCGGCCATGTCGCCGGTCGCGTGCAGGCGGGCAAGGCCGACGGTGGCGTTCGTCTCATCCACGGTTCCGTAAGCCGAAACCCGGATCGAGTGCTTTGCGACCCGCGCGCCGTTGCCCAGAGCGGTTTCCCCGGCATCGCCGGTCTTGGTGTAGATTTTCGACAGAACGACCATGATTTACCCTTTCGACCGCAGCCAGGCGAAGCCGGCAATCACCACCACGGCCACAAACTGCACCCCAAGCCGCCAGCGCATGATCTTGTTGGCGTTACGCTTGTTGAACTCACCACCCTTGGCGAAGGTGCCGATCCCGAACAAGAGGATCGCCAGCACCAGCAGGCAGGCGACGAGGGCGAAGATGACAAGCGGGTCGGAAAACATGGCTGCACTCCCTTTCAGCCCCATCTAGGCGCGCCGATGCCAAACGCGAAGCCAAATTTCTTGAGTAAGAAATTTGCCAAGAATTTTACTAAAAATTCTTGGAGTTACCCCTTGGCGATCAGCCAGTCCAAGGCTCGGGTCGGCAACACTCGACGCAAGGCCCCCATCAGATAGGTCGGCGTCGTCACATAATACCGCGCCTTTGGGCGTTTTGCTTCGAGCGCGTGGATCAGCTTGGTGGTGACCGCCTCGGGGCCCAGCTCGAAGGCGTCCTTCTTCGTCTTCACTCCGTAAAGCCGCCCGCGCAGGGTCACGTACTGCTCGCGCCGGGCCGAGTTTTCCCAGTCCACCCACTTTTCAAAGTGCGGCACGGCATTGGCGCGAATCCTTGTCGCGATGGGGCCGGGCTCGATCAGGATGATGTCGATGCCCGTTCCCCGCATCTCGATCCGAAGGACATCGGTCAGCCCTTCCATCGCGAACTTGGTGGCGACATAGGCTCCGCGCCAGGTGGCACCGACAAGGCCCAGGACCGATGAGCAGTTGACGATCCGCCCATGACCTTGCGCGCGCATCACCGGAATCACCCGGCGTGTCAGGTCGTGGTAGCCGAAAAGGTTGGTCTCGAAGATTTCCCGCAGGGCGCCGCGTGGCAGGTCTTCGACCGCACCCGGACAGGCAAAGGCGCCGTTGTTGTACAGCGCGTCGAGGGTCCCGCCGGTGCGGTGCAAAGTCTCGGCCACCGCCGCCTCGATGCTGGCTTCGTCCGCATAGTCCAGCCGGAAACTTTCCAGCCCTTCACCCCGCAGCCTTTCGCAGTCAGCGTCCTGGCGGCAGGTCGCGAAGACACGCCAGCCGCGCGCCTGCAACCCCCGCGCAGCGTCAAGACCGATGCCCGAAGAGCAACCGGTGATCAGGATCGAACGTTGCGTCATCAATGGCTCCGGGCACGCGGCCCGTCACGGAGCCTCGGCGCTGAGGTAGCGCATCGCGACGAAGCCTTCCACCCCGTCGCCCTGGATCACGATCCGGGCCCAGTCGCCACCGACGGCCTGCACCACCAGCGTCGCCTCGCCCGAGGCAAGCTTGCCCACCACTTCGGCCTCGGTCGACGGCTCGGCCCGGACGTTCACCGAGTTGGCGGTGACGTACCAGATCGTGCCCTCACCCCCGGCTGCGACTTCCGGCTGGGGGGCTTCGGCGGCGGCGGGCGGGGTTTCGTTGCCGACGGAGGATAGCGAAAAGACGGGCTCAGCCACGGCTGTCACCAGCTTGCGGTCGGGTTCGACGTAGGGCGCGGGTTCGACAGAAGGCGCAGGTTGGACGGCAGCTACGACCGGCGCAGCCTCTTCCACCGGAGCCGAGGCGGCCAGTTCGGCCACCGGCTCGGCTGCGGCGCGCGACGCGACCGGCTGCGATTCGGAACCGCCAACCGTTTCGGGCTGCACCTTCTTGGCTGCTGCCGCAGCAAGCCCGGGGCGCATCTGGCCACGGTCTTCTCCGGCAATCATCAGGGCGGCGAACATGCCGATACAAAGAAGCAACGTGAGGCGAAGCATGAAGGAATCCGTTTCTGTCGTTGGCGCGGTCTTAGCACAGCCGCCTTACGGGAGTGTAAGAAAAATGCACAACTGCCGCTTTGGTTCCGTAGCCCCGGGATTGCCATCTGGACCCGTGCCCGGCTTTTCCCTACACCACATGCATGAGCGTTGATGACGATGAGCCCAAGATCGAGGGTCCGCAGGGCCTGACCACCTCGGAACCCCTCTCCCGCGCGATCGGAGAGCGGTATCTGACCTATGCGCTGTCGACGATCATGCATCGGGCCTTGCCCGACGCGCGGGACGGCTTGAAGCCGGTCCACCGGCGAATCCTCTGGGCGATGCGGCGGCTGCGGCTGACGCCGACGGGGGGGTTCCTGAAGTCGGCCAAGATCGCGGGCGACACGATGGGGGATTTCCACCCGCACGGCGACTCCGCGATCTACGACGCGATGGCGCGGCTCGCTCAGGATTTCAACATGCGCTACCCACTGGTGGACGGGCAGGGCAACTTCGGCAACATCGACGGCGATAACCCGGCGGCCAGCCGGTACACCGAGGCCCGCGTCACGGCCGCCGCCGAGGCGTTGATGGAGGGCATCGACGAGACTGCCGTTGATTTCCGCCCGAACTACGACGGCCGTCTGGAAGAGCCGGTGGTGTTGCCGGCCGCCTTCCCGAACCTTCTGGCCAACGGCTCCAGCGGCATCGCGGTGGGCATGGCCACGAACATCCCGCCGCACAACCTGGACGAGCTGATCGACGGCTGCCAGGCCTTGCTGGCTGACCCCGGCCTGACCGACGAGGCGCTGGTCGCCCTGGTTCCCGGCCCTGACTTCCCAACCGGCGGTGTGATTGTCGAACCCCGCGAATCGATCCTGGAGGCCTACAGGACAGGTCGCGGCGCTTTTCGCACCCGCGCCAAGTGGGAGGTCGAGGATCTGGGCCGCGGCACCTGGCAGATCGTTGTCACCCAGATCCCGTTCCAGGTGCAGAAGTCGAAGCTGATCGAGAAGCTGGCCGAGCTTATCCAGATCAAGAAGGTCCCGCTTCTGGCCGACGTCCGCGACGAGAGCGCCGAGGACATCCGTCTGATCCTGGAACCCCGCGCCCGCAACGTCGACCCGGACGTGCTGATGGGCAGCCTCTTCAAGAACTCCGACCTTGAGGTGCGGTTCTCGCTGAACATGAACGTGCTGATTGACGGCAAGGTGCCGAAGGTCTGCTCGCTGAAGGAAGTGCTGCGTGCGTTCCTGGACCACCGCCGCGACGTCTTGCGGCGGCGCAGCCTGCACCGGATCGAGAAGATCGATGCGCGGCTGGAAGTGCTGGAAGGCCTGCTGATCGCCTTCCTGAACCTCGACCGCGTGATTGACATTATCCGATACGACACTGACCCAAAGGCCGCGTTGATGGCCGAAGATTGGTCAAAATCGCACATCCGGGCGATGTCGGAAAAGGACTACCAGCCGCCCGCCAAGGGGCAGGGCGTGCTGACCGAGGTCCAGGCCGAGGCGATCCTGAACATGCGGCTGCGCAGTTTGCGGCGGCTTGAGGAGATGGAGCTGAACGCCGAGCGCGACGCGCTGCGGAAGGAACGCGCCGATCTGGCCGACCTGCTGGACAGCGACCGCCGCCAGTGGAAGCGGATCGGCAAGGAACTGGATGAGGTCCGCAAGCTGTACGGCAAGGGCACCATTCTGGGCGCCCGCCGCACCCAGTTTGCCGACGCGAACGAGATCGAGGATATCCCCTACGAGGCGATGATCGACCGGGAACCGATCACCGTGATCTGCTCGAAGATGGGCTGGATCCGGGCGATGAAGGGCCATGTCGATCTGGGCGCCGAGCAGAAGTTCAAGGATGGTGACGGTCCGCGCTTTGCCTTCCATGCCGAGACGACGGACAAGATCCTTCTCGTCGCCGAGAATGGCCGTTTCTTCACGCTTCTGGGTGCGAACCTGCCTGGCGGGCGCGGGATGGGCGAACCTGTCCGTCTGATGGTCGATCTGCCGAACGACACCGGGATCACCGACCTTCTGATCTATCGGGCGGGGCAGAAGTACCTGCTGGCGTCCAGCGCGGGAGACGGGTTCATCGTCCCGTCCGAGGAACTTCTGGCCCAGACCAAGGCCGGGAAGGCCGTCCTGACCACCCGCGAAGGCGTCAAGACCGCCGTCTGCGTTGCCGTTGCGGGGGACACGATTGCCGTGGTCGGCGACAACCGCAAGATGCTGGTTTTCCCGCTGCTGGAGCTGCCGGAAATGGCCAAGGGCAAGGGTGTCCGGTTGCAAAAGTACAAGGATGGGGGTCTGTCCGACGCCATCACCTTCAACAAGGCCGATGGTCTGTCGTGGAAGGACCCTGCTGGTCGGACCCGGACCGAGACCGATCTTCTGGAATGGACCGGGGCGCGGGCAACGGCAGGCAAGATGGCCCCGAGAGGATTCCCAAGGGACAACAGGTTCACCTGAACCGCCGCTCGTCGATGACTTTGTCACTCCTCGCTGACGGTGCCCTTCCGAGGAGAAGACGAAGTCGCACGACGAGGGTTGCTGTCAGGTCCGCTCCACCTTCAGCCAGACCCCACCTTCGGGCCGCAGCGTCAGGATCATCACCGGCTTCGGGGTCTTCCCCGGAACCGGCGTGAACCGGAACCGGGCCAGCAGGGTGGCCAGCACGATCACCGCCTCTTGCAGGGCGAAAGACGCGCCGATGCAGATGCGGGGGCCGTCGCCGAAGGGCAGGTACTGAAAGCGCGGCACGGCCTTGGGGTCGGCGAAGCGGTCGGGGCGGAAGGCGTCGGGGTCGTCCCAGAGGAGGCGATGCCGGTGCAGCGCATAGATCGGCAGGATCACCGTGTCGCCGGGGCGGACCTCACGGCCAGAGAGGGTGTCGGCGGCCATTGCCGTGCGCGACAGAAAGGCGGCGGGGGGGTACATCCGCAGCGTCTCGTCCACGATCCGGCGCACGAGGGGCAGGCGCGCGACATCGGCAACGGTCGCCGAGCGGTCGCCCAGCACTGCCTGCGCTTCCTCCCGCGCGGCCGCCTGCATGGCGGGGTCGAAGGCGCAGAGGTAGAGCGCCCAGCTGAGCGTCAGCGCGGTCGTCTCATGTCCCGCGACGATGAAGGTCAGCAGGTTGTCGCGGAGTTCCGCCGTGGTCATCTGCCGCCCGCTTTCGGGGTCGGATCCGGCCATCAACAGGTCCAGAAGGTCCGGCGTCGGCTTCGCGCCTTCGGCCTTTCGCGCCTCGATGGCACGGTCGGCCAGCCGCTTCGTCTCACGCATTGCCGACCCGGTGAACAGCCGGTTTGGACGTGGCACCCAGGGCGGCGCGCCGAGGACGTCCAGCAGGGACACCTTCGCCGTCGCCCCGATATACTGCTCGATGGCGTCATGCACCGACGCCCGGTCGAACCCCGACCCATCCGAGAACGTGACGTCGGCGATGACCTCGAAGGTCGCCGTCACCATTTCGTCAAACAGGTCCGCCGCCCGCCCCACGGCCCTGTCCAGCCGTGCGACCGAGCGTTCCGCCGCAGCCGTCATCACCGGCCCCAAGGCGCTGACGTTGCGGTGCGAGAACACCGGGGCGGCGGTCCGGCGCTGCCACATCCACTGCGCGCCCTCGGCCACGAAGAGGCTGTCGCCGATGGCGGGTTCCAGGATCAGCTTCGTCACCACCGATTTCGGATAGTCGTCCACTTTGTCGCGCAGCACCTGCTTCAGGCCTTCGGGGTCCATCAGCATGTGCCAGCGCTTGCCGGTGCGGCCCGACAGGATCGGCACCCGTGTCGCCATTTCGGGGATCAGTTCCAGCACGTTGCGTTGGGCGGCGCGGAAGCTGGCCCACACCCCCATCGGTTCGGTGTGCAGGGGAACGCGGGCGGGCAGGGGGGAGGGGGAATCCAGCATTATCCTGGAAACATAGGGCGTCCGGGTCCGTCGGCAAAGCGCGCCCATGCCGCAGGCCCCGGGCTTCGGGCCAATCAGGCTTGAATTTCCCGCCCCGCCAAGCTAAGTCGCCGCCCGTGTAATCTCGGGCCCCGCTTCGGCCCGATCAGGACAAGGGCGGAATTCGCAATGGGCAAGGCAAAGTTTGAACGCAACAAGCCGCACGTCAA
>NZ_JAXMMF010000104.1:0-6273 GCF_034366665.1 Tabrizicola sp. | reverse complement strand
CGATCCACGGCGCTTGAGCGCCTTGTTATACGCGGGCCAGTTCAGGGTCTTGTAAGTCGGAGTGTTCGGTCTGCTCATGACCTCCAGCTATCACGCTGGATTCACAAGATGAATCCCTGACAGGATTTGTGCAACAGAGCTTGCTGGCCACCACAGCGATGAACATCGACCAGTATCTGATGCACCGGCAGGGGCTGGACGTCCACATGATCGGCGGGCGGGTGTTTGCCAGCACGGCAAGCACCATTGTCGCCGATTTTGACAAGGCGGTCGGCGGGCTGGTGGCGCATCAGGCCTTTCTCAGCGCCCACGCCATCGACGCGGCCTTCGACGTCGTGGATGTGAACGAGGATATCGCCCGCACCAAACGCAATCTGGTGCGGATGGCGCGCCGGGTGATCCTGCTGGCCGATTCCAGCAAGTGGGATATCGGGGCCGCATCCAAGGCGTTTTCGGTCTCACGGGTGGACATGGTCATCACCGACAGTGACATGCCGCAGCCCATCCGAAGCCGTCTGGATCGGCTGGGGGTAGAGGTACGCTACGTCTGACGCGGCGTAACCCTAAGCCAGCAGACGACGTGCCTCATCCTCGCCAAGTTCGGCGGGCTGCGCTGTCGTGCCGCCAACATACTGCGCGACGCCGGTTTCGCCCGCGCGAAGGATCGCCTCCATCACCTCCAGCACATGCAGCGCCAGTTGGCCCGAGGCGCGGGGCGCCCGCCCGGTCTGCAGCGCCCGCGCCAGGTCTGCCAGGCCCAGCATCCGGTAGTTCGCCCGGTCCGGAGCCATCACCGGCCAGTTCACCGCGCCGTAAAGCAGCCCGGCCGTATCGGTTTCCTGCCAGTCCTGCCCGCCGTCAGATACCGCCAGCACGCCGCCGAAGGTGTCTGGGTCGGGCAACCGCAATGACCCTTTCGTGCCATGCAACTCGATCGGGTGGTTGGAATGGCGGAACACATCCCAGGACGCGCCAAAGGTCACCGTCGCTCCGCAGGCAAACTGCAGCAGGGACAGCACGGTTGTCGGTGTGCCGACTGCAAAGCGCGTGCCCTGCTTTGGCCCCGGCGCCGTGATCAGCCGCTCTGCCTGACCGCTGGTTGCCACCGCCTGCACCCGTCGCACCGGGCCCATCAGGTTGACCATCATCGTCAGGTAATAGGGGCCCATGTCCAGCACCGGACCCGCACCCGGCTGATAGTAGAAGGCCGGGTCGGGGTGCCAATGCTCCATCCCACGGCCCAGCATGAAGGCAGTGCCGGTGACGGGGGTGCCGATGGTGCCATCTTCCATCAACCGCCGCGCCCGCCGTCCGGCCGCCCCCATGAACGTGTCGGGGGCCGAGCCGATCAGCAGCCCGCGCCGATCCGCATCGGCCACCAGCGCGCGGCCCAGATCAGCCGTTACTGCCAGAGGCTTTTCGGTGAAGACGTGTTTGCCCGCCGCCAGAGCCTGCATCGAGACATCATAATGCGCAGCCGGAATCGTCAGGTTCAGGACAAGGTCGATTTCCGGGTCGGACATGAGGCCGTCCACATCCAACGCGCGCAGACCGTATTCGTCCGCCCGCCGCACCGCCGCCTGCGGGTTCAGATCGGCGCAGGCGGTGATCCTGACCCCGGAAAACAGCGGCGCATTGCGCATGTAGGCGACCGAGATACTGCCGCAGCCGACCACACCGATCCGCAGAGCTGAGCCGTCGCCCTTAGCCATTCTTCCACCCTCCCGATTGATGTCGCCCGCTTGTGGTAGCGAATCCCGTTGCTGCAAGCGACCGTTTAATCCTAGCCTTTGCCCAAGACCTTCATCCGCCCCGGCCTCGCGCAGACCCAACCAGACAAGGACAGACCATGGCCCCGCTGCAGATGCGTTTTGCCTGCCAGACCTTCACATGGGAAATGCTCGGCCCCGCATGGACCGGTGGACCCGATGATCTGGTGCAGGCCATCGCCGCAGGTGGTTATTCCGGTATCGAGATCACCAATACGATGATCGGCGCCTATGGCACCCGGCCGAATGAATTTGTCCGGCGCCTGTCGGATGCCGGGCTGACGCTGGTGTCCTTTGCCTTCGGGACTGATAGCGGATTTACCGAGCCGCCGCAGATCGGGGCTGACCTTGATGCTGCGCGTCGCTGGGTTGATTTCGCGGCGCATTTTCCCGGCGCGCTGGTGTCGATGGGGTCGGCCACGGTGATGTCCCCCGGCAACCGCGCCGACAAGTTCGCGGTCGCGGCCGAGGTCTACAACCGCGCTGCCGAGATCGGCCGTCTGGCGGGCGTCACTGTGGCGGTTCACCCTTCGTCCCATCATGATACGCTCTTGTTCAGTCGTGCCGACTATGACGCCGTTTTCAGCCTTCTGGACCCGCAGGTGGGCTGGGTGCCCGATACCGGCCATATCTTGCGCGGCGGGCAGGTCATGGCGGACACGCTGTCCGCCTTTCGCGACCGCATTCGCTCTGTCCACCTCAAGGACGTCGATGCGGAGGGCAACTGGGCGATGCTGGGACAAGGTGTGTGCGATGTGCCCACGGTCTTGGCCACCGTGGCCAAAGCGCCAAACTTCAACGGCTGGGTCGTCGTCGAAGAGGAATCCGAAACCGCCGCCACTGACCCGGCCGCTGCCGTCATGGCCAACCGGGCTTTCCTGCGCACGCTGACCCAATCAGAGTAGGCGCGCCCGTCTCCGGGACCGGTCAGCCTGAACCCGAGGGACGCAGCTTTCCCAGAAAAGGTAAGGCGAGGTCGGTCGCCATCCTTGAACCACGGCGTAGGTCTTCAGAACCAGCGCGCGGGAGTTTTCGATTTGTCCCTAAGGGCTTGCCTTTGCGGCCGGACCTGCTTCAAGCGAAAAGACCGGCACGAAACTGGCGGGCGCGAGTGAGCCTTCGATCACCGCGACGCCCGCAGTTTCGGGTTTCACGGTCCAGACCGGCGGGCCGGCATGGTAGGTCGTCAGGCGATCTTCCAGCGCGCGGACGGCCATCTCGATGGACAGCCGACCCTGCAGGACGGGCGAGTCGGTCGGTGCCGCCAGAATGCGCCCGCGCACGACGCCCCGGTAGACCGCGTGGCTGAGATAGGTCGAGACCACCTTGACCTTCCCCTCCAGGCCCCGGGCACGCAGGATCGGGACGGCGGCCTCGGCCATCGGTCCGCTGCCGACAAGGTAGTCGATGTCGGGCATCGCCTCGAGCACTTCCTCGACCAGAAGGACCTGTTCCTCGGTGCCTGTATCGCCGAAGCGGGTCATCACGATTTCGGCGGAACTGTCGGCAAGGGCGGCGCGGAAACCGGCCTCGACGAAGATGACCCAGCCTGCACCTTGCGGGCCGGGAAACCAGGCGATGCGGGCGGGCGGGCTGCCCTTGGGGTGACGCTCGGCAATGAAGCGCCCGGCGGCGGCGCCCATCTCGGTCCAGGGGACGCTGGCCTTGGCGGTGATGCCGCTGTCGTCAATGTCGTTGACCGTGGCAATCACGGGTTTCAGCCGGGAGATCCGTTCCACTTCGGCTGTGAGCCCGGCATAGGAGACGGAGCCAAGGATCACCGCGTCGAATTCGTCGCTGGCGCAGCCCTTCAACTGGTCGATCTGGCGCGAAAGGTTGGGGTAGCCCCCGGCCTCGTACACGTCGAAGGCGACGCCCAGGCGGCGGGCCTCTTCGACCATGCCGTAGTTGACCGACAGCCAGTAGGCGTCCTTGAGATGCGGGTAAAGGACGCAAAACCGCCAGGGCCGGGCGGCGTGGCTCAGCGGCGTATAGGTCAGCGGGACGGCGGCGCTGCTGTCGTCGAAGGGGACGGCGCGGGCCTCAAGCTGCCAGACCTCGGCTTTGGCCCCGCCTGCAACGGCTGCCATCAGGATCGCCGCCGCAACGGCCTTGTGCATCGCATCTCCCCTTTCGCGGATTCGGTGTTAGCCTGCATCCGCAAACCTTTGGGGGAAGCCTTGCGGAACTTCGGCTTCAAGTCGAGTCTTGGCGGACGGCTGCTGCTGGCGATCGGGCTTATCGTCGGCTTTCCTGCCGCCACCGGCGTGCTGGGGTGGTTCGAGCTGAAGGATGTCGCCGCGAACCAGTCGCGGGTGGTGACCGAGGCGATCCCGGCGATCTCCGAAGTCCGCGGCGTGGCCGAAGAGACAAGCCGCGTTGTCGCCGTCGCGCCGGAACTGGCGGCGGTCACGGACGAGGCGCTGCGGGCCGAGCGGGCGGCGTTCCTGTTCGACCAGGCCAACGCGCTGCGGGCGCGGCTTTTGCGGCAGGAGGGGTTGCCCGATGATGCCCTGGCCAATGCACTGGCGGCCGAGGCGGGCCTGCGGCAGGCGCTGACCACCATCGACCGGCTGGTGCGGCAGCGGATCAGCCTGATCGCCCGGCGCGATGCGCAGCTGGAGGCGGGGCTGGCAGCGGCCGTGGAGCTGACCGAAATCGCCGACACGCTGGTCGCCAATGCCGAGATGGGGGCCTCGGCGGTGATCTCCAGCCTTTACGGGATGGATGGGACCGATACGGCGGACCCCGAGATCCGGCTGGACACGCTGGACAAGCTGATCGAGGTCGATCTGTTCCAGATGGGCCTGATGTTCGAGCTGCGCTCGCATGCCTCCGAGGTCGGGCTTTTGTTGAACCGGGTCGCCGGGGTGCAGTCGCAGGCCGAGTTGCAGGGGCTGCGGGACGAGCTGGCGGCGCGGGTCCGGGTGATCTCGCGGCGGCTGGAGTCGGTGCAGGACCCCCGGCGTGCAGACCGGGTCCGGGTGCTTTTGCGGGTGATCGGAGCTGTGCCGACCGCACCGCCCGAGACGGCGGCGATCTTCGAGAACGCAAGTCAGGTGCTGGCCGTGACCGAGCGGATCTCCCGGACCGAAACCGAGCTGCGTCGGGCGGCGCTGGAACTGGAGACGGCGGCCTCGGCGCTGGCTGACCGGATCGAGGCCAATGCGGTGACGGCGGGTCAGTCGGCCGAACAGGCGATCCTAGCGACCCAGCGGCTGTATGCCTTCTCGGCGATGCTGGCGCTGGTGCTGTCGCTGGGCGTCCTGTGGTTCTATGTCCGGGGCAACCTGATCCGGCGGCTGGATGCGCTGTCGGTGCGGATGACGGGGCTGGCCGAGGGGGACCTGGGCGACGAGATCCCCCGGTCCGGCACCGATGAGATCGCGCAGATGGAGGGCGCCGTGGAGGTCTTCCGCAAGCAGGCCATCGCCAACCGCGAACTTGCGGCGGAACGCGAGCGGCATCTGGAGGAGCTGCGCCGCCACCGCAGCGAACTGCAGGAACTGGTGGACGAGCAGACCGAGACGCTGCGCGGCGAGGTGGCGGCGCATGACGCGGCGCGCGACCGGGCCGAGGCGGCGGACCGGGCGAAGTCGGAATTCCTGGCGATGATGAGCCACGAGATCAGGACTCCGATGAACGGGGTTCTGGGCATGCTGCGCAATCTGCCTCGTGACGGGTTGACGCGGGTGCAGGTGGCGCGGCTGGAGGCGGCACTGGCGTCGGGCAAGGGGTTGATGGGGCTTCTCAACAGCATCCTCGACTATTCCAAGCTGGAGCAGGGCCAGACCGCGGCCGAGACGGTGGACTTCGACCTGGCCGAGGCCTTGGGGGACATCGTGCTTCTGATGGCACCGATGGCCGAGGAGAAAGGGCTACGGCTGGAGACAGAGTTGCCGCAGACCGTCCTGCCGCCGCTTCGGGGAGACATGGGCAAACTGCGGCAGATCCTGTTCAACCTGGTGTCGAACGCGGTGAAGTTCACCGACGCGGGGGAAGTGCGCATCGCGGTGGCGCTGGCCGGTCCGTCCGACACCGACCCTTTGCGCCTGCGCTTCACGGTCAGCGATACGGGGCGGGGGATCGCGCCGGACGCGCTGGAGCGGATCTTTGACGCCTTCCAGCAGGAAGACCCGCAGACCGTTCGGACCTATGGCGGCACCGGGCTTGGGCTGACGATCTCGCGCCGGTTGGCCGCGCTGATGGGCGGTGTCCTGACCGTCGCCAGCCAGCGCGGGCAGGGCGCGACCTTCACTCTGCACGTGCCCTTTGCGCGGGGTGCAACCCGGTCGGCACTGCGGATGGCCCTGGCACCATCCCTGCCGCCGCTCCGCGTGCTGGTGGTCGAGGATCACCCGGTCAACCAGGAGGTCGCGCTGGGTTTTCTGCAGGGGCTGGGTCACCGTCCAGAAATCGCCGCGACCGGCGAAGCCGCGCTGGAGATGCTGGCGGAGGGTGGCTTTGATGCGGTGCTGATGGACGTGAACCTGCCGGGCATTTC
>NZ_JAXMMF010000103.1:0-19018 GCF_034366665.1 Tabrizicola sp. | reverse complement strand
CGCGAACAACCCTGCCAAGACAGTGAAGCTGACACCTACATCATCGGTCGGTTACCTCGCGGTAACTCCCCTAGTAGGCCGATATGCTGCGATCTGACGCCGATGCGCCCAAACCGCCCGCATATCCCTTCATTTTCCAATCAGGTTCAAAGAGCCATCGTCAGACAAAAAACGTGCGATCCGCCAATTCCTTGGCGTATCCCTTCGCGCCGTGCCTTCAGATTTTCCAGTCTTCCGCGTCGTCTTGCCGTCGCTTCCGTCCGTCACCGTCACGTTTCCGCTTCGGTGAGGCGGTATTTACGGAGAGCGCCCGGAACCCGCAAGAGCAAAAAACATCTTTGTCGCAAAAAATTTGCAGAAGCAGGAAACACTCGCAAAATCTGGTGGTTGGCGCAAGAAAGCCCACTACTGGCGCGGCATTGCGGCAATTTTCTTGCGGGCGCAGCATCGCCCAGGACCTCTCAGGCTTGGGCACGCTGCCTTATCCCACCCCGGGGAAGCAGCCGAAGGGCCAGAAGGCCAAGGGTGAGGACCAGATAGACCAGCACTTCGGTGGTCCAGACCTTGGACAGCAGCGCCAGATGCGCCGCTCCGGCCAGAATCGCCACGTAGGCGAGCCTGTGCAGCCGCCCCCAGGCCAAAGCGCCCATCCGCCGGATCGCCCCGTTCCACGAGGTCAGCGCCAGGGGAATCATCACCAGAAACCCGATCATCCCCAGAATCACGAAGGGCCGCTTGGTCAGGTCTGCCAGCATCTCGCTCCAGCGCAGGCCCATATCCAGCCAGACCCAGGCCACCAGGTGCAGACTTGCATAGAGAAAGGCGAGCAATCCCAGCGCCCGGCGAAAGCGCAGCAGGTTCAAGCCAAACCGACGCAGGGGCGTGATTGCCAGAGAGGCCAGCAGGAACTGCAACCCGCGTTCCCCCAAGCTGCGCTCGATGGCTTTCACCGGGTCGGGGCCAAGCCCGCCGAACAGCGCGCCCCAGATCAGGAAGCCTAGTGGCACCAGCCCCAGCCCGTAGACCACCCAGGTCGGAACCCGGCGTGCCTGGGTGTTCAGCCAATCCATCAGAAGTCGACCGACAGATCCTGACCGGCATAAAGCGAGGCCACCTCGGCCTCATAGCCGTTGAACATCAGCGTGTCCTGCCGCCCCCCGAAAAGCCCCGAGCCGATGCGGCGTTCCGAGGCCTGGCTCCACCGTGGATGGTCCACCTTGGGGTTCACGTTGGAATAGAAGCCGTATTCGGACGGCTGCAGCATGTTCCAGGTGGTCGGCGGCATGGTGTCGACCAGACTGATCCGCACGATCGACTTGATCGACTTGAAGCCATATTTCCACGGCACCACCAGCCGGATCGGGGCGCCGTTCTGCTTGGGCATCGCTTCGCCATAAAGTCCGGTCGCCATGATGGTCAGCGGATGCATCGCCTCGTCCAGTCGCAGACCCTCACGATAGGGCCAGTCGATGAACGGAGACGCGACACCCGGCATCTCTTCCGGCCGCACCAGCGTTTCGAAGGCGACGAACTTCGCGCCGGGCTGCACGCCCACCCGGTCCAGCAGGCCCGAGAGCTGGAACCCGATCCAGGGCACGACCATCGACCAGGCCTCGACGCAGCGGAAGCGGTAGATGCGCTCCTCCATCGGCTGACCCTTGACGACGTCCGCAAGGTCATAGGTGCCGGGCTTGTCGACCAGCCCGTCGATCACGACCGACCAGGGGTCAACAGTCAACGCGCCAGCATATTCCGCCGGGTCGCCCTTGCCGGTCCCGAACTCGTAGAAGTTGTTGTAGGTCGTGATGTCCTCGAAGCTGTTGGGCGCCTCGTCGGTCGAAAAGGCGCTTTTCGTGGCCTCGATCTTCGCCACGGCGGGAGTCGCCAGCAAGGCGGCGGCCCCGGCCATCAGCTGGCGGCGGTTCAGCCACAGGGGCTTTGGTGTGACGTCGGACCAGTTCAGGCGCATGGAAAGCTCCGGGTTGGGTTCGCTCAAACATGCGTCAATCAAGATGAAAGGCAAAACAATCCGCGTCACGTGTCCGCCAGAGGCATGAAACATTGCCCGGATGGGTCACGTGATCTGAACTTTGATCACGGTCGTTTGATTGGAATTCGGAAACAGCGGCGGCTTAGCGCGCCGACACGGCCCGTCAAGGAGCTGTCACGCGAAAGTCGGCATGATCCAATGTCGCATCCCATCCCTATCACCCTCGCCAATGACGGCATGACCGATCACGATCAAACGGAGTGACCCTATGATCCGCAGAACTTTCCTGGCCCTGACCGCCGCCACCGCCTTTGCGATGCCCGCCTTCGCGCAGGACATGGACATCGTTGACACCGCCGTCGCAAACGGTTCGTTCAACACCCTCGCCGCCGCGCTGACCGCTGCCGGCCTGGTCGAGACGCTGAAGGGCGAAGGCCCGTTCACCGTCTTCGCACCGACCGACGCTGCCTTCGCCGCTCTGCCGGCCGGCACCGTCGAGGACCTGCTGAAGCCCGAGAACAAGGACAAGCTGGTTTCGATCCTGACCTACCACGTTGTCGCCGGCAAGGTGATGTCCACCGACCTGACCGAAGGCATGAAGGCCGCCACCGTGAACGGCGCCGAAGTGACCATCACCCTGGACGGCGGACCGAAGGTCAACGGCGCCGTCATCTCGGCCCCGGACGTCGCAGCGTCGAACGGCGTGATCCACGTGATCGACTCCGTCATCCTGCCGCCGGAAGGCTGATCGACCAAGGGGGGGCGCTTCGGCGCCCCTTTCCTTTTCAACCAACAGGGGACACCAGAATGAACCGCCGCACTCTTTTCCGCCTGGCCGCAGCTGTCTCGGCCACCGCTCTGATCGCTGCCTGCGTGCCTGCCGCGACCGAGCCCGATATCGTCGACATCGCCTCGTCCAATGAAGATTTCTCTACCCTCGTCGCCGCAGTCAGCGCTGCTGGCCTGGTCGACACGCTGAAGGGCGATGGCCCCTTCACCGTCTTCGCACCGACCAACGCCGCCTTTGCGGCGCTGCCCGCCGGGACCGTCGAGAACCTGCTGAAGCCCGAGAACAAGGACCAGCTTATCAAGATCCTGACCTACCACGTCGTGCCGGGTGCGGTGACTTCGGACCAGCTGGCCGGAAAGCGGATGGATGTTGCCACCGTGCAGGGCCAGACCGTCCACATCGACGGGCGCAACGGCGTCAAGGTGAACAAGTCGCGGGTGACCACGGCTGACATCATCGCCTCGAACGGGGTGATCCATGTGATCGACCAGGTCCTTTTGCCGAAGTGACCCGTCCGCTAAGGACAGCGGGCAACGGTCCAGGGGAATCATCCACCTGACTGCCAACGCTACCGACCGTAAACAGGCTTGGCCTTGCGGCTGACAGAAAGGGGCTCTCCACGAGGGGGCCCCTTTTCGCGTCAAGTCCTTCTTCCTGACCCACTCCGCGCCGGTTTCGGCGGTGCGGCCGATGCTTTGCGCTTTGCCCAGCGCCCCAATCGGCATAGCCTTTTCCCAGATCAATTTCTCATACCTGCCGATTCCCGCCATGATCCGCCACCTTCTGGCCCTTGCCCTTGGTATTGCAGCCCTTGCTGGCCCCGCAGGCGCGGAAACCCGCGCCGAGGATCGTGTCGCCTTGGTTCTGGGGATGGCCAGCTACACCTCGGTCACGCCCCTGAAGAACACGATCAATGACGCCAGCGCATTGGCGGCCACGCTGGAAGATATCGGCTTTGCGGTCGAAGTCCGGATGGATGCCACGCGCGACGAAACTCTGGCCGCACTGGAAGACTTCGCCTTCCGGGCCGAGACTGCCGACATCGCGCTGATCTACTATGCCGGGCATGGCGTCTCGGTGCAGGGGACGACCTTCCTGATCCCGGTCGATGCCCAGGTGCGGCAGGCCAAGGATATCGTCGCGGCGTCGGTCACGATGGACCAGATGCTGGCCGCCGTGGACAGGGCGCGACGGATGTCGATCCTGATCCTGGACAGCTGCCGCGACAATCCCTTTCCCGACGTGATCGACCTTCGCGACCCCGAGGTGGCCAAGGGCCTGACCACCGGCAAGGGCGGCCTTGCCGCGCCCTCGCCGGACCGGGGAACCTTGGTCGCCTTCGCCGCCCGCGACGGGGCGGTGGCTCTGGACGGCGAAGGCCGGAACAGCCCGTTCAACATCGCGCTGCGCGACAACATCGTGAAACCCGAGCTTGAGATCAGCCTTCTCTTCCGCCAGGTCCGCGACGATGTGCTGGCCGCCACGGCAAACCAGCAGGAACCCACGACCTACGGTGCCCTGCCGGGCGAGCCGTTCTACCTGACCGGCGGCACCACGACCACGGCCGAGGCAGGCGTCCAGGAGCTGGCCGTAGCCTGGCAGCGCGTCGTGGCTGCCGACCGCGAGACGCTGGAGAAATCAGCCGCCGCCGGGGATTCGCGGTCGATCGTCGGGCTGGCGCTGGCCAAGCTGGATCGGCAAAGCACCGACTACGCCCCGCAAGAGGCCTTGATGCTGCTGGAACAGGCGGTGGCCGCCGGGGACCCGGATGCCAAGTACCGGTTGGCGAAGGTGCTGGAGGGTGGCCTTGGCGTCGATCCCGACCCGGTTCGCGCCCGCACTTTGTATGAAGAGGCCGCCGCAGCGAAGATCCCCGCCGCGTTGAACGACATGGGCTATTTCCATTTCACCGGCGAACTTGGGCTGGACAAGGACCGCGACAAGGCCCTGTCGCTGTTTCAGGAAGCCGCGACGCAGGGCCATACCGAGGCGATGTTCAATGTGGCGTCATTCGCAGCCAATGGCCTGGTGCCCGATCTTGGCCCCCGGGATGCCGCCGATCTGCTGTATCGCGCCCTGCGCGGCGGCAGCGAGCTTGCCCTGGACGGACTGCTGAACAACGCCGACAAGTTCCCGGACGACACCTGGGCCGAGCTGCAGCAGATCCTGGCCGACAAGGGACTTTATGACGGAACGGTCGACGGTTCGTTCGGCCCGGGTACGCGGCGGGCGGTCCTCGCCGCCTACGGTATTTTTGAAACGGAGAATTGAGATGACGAAGTCAATCCTGCGCATCATCCTGCTTGCCGTCGGCCTTCTGTGGATGCTTCCGGTCAGCTCTGCACTGGCGGACTGCCACGTGTCGGAACCGGAACCGGAAGAGCCACCTGACCCGTCGACCTTCAGTGTTTTCTCCATTTCCTGCCACGATGATCCCGACCCCTTGCCGGGAAGCAGCATCAACTCCGGCGTCACGAAAGCCATCGTCAAGATCCTCCAGGGCGCGAACAGCACCTGCGACAGACGCATCGAGCTGCGCTACCGGATCGATTGCCTTCGGATCTACTACCTGAAAGTCGCGGCGAACCTGCCCAACTCTGGGGACTATCTCCCGATCAAGCAGGCCATGCTGGATGCGGCGGAAAAACTTGATGCCATCGTGACCAAGTACGAGGACCAAAGCGCCCCGGTCCTGCGTCCGCGCGAAGGTCACAAGTCCGGGGCCAAGCGCCTGCCGAAAGTGCGCCCGGTGAAAGAGGCCTTCGCCGAAGCCGCCGCGGTCGAGGCCGCGATGATCGTCGAAGAGACCGAGTTGATCATCATCCGCTCAGGCGGCGATCCGGCGCGGCGGACCCAAGCCTACACGGATGTCGCCGCTGCGGTCGAAGAGAACCTGGTGATCCTGCGCTCGGCCTGACGACCCCCGGTGGCGCAGTTTTCGCTGCAAAGCCGGGGAACGAAACCCCGCGACCCGTGTTTCCCTGATGCAAACACAATCGGAGTGCACGTCTCATGGGGATCATCTGGACCATCGTCATCGGCTTTCTGGCCGGGGTCATCGCAAAGTTCATCATGCCGGGTGACCGGAACGAGCCTGGAGGCTTTGTGATGACAACGATCCTCGGCATCGTCGGTGCCTTCGTGGCCAACTTCCTTGGCCAGTCGCTTGGCTGGTACGGACCCCAGGATGGCGCGGGCCTTATCGGGGCGGTGATCGGCGCGATCATCGTGCTGGCGCTGTACGGCTACATGCGTCGCCGCGCCTGATCCCCCCAGACCTGTCCAACACAAGGATTTCATCATGGCCAAAGGCAGCCCTTCCCTTATCGCCCTTCTCGGTCTTCTGGCCGTGGCGGGCTACCAGAACCGCGACAAGCTTTCCGAATTAATGAACGCGCGCGCCACCGACCCGACCCGTCCGGGCGGGCCGGACGGCCAGGCCGGCCCCCTCGATGGTCCGCTGGACGGCCTGCGCCAGATGCTGGGCGGCAGCGCGGGTGGCGGCGGGGTCCTGAGCGGCCTGTCCGAGCTTTTCGAGCGGTTCTCGAACTCGGTGCAGAAGGCCAAGGTCGACACCTGGGTCCATCGCGGACCGAACGCCCCCCTGGCCCCGGACGAGCTGGCCGAGGCTCTGGACGAAGAGACGCTTGCGGAACTGGGCGCGAAGACCGGACTTAGCCGGGAAGAGCTGTTGTCGCGGCTCAGCACCGCGCTTCCCGAGGCGGTGGACCAGGTGACGCCGGACGGGCAGTTCCCGCCGATCAGCATGCGCGAACCACGGTCCATCTGACATGCAAACGGGGACCCCGAGAGCCCCCGTTCCCCTGCCTGGCACAAGCGTAGGGTGGGCGATATCGCCCACCCTACGTTTCGTCAGTGCACCACGGCCGACTGCGGACGCTCGCGACGGCTTTGCACCACGCGGTCGCCGATGATCAGTCCTTCCGGCCCTGCCGTCACGCGGATCGTCGTGCCATCCAGCACATCCCCAGCCAAAAGCATCTCGGACAGGGGGTCCTGCAACTGCCGCTGGATCACCCGCTTCAGCGGCCGCGCGCCAAAGACCGGATCATAGCCTTCGTCTGCAAGCCAGGCCTTCGCCGTGTCATCCAGGTCCAGCACGATCTTCCGCGCCGCCAGCCGAGCCTCCAGCCGGTGCAGCTGGATTTCCACGATGCCCGACATGTCGCCCCGGTTCAGCCGGTCGAAGATGATCTGCTCGTCCAGCCGGTTCAGGAACTCGGGCCGGAAGTGCTGCCGGACCGCCTCCATCACCTCGGCCTTCGCCCCGCTTGCATCCACCCCCTCGGGCAGTTCCGACAAGGCCCGCGCCCCAAGGTTCGAGGTCAGAATGATCAGCGTCTGCTTGAAGTCCACCGTCCGGCCCTGGCCATCGGTCAGGCGGCCATCGTCCAGCACCTGCAGAAGGACGTTGAACACATCCGGATGCGCCTTTTCGACCTCGTCGAACAGCACGACCTGATACGGACGACGGCGGACAGCCTCGGTCAGCACCCCGCCCTCGTCATAGCCGACATAGCCCGGAGGCGCGCCGATCAACCGGCTGACCGAATGTTTCTCCATGAACTCGGACATGTCGATGCGGACCATCGCGCTGTCATCGTCAAAGAGATACTCGGCCAGCGCCTTGGTCAGCTCGGTCTTGCCGACGCCGGTCGGACCCAAAAACAGGAACGACCCCAGCGGCCGGTTCTCGTCCGACAACCCGGCACGCGACCGGCGCACGGCGCGGGACACGGCCCCAACGGCTGCCGCCTGACCCACGACCCGCTTGCCCAGCTCCTCTTCCATCTTGAGCAGCTTTTCCTTCTCACCTTCCAGCATCTTCGTGGTCGGAATACCGGTCCAGCGTTCCACGACCTCGGCGATCTGTTCGGGGCGGACCGCTTCGGCGACCAGGGCCTGTCCCTCGCGGGCTTCGGCTTCGGCCAGGTCTTTCTCCAGCTGCGGGATGCGGCCGTACTGAAGTTCACCTGCCTTGGCGAAGTTGCCCTCGCGCTTGGCGCTTTCCAGTTCGGCCCGGGCCGCATCCAGCTGTTCTTTCAGCGTTCGGGCCGCTTCCAGGCTGTCGCGCTCGGCCTGCCACTTCGCTGTCATCTCGGACGAACGGTCCTGCAGGTCGGCAAGCTCTTTCTCCAGCTTTTCCAGCCGGTCCTTCGAGGCCGCATCGTCTTCCTTCTTCAGCGCCTCCGCCTCGATCTGGAACTGCAGGATCTGGCGGTCCAGCGCATCCAGCTCTTCGGGCTTCGAATCCACCTCCATCCGCAGACGGCTGGCGGCTTCGTCCATCAAGTCGATGGCCTTGTCGGGCAGGAAGCGGTCGGTGATATAGCGGTGCGACAGGGTCGCCGCCGCGACCAGAGCAGCGTCGGTGATCCGCACCCCGTGGTGAAGCTCGTACTTCTCCTTGATCCCGCGCAGGATGCTGATCGTGTCCTCCACCGTCGGCTCGCTGACAAAAACCGGCTGGAAGCGACGAGCCAGGGCCGCGTCCTTTTCCACATGCTTGCGGTATTCTTCCAGCGTGGTGGCACCCACGCAGTGCAGTTCACCCCGCGCAAGGGCCGGCTTGATCAGGTTCGCCGCATCCATCGCGCCTTCGGATTTCCCCGCGCCGACCAGCGTGTGCATCTCGTCGATGAACAGGATGATCTCGCCCGATGCCGCCTCGATCTCTTTCAGGATCGCCTTCAGCCGCTCTTCGAACTCGCCGCGGTACTTCGCCCCCGCGATGAGCGAGCCCATGTCCAGCGCCATCAGCTTCTTGTTGCGCAAGGACTCCGGCACGTCACCATTGACGATGCGCAGGGCAAGGCCCTCGGCGATGGCCGTCTTGCCGACGCCCGGTTCCCCGATCAGCACCGGGTTGTTCTTCGTGCGCCGCGACAAGACCTGCATCGCGCGACGGATTTCCTCGTCCCGGCCGATGATCGGGTCGATCTTGCCGTCTCGCGCCGCCTGCGTCAGGTCGCGCGCATATTTGTTCAGGGCCTCCATCGTGTCTTCGCTGGAAGCACTGTCCGCCGTCCGCCCCTTGCGGACCTCGTTGATCGCCGTGTTCAGCCCTTGGGCCGTCACCGCCCCCGCCGTCAGCGCATCCTTCGCCCGGGTGTTCACCAGCGCCAAAGCCGTCAGCAGCCGCTCCACTGGCACGAACGAGTCCCCGGCCTTCTTCGCCACGGTCTCCGCCTCGTCCAGCACCCGCACCAGCTGCGGATCGACATAGGTCTGCGCATCGCCGCCCGTGACCTTGGGCAGCTTGGCGATGGCGGCGTTGACTGCCGCGTTGACCTGCTCGGGCGAGCCGCCCGCCTTGCGGATCAGGTTCGCCGCCAGCCCCTGGTCGTCATCCATCAAAGCCTTCAGCAAATGGTCGGGCAGCACGCGCTGGTGGCTTTCCCGCATCGCGATGGTCTGGGCGGCCTGAAGGAAACCGCGCGACCGTTCCGTGAATTTCTCCAAATTCATCGGCATTCTCCTTATGTGAAGCGCCCCGCTTGTGGTGCCCGGTCATCCAGCACACCCCGTGAAGGCCTTGTCCTTGATCTGGGCGCGGGTCGAAAACTTTGCAATCCCCGCCTGCACAAAATCCACAGCTTCAGGATTTCGCGAGTTTCGGCCTTTCCTTGCCGATCCGCGCTTACCGCATCGGCGGGTTCAGGCAGCTGGCCGGGCCCTGCCGCAACCGTGCCTTGCAATACCCGTCCCCACACCCATCCTTGGCCTTCGACTTTGGAAAGGCCCAAGCCCATGAGCGATGCGAAACTTCCCCTGATTCACAAGGCCCCGGTCGAGGACCTGGTGATCCACGTCGCGCGCACCGGCCTGTCCATCGGCGACAGCGCGCGGCTGGAGCGGCTCTCCGATGGCCGTATCGGCGTCTTTGCCCGCCTGAAGCGCCCTATCCTGGGTTTGATACCCCACCACCGCGAGGGGCTGATGGGCCATCTCGGCCCGATGGCCGAAGAGATCGTTGCCCCGTCGCTGGCCCACGGAGACGACCTGCGGGTCCGCATCATCGACCTGACGCCCGAGCATCTGGCCAACGGCTACCCGCCCGAGGTCTACATCTCGGTCTGGGGCGACCCGCGCCACTTGCAGCCGCTGCTTGCGACGGTGGACCTGCCGCCGCCAGAGCCGAAGCCGAAAGCGCCAAAAGGTCTCAGCGGCCTGCGCCCTGCCTAGGGTTCGTAGCGGCAATAGGCGAAGGCGCTGCTGTCGGGGGCCCAGCATGGCACATTGATCGACCCCTGCCCGCCGATGAACTCTCGCACCCGCCGGCGGGTGCCTCCCTCGGGGTCGCACAGGACCAGCGCCACGGGCAAATCCGCCGGATGGCCGGTCGTGCCCGCGGGATAGGCCAGATACAGCAGTTGCCGCCCGTCAGGCGAGGGATGCGGGAACCAGTTGACGAAGCCGTCCTTGAACAGCTGCCGCTGTCCTGACCCGTCCGATGCCATAATCCAGATCTGCGCATGGTCGGTGCGGTCACAATTGTAATAGATGCGGCTGCCATCCGGGCTGAAATCCGGCCCGTCGCAATGCCCCTCGCCATTGGTCAACCGCGTCTCCGTCTGCCCCGGCACCAATGTATAGACGTCGATCACCCGGCTTCCGCCCCGTGCGGCCACATAGGCCAGCGTGCGCCCGTCGGGCGAAATCCCATGCCACCAGCTGGGGCTGTCGGGCGAGACCTTGACCGGCTCGCCCCCTTCAACCGGCATCACATAGACCTGCGACCCGGCCCCTTCATGATGCGACGACAGGATGATCGTCTTCCCGTCCGGGCTGATCCCGTGGTCGTTGTTGCACTTCACCGCCGCGCCCGATGGGATTTCCAGCAAGGCGGGCTGCCCCAGAGGCACCCGGAACAATCGCCCATCCCCGTTGACGAGAAGCCAATCACCGGACGGCGCCCAGTTCGGCGCTTCGATCCGCCCGTCCACCGCAAGCAGCTCGGTCACGCGCCCCGATGCCACCTCATAGGTCTCGATGATGCTGCGCACAGGTTCTCCCTAATTCGACTAAAATTGCGCTTTCATACTGGCACAAATATCCCGCGGGAGGTCCGGAGGGCGCGAAGCCCTCCGGGGCCAGCAAAGGCACCTACTCCCGGGCCTTGGCGACCAAAAGCTTCTTCGGTCGCAGGGCCTCGGCTGCCTTGAACAGGGAAAACGTCTGGTTGACGTAGTTCACGACGCCCGAGACCTTCTCCAGATAGGCCTGCAGTTCCGCCGTCCGCTCGGCCTCCACCACCTGCACGGCGCGGCTGGGGTCCATGCCTTCGAACTGGACGTAGAACAAGGGCTCGCCCCGCCGCAGGATCAGGTCCTTTTGCGGCTCATGCCATTCGAAGGCCCACATCAAGGGCCTGGGCCAGATCGAGATCGGGAACCGCCCGCCGAAGATCGTGCCCGGAAGGGGGTCAGGCCGGTAATGCGCGAAGGCGGCAAGCTGGGTCAGGTAGACCATCTCGTCGGCGATGAAATAGTAGGGCAGGTGCAGCTGCACTGTCGGACGGTCGGGAAAGCGCCACTCGGCCTCGCTGACCAGCGTCAGCACTTCGTTCAGCTTCGACGACCGGATCGGACTGTTGGCCCCGGCCCGGTTCACCAAAACGGCCTTTCCCTTGTCGTCACGCTGAAACCCGATCTGCAGGTCGAACGGGCATTTCACCATGAAATACCGGCTTTCCAGCTGGATCACTGCCGGGCAGCGGCTGGCGGACTTGGCATGCGCCTTGTTCGGCGGCCTGATCTGCACCCGTTCGGGCGGATCGTACAGCACCGCGCCCTTGTCGGATGCGAGGAACCAGCCCACTGTCAGCGGCCCCGATCCGGGTCCCTCCTCCGGGCGGTCGTAGTCCAGCCTGAGTTCCATCGCACACTCCTACTTCAAGGCCGCCCGCAGCGCGCGGACCAGATCCGCATGGGTCTGCCGCTGCACGGGAGGCGCAAAACCCATCTCGACCACCAGTCCAGACGCCGGGGTAGATGTCGAGCATGACGCGTGAATGTCGCTGATGCCAAGCCCCTTCAGCAGCGCCGCGTTCCCCGGGTTCACCCCGGACCCCGGCATCACCGAGATCCGCCCCGCCGCCTGCGCCAGCAGCGCGCCGATCCGCGCCGCGCCAGCCTCGGCACGCGTCTCGCCACCCGAGGTCAGGATGCGGTGAAAGCCCAGCGCCACCACCTCTTCCAGCGCCGCGCCCATGTCCGGCACCAGGTCGATGCAGCGGTGCAGCACCAGTTCAATGTCCCCCGGAGTTTTCGAAAACTCCGGACCGGAGCCTTCGAAGGCTCCGACCCGATTTCTTTGAAGAAATCGGCCCCCCTCTGCCCCGCGCGCCGCCGCCACCAGCCGCCGCAGCACGGGCAGATCCAGCCGTCCGTCCGGCAGCGAGGCCCCCAGCACCACGCCCGCCAGCCCGGCTGCCCGGACGCTCGCGATCTCGGCCTCCATCATCCCGACCTCGGCCTCGGACCAGACGAAGTCCCCCGCGCGCGGCCGGATCATCGCCACCACCGGCACGCCACACCCCGCCGCAAGGGCCATCAACCCGGCCGAGGGCGTCAGCCCCCCGAGCGCCAGCGCCGCGCAAAGCTCGATCCGGTCCGCGCCCCCCGCAACGGCCTGAGCCAGCCCCTCTGCCGTGTCGACGCAGACCTCCAGCGTCACGCCCATGCCGCGACCCCCGCCATCGCCGCGCCCAAGAGGCCCGCATCCGCGCCGCATTCGGCCGGCACCAGCAACGGCCCCTTCGTCCGCCGCAGCATGCGCACCCGCACGGCTTCGTCCAGATAGCGCACCAGTCCCGGCGCCCGCGACAACCCGCCGCCGACCGGCACCACATCCGCGCCGACGACGTTCAGCACCATCGCCAGCGGCCCCGCCACCAACTCGCGCCACAGCGCCATCGTCTCGCCCGGTTCGGCCTCACCTGCCATCCAGCCCGCAATGATCGCCTCGGCCCGCAGAAGCTCGGCCGTCCGCTTGCGGTGCAGCCGCTCCAGCCCGCGCGCGCCGCCGATGGTATCCACGCAGCCGACCTGACCGCAACCGCACTGGAACGCATACTCGCCCCGGATTACCGGGCCATGCCCCCATTCCCCGGCATAGCCGCCCGCGCCCGTCACCAGGCGCCCGTCGATCACCACCCCCCCACCGACGCCCGAGCCCAGGATCACCCCGAACACCGAGCCATGCCCGCGGCCAGCACCGTGAAAGGCCTCGGCCAGAGTAAAGCAGTCGGCATCGTTCAGCACCCGAACCGGCAGGCCCGTCGCCGCCTGGACCTCGGGCCCCAGCCTCAGCCCATCGATGGCCGGGATGTTCGCCACTTTCCCCACGCCACTGGCCGGATCGACCACTCCGGCGATGGAGATCGCGATCCCCGTCTCTTGCCCGGTCACAAACCCGGCCACTGCCGCGTTGAACGCCGCTTTGTCGGCCAGTGGCGTCACCACCTCGCCCAGGGGCTGCAGCGCCCCGTCCCAGACCGCCGCCTTGATCCGGCTGCCGCCGATGTCGAATGCCAGGATCATCCCGTCCCCGTTCCGGTCCCCGTTTTGGCGCCAGTCTTGACAGCCCTGCCCCGCCCCGTCAAACCGCCGCGAACCCCGGAGGCCGCCATGACCGCAGATGACCGACTGATCGTCGCCCTTGACGTGCCGAACGTGGTGCAAGGCCTGGACCTTGTCGCCCGCATCGGCGACGCCGCCAGCTTCTACAAGATCGGTCTTGGCATGCTGACGGGCGGAGGCCTGGCGCTGGCGAACGAGCTGAAGCACGAACAGGGCAAGCGCATCTTCCTGGACATGAAGCTCTTTGACATCGGCGCGACGATCGAGGCCGCCGTCCGGGGCCTGGCGCAATACGACCTTGATTTCCTGACCGTGCATGGCGACCCGCAGGTGGTCAGCGCGGCGGCGACGGGCAAGGGCGGCACCGGACTGAAGATCCTGGCCGTCACCATCCTGACCTCGCTGGACCGCGCCGATCTGGACGCGAACCTGATCAAGCCCGGCGATATCCACCAGATCACCCTGGAACGCGCCGCCCGCGCCTTGCAGGCCGGGGCCGACGGCGTCATCGCCAGCCCGCAAGAGGCCGCCATGATCCGCGCCCTTCCCGAGGCCCGCGGCAAGCTGATCGTCACACCCGGTGTCCGCCCCTCGGGCGCGGCGCTTGGCGACCAGAAGCGCATCGCGACTCCGCATCAGGCCATCAGTGATGGTGCCGACCACATCGTGGTGGGCCGCCCGATCTGGCAGGCAAAGGACCCCGCCCACGCCGCGCGGGCGGTGGTTGCCGAACTTCCCTGACCTCTCGCTTTCGGGCGCAAGATCGGAGCTTGGGAGACCGGTATCGCGACGGGACTGTCGCCCTGCCCCGGACCCTGCCGCGGACCCTGCCCCGGCCCCGGACCCAGTCCGAAACCGCCGATCCCCGTCCTGGACACGTCAGGCCAGCAGCCGCGCCCCGTCCTGGCCCGTCACCCTGACCTCCAGGATCGTCCCCTCCGGCTGGTCAGCGGCAAAGGCCACCTCTGCGAATCCCTCGGTCCGTCCCAGCCGGGGGCCTTCGGTCAGCACCCGGTGGACCCGGCCCACCTGCCCCGCCAGATGCTCCCCCAGAACCCGGTCGCCCAAGGCCCGCAACCGCGCCGCCCGCTCTTTGATCTCCGGCCCCCGGACCTGCGGCATCCGCGCCGCCGGAGTCCCCTTGCGGGGCGAGAAGGGGAAGACATGCAGGAAGGTCAGGCCACACTTGGCCACCAGGTCCAGGCTTTGCTGGAACATTGCCTCCGTCTCGGTGGGGAAGCCCGCGATGATGTCGGCACCGAAGACCATCTCGGGGCGCAGGGCTTTCACCTCGGCGCAGAACCGGATGGCATCGTCCCGCAGATGCCGCCGCTTCATCCGCTTCAGGATCAGATCATCGCCCGCCTGCAACGACAGGTGCAGGTGCGGCATCAGCCGGGGTTCGGTCGCAATCGCCTCGATCAGTGCAGGGTCGGCCTCGATGCTGTCGATGGAACTGATCCGCAGGCGCGGCACAGAGGTCAGCTTCAAGATCCGCCGCACCAGATCGCCCAGGCGCGGCTCCCCGGGCAGATCGGCCCCCCAGCTGGTCAGGTCCACCCCGGTCAGCACAACCTCGTTGAAACCACGGTCCACAAGGCGGTTGATCTGCTCGACCACCACCCCCGCAGGGACCGACCGCGAGTTGCCCCGGCCATAAGGAATGATGCAGAAGGTGCAGCGATGGTCGCAGCCGTTCTGGACCTGCACGTAAGCCCGGTGCCGCCCGAATCCGTCGATCAGATGCCCTGCCGTCTCGCGCACCGACATGATGTCATCGACCTGCACCCGCTCGGTCGCGCCGATGAGGTCGGGTGCTGCGATACCCTTCCAGGTCTCGGCCTGCATCTTCTCGTGGTTCCCGACGACCCTGGTCACCTCGGGCATGGCCGCAAAGGTCTCGGGCTCGGTCTGCGCTGCGCAGCCGGTGACGATGATCGCCGCACCGGGGTTCTCGCGCGACAGGCGCCGGATTTCCTGCTTGGCCTTGCGCACCGCCTCGCCCGTCACGGCGCAGGTGTTGACGATGACCGCTTCGGACAGCCCCGCCGCGGCGGCAAGTTCCTTCATCGCCTCGGTCTCATAGGCGTTCAGGCGACAGCCAAGCGTCGCGAACACCGGGGGCTTCGGGGCGACGTTCATTTGTGCGCTGCGATGTATTCGGGGGTCAGCACCCCATCGAAAACCCGCGCCACCGGGCCGGTCAGCCAGACGCCATCGTCGCGCCAGTCAACCTCCAGCACCCCGCCATCCACCTCAAGCGCGACCCGGGGCCCGATCATCCCCCGCAGATGCGCGGCCACCGCCGTAGCACAAGCCCCCGAGCCGCAAGCCAGAGTGATCCCGGTTCCCCGCTCCCACACCCGCATCCGCATCCGGCAGGGCGACAGAAGTTCGGCAAATTCCACGTTGGTCCTCTGCGGGAACAAAGGGTCATGTTCGATCTTCGGACCCAGGGCGGGAAGGTCGACGCTGGCCATATCCTGGACGAAATGCACGCAATGCGGGTTGCCCATGCCAACGGCCACCGGATCGCCCGGCAGCGGCAGATGCAGGTGATCGACCGCATGCGCCAAGGGGATCGAGGCCCAATCCAGCTGCGGCTGGCCCATGTTGACCCAGACCCGGCCATCCGCCGCACGCTCGGCCCGCAGCGCGCCCCGTGCCGTCACCAGCGAGACGCCATCGACCCCAAGGTCCCGCATCACATAGTCCGAGACGCAGCGCGTGGCGTTGCCGCAGGCACCTGCCTGGGACCCATCGCTGTTCCAGAACACCAGACCGAAATCGGCGTCGCTGGTCGAGGTGATCTCGGCCAGCTGATCGAACCCCACGCCGCGATTCCGGTCGCCCAGCGCGCGCGCAAGGCCAGCCGTCATCACCGCCCCGCGCTGCCGCGAGTCGATCACCACGAAGTCATTGCCCGCACCATGCATTTTCATGAACGGCAGGCCGGTTTGCGCAAGGCTGTCCATCATCCGACGGCATATACGACGACGGCCCAAGATTTGCCAGTGCCGCACGTTTTCGCCCTTGACCCCCGGCAACGCCGCGACTAATCAGCCGCCTCGTGGGGCCGGTAGCTCAGTTGGTAGAGCAGCTGACTTTTAATCAGCGGGTCACAGGTTCGAATCCTGTCCGGCTCACCACCACACAGAAGGCCCGTGTCGCCAGACGCGGGCCTTTTGCGTTTCAGATCATCTTGATGGTGTCCTTGCCGACGGCCAGCATGTAGCCACGCCGCGCGATGGTCTTGACCAGAAGCTCGGACACAAGCTGGTTGCCCAGGGTATCGCGCAACCGCTTGACGCGGGTCGCCCCGGCGGCCTCGTCGCAGTCGGCCTCGTTGCGACCGGAAATCACCGCCTCGATCTGCGCGCCGGTCAGAACCTCGTCGTCCATCCGCGCTTCGGCCAGGACCGACAACGTTTCAAGCGCGGCCTCGGTCAGGGCGAACTCCAGGTCGTTGATGTAGACCGCCCGGGATTCGCGGCTGATCATCAGGCTGGCGACCTGGATGCCCGACCGCTGGATCGCCGAGATTCGGCGGTTCAGCGCGATGATCATCACCAGGAAGACCAGGGACGACACAAGCAGCGCGGTGGAAAACAGCAGCAGCACGAAGATCACGCTGCGATAGCTGATCAGCACTTCGGAAAACGACGTTCCCGACTGCGCCAGAATCTCCAGCAGCTTGATCTCGGCCAGAGTGTTCAGGTCGTCGTTCTCGACAAACAGCCGTTCGACGCGCGCGTTGAAGGCGTTCGCGTCGGGCAGGTTCAGGAACAGGAACAGCGCGGCGGCCAGAAGGATCAGGACGATGGCGGCAATTCCAAAGGCAACCACGCGGTTGCCGGCCTTCAGACTGTCAGTAACGGAGGAAGTGTTCTCCGGCACTCGCTTTCCTTTCCTCAAGCCCCTCGGGCCCGAATGTGGACAAAACCGTCAGAAGCGTCCAGCCATCCGCAGCCAGCCTTGGCGCCAACTCGCCTTCGGCGGCCCCGGGCGAACAGTTGCCGTCCGACACTTGCGCCACACCGTAGATCAGCTTCAACGGTTCGTCACGCTTGGCCTTGTAGTCGGCATAGCATTCCGCCGCCACCGGTCCGGCCAGGACCAGGGCAAGTGCCGCTGAGGTGAGGAAGGTCTTCATTCTTGTGGTCCCCGGAAGGAGCTGCCCGATTGCCGACGGACAATGCGCATCTGTGCGTTGATATACAATATCACGCCGGATTTTGCCGGGCTGTTATCGGATAGCAAGTCGGTTTTCCCCCACCGCTATGCCCTAGCGGCCCCGCGTTATTGCTTACCCCGCAGCCGGGGGACGAGGGTTGGTCACCGGGTCGCGCATCTGTGCCGCGACCCCTTCAAGACCAAGAAGATCGCATCAGGAGGCATCCATGTCCGTCGAGTTCAGAAGCCGTTCGCACCGCATCGCCTCGCGGGGGATCAGCGAAAGCACACTGTCCGCCCGCCGCTTCGCCGCCATGCTGACCGGAGGAGCCGCCGCCCTTGCCGTGGTCCTGGCGACGACGATCCCCGCCAAGGCCGAGAAGAACGACCTGGCCAAGGCGCTGATCGCGGCGCTGGTCGTGGGGGCCATCGCGCATGAGTTGAAGGACAACGACAAACCGGCCGCCGCACCGGTGCCGCTGCCTTTGCCGGAACCCGAGCCGGCTTCCTCCAAACGCGTCCCGTCGGTCTGCGCGATTTCCATCGACGGGGCCGAGCGGTCGGTGACGCTGTATCCCGAAAGCTGCCTGCGGGCCGAGGGCTTCAAGCCCCGCCTGCCCCGGGGCTGCGCCAATACCGCGACGATCTTTGGTCAGCGCGACCGGATCTATTCGGCGCAATGCCTGCGCGATGCGGGGTTCCGGGTTTCCGGGCGCTAAGACAAGGGGCTGCCGAGGTGGCCTGGAACGAAGCGGGGTCGCCCTAATCCCCGCTTCCGTCTGGGGGGTGGGAGGGTGAGCAGCTCCCACCCCCTTTTTCTGTGATCCGATCCGCGCTACTCCGGTCGCATGGACGCGACCCTTCCCGACTTCACGCACGAGACGCTGGCCCTTGGCAGGGGTGTGCTGCGCGTGGCCGGAGTAGACGAGGTCGGGCGCGGCCCGCTGGCCGGTCCGGTGACCGCCTGCGCCGTGCGGCTGGACCCGGACCGCATCCCTGCGGGTTTGCGCGATTCCAAGGTTCTGACCCGGGATCGGCGCGAAGCCTTGTATATCGAGATCCTTGCCGTGGCCGAGGTTTCGGTCGCCCATGCCTCTGTCGCAGAAATCGACGCGCTGAACATTCTGCGCGCCAGCCACCTCGCGATGGAACGGGCCGTGGCAGCCCTTGGCGCGGATCATGCGCTGATCGACGGCAACATGATCCCGCGCGGCCTTGGCTGCGGGGCGACGCCGATCATCCGCGGCGATGCTTTGTGTCTGTCGATTGCCGCCGCGTCGATCGTCGCCAAGGTGACGCGCGACCGGATCATGGTGGATTTGGCGCAACAGCACCCCGGCTACGGCTGGGAAGCCAACGCAGGCTACCCGACAAAGGCGCATCTGGAGGCGCTGCAAAATCTAGGCGTGACCGCTTGGCATAGACGCTCATTCAAGCCCGTCCACAACATATTGTATCAAG
>NZ_JAXMMF010000102.1:0-10326 GCF_034366665.1 Tabrizicola sp. | reverse complement strand
CGACGACCCCCAGGTCTTTCCCGCCCAGGGCGAACGCCGGATGCGGGTCGCGCTGATGACCGGCTGTGCGCAGAAGGCGCTGAACACCGACATCAACGATGCCACCATCCGGCTTCTGCGGCGGCTGGGCTGCGAGGTCGTGGTGGCCGAGGGCCAGGGCTGCTGCGGGGCGCTGACGCATCACATGGGCAAGGAGGACCTGTCCCATGCCCATGCCGCCGCCAACATCCGCGCCTGGATGGCCGAGAAGCGCGCCGGGGGGCTGGATGCCGTCATCATCAACACCTCGGGCTGCGGGACGACTGTAAAGGACTACGGCCACATGTTCCGCACTGACCCGTTGGCCGGGGACGCGGCGACGGTGGCCGGATTGGCCAAGGATATCAGTGAAGTGCTGGTCACACTTGGCCTGCCGCAAGGCGCGCCGAAGGGCCTGCGCATCGCCTATCACGCTGCCTGCAGCCTGCAGCACGGCCAGCAGATCAAGTCCGCGCCGAAGGACCTTCTGAAACGGGCCGGTTTCGAGGTCGTGGAGCCCGCCGACAGTCATTTGTGTTGCGGCAGCGCCGGGACCTACAACCTGCTGCAGCCCGAAATCAGTGCCGACCTCAAGCGCCGCAAGGTGCAGACGCTCGAGGCGAAATCCCCCCAGGTCATCGCGGCGGGCAACATCGGCTGCATGATGCAGATCGGCTCGGGCACCGAGGTTCCGGTCGTGCATACGGTTGAACTCCTCGACTGGGCCACAGGCGGGCCGAAACCGCGCGCGCTTGACGTCTGAGCCCTTGCGCGGGACGCCGCAAATCCGCCAAAGTGGCAGCCTAGACGTATCGCCAATGGCTGCGCGGAAAAGGGGAGGTTTTATGCGTCACCTGATCGCCGGTTTGTTGGCGGCGGGGCTGGCCCTTGTGGGCGTGGCACCGTTCCAGGCTCTGGCGCAGACCCTGGACGACGGCATGGTCAAGCTGGAAACGGCCGATGATGCGCGCGGCTGGGATGCCGTCGGAAAGCTGGTCATGGGCAAGCACGGCTTCTGCACCGGCGCGCTGATCGGCCCGCAGCTGGTGCTGACCGCGGCGCATTGCCTGTATGACAAGACCACCGGCGTCCAGATGCGCCCCGACGAGATTGAGTTTCAGGCCGGCTTCCGCAACGGTCGCGCCGTGGCCTATCGCAGCGTCAGCCGCGCCGTGACCCACCCCGACTACCGCTATGGGGCGACGGACAAGCTGGACCGCGTCAGCGGCGACCTTGCACTTCTGGAACTTAGCCAGCCGATCCGTCTGCCCTCGCTTGAACCGTTCGAGACGGGCGCGGCCCCGGTCCAGGGGGACCCCGTGGGCGTCGTCTCTTACGCCCAGTACCGCGAGGAGGCCCCCTCGATCCAGGAAGCCTGCGAGGTTCTGGCCGATGAACGTCAGGCATTGATCCTGACCTGCAGCGTCGATTTCGGCTCGTCCGGCGCACCGGTCTTCACTTTCGAGGACGGGGTGGCCCGTGTCGTCTCGGTCATCTCGGCCAAGGCCGAGGTGGATGGCCGCAAGGTGGCGATCGCGGTGCCGCTGGCCGAACCGCTGCTGGCCCTGCGCGCTGCGCTGGAAAGCAGCCGGGCCGATTCGTCTGGCGGCGCCCGGGCGGTCACCGTGATTTCCGGCGGCACCGGGGCGGGTGCCAAGTTCGTCCGACCATGAGGGCGTTTGTGGCGCTTCTCCTTCTGGCCGGTGCTGCGGTGGCGCAGGAAAACTCCAGCCTTGTCGAACTGGTCACCCGGGAAGAGCTGCGCGGCTTTGAACCTGTGGGCCGGGTGGACATCGCGGGCGGCGGCTTTTGCACCGGCGCGCTGATCGCCGCCGACCTGGTGCTGACCGCGGGTCATTGCGTTCTGGACCGCGACGGGATGCCGGTGGCCGCCGACCGCATCACCTTTCACGCCGGTCTTGCCTACGGCACCGCCCTGGTCGAGGCCACTGTCGCCAGAACCATCGTCGACCCGGCCTACCGCAACCTTGATCCCGTCCCGGTCGAGATGATCGACCTTGACGTCGCCCTTCTGCAACTGGCCCGGCCGATCCCCAGCGCGGTGATCTCGCCCTTTGTGGTCGCCCGTCCCGCCAGTGGCGACGAGGTCAGCGTCGTCTCCTACGCCGAGGGCCGGGACGAGGCATTGTCCTGGCAGCGGGTCTGCAAGGTCGTCGGGCGCGAGGACCGCCAGATCGCGGTGGACTGCGACGTGACGCACGGCTCTTCGGGTGCGCCGGTGCTTGACCGGTCGGGGTATCGGGCCAAGATCGTCTCGATGATTTCGGCGGGCGGGGAATGGAATGGGCAGACCGTGTCCTTCGGGATGGAACTGCCTGAACAGGTGGACCGGCTGAAGGCCGCCCTGCGCCGGGGCGAGGCGACAAGCGAGGTGGCCCTCCAGCCGGACGAAGGGCTGGGTGCCGGCGACACCGGAATGCCGGGCAAGCCGCCGAAACGCATCACCTCTGGTGCCGGGGCGACTGGCGGGGCCAAGTTCCTTGCGCCCTGAGTCGTCTTGAAACCGGGTTTTCCGTTACCTACCTGAGGGGTATCCGGGTGCCATGACGGGCCCGGTCAACCTGCCTTGCCCTTTGCAAAGGGAAGGCCCCTGACATCGCTTCCAGGAGGATGACAATGCGTACCCTTGATTTCGCACCGCTTTACCGTGCCACCGTCGGCTTCGACCGGATCGCCGACCTGATGGACCGGGTGCTGTCCACCGATGTGGCCCAGCCGACCTATCCGCCCTACAACATCGAAAAGACCGCCGAGGATGCCTATCGCATCTCGATCGCCGTCGCCGGGTTCACCCCCGATGACCTGTCGGTCGAGGTCAAGGACGGCTCGCTGTTCGTCACCGCCCGCAAGGCCGCGGACGAGGCTGACCGCACCTACCTGCACCGCGGCATCGCCACCCGTGCTTTCGAGCGCCGCTTCGCTCTGGCCGACCACGTCCGCGTTGCCGGTGCCGTGCATGAGCATGGGATGCTGCACATCGACCTCGTCCGCGAAGTCCCCGAGGCGATGAAGCCCCGCCGGATCGAGATCGCCCGTACCCACGGTGCGACCAACGTGATCGAGGCGAAGCCGGAAGCGGTCAACTAAGACCCACCCCTTGGTGATGGTGCAGGAGCCCGGGTTCACGCCCGGGCTCTTTGCATTTTGCGCATGTCGGGCAGGGCGGAAGGACGCAGGAACTTCGGGATCAGACGGGGGTAGTCCTGCCGCGACCTTGCTCGGGGGTCCCGCGCTTTCGCGCTTTCTCATATTGCGCGCGCCATGCAGGCGACGGATGAAGGGCCAAAGGAAAGGCCTTCCGATGTCAGAAAAGCTGCCCCCCTCCCAGATTCCCTCCTCCCAGATCCCCCCCGCCCAGATGCGCCCCGCCACCCGCGCCCTTGACGCAGGGCTGGCCCCCGATCCGATCACCGGGGCCATCGCGCCGAACCTGGTTGCTTCGGTGAACAACATCTTCACCCCCGGTGCCGCAGGCTTTTCCGCCGAGGGCGCGGACCTGACCGAACAGCCATTCCTCTACGCCCGCTGGACCAACCCCACGACCCGCGCTTTGGAGGACCGCCTCGCAGGCCTTGAAGGCGCCGAGGAGGCGCTGGCCACCGCCACGGGCGTCGCTGCTGCCGCCGCCGTCTTCCTGACCTTCCTGAAAGCCGGGGACCACCTGATCGTCTCGGATGTCTGTTACGCCGGGGTCTACGAGCTTGCCACCCGCATCCTCCCCGACCTTTGCATCCAGGTCACCCCCTGCGACCTGACCGACCCCGCCGCTGTCCGCGCCGCCCTGCGCCCCGAGACGAAGCTGATCCACGCCGAAACCCCCTGCAACCCGATCCTGCGCCTGACCGACCTTGCCGCCCTTTGCGCTGTTGCCAAGGAAGCCGGGGTCCTTGTCTCCGTCGACAGCACTTTGGCAACGCCGGTCATCACCCGCCCGCTGGACCACGGGGTTGACCTCGTGATCCACTCGCTGACCAAGTTCATGAACGGCCACGGCGATGCCCTGGGCGGCGCGGTGATCGGTCGAAAGAACCTCATCTCCCGCATCCGCTCCCGCGCGGGGGTCTATCTTGGCGCGACCCTGTCGGCCCAGAACGCCTGGCTGATCCTGCGCGGGCTGGATACGCTGTTCCCCCGGCTGCGCATGGCCTCGGACACTGCCGCCCAGCTTGCCCACTGGCTCTCCCGGCACCCCGCAGTCACCCGCGTCACCTGGCCCGGAGCCGACGACCATCCGCAACGCGACCTCGCCCAACGCCAGATGGACCTTGGCGGCGCGATGATCGCCTTCCAGACCCGGGAAGACCCCGCGACGGTTGCAACCCGCATGGCCGACCGCTTCCGCGTGATGCACTACGCCTTTTCGCTGGGCCACCAGCGCACGATCTGCGTCCACATCGGCACCGATGAAATCCAGCGCAGCACCTTCCGGATGGAGGGCGCTGCGCTGTCGCGTTGGACAGATTGGGCGGGCGCGGGGGTGTTCCGGCTGTCGGTGGGCCTGGAAGACCCCGCCGACCTGATCGCCGACCTCGCCCGCGCGCTTGACTGACCGCTCCTCGATGACTTCGTCACTCGTCGCTGACCCGCGACGAGGAGACGAAGTCGAACGAGGAGCAGCCGGTTACTGCGACAGGCTCTGCGCCAGCCGCATCAGGTTCACCGCCTCGATCCGGTAGCCGAAGGCATCCTCGCCGCGGTTCGCCACAGCCAGCTCGATAGCCTGATCCCAGCCCCAGTCGCCCAGGTAGACCGACCCCTGCAGCAATTGCCCGAACCCAGCGATGGCGGCGGCAAACCGCGTCTCGGCGCTGGCCCCTTCCGCCCCGGTGATCGGCGTTTCGACCAGCGTGGAGGCGTCCTCTCCCGGAGCCTTCCAGCGCAGCCGCAGGAAGCCCAGCTCGCCCGCCGCCCCCTCGGTCGCCGTTGCGGCCCCATAGCGCAAGGGATCGTTCAACAGCGCCTCGGACCCTGGAGCCGTTACCTCATAGATCGCCGTAACCTGGGTCCCCGCGCCGATCTCGCCCGCATCCACCGCGTCGTTGTTGAAGTCCTCACGCCGCAGGGCGCGGGTCTCATAGCCGATCAGCCGGTATTCCGCGACCTGCGAGGGGTTCCATTCCACCTGGATCTTCACGTCATCCGCGATGGGGAACAGCGCCCCGGTCAACTGGTCCACCAGCACCTTCCGCGCCTCGGACAAGGTGTCGATATAGGCCGCCGTCCCGTTCCCGTTCTGCGCCAACGACTGCATCACCGCATCGTCCAGGTTGCCGCGCCCGAAGCCCAGGACCGACAGATAGGTCCCCGTCTCGCGCTGCTTGGCGACATAGGCCTCCAGCCCGTCCGGATCGCTGACACCGACGTTGAAGTCCCCATCCGTAGCCAGAAGGATGCGGCTGACTTCGCCGTCCGCCTTCATCCCCTCGGCCACCTGATAGGCCAGCTCCAGCCCCTCGGCCCCCGCCGTGGACCCGCCCGCTGCCAGATCGTCCAGCGCCGCCAGGATCGCCGCCCGATCCGCCGCCTTGACCGGCGGCAGAACCAGTCCCGCTGATCCCGCGTAAGTCACGATGGACACCTGATCCTCGGGCCGCAGTTCCGCCAGCATCAGCGACAGCGATTGCTTCAGCAAAGGCAGCTTGTTCGCATCCTCCATCGACCCCGACGTGTCGATCAGGAACACCAGGTTCAGCGGCGGCCGTGCGGCCACCTCGGGCAAAGCCCCCTGGATGCCGATGGTCACCAGCCGCGTGCCGGGGTTCCACGGCGTCGGCATCACGGAAATGGTCGAGGCAAAAGCCTGATCCCCCTCGGGTGCCGCATAGGCGTAGGGGAAATAGTTCACCATCTCCTCGATCCGCACCTGATCGGGGGTGGGCAGATACCCCCCGGTCAACGAGGACCGCACCACCGCGTAGGACGCGGTATCCACGTCGATCGAGAAGGTCGAGACGGGCTCTTCGGCCGTAACCTTCACGGGATTCGGCGTTTCGTTGGCATAGGCCTCGGTGTTTTCAACCGGGGCCGGCATCGCATCGGGGGCAGGGGCCGTCACATAGCCCAGCGTTCCGTCGAGCGGGGCCTCGGCCCGCAGGCGCATCTCGGTATCGGCCAGCGCTTCCACCGGTGCGGCGGGCAAAGCCTCCAACTCGGCCTGGGGGGCGTCGATGATCGGCTCGCGCGCAGGCTCGGCCACTGCGGCGGACGAGGCCGCCATGTCGCTTTCCGCAGTCCGGGCCAGAGCGTCAGCCCCGACTTTGGCTTCCGGCAGCGCGGCTGGTTCCGCGCCGGGCCGGGCAAGGTCGGCATTGGGCGCGGCACCTTTGCCGCCCGTGGCCGTCATCGGGACCGCGTCCGGTGACACCACCGGTTCGGCCTTTTGTGCGACCGGGGCTTCCCCGGTCTCGACAACCACAGTCGGCTGGCCAAGCCGCAGATCGGCCACCGGCAGGACGACGGCGACACCGATCAGAAGGGCCGCGACCGAGGTGGTGGCGGCAAGGGCAGGGCGCGAGGTCAGGTACTGGAACATGCGACGTACTCCGTTCAGGGGGGCCGCTCTGGGGCGGACCTCACTGGAACGGGCTGGGTCCGTCGATTCTTGGAGGGAGTCGTTCAGTCGGGCAAAATTTTCCATCGCAAGCGCCATCGCCCGCGCCTTCGCCTCCCCGTCCGGGGCCGGAGCGGCCTTCAAGGCACGACGGAGGTCGTCAAGATCGTCGGTCATTTCGCGTCCTCCCTTGCCCTTGCCCGCAGGCGTTTCTTCACTTCGCTCATCCGCCAGGCGATTGTTCCCTCGCTGACCCCCAGCACAACCCCTGCTTCGGCCTGGGTCATCTCTTCGCCCAACACCAGCGCCACCGTATCGCGCAACTCGGGGCTAAGCTCGGTCATCGCCTGCGCCAGCCAATCCGCTGCCTCGGCCTGCACGGCAATCTCGTCCTGCCGCGCCAGTTCCCAGTCGCCCCAGCCTTGCGAGGCCTTCGCACGGGTCTGCTGCCGCCGCCGCAGATCATGCGCGGCATTGACCACCACGCGGTAAAGCCAGGTGGTGAACCGGGCTTCGCCCCGCCAGTTCCGCAGCTTGGACGGGAGCGCCGCGCAGATGTCCTGCGTCAGATCCTCGGCCTCGGCCTTCGACCCCGTCATCCGCCACGCCAGCCCATGAATGCGGTCATAGTGCCGCCCGACCAATGTGGCAAAGGCCGCCCGGTCTCCACCAGCGGCCGCGGTAGCCAGCATCTCGTCGGGCGTGTCCATCAGCATCACTTACACAAGACGCAAGCCACCCGGCAATCCTTGGGCGGGGTCAGGAAAATCTGCGTCGGGAAGCCTTTGCACACCCCCCGCCACCCGCTAGCCTGTGCAAAATTCATCCCACGGGATTCCCGATGCGTGTTCTGTCCCTGGTTCTGGCCGTCTGCCTTTGCGCCCTGCCGCTTGTCGCCCCGCCCCTTGTCGCCCCGCCCCTTGCCGCCCAGACGCTTGCTGCCCAGACGCTTGCCATCGCCAAGGACCCCGCCTGGGCCGATATCGCCCCGATCCCCGAAGGTGACGCCGCCCTGCGGGCCGAGGCTGAGGGCGGGCAGTTCTTCCTCCTTTCCGACCACCAGATGCGCTGGGAGGGTGAGGTCAGCCAGTCCTGGAACCGCGTCGTCGCCGAGGTGACCGACCGGGCGGGGCTGGAAGAACTGGCCACCGTCAAGCTTGACTTCGACCCTGCGAACCAGACCGCCAGCCTCACCCGCCTGATGATCCATCGGGACGGTCAGGTGATCGACCTCAAGGACGTGGTCGCCCCCCAGGTCTACCGCCGCGAAACGCGGCTTGAGGAAGGGATCATCGACGGCACCCTTACCGCCGTGGTCCAGGTCCCCGACCTGCGCCTTGGCGATGTGCTGGAGCAGGCAACCCTTCTGGAAAGCCGCCCCCTTGTCGGCGGGGCTGAACGCAGCGGGTCATCCTGGCTGGAGTGGTCCACCCCCGTCGCGCTGTCCCGCACGCTGCTGATCTGGCCCAGGGACCAGCCGCTGGAACTTGGCCTCCTGCCGGACCGGGTGACCTACAGCGCCACCGACCTTGGCGACGGCACGCTGCGCCACGAATGGCGGCGGGAAAACCACGTCCCTCCGCCGGAAGAGGAAGCCGTGCCCTACGAGGTGATCGAAGATGCGCTTCTGCGCTTTTCCGAGACGCGCGACTGGACGCCGCTGACCCGCGCCCTTGCCCCGCATTATACCCGCGACTACCCCTTGCCGCCGGAATGGGAGGCGAAGGTCGACGCCATCGCCAGGGACAATGCCACGCCCGAGGCCCGGGCCTATGCGGCCCTGCGGCTGGTGCAGGACGAGTTGCGCTATGTCTCGCTGTCGGTCGGCGCGGGCGGCTATTTCGCCCGCCTGCCGGAAGAGGTGATCGCCACGGGCTTTGGCGACTGCAAGGACAAGTCGCTGCTGTTGCGCGTGATCCTGTCCCGGCTGGGGATCGCCTCGGCCGTGGCGCTGACCGATCTGGATGCGGGCTATGGTCTGCCCGAAGAACTGCCCTCGCCCTATGTCTTCGACCACATGATCCTGCGTGCAACGCTGGACGGCCGTCCAGTGTGGATGGACCCGACCGGCGCCCATCAGGCCGGGGGCCTTGGCACCGCGACGATGCCCGACTACGGCTATGGTCTTGCCGTGACCGACGGCCCAGCCGCACTGGAACGGATGGAGGTCACTCCGACCGGCACCTGGGCGATGGATGTGCGCGAGGAGTACCTCTTTTCGCTGTTCGGCGTGGTCCTGACGGTCGAGACCCGCCATCGCAGTGGCTCTGCCGATGCGGCGCGGGCGCGGTGGGCGACGACGCCGGTCTCGCAGATCGGGCGCGACTTCCTGGATTTCTACGAACGCCGCTACCCCGGCCTGAAGATGTCAAAGCCGCCCCAGATGGTGGACGACCCGAAGGCCAATCAGGTGACGGTGACCGAAAGCTATTTTCTGCCCTATCCGGCGCTGGACCGGAACGGACTGCGCCAGGACTTTGCCTTTGCCCCCGAAGGGATTGCCGAGGTCTTCCCCGACCGCATCAGCCCCCCGCGCCGCCTGCCCCTCTACGTCGGCGGCCCCTGGGTCACCTCGCATGAGGTGCGGGTCAGGAATGGCCCGATCGAGTTCCTTGCCCCCGAGCCGGTGACGATCAGCAACCCGGCCTTCGACTTCAGCCTTGCGAGCACGGTCAGCGAGGGGGGCAACATGGTCCTGCGCTGGAGCTACCTGCCCAAGATCCGCGCCGTCCCTCCCGAAGAGGCGGCAGCGATCATGGCGGATGTCCAGGCGCTCCGCGATGCCACCTGGTTCTCCTGGGACCTGACCCCCGAATAAAGCGGACTCTCGCAGTCCTGGCTCAAGAGTGTCTGGCCCGGGTGGGGGAAGCCCCCGGGCCAGAGCAGGCGACGGACCTTGGGGAACTAGAACAGCAGTCCGTCGTAGACACCGTAGGCCTTGGCCGTGGACGACAGCGAGGTGCCCTCGTCCCGGGCATAGGCGGTGATCGCGTTGTAGGTGCCGGGCCCGAAAGACCCGTCGATCCCGCCACGATAGTAGCCCCAGGCGCGCAGCTTGCGCTGGATCGCCTTGCGCTCGCTGGCCGAATAGCTCTGGAAGGCCCGCGCGGCGGGGGTGGCGTAAAGCGAAGTGGTGTGGCGCGGCTCGACATAGGTGCGGCGCGGCTCGACATAGGTCGGTGCCGGGGCGACATAGACCGGGGCGGCCCCCAACCGGGCGCGGCGGTTCTTCAGGATCTCGTCGACGATCACCGCCGTGGCGACACCGGCGACGAAGCCCTGTTCCTTCTCGCCCCAGGCCAGTGCAGGTGTGGCGGGAACGGCGGCGATGGTCAGCGCGGTCAGACCGGCGATGAGGGTGGTCTTGGCGTTCATGACAGAGAGCAGCATGTCGTGTCCTTTCGTGGTCTCCCGGGCAGTCCGGGGTTCGATGCCACTGGTTATGGGCACCGGGGCCACGCTAGGCAAAATCAGCCGCACGTTAGGGGAAAACGTCGGAATGTTATCGGATAACTCTATTGTTCTCAGTTTGTTAGGTCAGATTTGTCCGCTGCAAAGCAGCGCGGAAAGCCGTCCTAAACCTTCCTCCAACCGCGCTTCCGGTCCTCCACCCGCTCCAATGCGGACATGCTGCGGCAACCCGTAGGCCGATCCAGGCAGCAGGAACGTCCGGTAAGGGGGCTGCAACAGCGCGCGCGCCAGCGATTCGCCGTCCGTTCCCTCGACCCGCGCCAAGC
>NZ_JAXMMF010000101.1:0-44502 GCF_034366665.1 Tabrizicola sp. | reverse complement strand
CGGGACTGCGGATCGCCGTCCACCGGGTTACGGGCCAGCAGCAGGAAGCCCCCGGTTCCCTGCCGCCGCGCCGAGGCGGCCTTGAGATAATCGGCACGCTTGGTCAGCACGCAAAGCGAAACCGCCGGAGAGCCTGTGGGCGCTGCGGCAGCGATGCCTTGGCCCTGGGTCTCCGGCGGTGTCATGTGCTTGTCCTGACGCCCCTCGGGGCGCGAAATCAGGCGGTCAGCTTGTGACGGCCCTTGGCGCGGCGGGCGGCCAGGACCAGACGGCCGTTCTTGGTGGCCATGCGCGCACGAAAGCCGTGGCGGCGCTTGCGAACCAGGTTCGACGGTTGAAAGGTGCGCTTCATCGCGGCTCTCCATTAGACTTGCCCGAACCCGGTAGATTCCTATGCGGATTCGGGGGGCCCATAACTTGAAGCCCGTCCTTTACGGGCGGTTTCGACCCAAGTCAACGCAGGCCACGCTGATTTCCTGCAACATTTCACTTCGGCAGCCCGGGAAATGTTTCACTCTGCCCGGGATCGCCCCGCGACGGATCAAGGCCGCGTGAAACCCCTGTCGCCGAGACGCGTCCTGCGCCATGTTCGGCGCCTGATGCAAGGACCTGACATGCCCTCCCCTTCCGCGACCTCCGATGCCCGCTCGTGGCTGAAGCGCCTGCCGATCCTGGTGATTCTGGCGGCGGCCCTTCTGGGCGCCGTCGCGCTGCGCGATGAGTTGAGCTTCGAGACGCTTGCTCGCCACCGTGAGGACCTGCTGGCCTTCCGCGATGCGCATTACCTTTGGGCCGTGCTGGGGTTCCTGGCGGCTTATGTGGGGATCGTGGCACTAAGCCTGCCCGGAGGCACGGTCGCAACGCTGACGGGCGGGTTCCTTTTCGGCCTTTTCCCCGGCGTCTTGTACAACGTGGCGGGCGCGGGTGCCGGGGCGGTCCTGGTGTTCCTGGCCGCGCGCAGCGGGTTCGGTGCGGCCCTGGCGCAAAAGCTGGAAACGGCGGGCGGCAAGGCGGCAAAGCTGCAAGCGGCTCTGCGCGAAAACGAATGGTCGGTCCTGTTCCTGATGCGCCTTGTCCCGCTGGTGCCCTTCTTCATCGCCAACCTGATCCCGGCCTTCGTGGGCACCAGCCTCGTCCGCTTTGCCGTCTCGACCTTCATCGGGATCATTCCCGGGGCGCTGGTCTTCACCTCGGTCGGGTCAGGCCTGGGCGAGGTTTTCGCGCGGGGCGAGGCTCCGGACCTGGGCATCATCTTCACGCCGCCGGTTCTGTTTCCGCTGCTTGGTCTGGCGGCGCTGGCGGCGCTGCCTATGCTGATCCGGGCCATCAAGGGAGCGCGCTGAATGCAGCGGATCGAGACGGATATCTGCGTGATCGGGGCCGGCTCTGGCGGCCTGTCGGTTGCGGCCGGGGCGGTGCAGATGGGCGCCCGCGTCGTGCTGATCGAAGCGGGCGAGATGGGCGGCGACTGCCTGAACACCGGCTGTGTTCCTTCGAAAGCGCTGATCGCCGCGGCCAAGGCAGCCCAGGCGCAGCGGCACGGGTTCCGCGGGGTTGCTCCGGTTACCCCTCAAGTGGATTTCGGCGCGGTGAAGGATCACGTGCAGGCGGTGATCGACAAGATCGCCCCTGTCGACAGCCAGGCGCGGTTCGAGGGCCTGGGCTGCACGGTGATCCGCGCCTTTGCCCGGTTCACCGGCCCGCGGGAGGTCGAGGCAGGGGATACGGTGGTCCGCGCCCGGCGTTTCGTGATCGCCACCGGCTCGCACGCGCTGGTGCCGCCGATCCAGGGGGTGGAAACGGTCCCCTACCTGACCAACGAGACGATCTTTGGCCTGCGTGACCGACCGCAGCATCTGATCGTCATTGGCGGCGGACCCATCGGCGTGGAAATGGCGCAGGCGCATCGGCGGCTGGGTTGCGAGGTGACGGTGATCGAGGGCGCGCGGGTCCTGGGCCGCGAGGACCCCGAGCTTGCGGCCGTGGTGATCGCCGCGCTGCAAGCCGAAGGGATCACCCTGGTCGAAGGCCAGCCGGTCGTGCGACTGTCGGGCTGCGACGGGGTGGTCGAGGTCACGTTGGGCGACGGTCGGCAGGTCACGGGCTCGCACCTCTTGATGGCCGTCGGTCGCAAGGTGGCGCTGGAGGGGATGAACCTGGAAGCGGCGGGCGTGGCCTACACATCCAAGGGTGTCACGGTAGACGACCGGTTGCGGTCGTCGAACCGGCGCGTCTATGCGGTGGGCGATGTGGCGGGCGGCTTGCAGTTCACGCATGTCGCGGCCTGGCACGCGGGGATCGTGATCCGCCAGGCCGTTCTGGGCCTGCCCGCAAAGGCCGACCCGCGCGCCCTGCCTCGGGCCACCTATACCGACCCCGAACTGGCCCAGGCGGGTCTGACCGAAGCCGAGGCGCGCAAGCTGCATGGCGACAAGGTGACTGTGGTGCGGGCCGAGTTCGCCCACAACGACCGCGCGCTGGCCGAGGGCAAAACCAAGGGGATGATCAAGGTCATGGTCGTCAAGGGACGCCCCGTCGGCACCAGCATTGTCGGGGCGCATGCGGGGGAACTTGTCGGGCTTTGGGCGCTTGCCATCTCGTCCAGACTGAAGATGTCGGCCATTGCCGCGATGGTTGCACCCTATCCCACACTGGGAGAGGTTTCCAAACGCGCGGCGGGCGCCTATTTTAGCCCCAAGCTGTTTGAAAATCCGACGTTGAAGCGCCTGGTCAGGGTCGTGCAACGCTGGGTTCCATGAAGCCGGACAAGGAAGGTTCGGGTGGCCGAAAGACGGAAGAGATTTCTCAAGACGCTTTCGGGGCGCTTCCTGATGCTGACGGTCATCTTCGTGATGCTGGCCGAAGTGCTGATCTTTGTCCCCTCGATCGCCCGATTCCGGGCCGACTTCATGCTGACCCGGCTGAAGCAGGCTCAGATCGCCGCGCTGACCCAGCTTGCAGCCGAAGACATGGTCTCGCCCGAGCTGGAGGCCGAACTTCTGGCCAATGCCGAGGTCTACAACGTCGTCCTGCGCCGCGACGAGGTGCGGCAGCTGGTGCTGTCTTCGCCCGTCCCCGGCGAGATCCATGACACCTACGACCTGCGCATGGCCGGCCCGTGGGAGCTGATCCGCGACGCCTTCGCGGTGCTGTTCGACCCGCAGAACCGGATTGTGCGGGTGATCGGTTACCCCGTTCAGGACGCGGGCACCCTGATCGAAGTGACGATCGAGACGAAGCCCCTGCGCGCTGCGATGCTGGACTATGGCTTGCGCATCCTGATCCTGTCGGCGCTGATCTCGATCGTGACGGCGCTTTTGCTGTTCCTTGCGGTGCAGCGCCTGCTGGTCACCCCGATCCGGCGCGTGGTGCATCACATGAAGACCTATGCCGAAGCGCCCGAAGATGCACGCCGGGTGATCGAACCCAACGCGGATGTCGAAGAGCTGCGCTCGGCGGAAGAGGCTCTGCAGTCAATGCAGATGCAGTTGACCAATGCACTGCGCCAGAAGGAACGGCTGGCGCAACTGGGCGGGGCCGTGGCGAAGATCAGCCATGACCTGCGCAACATCCTGACCACGGCGCAGCTTTTCGCCGACCGGCTTGAGGGCAGCGCCGATCCTATCGTCGCCCGGGCGGCCCCGAAGCTGATCAACTCGATCAGCCGGGCGGTGTCCTTGTGCGAATCGACCCTGGCTTTCGGCAAGGCCGAAGAACCCCCGCCACAGCTCCGCCGCCTGAACCTGGCCCAGTTGGTCGGCGAAGTGGCCGAGGGCGAGGCTCTGGTGGCCGAAAGCGCGATCACCTGCCTGATCGAGGTGCCGCCGGGCCTGATCATCCGCGCCGACGGCGAGCAGCTGTATCGCGTCTTGTCCAACCTGATCCGCAACGCCCGGCAGGCCATCGACGCGACCGGCCAGCCCGGCACGATCGAGATCTCGGCCGGCGAGGACGAAAGCGAATGGTGGATCAGGGTCGGCGACACCGGCCCTGGCCTGCCCCCAAAGGCGCGCGAGCACCTTTTCGCGGCCTTCCAGGGCGGGGCGCGCAAGGGCGGCACCGGCCTTGGACTCGCCATCGCCGCCGAACTGGTCCGCGGCCACGGCGGCCGCCTTGACCTTGTGCGCAGCGACGCCGACGGGACCGAGTTCGCCATCCATCTGCCGAAGGAAACAACCGACCCCGCCCCGTGATTTCGCCCTTGCATTGCCCGCCGCGCAAGGCTACATCGCCCGGCATTGCGGACCCGTAGCTCAGCTGGATAGAGCATCAGACTACGAATCTGAGGGTCGGGCGTTCGAATCGCTCCGGGTCCGCCATCCTCCCTTCAAAACAAACCCGAACCGGCGCCGTGTCGGTGATTGTCTGGTCATTTCATCCCGGACATCAAGGTCGCATCAGCATGGCAAGGCAGCGTGTCTGGGCCCCGCTCTTCCTTTGCAGGTCCACCATCTGCATGCCGTCATCCTTGACGAACTCGATGAACAACTGGTTCAGCGACTGGAAAACGACAGTGCCCAGGGTCGTTGGGTCAACCTCGGCCCGTATCAAGGCACGCCTCGCAAGTTCGGTCAGAAGATCGCAGACCTGTGCTGCAAGCATCGCGTCAAGCCGCGTGTAGTGACGCGAGAACGGCGTTCCCGGCGCCTCGATCGAGATCGCCATGGCCTTCCGCCACATCTCTTTCGACAGATACATCAACGAGTGGTCATAGTAGAGCCGGATCAGGCCGATCAGGGCGTCCTCGACGTCGGGTGGCGGGTCGACCACCACAGCCCGCCCCGCCTCCAGCACTTCCTCGACCTCCATCGACACGATGGCCAGCAGAAGATCACCCTTGGTCGAGAAGTAGTTGTAGCACGTCCCGGCCGACACCTCGGCGGCAGCGGCAATGTCCTCGATCCGCACGGCGTCATAACCTTGCATGCGAAACAGGCCCGAGGCCGCTTCAAGAATGCGCCGCGTGCGGTCGGCCTTCTGTCTTTCGCGCAGACCGGTCATGCGGTTTCCAGATCGCCCATTATTTGATGTTGACTTCAAAATTGAACGAACTCAATTCTTTTCGCAAGCGCCCACCAGAGGCCCCCAACATGGAGATGACGATGACCCGCACGCTGTCCGCCCTTGCCCTTCTGCTGACCGCCACCCCCGGCCTTGCGCAAGAGCTGAACGCGCTGGTCTGGTGCGACCACACCGACCCGGCGCTGATCGAGCCGTTCGAACAGAAGTTCGGCGTGAAGGTGAACCTGAAGGAATATGAGGGCACCGCGGCGGGCCTTGCGATCCTGGACCAGTCGCAGCCCGGAGACTGGGATGTCCTGGTGATCGACGCCGTCGACGTGAAGCGCGCGGTCGAGGCGGGGCACCTGGCCGAGCTTCCGGCCGACAAGCTGCAGACGGCGGACTTCTTCCCCGAGCTGGTGATGGCCGAGAACAACGTGGTCGATGGCAAGACCTACGCCGTGACCGAGAAGTTCGGCTACAACACGATCAGCTACGACAAGACCAAGGTCGATCCGGCCGACATGGAGGACATGGCGGCCCTCACCTCGGGCAAGTATGACGGCCGGATCGGGATCTACGACTATTACCTGCCGGTCCTGGGCCTGGTGGCGCTGGGTCAGGGGATCAACACCGCCGACATCTCTGCCGAGAACCTTGCAGCGCTGCGAGACCCGCTGATGGCGCTGCGCAAGGCCTCGAAGCAGGTCTCCGACGTCGTCTCGGCCCAGACCGCCCTGGCGACCGGAGAGGTCGACATCGTCGTAGGCGGGGGCGAGTGGCTGACGGCGGTGCTGGCGGCGGACAACGCGAACCTCGACTGGACGATCCCCAAGCAGGGCGGCCTGCGCTGGGCGCAGTCGATCGGCGTCGTGGCAGGCTCCACCCAGCCCGACCTGGCGCTGGAATTTGTGAACTACATCACCTCGCCCGAAGGCCAGGCGCGGCTGGCGACCTCGTCCTGCTATTGGGGGATGCCCGCCAATGCCAAGGCTGGCGATGTGCTGACGCCCGAGCAGAAGGCCGTGCTGCGCTGGGACCAGCAGCCCGAGTTCCTGACGCGCGCACAGCTTTACCCGATCCCCGATGCCGCCCTGGACACGGCGATGCAGGACCTCTGGACCGAGATGCTGGCGCAGTAATATGGGCCTCGGCGCCCGCGACCGCCGTCAGGCTTGGGGCCTTCTGGCCCCGGCGCTGATCTGGACGGCGGCCTTCTTCGTGCTGCCGTTCCTGGCGATGATCGCCCTCTCCTTCGCGCAGATGGAGGGGCGCGAGGTGGTCCGTGGCCTGGACCCCGGCAACTACATCCGCATCTTCACCGATCCGGTGATGCTGGGCGCGCTGTGGAACAGCCTGGAGATCACGGTGGTCGTCACCGTGATCTCGGTCGTCCTGGCCTACCCCCTGGCCGCGATCATCGCGTTTCGCGTTCCTGCGCGCTGGCAACGCCTGGCGCTGCTGCTGGCGGTGCTGCCGTTCTGGACGTCCTACGTCGTGCGGTCCTATTCCTGGCTTCTGGTGCTGGGCCAGAACGGGGTGGTCAACAAGGCCTTGCTGGGGTTGGGCCTTATCGCCGAGCCTTTGGAGATCGCCTCGACCCGCGCTGCCACCGTGATCGGCTTCGTCCATTTCTTCGTCATGCTGCTGACCCTGACGATCTACGCGAACCTGATCCAGCTTTCGCCGAACTATGCCCGCGCCGCGCAAGACCTTGGCGCCAGCCGCTGGCAGACGTTCGTCCACGTCATCCTGCCCCTGACCCTGCCGGGGGTCGTGACCGGGGCCTTCCTGACCTTTGTCCTGTGCATCGGCGACTACATCACGCCGCAGATCCTGGGCGGCAACACCGAGTTGACGCTGCCGCAGCTGATCATGCTGCAACTGGGCCGCAGCGGGAACTTCCCGCTCGCCTCGGCGCTAAGCGTGGTGCTGATGGCGGTGGTGACGCTGGCTTATTTCGCGTCAAGCCGCTGGCTGAGGCTGGACCGGGTGTGAGGGGCCGCTCGTCGATGACTTCGTCACTCCTCGCTTGCGTCACACCGACGAGAAGCCGAAGGCGCACGAGGAGGGTACCGGGGTGATACGCGTCCTCTCCTGGGCCTACCTTGGCATTGCCTATGCCTTCGTCTTCCTGCCGGTCGCCGTGCTGGTGGCCTTCAGCTTTCAGGACGGCCGCCTGCCCGTTCCGCCCTTCAAGGGTGTGACGCTGGACTGGTACGCGAAGATCCTGGGCAACGACGACCTGACCTCGGCTCTCCTCAACTCGCTGATCGTCGCCGTCGTCTCGTCGCTGATCGCGCTTGTCCTGGGCTTCCTTGCCGCCCATGCCCTGGCGCGGGTCCGCCTGCCCGGATCGGCACTGATGCGGGGCGTCCTGATCGCGCCGATGACGGTCAGCTACCTGATCATCGCATTGGGCCTCCTCAGCCTCTTCAACCTGACCGGCGTCCGGCTTTCGCTTCTGACAGTCGGCATCGGCCATGTCGTCATCAACCTGCCCCTTTGCTTTGCCATCACCTATGCCGCGATGGGCGACCACCAGCGCGCCGCCGAGCGTGCCGCCCGCGACCTTGGCGCGCCCGAATGGAAGGTGCTGACCCTCATCTCCGCCCCCATGCTGGCCGCGCCCCTGGCGGCTGCCTTCTTCCTGTCGGTCACCTTCTCCTGGGACGAGTTCATCATCGCCTTCCTTCTGACCCGCTTCGACGTCACCTTGCCGGTGGAAATCTGGTCGATGCTGAAATCCGGCCTTTCCCCCGCCACCAACGCCGTGGGGTCGCTGGTCTTCCTCGTCTCGGTGACCCTGGTGATCCTTCTTGAACTTACCGTCTTCCGGAACCGCAAATGACCGCCGCCGTCTCCATCCAGACCGTCTCGCAACGCTACGCACAGGCCACCGCATTGGACCGGGTAAGCCTGGAGATCGAGGCGGGGGAGTTCGTCGTCCTTCTTGGACCCTCGGGCTGCGGGAAGACCACGCTTCTGAACCTGATCGGCGGGTTCACCGAACCGACCGAGGGGGCCATCCTGATCGGCACCCGCGACATGGCAGGTGTTGCGCCCAAGGACCGGCCAACCACCACCGTCTTTCAGGACTATGCCCTCTTCCCGCACATGACGCTCCGCGACAACGTGGCCTTCGGCTTGCGGATGCGCGGTGTGGACCGCAGCAAACGGTCAGAGAAGGCCGAGGCGATGCTGGCCCTCGTCGGTCTTGAAGGCCGCGGCGACCGCCGCCCGCATGAGCTGTCCGGCGGCCAGCGCCAGCGCGTCGCCCTGGCCCGCGCGCTGGCGGTGGAACCCGAGGTCCTGCTTCTGGACGAACCCCTTGGGGCACTGGACCTCAAGCTGCGCCGCCAGATGCAGGATGAGCTGAAAGCCATCCAGCGCCGGGTCGGCACGACCTTCATCCACGTCACCCACGACCAGGAGGAAGCGATGGCCATTGCCGACCGCATCGTCGTGATGAACGCAGGCCGGATCGAGGATCACGGCCCCCCGCGCGAGGTCTACCTGCATCCGAAAACCCTTTTCACGGCCGGTTTCATGGGCGAGGTGAACCGCATCCCCGTCGCCAACGGTCAAGCCCCATTCGGCCCCGTGCCGGTGTCTGACGGCATTTTGTGCATCCGCCCCGAGGCGTTGTCCGCCCGCGGCACCCTCCACATCGGTCTGTGCAAGATCGAAGAGGCCGCCTTCTTCGGCACCCACATCCGCGCCCATGTCAGCCCCCTGACCGCGCCCGACTTGCGGCTGGTGGTGCATCTGCCGCAGTCTCAGCTGGTCAAGCCCGGCGGAGTGCTGGATCTTGGCGCCGAAAGTCATGTGGTGCTGACCGAATGAGAGCGAAACCCGAAGACTGGTGGCGCGTGCGCAAGCTGGATGACGGCGTCACGCATATCGACGAACCCCATATCCGCGAGTTCTACCGTTGCAACGTCTGGCACGTCCGGGGCCGCGACAGCGACATGCTGGTCGACAGCGGGATGGGCGTCGTCTCGCTTCGCAACCATGTTCCCGTGGTCACCGAACGCCCGCTGCAAGCCGTCGCCAGCCACACCCATTTCGACCACATCGGGCTGCACCACGAATTTCCCTGCCGCCTCTGCCACGCCGCCGAGGCGCATCTTCTTCGCGCGCCCACGCGCGAGAACACCCTCGCCGACAAGTATGTCACTGACGACATCTTCACGACCCTGCCGCCCGAACCGTACCGGTCCGAGACCTATGCGGTCAAAGCCGCACCGGTGCAGCGCATTCTGTGGGACGGGGACGTCATCAGTCTGGGCGACCGTTCGTTCGAGGTGATCCATACGCCCGGACATTCCCCCGGGGGCATCGCGCTGTGGGAGGCGGCGACGGGCATCCTCTTCTCGGGCGACATCGTCTATGACGGTGAGCTTATCGAAGGCACCAGCGACATCGAACGCGTGCAGTACATCGCATCGATGCAGCGCCTTTTGCGGCTTCCGGTCCGGGTTGTGCATGGTGGGCACTTTCCCAGCTATTCCGGCCAGCGGCACCGGGAAATCATCCTTGACTGGCTTCGGGTGAAGGGACTTTAGCGCGGCCTGCGGGGCCAAAGCCCGCCAGGGGAAGACGTAAGGTCTGCCCGTGCGCCCGTTTCAGCCGGCCGTGTCGATCCCGACCAGATGCCCCTCGCCGATATCCCGCAAGAGGACCCGTCTGGGCTCTTGGCCTGGGGGATGCAGCGGGCTGGGGATGTCGGACGCGGCCCGCGGATGTGCTGTCCGTTTCTGCTTGGGGTCGGGGACTGGAACCGCAGCGATCAGGCGCTGCGTATAGGAGTGCTGGGGGTTGCCGAATATCTGCGCCCTGGTTCCCATCTCGACAATCTGGCCCAGGTACATGACCGCGACGCGGTCCGAGATGTTGTCGACCACCGCCATGTCGTGGCTGATGAACAGGTAGGACATCCCGAACTCGGCCTGCAACGCCCGCAAAAGCTCCAGCACGCGGGCCTGAACGCTGACGTCCAGCGCAGAGACGCTTTCGTCGGCGATGATCAGGTCCGGCTGCAAGGCCAGCGCCCGGGCAATGCAGATGCGCTGGCGCTGACCACCCGAAAATTCGTGGGGATAGCGGTCAAGGTGGCTTGCCTCCAGCCCGACGCGGGCCATGAGGTCCGCCGCCTTCGCCCGCTGGCTGGCCGCGTCGCCAATCCCGTGGATCGCAAGTGGCTCGGCAATCAGCTCGCCCACCCTCATCCGGGGGTTCAGCGCGGCCATCGGGTCCTGAAACACCATCTGCACGCGGCGACGCATGGCTTTCAGCCCGTTGGCGTCCAGCCCTTCCATCGCCTGCCCGCCGATCTCGATCCGGCCCTGGTGCGGGGCAAGGCCGACAAGTGCCTTGGCGATGGTGGACTTGCCACAGCCGGATTCGCCCACCAGAGCCAAGGTCTCACCCTTCAGGATGTCGAAGCTGACATGCTCGACCGCGTGGACATTCTGCTGGACGCGCCCCAGAAGGCCGCCGCGCAAGGGGTAGCGGACAACGACGTCCGTCAGCCGGGCGATGGGATCGCCCACGACAGGCGGGCGGACCGCCCCCCGCCCCATGCGCGGCACTGCCGCCAGTAGCGCGCGGGTGTAGTCGGCCTGGGGGCGGTCAAAGAGGTCGAGGGTCGGCGCGGTTTCAACCTGACGGCCCTGGCGCATCACGATCACCCGGTCGGCCATTTCGGCGACGACACCCATATCATGGGTGATGAGGATGATCGCCGTGCCAAGGTCGCGTTGCAGGTCGCGCAAAAGGTCCAGCACCTCGCGCTGCACTGTCACGTCCAGCGCGGTCGTCGGCTCGTCGGCGATCAGCACCTCGGGCCGCAGCGCGAGGGCCATCGCGATCATCACCCGCTGGCGCATTCCGCCGGAAAGTTCATGCGGATACTGGCCCATCCGACGCTCGGGTTCCGACAGCCGCACGGCGCGCAGGGATTCGACGGCACGCTTCCGGGCCTCGGCCCGGCTGACGGGCTCATGGGCGCGGATCGCCTCGGCAAGCTGCGCACCCACGGTCATCACCGGGTTTAGGCTGGTCATCGGCTCCTGGAAGATCATCGCGATCCGGTCGCCCCGCACCGCCCGCAACGCAGCCTCCGGCATCCCCGTAAGCTCTTGCCCCGCAAGAAGCACCCGCCCCCCCGTCACCCGCACGGCCGGCGGCGGCAGCAGCCCCATGATCGCGAGCGACGTGATCGACTTCCCCGACCCGCTTTCCCCGGCGATGGCCAGCGTCTCTCCCTTCGCCAAGTCGAAGGACAGGTCCTGCACCAGCGGTTTCAACCCGCCTTCGGTGCGGACCGAGACGCACAGCCCCTCGACCCGCAACACGGGCGCCGGGGCCGTCACAGCCCCGGAGGTTGGCATGGCCGCCGCAAGGGTCATTCGAAGACGACCCGGGGGAAGTAGAAGCTGACGACCCAGTTCGGCATGTCGACGACCTCGGAAATCCGAAGATCGCCGCAGACCGAACAGAGCATGTAGGCGTCCACCGCCGAGAGGCCCTGCTGCGCCTGCAGAAGGTCGATCATCCCCGAAACGGCATCCTTGGCCGCCGTCATCAGGTCCGGCCCGATCCCCGTCGTCGCCTCATAGCCCTTGGCGTCAAGGTGCCGCGTCACCGGGCCGGGAGTGGTAAAGCGCGGCGTCTTCAAGGGTTGGTTCTTCACCAGGTCCAGCGTCAGCACCACGTTCATCGGAGACTCGATGGCCGTCCCGCAGACCTCGCCATCGCCCTGCGCGGCATGAGTATCGCCCACACTGAACAAGGCCCCCTCCACCTCCACCGGCAGATAGAGCGTCACGCCCGAGGTCAGGTCCCGGATGTCGAGATTGCCGCCGACCCTGCGCGGGGGAACGACGGAATGGTGGCCAGTTTCCGCAGGTGCATTGCCGATGGTCCCCGAGAAGGGTTTCAACGGCACGCGGGCGGACTTGCCCCACAAAGCAGGCTCCATGCTGGCCGGGTCATAGGACCACAGGCACAGGGCCGGGTCCTTGAACTGGTCGGCCAGCAGCCCGAAGCCCGGAATGTTTGCCGTCCAGCCGAAACCCTTGCCGTCGAACACCTTCGGCGCGAACCCCTCCAGCGTCACCTTCAGCACGTCACCCGGCTTGGCCCCGTCGACATAGATCGGCCCCGACACCGGGTTGATCTTGCCGAAATCAAGGTCGACCACGCTTTGCAGCGTCGACGACGGGCCAAGCTGGCCCGCCGAGGAATCATGACAATGGAACTCGATGGTCGAGCCCGGAGCGACGCGCAGCGCAGGCGGCAGGGAGTTGTCCCAACCGAAGTGGTGCTGCGCGCCGTGGATCGTGTAGTCACAGGCCTTGCACATGGGTCACTTCACGAAGACGTAGTCGAAGTTGACCGTGGCGATCGGGTCGACATAAAGCGCAGGGTCCCCGCCCATCCGGTCGGACCGCATGGTGAAGCGCTGGTCGTTGAACAACGGTGCCCAGGGCGCGTCCTCCATCACCTTCATGTAGATGTCCGACCAGGCTTTCAGACGGTCAGCCGTTTTCGCCGGGTCCGACATGCTGTCGGCGGCCACGGCGGCGGCGTCGAGATCGGCGTTGCAATACTTCGCCCAGTTCCAGCCGCCCGGCTCGGCCCCTGCGCAGCCCAGGATCGGGCCGAAGAAGTTCGACGGATCGGGGAAGTCCGCGACCCAGGCCAGGCCGCCCGACCAGACCATCGGTGCGGTGCCCGCGCCACCCGCCTCGATCACGTTCGGGGCGGCAAGGGATTGCAGGTTCACGGTTATGCCGATGGCGGCAAGGTCCTGCTGGATCGCCTGGGCGATGCGAGGGTTCGGGTCGGTGTTCACCACGTAAAGGTCAGTCTCGAACCCGTCGGGGTAACCCGCGTCGGCCAGCAGTTTCTTCGCCCCTTCGACGTCATAGGGATAGCCCGCGTAGTCAGCGGTATAGCCCGGCATCGCAGGCGGCAGCGGCTGGGTCGCAGGGGCCGCGCGGTTGTTGATCACCTGGACGATGCGGTCCTTGTTGATCGCCATGTTCACCGCGCGCCGCACCTCGACCTTGTCGAAGGGGGCGGCGGTGACGTTCATCGTGATGTAGCCGGTGTGCAGCACGTTGCCCTGCGCCACCATGGCCTTCTGCGCCGGGTCGCCCATCACCTCGGTGAACTTCGCGGGCGGAATGCCGTCGCCGGGCACGTCGATCTCGCCGTTCTGCAGGCGCAGAAGCGCCACCACCGGCTCTTGCCCGAACTCGAAGGTCACGCCGTCCAGATAGGGCTCACCGGCGCGCCAGTAGTCGGGGTTGCGCTCGAACACCAGGCGCTGGCCAAGCGTCCATTCCGTCATCTTGAAGGCCCCGGTGCCGACCGGCAGCTTGCCAAAGTCGCCGCCCGCGGCATCGACCGCCTCTTTCGGCACGACGGACGAGAAGTTGATCGCCATGACGTGCAGGAAGGTGGCGTCGGGGCGCGACAGCTCGATCTTGACGGTCAGGGGATCAACCACCGTCACGCCTTCCAGGCTGGTGGCCGTGCCGCCGACCATCGCGTCATAGCCCTTGATCATGCTGAAAAAGCCCGACCCCGGCGACTGCGTGGCGGGCAGCGTGACGCGGTCCAGCGAGTATTTCACATCCTCGGCCGTCATCTCGCGGCCATTGTGGAACTTCACGCCGGGGCGCAGCTTGAAGACATAGGTCAGCCCGTCCTCCGAGATCTCGAAGCTTTCGGCCAGACCCAGACGCAGGTCGGTGGTGCCGGGGACATAGTCCATCAGCCCGTCGAACAGAGACCGGATCATCGACCAGTTCTGCCAGTCGTAGCCGATGGCCGGGTCCAGCGTGGCGACGTCGTCCTTGTAGGTCATCACCATCGTGCCGCCCTGCTTGGCGGCAGGGTCGGGGGTGTATTCCTCTGCGGCACCAGGCAGGGACAGGGCCAGCATGACGGCGGTCGAGGCGAGCAGTTTCTTCATTCTTTCTCTCCTGTTGGTTGTCAGCGAAGTTTAATTCTGGGGTCGATGAACGGGGCGATGATGTCGGCCAGAAGGTTGCCCAGCACGATGGCGATGGCCGAAACCAGCGTGACGCCCATGATGATCGGGATGTCGACGCGCTGGATCGCCTGCCAGGCCAGTTGCCCGATGCCGGGCCAGCCGAAGACGCTTTCCACCACGACGATCCCGCCCATGAAGATGCCGATGTCGATCCCGATCATCGCGATGACCGGCAGGATCGCATTGGGCAGCGCATGCCGCAGGACGATGCGCCCGCGGGTCAGCCCCTTGGCGCGGGCGGTGCGGATGTAGTCGGCGCGCAACACGTCGATCATGCTTGACCGCATCATGCGGGAATACCAGCCCGAGCCGAGGATACCGAGGGTGACGGCGGGCAGCACCAGATGCGCAAAGGTCCCGTAGCCACCGATCGGGAACCAGCCCAGCTTGACCGCGAAGACATACAGTAGCAGCAGGCTCACCACGAACTGCGGGGCCGAGACGGTGACGAAGGAGGTGATCATCAGCGTCTGGTCCACCGACCTGCCCCGCCAGACCGCCCCGACAATGCCCATCGTCAGGCCCAGCAAAAGCTCGCAGAAGATCGCCCCGGCCATCAGAAGCAGCGTCGCAGGCAGGCGCGACCAGATCAACTCGGCCACTTCGGTCTTCTGCAGGTAGCTGCGCCCCATGTCGCCCTGCACCAGCGCACCCAGGTAACGGGCGTATTGCACGACGAAGGGCTTATCGAGGCCCAGTTGCTGGCGGATATTCTCCACCGTTTCCGGCGTCGCCGACCTCCCGGCGATCTGCCGCACCGGGTCGGCCGGCAGGACGAACAGAAGGAAGAAGGTGATGAAGCTGACGCCCAAAAGGATCAGCGCAGATTGCACCAGACGGCGGATCAGGTAGGCGGCCATTCAGTCGCGCCCCCGCTGCGTCGGGTCCAGCACATCGCGCAGCGCGTCGCCCACCAGGTTGAACGCCAAAGCCAGCAGGATGATCGCGGCGCCGGGGATGAACACCAGCCAGGGGGCCGACTGGAAGTAGGTCTGGTTTTCAAAGATGATGTTGCCCCAGCTGGCCGTCGGGGGCTGCACGCCGATGCCCAGGAACGACAGCGTCGCCTCCAACAGGACCGTGGTCGAAATCCCCAGCGTGCCCCAGACGATGATCGTCGGCATCAGGTGCGGAAGGATGTGGCGGAAGAGGATGCGCGAGGTGCTTGCCCCCAAAGTCCGTTCCGCCGCGATGAAGTCGCGCGTGGCCAGCGACGAGGTCTCGGTATAGATCACCCGCGCGGTCTGCACCCAGTTCACCAGGGCGATGACCAGCGCCACGATCCACAGCGACGGCTGGAAGATCGCCGCCAGACAGATCGCCAGCAGAAGCGCCGGGAAGGCCATCATGAGGTCGGTGAAGCGCATCAGCACGCCGCCGATCCAGCCCCGGAAGAATCCCGCCGTGATCCCGACCAGTGTGCCGATGATCAGCGCAAGGCCGTTCGCCACGACCCCGATGATCAAGGAGGTCTGCGCTCCATACAGCAACCGGCTGAAGAGATCGCGGCCCAAGAGGTCGGTCCCCATCAGATAGGCCCCGCCCGGCGGCATCGGCGCGCCCTCGATGGTCAGCCCGTCGAACATCTGCTCGTTCGGATCATAGGGCGCGATCCAGGGCGCGAAGACCGCCCCGGCCACCACCAGCGCAATGATGACCAGGCCGACGACCGCCATCTTGCGCCGCAAAAGCCGCGCCAGCGCGCCCTGGGACGGCGCTTCAGCCGCGCTGAGATCGGTCATCCGGCCCCCCCTGCGCCGCGACGATCCGCGCCGCCGCGTCTTCGAAACTGATCCGCCAGGCCATCGCCATCTGCCGCAACTGCGCATAGGCCTCGGCCTCGGACTTGCCTCGCGCGGCCAGCAGCGTCACCGCCCGCACGACCGTCTGCCGTTCATCCAGCCGCCGGCGCAGGTCGGCAATCTCTGCCGACAGCGCCTTTTGCGCGTCGAAGGCATCCCGCGCGATCAGAAGCGCCGAATAGGCCCCGTTGTCGCCCACGGGCTTCAGAAGCTGCGCATGCGACCCCGCCTTCAGCGACCACTCGATCCGGCCCGGAGCCTCGGAGCCGATCAGCGCGATCATCGGGATCGGGGGCTGACCGGCCTCCCACGGGAACATCCCGTCATGACCCATGTCGGCGTCGAAGAAAATGTAATCCGCCGCCAGTGCCTCCGGTCCCAGTTCCGGCCAGGCCTGCGCCACCTGCAACCCGATCGCCGTCAACTGCCGGGTCAGCGCCTGCACCGTCGGGTGCGGCCGGTGCAGGATGATCGCCTGCGCCCCGCCCAGGTTCGGAATCCGGATCGGACGGCGCTTCATGACACCACCCGTAACGCGGGCATCGGAACCGATCGGCTGCGCGTAAGGTAGGGGTCGCCCGCCACCGCGTCCCAGCGCTTCAGCGGTTTGAACACCCCGCCCTCAACCCGCGCGATGATGACGGGCAACACCGTATGATGCGTCTCGGGATCGACGATGCCGCCCCGCCCGGCCAGTAGCTGCGACAGGGGCCAGTTCTCGGCCCCCTCGCGCCCGGCCAGAAGCCGCGCCAATTCCATCACCGCCGAAAACGCCGCCGCCTCGTGCGAAGACCCGAAGCTCCCCGCCCCAGGCCAGCCCGGCACGCCCCGGAAATAGGGCCCGGCCGCCACCAGCCCCTCGGCCGCCGTACCAAGGGCAGGAAGTTCGCATTCGGTCAGATTGCAGGACAGGACCGGGCAATTCCCGGGCAGGAACGCCGCATCTTCCTGCCCCAAAGCCCGGTAGGCCGCCATGAATTCATAAGACGACGGCCCGATCAGCGAGTTCAGGATGAAATCCGGCCGGGCAAAGCGCAGCTCTTCGATCATCCGGTCCACGTCGCGCGATCCGATGGGCAGGTAGCGTTCGCCCGTGACCTCGCCGCCCGCTGCGGTGATCCGCTCGCGGGCAAGACGGTTCATCTCCCAGCCCCAGATGTAGTTTGACCCGGTCAGGTAGGCCCGCCGCCCATGTGCGGGCATCACCCAGTCCAGCAACGGCAGAAGGTGCTGGTTCGGGCAGGCATGGGTGTAGACCACATGGTCCGACGCCTCGAACCCCTCGTACGGGACCGCATACCACAGCGTTCCACCGTATTTCTCGACGGTCGGGATCACTTCCTTGCGGCTCCACGAGGTGATGCATCCCACCACATGCCGCGCCCCGCTGCCCTGCAGGATTTCCTCGCAAAGTGGCGCGTAGGCGTCGATGTTGCCACCCGGGTCGCGCTCGACCGGGACGAAGCTCAGGTCGATGTCCGGGTCGCCGTTGATCCGGGCAATGGCCGCCAGGGCGCCCGACCGGCACGCCTCGGAGATCAGCGAATAGCTGCCCGAGCGCGACAAGAGGAGTCCCAGCTTGATCTGCCGTTTCAAGGCTTGCCCCAAACATAAAAGGCCCTGTCGCAGACGGATGAGTGTCTGCGCGCAAGGCCCGAGTGCCACATTGATGTTCTGCAAGTTCAGCGCAGACGATATGCGGGGCGTGACGGCGGTCAAGGCCTGATGCAGATTTTCTTCTGCCAAAGCCGAGCTTCTTGGGTGAAGTGCCCAAACAAAGGACAGCTAGCCATCGACCCATGCGTCGCCGATGCGGATCAGTCGACCAAAGGGCGGGGTCTCGACGCGGCCTGTCACGGCCCAGACCACCGGGAACCTTGGCGCGGCCGGGATGGGGGCGTCGAGATCGGTCAGCACGACCAGGATCGACGGCTGCAGGCGCGCGGTTTTCGCGAAAAGGTCAGTGAAGTCCGTGCCACCGCCAGTCCGCACCTCTGCAGGCTGCTGATTGCGCCAGGCGGCGGGGTCCAGCTGGCTGGAGGCATGGACCGCCTCGTCGAAGGCCAGAAGATGCACCTCGGCCCCCGTTCGGCGGGCGATGCCTGTGGCCTCGGCCCAGAACAGGCGCAGGGTCTGCGGGTCGATCGAGGATGAGGTGTCCAGCCCGACGACGATCCTTGGTCGCTGGCCCGACCGCCGCTGCCCCGGCTGAAAGACCGGGACGGGGCCGCCGGTCCGCTCGGCCTCGGCCAGACGCGCGATGAAGGGCCGGGACGGGCGGGTCCAGCTTGGTGTCGGACGCTCGACCACGGCCCGCGCCAGAAGTCCGCGCAGCACGATTTCCCAAGGCACCTGATCCGGCGCAAGGTCGGCCAGGATCGCGCCAAGCCGTCCGATGCCGGACCCCGCCTTCCGCCCCGCCTCCATCGCCCGCAGGATCTGGTTGCGCCAGTCGGCGGCCGATTGGGCGAGACCTGCGTCGTCGGGCGGGCCGGTCTTCAGATCGTCGTTGAAGCCGCGCGTTCGGGCCCAGTCCCTCAGGCGCTTCGCGCGCGTGGGATCACTGTGCAGCGCCATCGCCAGCCGGTCGGCATCCCACTGCTCCAGCGCGGCCACGGCACTGGGGGCGGGCATGCCCGCTTCAGCCAGAAGCTCGGTCAGGATGACCGAGGGGCGGGGGATCGCATGGCCCGCCAGGATCAGCGTTTCGTTGATGATCGCGTCGGCAGCCAGAGTGAACAGCGCCGGATCAAAGGCATCCCCCAGCCGTTCCGCCAGTCCTGCAGACCGCGCCGAATGCCGCAGCGCCACATGCAGGACGTGATGCGCCACAAGGCCGACCTGTTCGGGCATGCCCAGAAGGTCGAATCCCGGACCGTAGACGATGGTCTCGCCTTCTGTCGCTGTCGGCCCCGTTCCATCCCGGTGTCGGCACCAAAGCGCAAGGACGGCGAGTGCCGCATCTACCTCTCCCAGATGGGCGATGGCTTGCGCGGCGCGGGCCGAATGGCCTGTCACGGCAGGCCAAGGGCGCGGCGGTCGGCGGCATAGCCGGCATAGGCCTCGGACGCGGCGAAGGCGTCTTGCCAGCCCTGCGCCAGCGCCCGGCCGATCAGCAGCTCGAACCCGAAGCTGGCAAGTTCGCTGGTGGGCAGTCCAGCGCCGGACAGGCCCTTGTGCAGGCGCAGGTCGGCCAGGATCTCGATGCCGGCAGGCAGCGTGTCGCGGCTGACCATGCCGACCAGCCCGAAGACCATGGCCGTCAGCCCGTGCAGCGTTGCGGGGTAAAGGCCCGCGCGGTCGGCACGGGGCGTGGCGAGCATTTCATCGATGTGGACGGTCGCGGCAATCTCGTCGGCCAGCAGCGCGAATTCGGCGGCGGGGGCGCTGCCCACGGTGCCCGCGATCATCACCTGCCGGATCGCCCGGTCCGCGATCGTGTCCATGATCCGGCTCACACGGGTCCAGCTGCGCGGGGTGCAGGCAATCATCTGCCCGCGACGAAGGGCATCCTCGGTCGTCTCCAGAAGGTCGGGACGCGTGCGGATGAAGCTGGCGACAGCGGGGTGGATTCCCGCCGGAATCGCGTAATTCGCCAGCCAGTCCGTGGCATTCGCCTGCACGATCATGTGGATCAGCCGGTCGCTCAGCGCGGATCCCATGTCATAGGCGATGGCCCCGTCCTCGACCTGGTTGCCCGCGGCGACGATCATCACGCTGGGGGGCAGCAGGTGGCGCCCGACCCGTCTTTCTTGCAACAGGCCATAAACCGTGGGCTGCAGCGACGGTGCCGCTGCCGTCAGTTCATCCAGGAACAGGATGGCGGGGGCATCCGTGTCGGGCAGATCCTCGGGGCGATACCAGACCGTTTTCGAGGTGCTGTGGTCATAATAGGGCAGGCCGCGCAGGTCCTGCGGCTCGATCGTGGTCAGGCGCAGGTCGTAAAGCCGGGCGCCGATCCGGTCGGCCAGGGCCTGCACCAGCTCGGTCTTGCCCACCCCCGGACGGCCATGCAGCATCCAGGACGCGGTCATCCCCCCCGCCTGCTGCGCGGCCCAACCCGCCTCAAGCACCCGCAGCGCCTCGCCGGCAGAGACGGTGGTTGCGTTCACGCTCATCGCGCCGGTGCCCCCCGGTCAAGCAGCGCCGCCAACCGGGCGTGGGCCGACACGGCGCGTGCCTCCTGCGCGACCTCGCGGACATATCGCTTGTCGCGATGATTGGCGGCCAGAAGATCCCGCTCGGTGAACGCGTCATCGAAAAGGCCATCGGTCAGCAGGGCGCGATCCTCGGGGTCAAGCGAAAGGACGTGCGCGTCGGGCACATCGCTTTGGACCGAGACCAGCGTCAGGGGCGGAACCCGCGCCAGGTCGGACTGTTCGACGACAAGACGCAGCGCCCCCTCGCGCAGATCATGCCGGGCCGCGATCCGTCGCAGGCAACCGCGCGCCCGAAAGGCCAGGGTGTCAAGCCGGCGAGCGGCTTCATCGGGTTCGACCTGTGCTGCCCGGGCCCTCGGCGACAGACGCAAGACCTTAAGCTCGACCAGCACGACCAGGATCACCATCAGGGCCGGGGCCTGCATCACGGGCACCGCAAGGTCGCGCACCATGAGAGGAGGAAGCGCAAACGGCAACAGCGTCACCGAGAAGCGGATCAGCTGCATTTCCACCAGCAGCCGCGCCCAGACCCGGACACTTGCGGTCACCGGAACGACCAGAACCCGGCCGAGGAATTTCTTCGGCAGGCTGCGGGTCTCCAGCACGCCGGGGTTCCACAACGTCGCATTGGTAAGGATCAGCATCGCATCTCATCGCTTGTTGGCGTGACCTAGGACGGCGCGGAACATTTGCAAACGGCACAGCAGGTCGCCGGGGGTGCGACACTGGCTGCATCCGCTGCCCTTGTCCCATCGAAATGTCCGAAGCGCCATCCTGTCGGGCTGCCGTATCGTCCCCCGTTTGCCATCGTCGGACGGCATGGCAAGCATCCGGTGGGCTTTCCGGCCTTCAAGACGGAACCGGCTGCATCTATCTTGCGTCACTTGCAGCGATGGCCAACCCGTCCGCAACCGCCGTGAAAACTTCGCTGTAGACGTGCAACGCCTGCGGGAACTGGGTCTTCATGACCTGCGCGACCAGGGACATCAGGCTGGAGCCTCCGACATAGACCACTTTCTCGACGGAAGCGACATCCAGGCCTGCGATGCGCAGCGTCTCACGTGCGCCCACTGCCAGCGCGTCGGCATGGCGCGCCAGGCTTTCGGCCAGGGCATCGGCCGACAGGGGAATGGCCAGGCCGGGCTCTATCCGGTCCAGACGGATAGAGGCCCCTTCCGCCCCGCCATTGGCCGCGATCTTGCCCCGCTCGACGGCAAAGCTGAGGTCGTGCCCAAGTTCGTCCTCCAGCACCTTCGCCAGGCGGGCCAGCTTTTCCGGCTGATGGGCCAGCCGCACCATCTCGGCGGCCAGCCTGCGGTTTTGCGGCGTATAGAGGAACGCGATCTTTTCCCACGTCGCCAGATCGTTGAAGATGTGGTTCGGCGTGGGCGAGCTGCCGGACCCCAGCGCCTTGCGCAATTCGGTCCCCTTGCCCAGATGCGGCATCACCCAGTCGATGCTGACGGCGCGGTCGAAATCTGTCCCGCCGATGCGGACCCCGTGATTGGCCAGGATCGTCACCCCATCGCGACCCGAGCGGAACAGCGAGAAGTCCGAGGTTCCGCCGCCGACATCGACGATCAACCCGGTCACCCCCTTCTCTTCCAGCGCGCCACTGGCGATGGCGGCGGCCTGGGGTTCGGGCATGAACTCCACCTCGCCAAAGCCGGCCGCCAGGTAACAGGCGCGCAGATCCGCCTCGGCGGCAGCTTCGCGGGGGTCGCCCGCGCCATGAAAGACCACCGGTCGTCCTGACAGGACGCGGTCAAAGCTTACCCCGGCCTCGGCCTCGGCCTGCGCCTTCACCTGGGCCAGGAAGCGGGCGATGATGTCGACGAAGGTTACTCTCTCGTCCAGAAGCTGTCGGCGCTCGTGCATGATGGGGGTGCCCAGGATGCGCTTCAGCGCCCGCATGAAGCGACCCTGGGTGCCCTCAAGCAGCGCCTGATTGGCCGCTTCGCCGATCAGCATCCGGCGCGCGTCGAAGTCGAAGAAGAAGGTCGTCGGAATTGTGGTCTGGCCCGGCTCGAAAGAGACGAGGTGCGGCTGTCCATCCTGCAGGTAGCCCGCGGCGGTGTTCGACGTGCCGAAGTCGACCCCAAGCCCAAGTGCTGTTCGCGCCATGCTCATGTTCCTTGCGCCCTGCAGGGCTGGCGTCAGTAGGCGGCGCGCAGGGGGGTGTCAAGCTGGTGGTCGCAATATCTGCCGATCCTGGCGGCAGGCCGCGGTCGTCCAGAGCGACCGGCTTCAGGACCGCGCGCCGCTGCGCCCAGGGCACGATGCCCGGCAGCCCGGGACCGAAAGCCCGGGACCGAAAGCCCGTGGCAGAGGGTCGCTGCGACACAAAGAGTGCGGGCATTGCTGTCGCTGCCTGCTTCAGGGGCGACAATCGCCTCCGACCTCCGCGCCGATTGCAAGGCGGGCCAGAGCTGGCAGTGACGTGGCTCCGGTGCGCTGCATGATGGCGGCGCGGTGGCTTTCCACGGTGCGTTGACTGATGCCAAGATCGGCCGCGATGTTCTTGCTGGGATGACCCGCAAGCACCAGACCCAGGATTTGATGCTGCCTCTGGGTCAACCCATACCCAAGGTTGGGATAACCTGCCGCAAGACCTGCATCATTGGGGTCCGTCTGCGGGTTGGAGGTCGCGACCTCAGCCGAGGGCGCGGGGACTGTCGTCTTCATCACGGTCACCGGATCTTCTGCGCTGAAGGACAGCGTAGCATTCTGGACCTTGGGCAGTCCTGTCCCGTCACCCAGAAGACTGCGGCGCATGTCGGCAGAGGCGGCCCTCTCCTGGTCCAGGGCTTTCTTCAACATGGCATTTCGGGCCAAGAGGGCGGTTAAGGATGCCGCCAAAGCGGGTGCGGCGCCGGGAAGAAGCCGGGTTTTCCTTTGCAGTCCAGTGGGAGGTGCGACGTGACGACGTAAGCCCAAGCCGACCGAAACGGTCTGTCCGTCTGCCATGTCAGGCTCCTTCAGTCGGTGTGGCTGGCACAGGACGTGCCATATGAAGCCAGCCTACCGGGGAACCCGCATGCTGCACTGCCGCAGATCAGTGTCTTGCCATCGTCAACCTGAAGGGGGGAAGGGGTGGCACGTCAAAAGCGTCTTGAAAAGCGCGTCGGTCAGGGGGCAGGCACGCCATGACCCGACGCACCAGCAGGAAGTGCGAAACTGCGCCGCAGGCCCCTGAAAGCTTGCGGCGCATGGCCTGGATCAGTTGACCCGAATGTCGTTGGTGACCGTGGTCACGCCGGGGGCCGCCCAGGCGGTGGTGCCTGCCAGCGCGCGTTCGTCCCAGTAATCCACGGTTCCGGTCAGCGTCACTTTGCCGTCATAGGCGCTGACGTCGATCTTTTCCGGGCTGAACCAGGACCGGTTCAAGGCGACCATGATGTCCGACTTGATGTTGGCGGCATTGGCCTGCGGTTTGATGGCGATCTGGTTCGACACACCCGTGACGCCCCAAAGCGTGCGCACCGCTTCGGCGGCTGCGTCATGCTGGTAATGCCAGTGGACGTCCCCGGTCAGCGTGACCCAGCCGTTCGAGACGGCGACCTTGACCGCATCCTTCGGGATCGAGACGTTCCAGGTCAGCCGGTTCACGGCGGCATCGGCGATCTCGGCATCACCATGCTTGACGCTGAACGGGATCTTCACTTCGATCTCCTCGGCCACGGCCTTCACGTCCTTGACGCGCAGGGTCGCGGTTTCAGCCGCATGCTTTTCGGCATAGCTTTCGACCGAGCCCATCAGGGTGACGATCCCGTCCTTGGTGGTCACGCCGATCTGGGCGGCGTTGACGCTGGGTTCCCATTTCAGCTCGTCCAGAACGGCTTGCTTGAGGTGTTTGTCATCGGACATTGCTGTCTCCTTCGGGGATGATCGACGCAGGATTGCGTTGGGGGAAGGGTAGGCGCGCAGTTGGGCAAGGCGGCAGGGTCGGAAACGACCTAAGGGCTGAAACCTGCCTAGCCGGTCGTGCCGAAGACCCAGCCGACAAGGGCCGTCGCCAGCATGGCAAGGGCACCCCAAAGCGTGACCCGGGCCGCACCGCGCCAGATCGGTGCGCCGCCGATCCGTGCGCCGATGGCCCCAAGGGCAACAAGGGCGAGGATCGTCGCGATGGAGACGCCGACCAGCAGCCGAGCTTCCGGCAGAAGTCCCGCCACCGCCAGCGGCAAGGCCGCGCCCGAGGCGAAGGTCGCTGCCGACACCAGCCCCGCCTGGATCGGATTGGCGGCGGTTTCGGCGATGATGCCAAGCTCGTCCCGCTTGTGCGCGGCAAGCGCGTCACCCGCCATCATCTCTTGCGCGACCTGCAGGGCGAGCGCCTTTGACAGCCCCCGCCCCTGGTAGATCGCGGCCAGCTCGGCCAGTTCCCCGGCGGGGTCGGCCTTCAGCTCGGCGGTTTCCTTGGCGACGTCAGCGGCTTCGGTGTCGGCCTGACTGCTGACCGACACATACTCCCCCGCCGCCATCGACATCGCCCCGGCCACCAGACCAGCAAGGCCAGCCACCATGACCGGCCCCTTGTCGGACGAGGCGGAAGCCACGCCGACCATCAGGCTGGCCGTCGAAAGGATGCCGTCGTTCGCCCCAAGGACGGCCGCGCGCAACCACCCGATGCGCTGGATCAGGTGGGTCTCCTTGTGAACCAGAGGCATCGGTCAGCCGCCCGCCATAGAAATCATCACCTCGTTCCGACGCAGGAACCAGGGGGTCCAGGGCGGATTGTAGCGGGCAATCGAGACCGGACCGGCGGGATGCAGCCCCCGCACGCGCAGGATCGACAGCAGCTGTTCCCGGGTCTTTGCCACCTTCGCCTCGCCCGCAAGGCCGGAAAAGCGCAGGACGGCAAAGCGGGCGGGCACCATCGCGCGGATCTTGACGGCGGGGTCGTTCGGCACCGGCAGATCGGCCAGGCGATATTGACCGGGCATGGTAAAGCGCACCAGCCAGTCGGAATTTCCCGGGATCTGCGTCACCGGCGCAGTCACGGCGATCTTCTCGCCTGCCGCGGATTTGGTGACGGGTGCCGTCATCGCGTTCTTCTGGCGACGACTGTTGGCCCCGAAGATATACCCTGCGAGGAGCCGAAAGCCCTGGCGGCTCGCCTCCGCCTGAGTGCCCTTCACCGTGACCTCGGCTGCGATCGCGGCAACATGGTCGCGGATTTCAAGGGCCCCATCCTTCAGGGCAAGGCTGAACTTCGGTTCTTCGATGGTCATGTTGCAATCCTTTCGCGGGGAAGCCGCGCGCATCCTGGTCATGCCTGTTGGCCCGAAGGCAGCCTCGGAAACCACCTAGGCCGCCACCCATGCGTAGTTTCCGAGGCTGCCGTTGTGCGGCCAAGACGCCTAGGTCTTGGGGGCGCGCCTTCCCGGATCACCGGTCTTCGCGCCTTTCCCGGAAGGACGACCCATGCCGCAGGATGATCCCGCCACTGCCGCCGTCTCTGGCCTGTCCACCTTCGATCAGCGCGTGCTTGCGCGGGTCTTCCAGCATCCCCTGTCGCACAACCTGTCCTGGCGCGAGGCGCTTGGCCTGATCGCGACGCTCGGCTCGGTCAGCCATGCGCATGACGGCGACGTCGTCCTGCGGATCGGGCAGGTCGAAAGCCGGCTCAAGCCGGGGCGCGACAAGGATCTTTCCGCCGAGGCCCTGATGGCGCTGCGCCATGTCCTGACCCGCGCAGGGTGGGACAACACGATGGCGAATGTCGCTGACGACCCCGCGCCCAGGGACACGGTCGTTGTCATCGACCATGCCGGCGCGCGGGTCTTCTTTGCCACCACCTCCGACGATGCCACGCCGCAAGAGGTGCACCACCTGCTGCACGACACCGACCGCAGCCAGCATGATGCCGACCGGTCCGAGACCTACCCCGCCGATACCCGATTCTTCGAAGACAGTGCGGCCGCGCTTTCGGGCGCGGGGCGGATCGTGGTGATCGGCCACGGCAAGGGCCAAAGCAACGAGGCTGGGCACCTCATGGCCTACCTCGCCAAGCATCACCCCAGCGTTCACACCCGGGTTGTGGCCGACCTTGTCGCCGACCTGGCCCATTCGACCGTCCCGCAGCTTCTGTCCCTTGCCCGGCAGGCCCTGCAGCCCGGATTCGGGCGCAGCTTCAAGTTCTTCTGCAACCTGAAAGGTGCATCATGACCAAACCTCAAACCGTGCTGGAACGCGCGCGCCACGACGCGCAAGAGCTTCACAAGAAGATCAGCGCCAACATTTCAAAGGCGGAACACGCAACCTGGGCCGATGTGAAGACCGTCCAGGCCGAGATCAACGCGCTTGTCGCGCGGATGAAGACCCTGGCCGCGGATCAGTCCGATGACGCGAAAGCCGGGATCAAGGCGGCGATCACCAAGCTGGAAGCCGCTGGCAAGATCGTCGAAGACAAGGCCGTCGCCGCCAAGGACGGCGTCAAGCACGCCAATGCCGCGTTGCTGGACAGCGCGCACAAGGCCGCGCAATCGCTCAGCGCCGCTGTCGCCGCCGCCCGCACCAAGCTGGCCCACGCCACCCAGCCGAAGAAGGTGGTCGCACATCGCCGTTGTCTTTTCGTCTGACGCCAAGGCCCACCAGGCTTTGCGCCGCCTGTGGGCCCTGGACGAAGAAGGCGAGCTGACCGTTCACGGCGCGGCCGTGGTGCGGCGCGACGACATGGGCCATATCCAGGTGGCCAACCGCACCAGTGACCTGGGCATGCGGACGGCCATCGGCGTCGGCGTGGGGGCCCTTCTGGGCCTGATCGCGGGGCCGGTCGGCGTTGCGGCGGGCGTTGCAGGGGCGTCTGCCTTGTCGGTGGGCGCGGCAACGGGGGCCGGTGCACTGGCAGGCGCAGCCATCGGCGCCACGGCCGATGCAGTCAAGGAAACCCGGCGCGAGAATGCGGCGGATGAGGCCTTCTTCACGCTGAAGCAGGGTCAGTCCGCCATTGTGGCCGAGATTTCCGAAGACTGGACCTCGGTCCTGGACGAGGCGATGAAACCGCTGGGCGGCATCATCCACCGGCGTCTGAACGACGCGGCCACCAACGCGGCCTTCGGCGCAAACTACTGCAACTCTTACCTTTATCCCTACTACTACGAGCCGATGTACGGCTGACCGGCTGCTGTGGCCGAAGCCAACCACGGTGCCGGGATCATCCGGCACCGCCCCTGGCACCACCACCTTGCCTCTGCCCAGGGGCTGTGAAAGCCCGCGGCAAGGCGCAGTCCGTGACCCGACGGCGGAACCGGCAGGCTGACCGGGCCGTTGAAGGTTGGGGGCCGCCGCACCTGTCTCTGATGCAGATCAACATCGAAGTGGCGGAAGGGACCTAGGGTTGGAAAAGCAAAGCGCGGATCATCCGGCAGCCGGGACTCGTGATGCGCTGCAATCGGAAAAGGTCATGACGAAAGCGAACATCGGGACGGCCAACGCGGATGGGACCAGCCCCGTTGCCGCACCGTCAAAGCCAAAGGAAGCCGGAGCGCTGATGGTTCCCGCTGTGGTCGAGGTGCCGCCAAAGAAGGTGTCCCCGGCGCCAAACCCCAAGCGCCCTGTCTGGATCTGGGCCTTGGGCGGGGTGCTGGCGATTGGCCTTGGCGCGCTGGCTTTTCTGCAACCTTGGGCCACTCCGGTCACAGAAGTCGGCGTCGAGACGGTGGCCTTGGGACCGGTCAGCCGCGTGCTGGCGGTGAACGGACGCATTGCGGGCGAGCGGTCGGTCGACGTGCGGCCCCAGGTCAGCGGCAAGCTTGCCGCCGTGACAGTCGTGGAGGGGGACCCGGTCACGTCGGGTTCTGTGGTGGCGCTGATCGAACCGGCCACGCAGCAGGCCGTCGTGCGACAGGCAATGGCGGGACTGGATGCGGCACAGGTCGCCGAGGCCGACGCACAGGCGGACTATGCCCGCAACAAGGCGCTTGGGTCCAACATCGCGCGGGTGGTCCTGGAAAGCTCGGCGCGGGCGGTGCAATCCTCGGCGCAAGAGGTGGCGCGGATGACCGCCCTTCTGGATCAGGCGCAGATCCAGCTGAAGACCTACACGATCCGCGCTCCGCTTTCGGGCAGCGTGCTGGTGCTGACGGCCGAGCCTGGACAGCTGGTCGATCCCGCGACCGTGCTGATGACGATTGCCGACCTGCGGTATCTGGTGGTCGAAACGGATGTGGACGAATCCTATGCCACGCAGGTCAAGGTCGACCAGCCCGCCGCGCTGCAACTGTCGGGCGAGACCGCCGTGCGGGACGGCCATGTCAGCTTCGTGTCGCAGAAGGTCGATGAAGCCACCGGCGGGCTGAAGGTCAAGCTGACTGCGGATACTCCGCTGCAGGCCCCGATCGGCCTGACCGTGACCGCGAATATCACGGTCGATCAGCGCGCGGCGGCGATCACGGTTCCCCGCGCGGCCATCCTGCGCGATGCGGGCGGCACCGCTGTCATGGTCGTGGCCGACGGCAAGGCCCTGCGCCGCGATGTCACGCTGATCGACTGGCCCGCCGCCCGGCTGATCGTGACGGAAGGGCTGTCCCCCGGGGACCTGGTGATCGCCGATGCGACCGGCATCGTCGATGGACAGGCCGTGAAGGTGGCTCCCTGATGCTTTACGCGCTGAAGATCGCCACCCGCTACCTGACCGCCTCGAAGGCGCAAACGGCGCTGCTGGTCTTCGGCGTCGCCATCGGTGTCTTCATCTTCATCTTCATGTCGGCGCTGATCGGGGGCCTGGCCGAGTTCATCATGATGCGCACTGCCGGTGACATGGCCCACATCACCATCCAGGCCGAGGCCGTGGACCCTGCCCTGCTGAACCCCGCCGCGCCGGGCACGGTGCTGCTGGTGCAGGAACCCTCGACCCTGGCGACGGCGATCCTGAAGGACACCGCCGCCTTCATCCCGCTGATCGCGGGTCTGCCGGGGGTGAAGGGCACCTCGCAACAGATCAACGGATCGGGGTTCCTCACCCGGGGCGGGCAGGTCACGCAAGTGTCGATCAACGGGCTGGAGCCGGGGCATGAATCCGTCATCGCCAACCTTGCCAGCTACGTCACCGAGGGGACGGCGACCCTTGGGGCGGGGGGCGTCCTGCTGGGCAAGACGCTGGTTCAGGATATGGACCTGACGCTGGGCCAGACCGTGCGGCTGCAAAGCTCTGCGGGCGTTGTGGCGGTGCTGACGGTCACCGGGATCTACGAGATGGGATCGGGCGGACCGGACCGCAGGCAGGCCTATGTCAGCCTTGCCACCGCGCGGACCCTGTTCAAGCTGCCGCAGGGAGTGACGCGGGTCGAGATCAAGCTTGACGACCTTTACGCCGCCGACGCCCTTGCCCCGCAGATCAAGGCGCTGACGGGCCTCGATGCGAAATCCTGGACCGAACAGGCCGCGCAGCTGCTGGATGCACTGAAGGCGCAGGCGCAGACCGGCTACATCCTCAAGGCCTTCGCCCTTCTGACCATCATCATCGGCGTCGCCTCGGCCCTCCTCCTCTCCACCTACCGCCGCAGGCCCGAGATCGGGATCATGCGGGCGATGGGCGCGGGGCGCTGGTTCGTGATGGTGGTCTTTGTCAGTCAGGGTGCCCTTATCGGGCTGATGGGCGGCCTTTTCGGCGCGGCTGCTGGGTATGGCGTGCTGCTTGCGTTCCCGTCGCGTGACAGCTTTGGGCCGGGGCAAAGCGGGTTGCCCATCGACATCACCCAAGGGGCCTATGGGCTGGCGATCTGGCTGACGACGCTGGGGGCGATCCTCGCCTCCATCCTGCCCGCCCGCGCCGCAGCAAGGCTGGACCCGGTCACGGCCATCGGCCAATGACGGCGCTGCTGGAGGTCCGCGATCTGGTCAAGACCTTCGGATCGGGTGAGGCCGAGACGCGCGTCCTGCGTGGGCTGAACCTGGCGATGCAGACGGGGGAGTTGGCGGCCCTCCTTGGCCCGTCGGGGTCGGGGAAAAGCACGCTTTTGACCATCCTCGGCACGCTGATGCACCCCACTTCGGGCAGCCACACAATGCTGGGCGTCGACCTTACCACCGCCAGCGACCGCGCCCTGACCGAGTTTCGCAACCTGCACATCGGGTTCGTCTTCCAGTTCCACAACCTCTTGCCCGACTTCACCGCGCTGGAGAACGTGTGTTTCCCCACCGCCGTCCGCGAAGGCCGCGAGACCGCCACAGCGCGCGCCCGGGGTCAGGAGCTTCTGGTCCGCATGGGCCTGGCCGAGCGTATCCACTTTCCCACCGCCAACCTCTCGGGCGGGCAGAAGCAGCGCGTGGCGGTCGCCCGCGCCCTGATGAACAGCCCCGAGCTGGTGCTGGCCGATGAACCCACCGGCAACCTCGACCGCGCCTCGGCCCTGCAGGTCATGGACCTGATCGGAGAGATCAACCGGGATGAGGGGACGACCTTCCTGATCTCGACCCACGACGAAAAGATCGCCGCGCAGTGCCGGCGCCAGATCGTGGTCGGGGATGGTCTGGTCACGGGCTAAGCGCTGGTCGAACGCGTAGGTGACCCGCGGACCGTGCCGTGGAAGTCGGACCGCTCCCCTTTGGCGCTATGGCACAGCACCTTGCCGGTCATCGGGATGGTCATGCCGTCTTGCAGCTGATAGCCCGACATCCGACAGGCCCACGGCAGCATGACCGAAGAAGCCCAGAAGCGCTGGATGCAGCTGCCCCCGCCCGCCAATCAGGGAACCCGTCACCCGGACCGGCAGGCCCGAAGCCATCATGATCCGCGCGTCCCAGACAAAGCCGGGGCGATTGGTCGTGACATGCCGCACCGATGTGAAGGGCTTCCAGGCCCTGCCGCGCGGGACATGTTGAAGCGCCCTCGCATCGACAAGGTGGCCAGGATCGGCTGGCCATCGGTCAGCGCGAGGTCAAAGCCCGCGATTTCGGCGGCGTCGCAGGTGTGCGCCGGGCGCCTTGCGTCGTTGCGTCAGGACGGGCGACAAGGCTGCTGTTGGTCTGCGCCATCGCCAGCCCTCGAACACGGCCGACCGGCATTGGCGGTGACCATCACCAAAGCTCCACTGGCCCCTTTCACCAGATCCACGCCACGCCCCCGATCCGGGACAGCGGCTCCAAGACGACAGGGGCGCGCGCTCTGAACGACCAGGGCTCAACGCTGCGACAGCGCGCCGATCATCAGGCCCGCACCGACCGCCAGGACCAGGGCCAGATACGGGTGCAAGGCGACGGTGTTCTCGATACTGGCTTCAGCCGTCTTGCCGCGCCGCTCGACCGAGTGGACAGCGATGCCGATGTCGTCCGAGATGTCCGAAACCATCCGACGCCCGCGCCGTTCGGCCATTGCCGTCACAGAGTGCGCCAGCGTCGCCACATCGCCGCGCAGCGCGTCGAATTGTGCGGATAGCCCGGCAAAGTCGGTCGGGGCGGTGGGTCCTTGAAGCTTGCCATCTTGCAGCATCGCGTTCTCCTTGATCGGTCAGCGGAATTGCTTGGGTCCACTGGACAGCAGATGCGGGCAGGCCGCACTAACCTCGCTCAGGAGGACCCGAAGGTTGCCGGGGGCGCAGGCTAGGGTAGCGGGTCACAGTGCGGTCGGCGGTTGTGCGGACAGGACCAGCGTCGAGATCGCGGCCATCACTTCGTCGTTGTGGCCGACCCAGGCGTGGCCTCCGGTTTCAAACCCAAGGAAGCGTGCGCCCTTGATCCGTCCCGCCATGTATTCGGCGCTGGCATAGGTGCCATAGCCATCGTCCCGCGCGCTGACGATCAAGCTGGGGGCGGTGACGCGGCTCAGGTCAACCGGGGTCATCGACTTGCCCGCCGCAGTATCGGCCCTTAGCCCAGCCGCCCGGGCAGAGACCGGCAGGATCGCATCCAGCATGGCGGCGACCCGTGCCTGTTCAGCCGGATCGGCGGCAGCGACAACGGCGGGCGGGGTGGCGACGACGGTGGCGACCATCTGGTCCCGCGCGATGTGCAGACCCGTCCAGAACAGGAAATCCGACCCGATAACCCGCATCATCGTCGCCTCGACCCAAGGGGCCATCGGCTCGGCAGAGGGCGCCTGATCCGGGGGCTTGTAGCCAAGCGGAACCACAAGGATCAGGATACCCGGTCGGGGTGCCGCAGCGCCATCTGCAGGGCCGAAAGCGCCCCTGCCGATCCCCCCATGACGGCGGCTTGGTCGATGTCCAGCGCATCCATCAGGCAGACGAAGGCATCGGCCTGCGCCTCGGCCGAGCCATCCGCAGGCATCGGCGTGCGCAGGTAGCCAAAGCGCGACAGGGCAACGACGCGGATGCCTTGGGCGACAAGCGGTGCGGCAAAGGCCATGCCTTGGTCAAAGCCCACGCCGCTGCCATGCACGGCCAGCAGGACCGGCCCTTCGCCCGCCGCCTGATATTCGATCAGGCCGCAGGGGGTGTCGATCACGGTGCTGCCCCGCGCGACCCGCGCCTTTGCCGCCGCGATGGCGGTCGTGAACTGCCACCAGATCGCCGTGCCGCCAACCACCGACGTCAGCGCGACCGATGCCAACAGCATCCTGCCCCAACCCATCATGGCGCGGGCAGGCTCACGGCTGCACCGCCTCGCGCCGCAGAAGCCAGCCGCCGGGCAGCACGAAGGCCGCCAGTGTCCCGATCCCCAGCATGGTCAGACCCAGGACGAAGAACCGCCCGGCAATCGGCACCAGCCAGGCGAGGCCCGCCACAAAGGCCCCAAGACATGGCAGCGAGAACCTGCCCAGCAGTCCCTCCGGCATCCTGCGCCCGACGCCCAGCCAGAGGCCCACGCCCAGGACATAGGACACCAGCGCATAGCCCGCAAAGATCGCCAGCATGGTCAGGACCAGCATCACCGGCAAGAGGAAGACGCCGATAATGGTCAGCATCAGGACGAACCCCGATCCCGCCAGTGCCGAGGTCACCACAAACCCCGACCAGATCGCCCTGCCCGGATGCGCCAGCGCCAGCACCCGCCAGGTCTGCACCGCCTGCGGGGCAATCGCGATGACCATCGCCGCGATCAGGCCCGAGATCAGCACCCCCATCAGAAAGCCGGTGACGACCCGCCAGACCGGCACCTGCATAGGCATCTCTTTCGACCACTCGCTTTCACTGTCTTGCTTGCGCTGCTCGATCCTGACGCGGGCCGCAGGGGCGACGGTTTCGGGCACTTTGATGCTGGCAGGGTCCTCGGCATAGATCGTCAGCGCGCCCGCAACCTTTGCCTCTGGCCCAAAGATGATGTCATCGGCCACCAGCACCGCATCCCCTGCAATGACGCCCTGCAAGGTAATGTCCGCGCCCGTGATCAAGGCATAGCCGCCAACCGCAGCGACGGTGACCTCGGACCCCGCCGCGCGCAGGTTTCCGGTGACGGGTACAAGCGATAGTTCGTACCCCGAGACCGAGGCATCGCTACTGACGGGGGCTGTCACTGTCACGCTGTATCCCACCGCGAACAGATCGCCCGCCACCGGAGCCGCAACCGAAACCCGTCGCCCCGCCAGATGGGCCGACCCACCGACGGGCGCGGTCACGGACACCACGTTCCCCGCCATGAAAAGGTCAATCACCGAGGGACCGTTGAAGCTGACCGCGGCTCCAGCCTCATAGCGGTCCTGCGCGATGGTCAGGCTGGTGGTCTCGGCATGGGCGGGCAGGGCCAGAAGCCCGCAGGAAAGGGTCAGGGCGCGCAGCATTGGGGGTCATCCTTGGATGAAAGGGCCGCTACTCGCTGGCCACGCCGTCGAAAACCTCACGCGAAGCCTCGGCGTCGGCCTTGGTCACTTCGACCAGCTTGTCGACGTGGTTCGGCGGGCCGTAGATCGTATAGAGCCGCAAGCGCTTGTCGCCGGTGTTGAGGACGTTGTGCTTTGCCCCGGCTGGAACGATCAGCGCATCGCCGCCCTTGATCTTGTGGCGAACCCCGTCGATCACGACCTCGCCCTGGCCCTTTTCGATGCGGAAGAACTGGTCATGCGTGGCGTGGGTCTCCATCCCGATGTCCTGCCCGGGCGTCAGCGACATCAGGACAAGCTGCAGGTTGTGACCGGCGTAAAGCACCTTGCGGAAATCGGTGTTCTCTTCGGTCAGCGTTTCGATGTCGGCGAGATAACCCTGCATGATGGCGTCCTCTTGTGGCGGCAAATGCGCGGATGGCGCAGCGTCCGCGTTGACACTGCTGCCTTCAAGGACGCGCCGCGCTGCCCCAGATCAGTGGGTGACGCGATTTCCGGAGGTGATCGCCAGGGCCGCCTTGTTGCGGTGCACCGCCCAACGCCAGATCGGCTTCAGCACTTCCAGCGCAAGAAGGACCGCCAGGCCCGCCAGCGGTGGCACCACCAGGTGCGCCGGGTCGAGGGCCGCAAAGCCGAAAAGGTCGCGCGCAGTGGGCCAGAAGAGCGTGACGGCCAGCAAAGCCCCCACGATGGGCAGCACCACCGCCAGCGCGCGGTTGGGGCGGGTGATGGCCCTCAGGATCGACGACGAGCGCGACCGGTCCACCAGGATCAGCGCCACGATGGCGAAGATGAGGGCGGCAAAGGTCATCCCGCGGACCTGGTCGGTCGTCAGGCCATAGCCCGGGGCCAAGGCAAAGATCGTCGCGGTCACCGCCAGGACCAGCGCGCCTTGCACAAGGCTCCACAGGATCGTCGGGACCGAGAACAAAGGCTCGGCTGGCGGGCGCGGTTTGCGGGTCATCACGTCGTCCTCTTCCGTCTCGGCCTCGAAGACGAGGGAACAGACCGGGTCGATCACCATCTCAAGGAAAGCGATATGCATCGGGCCAAAAAGGATCGGCATCCCGAAGAGAAGCGGCATCAACGCCAGCCCCGCAATGGGGACGTGGACGGCAAGAATGAAGCTCATCGCCTTGCGCAGGTTGTCGTAGATCCGGCGGCCAAGTCGGACAGTGGTGACGATGGACCCGAAATCGTCGTCCAGCAGCACGATGGAAGCGGCTTCCCGCGCGACATCCGTCCCCCTCCCGCCCATCGCGATGCCGATGTGTGCGGCCTTGAGCGAGGGCGCGTCGTTCACCCCGTCGCCGGTCATCGCCACCACGGCCCCGGCGGTCTTCAAGGCGGAGACGATGCGCAGTTTCTGTTCCGGCATGATGCGGGCGAAGATGGTCACGTCCCTGACGGCGTCTGCGAGGTCTGCATCCGACAGGGCGGAAAGCTCCGGCCCGGTGATGACGCGGTCCCCCTGCAACCCCGCCTCGGCGGCAATGGCCTGCGCCGTGGTGGGATAGTCCCCCGTAATCATGATGACCCGGATGCCCGCACTGCGGCATTGGGCGACGGCATCAGGGACCGAGGCGCGCAGGGGGTCGGCCAGGCCCACCAGACCCAGGAACCGAAAGCGGAAATCGCGGGGGTCCTTGGTCAAGGTGCCCTGCTGCGAAGCCTCCGCCACGCCCAGAACGCGCAGGCCCGCGCCTGCCATCTGATTGACCTCGGCCGTCATCCGGGCACGCGCCGCCGTGTCCAGGCGGCACAGCACCGCCATCGCCTCGGGCGCGCCCTTTGCCGCTATCTGCCAGCCCGTGTCAGCCTTCCAGGCTTGCGACATCGCCAGAAGCTCGGGTGAGATCGGATAGCTGCGCACCAGCTGCCGCCCCGCGCCGGGCGGGGTTTCCCCGTCGCGCAACTCGGCCTTGGCGAGCACATGAAACGCCTTCTCCATCGGGTCGAAGGGTTCGGGGGCCGAGGCCATGACCCCCGCCGCCGCCAGTTCGCGAAACGCCTCGGGCAGGGCCGCACCCGCCTTGGCGACCGTCCCATCCGGCAGACGCAGTTCGGCAATCGTCATGCGGTTTTCGGTCAGCGTGCCGGTCTTGTCGGTGCAAAGCACGCTTGCCGCGCCCAGCGTCTCGATGGCCGAAGCCCGCCGTGTCAGCACTCGCACCTTGGAAATCCGCCAGGCCCCCATCGCCATGAAGACGGCCAGAACCATCGGAAACTCCTCGGGCAGCATCGACATGCCGACCGCGATCCCGGCCAGCACCCCGTCCAGCCAGCCGCCCCTGAGCAGACCGTAAAGCACCACCACCGCGACGCTGACCGCCGCCCCCACAGCGGCAAAGACGATGACCAGCTTGCGCATCTGGCGCTGCAGGTGGGGCGTCTCGGTCTCCAACTGACCCAATGAAGTGCCGATCCTGCCGATCTCGCTGGCCTTTCCGGTCGCGGTCACGCAGGCCACCCCGGTGCCCCGCACGATCAGGCTGCCGGAGTAGACCATCGGTTGATCCTCGCCCCCAGGACGCCTTTCTGTGGCCGCTCCAGCCACCTTGCGCACCGGCACCGCCTCGCCGGTCAGCAGGGATTCGTCCGCCGACAGGTGGTGCGCTTCGACCAAGGCCGCATCGGCGGGCACCCGGTCGCCCTCGGCCAGCACGATCACATCGCCCCGCACCACCTCGCGGCCCGCGATGCGCTGGCGCTGGCCGTCGCGGATGACCAGTGCCCGGGGACTGGTCAGGTCGCGCAGGGCTTCCAGAACCCGCTCGGTCCGCGCCTCTTGGACAACGGTGATCCCGACGGACAGGCAGGCGAAGGCAAGAAGGATCAGCGCCTCTTCCCGGCTGCCCAGCAGAAGGTAGACCACGCCCCCGGCCAGAAGCAGCGCCAGCATCGGCTCGCGCAGGACATCCAGGATGATCCGCAGGGGTGACCGCCGCTTGGCCTTTGGCAGCTCATTCGGCCCCTCGGCGGCAAGCCGGGCGGTGGCTTCGGCCTGGGTCAGGCCGACGGGAGCGGGTGCAGCTTGTGTCATGGGCGCTTTCGGAAATCAGGCGCGGTGCGGCCCGATGCCATGTTCGCACGGCCCATGCGCATCTTGCGTTGACCTGCATCAGTGGCCCGGGACCTCCGGCGGGAAACCCCGCCACACGACCAGCCGCTGACCCGAGGCTCATTGGCTAACCTGCATCAACGCCAGCCCACCCGGCCCGGCCTAATGTCACGCCATGAAGCCTGACCAATGGACCGCGCCCATGCCGCCCGTCGAAAAGCCCGGCTTCCGCTTCCCGTCCGCCTTCACCATCCTCTTCGGCCTGATCATCATCCCGGCCGGGCAATACGCCCGCGTCCGGTCCGAAGCTTTGGGCAAGGACGTCCCCGTCGCAGGCAGCCACGCCCCGACCGATGCCAACCCGCGGGGCATTTTCGACGTCCTCCTGGCCCCCATCGCCGGGTTCTACGATCCCGTCGCCTATACCGCCAATGCCATCGACGTGTCGCTCTTTGTCCTCATCATCGGCGACTTCATCGGGGTGGTCACCGCGACGGGGGCCATTGACGCAGGGATCAAGCGGGCGATGGTCCGCCTGAAGGGCCGCGAGGTCTGGATGATCCCGTTCCTGATGGCGCTTTTCGCCCTTGGCGGCACGACCTACGGCATGGCCGAAGAGACGCTGGCCTTCTAACTGATCCTGACGCCGGTGATGATCGCCGCAGGCTATGACGCACTTGGCCGTCGCCGTCATCCTGCTGGGCGCGGGGATCGGGGTGCTTCGCTCTACCATCAACGCCTTTTCCACCGTCATCGCCTCGGACGCCGCCGGGGTGACCTTTGGCCAAGGGCTGTGGCTGCGGATTGCAATCCTTGTGGTCACTTGGGCGGTCACGGTCGCCTTCGTCATGCGCTATGCCGCACGGGTGAAGGCCGATCCCTCCAAATCGCTGGTCTTCGACCGCAAGGCGACGAACGAGGCGCATTTCCTGAAGGACACCACCGCCGATGTGGCCTTCACCAGGCTGCAACAACTGGTGCTGGTCCTCTTCGCCCTGACCTTCGCGGTGATGATCTGGGGCGTCTCCTCGGGCGAATGGTGGATGGCCGAGATGAGCGCCCTCTTCCTTGCCGCCGCCATCGTGATCGGCGTGATGGCCCGGCTGGGTGAGGGCAGGCTGGTCGAGGCCGGGGTCTGCGTGATCTGCGCGGGCGGTGGCGGCATCCCCGTGGTGCGGGGCGTGGATGGCAAGATGGAGGGGGTCGAAGCGGTGATCGACAAGGACCGCACGGCAGCCCTGCTGGCGATGGCGCTGGGGGCTGATGTCCTTTTGATGCTGACGGATGTCGAGGCGGTGTTCCGCGACTGGGGCACGCCCACGCAGTCGCCTATCGGGCGCATCGCCCCGGACGCGCTGGATGCGATGGACTTTGCCCTCGGATCGATGGCACCGAAGATCACCTCGGCCTGTGACTTTGTTCGCGCCGGTGGAAGGCTTGCCGGGATCGGCCGCCTTCAGGACCCGCGCGCCATCGTCGAAGGGCGGGCAGGAACGCAGATCCGGGTGGAGACGTCGGTTTCTGAAAGGCGCCTCCCACCCCGAGAGGCTGCGAAGATATCGACCGGACGCAAACCTGGATCAGTGCAGGGGCACCTCTGACAGCCAGAATGACCCACGACTTGCTGGCTGACGAGTTCCCCAAGGCTCTGGCAAGTGACGGACCGCTTCACCCGATGCTCCTGCCCCCTGTCACGGGCATCGGGTGGGCGGAACCGAAAAGGGCGCGCGCCCGGGCGGGGCGGCTACCCATCACCCAGGCTTTGCCGCCACGATCCCGGGCTGACCGCCGCCAAATCACGTCATCAACGGACCTTCATGATCAAGGTAGTGCCGGTCGAATTCGGAAAACGCCACCAGGCCATCGAAATCGATGAAGACGACCTTGCCGTTCTGAAAGCTGACCAGCCCGTCCTCGCGCAGTTCGCGCAGCACGCGGTTCACGTGAACGGCGCTAAGGCCAAGGGCATCAGCCAGAAGATATTGCGTCAGGGGACAGTTGTAGCCTTCGCTGGACGCAAGCCCGACAAGCTTAAGCCGCGCGCCCAGTTCCAGAAGGAAATGCCCCATCCGCTGCCTGGCATCCCGCCGCCCGATGTCGACGAGATGCTCCACCACCATCGCCTCATCGCAGGACGCGGCCCACAGGACCGCAGCCGCCAGCCGAGGGGCGGTGTTGAACGCATCCAGCAAATCGTGGGCCTGAACCTCCGAGGCCTGCACCCGGGTGATCGGCTCGACATTGTGGTCCGCCGTCCGAAACAGGACCAAGCGGAGGCCCAGGAAATCGCCCGGGATCTGGAAATCGACGATCTGCCGCGTGCCCCCCGGCAAAAGCTTGGAGGAACAGACCCAGCCGGACGCGAGGATACAGGCTGACCGTTCGACCTGCCCTTCGTAGATCATGTCCCGCCGCGCCGGAAACGTCCTGCGCCGACTGTGCAACTGATCAAGCAATCCCAGTTCCTCGGGGGAAAGGGCGACAAAAGCCCCCAGCTTTCGCGCAAACGGGCTGTGCTGGGGTGTCATGGACGCCAATCCCTTCGTGACGCATGACCTGCGTCATGAGGCAGAAGTTCTCCCCTTCACGCTTTAGATCAGCCGACCACAGCTTTCGCTGATCCAGGTCAGTCTCTCTTGCCACAGGTCTGCGACAATACCGCCGAGATTGAAGACGCAGGCATCTGGACTACGCACCCCGGGGCCTCAACCGGAGACCCGCGAATGAAGAACGTCCCTGATGTGGCCGGAACTGCTGCTCTGGCAATTTGCGAGTCCCTGCTGCTTGCGTTGAACGACCGGAACATCCTGCCGGAGAGAGAGATCGTCGGCATCCTGCGTGATGCGGCTGCCGCGCATGCCAACGACCCGGGTGAGGATGGCATGACCGATTTGCACAAGGCGGTTGCGGCCCTGATCAACGGCATCCTCGCGGGCGGGAACTCGGTCCGCAGGCGCTAGGCGCCTGCCGCGCAGCTGAAACAGGATGGCACGCGATCCGCTGGGGCCCGCGGGTGGGATCAAGCCCCCGGCAGCGTGGGGCCCGGCAGGCTGACGCCCCCGCTCATGCTTTCAGGGTCAGGCCCGTCAATCAGCACATCCGGCGGCGCGGCAGCCTTCAGCCTGGTCCGGTCGGTGATCGTCACCGTCTGCCCTTTGACCGACACTCCGTCCGGTTCCAGTGCCTTCAAGGCGCGCGACAGATTTTCCGGCGTCATCCCCAGATACGAGGCGACAAGCCGCTTCTCCACCTGCAGGACGAACCGGTCCACGCCTCCGGCCAGTTGCGACTGCTTCAGCAGATAGCTGGCAATCCGCTCGCGCGAGGTGCGCAGCTTCAGGTTCTTGGCGTGGCGCGTCATCGACCGGAAGGCCCCTGCCAGTTCCCCCACGATCGAGACGGCAAACTCGGGGTCGCTGCGAAAGATCGCCCGCAGGTCCGAGGCGGGGACGAGGAGAAGCCGCGAAGGTTCCAGCGTGCGGGCCGACATGAGGTAAGGCAGGTCGCGCACGCAGGCGGCCAGGATGAAGGTCCCGACCGGCTGGATCAACGCCATTGTCGTCGTCCGGCCCTGCCAGTCGGCGTAAAGCTCGACGCTGCCTTCGACGACGACATGCAGGAAATCGGCGCTGTCGCCCTGCCGGATCAGAACCAGCCCGGAGGGGAACCGTTGCGCATAGGCGGACTGCATCAGCGCGTCAAAGCTGGACTGCAACATATTGCGGAACACGGGCAGCTGCCGGATGTCCGCAAGGTCTTGAACGCGCATGGCTGGTCCTGTCTGGCTTGATGCAATTCAAGGCCAGGTCCGACGGATGTCAATCCTGCGCCGAACGGATTTCGGCTGGCGCAAAGCCGCAGGATCTGCCCCTTCGACGCAGCCGACCCCATCGCGGATCTGACCTTCATTTGATCTCTATCAAGGAATCACCGGCCACTTTCGGTCAGACAGGTCCTATGCAAAAGCTCGCCCAAACCCTTGGTTGCCTTGTGCTGGCCCTTGTGCTGGCCCTTGCCCTGGTCTTGACCGGACCGGGTGGAGCGGGGCCGGTCAAAGGCGCGATGCTGGTCGAACTTTGCGCGGATGGCGCCACCAGCCTGGTGTGGATCGACGCCGATGGCGCCCCGGTCGTGCCGGGAAAATCTCATGCCAAATGTCTGGATTGCCTTGTCTTTTCGCCACCCCTGCCTGAAATCGCCGATGGGCGGCTGACCCTTGCCTCCTTGCGCGGGACGGCCAGCCTGTCCCTGCCCGCACCGCCGGCCTGCCAGCCCGTCGCACATCTTCGCCCAGCCCCCAGAGGCCCACCTGCCGCAGACGCCCGTGCCATGCGCCAGGGGGACCCGCGCCCTGCTTTCCGGTCCCTGCACCCGTCGGCCCTTCGTCAGATTGATTTTCATCAATCCAACGATACGGCCTGGGTGACCGACCCTCGGGCGACCTTCGAAAGTGCCCGAACATGACCTTTCCCCGCCTTCTTTCCTTTGTCCTGCCGCTGGTTCTGGCCGCCCTGCCCCTTTGGGCCGAGCCGGTCCTGCCGCAGTTCCTGGACAAGATCCCCGCCAGCGAACTTGTCGCCGGGGCCGAGGCATACGGCCCGATGCAGGTCGACCCGCCGGTCGCTCCTGTCCTCAAGGGCGGCGAGACGATTGGCTGGGCCTTCATCACCAGCGATTTCGTGTCCACCACCGGATATTCCGGCAAGCCGATCCACACGCTTGTCGCGGTGGACCTGGACGCCCACGTGACCGGGGTCAAGCTGGTCAAGCATTCCGAACCCATCGTCCTGATCGGCATCCCGCAAGCCAAGATGGATGCCTTGGCTGCAGGTTACATCGGCCTCGACCTCGTGGCCGAGGCGCAGTCGGGCGGCAGTTCGCATGACGTGGACATCATCTCGGGTGCCACTGTCACGGTGATGGTGATCGACGACAGCATCGTGCGCGCGGGGCTGAAGGTGGCGCGTGCGCTGGGTCTGGGCGGGCTTGCGGTGGATGCGGCACCCACGGGGCCGGTGTTCGAGTTGAACCCCGATGCGCCCGCGGCAACCGACTGGATGACGCTGGAAGGCGACGGCACCTTGCGGCGACTGTCGCTGGACGTGGGCCAGGTGAACGCGGCCTTTGCGGCGCTGGGGGACGAACGGGCCATCGCCCGCGCCCTGACCGAAGCGCCCGAGACGACGTTCATCGAGATGCAGGCGGCGCTGGTCTCGCACCCAGCGATTGCCAAGGCGATCCTGGGCGAAGGCGAGGCGGCGAACCTGGCGGGGTGGCTCGCTCCGGGCGACCAAGCGCTGCTGATCGTGGGCCGCGGCATCTACAGCTTCAAGGGTTCGGGCTATGTGCGGGGCGGCATCTTCGACCGGATCGTGCTGATCCAGGACGATGTGTCGGTCCGCTTCCGCGACAAGATGCACAAGCGGCTTGGCGCGGTCGTGGCCGAAGGCGCGCCCGAGTTCACCGAGACCGATCTGTTCAAGATCCCCGCCGATGTGGGCTTTGACCCGACCAAACCCTTCCGCATCCAGCTTCTGGTCCACCGCGAGGTCGGGCCGATCGAGAAGGTCTTCACCACTTTCGACCTGGGCTACCAGCTGCCGCCGCAGTACCTTCGCCCCGTTGCCGTCGCCGCCCCGCAGGACACCGCCCCGGCCGAGGCCGTCGCCGCGCAAGAAGAAACCGAAGCGCACCAGGCGCTGTGGAAGCGGATCTGGGCCGACAAGCAGCTGGAAATCGCGATAACCGCCGCGATGCTGGCCGTGCTGACGCTGGTCTTCTTCTTCCAGGGCTTCGCCACCCGGAACGAGCGCCGATTCTACTGGTTCCGCATGGGCTTTCTGACCGTGACGCTGGTCTTCCTGGGCTGGTACGCCAATGCGCAGCTTTCGGTCGTCAACCTGATGGCGCTGTTCGGCGCGCTGACCTCGGGCTTCTCCTGGCAGGCGTTCCTGCTGGACCCCTTGACCTTCATCCTGTGGTTCAGCGTCGCTGCCGCGCTGATCTTCTGGGGCCGGGGGGCCTATTGCGGCTGGCTTTGCCCCTTTGGCGCGCTGCAGGAACTGACCAACCAGATCGCCCGCAAGCTTGGCATCCCGCAGTGGACCCTGCCCTGGGGCCTGCACGAACGCCTGTGGCCGATCAAGTACATGATCTTCCTTGGTCTTTTCGGCGCAAGTCTGGTCAGCATCGAACAGGCCGAGCATCTGGCCGAGGTCGAGCCGTTCAAGACTGCCATCATCCTGAAATTCGTCCGCGCCTGGCCCTTCGTCGCCTACGCCGTGGCGCTTCTGGTCGCGGGGCTGTTCGTCGAGCGGTTCTACTGCCGCTACCTCTGCCCCCTCGGTGCCGGCCTCGCCATCCCGGCGCGGATGCGGATGTTCGACTGGCTCAAGCGCTACCGCGAATGCGGCAACCCCTGCCAGACCTGCGCCAATGAATGCCCGGTGCAGTCGATCCACCCGACGGGCGAGATCAACCCGAACGAATGCATCAACTGCCTGCATTGCCAGGTGCTGTACCAGTCCACCACGAAATGCCCCGTGGTGATCAAAAAGGTGAAGCGGCGCGAAGCTTTCGCCGCCTCGCCGGTCCGCGACCTGACGGGCCACCCGAACCACCAACACCCCCAACCAGCTGAATGAAAGGGACAGATCATGTCTGAACGACCCACCTCGGGGATCTCACGCCGCGGCCTTCTGGGTGCCACGGCAGGCGGCGCGGCGCTTGCGGGCGCCATCGGCGGGGGCCGCCTGGCCCTAGGCACCAGCGCGGGTGTCGGCGCACTGGCGCTGGGCAGCACCGCAGCCCTGGCCGCCGGCGAAGGCTACAACGTCCCGCCCGGCCAGCTGGACACGCATTATGGCTTCTGGTCCTCGGGCCAGTCGGGCGAGATGCGGATTCTTGGCATCCCGTCCATGCGCGAGCTGATGCGGGTTCCGGTCTTCAACCGCTGCTCGGCCACCGGTTGGGGCGAGACGAATGAATCGCTGCGCATCCACCAGCGCACGATGAGCGACAAGACGAAGAAGTTCCTGGCGGCCAACGGCAAGAAAATCCACGACAACGGCGATCTCCACCACGTCCACATGTCGTTCACCGACGGCAAGTACGACGGCAAGTACCTGTTCATGAACGACAAGGCGAACACCCGCGTCGCCCGGGTCCGCGCCGACGTGATGAAGTGCGACGCCATCCTGGAAATCCCGAACGCCAAGGCGATCCACGGGATGCGGCCGCAGAAGGCCCCGAACACCAAATACGTCTTCTGCAACGGCGAGGATGAGGCCCCGCTGGTCAACGACGGCACCACGATGCAGGACGTGGGCACGTATGTGAACATCTTCACCGCCGTCGATGCCGAAGCGATGCTGCCCGCCTGGCAGGTCATCGTCTCGGGCAACCTCGACAACTGCGACGCGGATTATGAGGGGAAGTGGGCATTTTCCACCTCGTACAACTCGGAAATGGGGATGACCCTGTCCGACATGACCGCGGCCGAGATGGACCACGTGGTGATCTTCAACATCGCCGCCATCGAGGCCGCCGTCGCGGCGGGTGAGGGGCAAGAGCTGAACGGCGTCCGCATCCTTGACGGCCGCAAGGACGCGAAAAGCCAGTTCACGCGTTATGTGCCGATCGCCAACAACCCGCACGGCTGCAACATGGCGCCGGACAAGAAGCACCTC
>NZ_JAXMMF010000100.1:0-5968 GCF_034366665.1 Tabrizicola sp. | reverse complement strand
TCGAGGTCCAGGTCTTCGCGATGGTCCGCCTGAACAGCCAGGCCGAAGCAGACCTTGCCACGTTCGAGGCCCGTTGCCGCGCCTGGCCTTTGGTCCGCGAATGTCACATGCTGAACGGCGAAATCGACTTCATCCTGAAATGCGTCTCGCCCGACCTGTCGACCTTCCAAAGCTTCCTGACCGAAGAGCTGCTGAAGGCCGACCACGTGGCCAACGTGAAGACCAGCCTTGTCATCCGCTGTGCGAAGGACGAACCCGGTCTGCCGTTCGATGTTCTGGAAGCGCGGCTCGCAAAAAGCGCCTGAAGCCGGTCGGGGGTTAGCGCGAGGCGTCCGAAACCTGGCGCGTCGCGGTTTTCAGCCGCATCGCAAAGCCCTTCTGGCCCGAGACCATCGCCGTTCGGCCCGAGGTCTGCCGCGCAGACGCGCGGGCGACGATACGGGTGTCTTCCCCGTCGCCCACCGTTTCAAGGATCGACAGGATCCAGCGGCGCTTGGTCTTCATCTGGATGATCATCGGATCCCCCGTCGTAATGCAACCTGTTGGTGTATGCTTGACGGGCGATTGCGGCAAGGTTGGGGAAGAAAGGTGCTGCAATCAGAGCATTTTCACGCCCCATTCAGCGAATTCAAAGCCTTATTACCGAGATGAGTCGACCATAATCGGCTTCTTTTGCGTGCGTTGTCCTGCGGAAGGAATAAAACCGGGCCGGATCGCGGTAGGTGCAGTGCCCAGTCCAGAGCGCCTCTTTCACCCCTGCGTTGCGCAGGCGGTACAGGCCATAGCCGGGCAGGTCGAACAGCATCCGATCGCCGGCAGCATTGGCGAAGAAGCGCGTGCTTGCTTCGTCCTCGGCGCGGAAGCGGTCAAAGAACTCGGGGCCGACCTCATAGGCGGCTTGGCTGATCGTCGGGCCGATCACCGCGGTGATGTTCGACCGCCGCGCCCCCAGTGCCTCCATCGCGTCGATCGTGGCTTCCAGTACCCCGTCCACTGCGCCGCGCCAGCCCGCATGGGCGGCACCGACGACCTTCGCCTTGGGGTCGGCGAAAAGGACCGGCTGGCAATCGGCGGTCAGAACGGCCAGCAGCACACCGGGCCGGTCGGTGACCAGCGCATCCGCCTCGGGCCGGATCGCCAGCGGGCCGGTCACGGGGACCGCCTTGGCAGAGTGGACCTGGTGGACCGTCAGCAGCGCCTCGGGTCCAACCCCCATCGCCTCGGCCACGCGGGCGCGGTTGATCGCGACGATCTCGGTCTGGTCCGACGATCCGGTGCCGCAGTTCAGCCCGGCAAAAATGCCCGAGGACGCCCCGCCCTTGCGGGTGAAGAAGCCGTGGCGGGCCTCAAGTGCGTCCGAGGTGATGATTTCCAGCGTGGTGGGCATCAGGCGAATCCGGGGGGCGGTGGGGCACCGTCCGAGGTCACGGCCAGCACCTTGAACAACGAACCCATTTCTTCCGGGTGGGTCAAGCGCCGATGCGCGGCGCGGTGACTTTCCAGAGCAGCCCCGGTCAGGTTCCGGGCAAGGCGCTCGGCCCGGGCGTCGATGCCAAGGCGGGTCAGGAACGCGCCCTGCGTGGTGTAGAAATGGGGCTGGTGTTCGGCGAGGGGTTCGAAGTCGACATGGGCGGTCAGGTCGGCCTCGCCCGGATGCGCCAGGGGGTCGTCGAACGCATGAGCGCGCAGCGCCTGCAAGGTGTCCCCGTGCGACCGCCAGTCGCCGTAGTCGATCACCAGAGCCACGCCGCCGTGGTGGTGGAGCCGGTGATGGACCTGCCGCATGATGAAACGGCCGATGCGGTTTTCCTCGATGATCGCGCCGTCTTCGCGGTGGTGCATCGCCATCGTGTAGGGAAGCGTCGGGCCCTCGGCCAGGCCGAAGGCCAGCGCGCCCTCCTGCAGGCCGATCAGGCGTTCGTGCCAGCCGCCGTTGATGAACTGGTACTGGTGGATCGGCAGGGCATCGAAGAACTCGTTGGCAACCAGAAACAGCGGTTGCTCGGGCAGATCGCCCGCCCCCTCGATCCAGCGCAGGCCCAGATCGTGGCCCCGGCTGATCGTCTCCTGTTGTTTCCGGCGCAGAACCGGCGAAGCTTCGACCAGCAGCACCCGTGCTGCGGCATGGAAGCCGGGAACACTGCGCGTCGCGCGCAGGATGTCGGCCATCAGCGTGCCGCGACCGGGGCCAAGCTCGGCCAGGGTGAAGGGCGCGGGCGCGCCGCGATCCAGCCAGGCCTGTGCCAGGGCCAGGCCGACAAGCTCGCCGAACATCTGGCTGATCTCGGGGGCGGTGGTGAAGTCCCCTGCCGCCCCGAACGGGTCGCGCGTGGTGTAGTAGCCGTGGACCGGGTGCAGCAGGCATTCCGCCATGTAGTCGGCCACGGTGATCGGCCCGGTCTCGCGGATACGCTCGGCCAGAAGGCGGGCGAGAGGGGTCATCCGCGCCGCCCTACTGCGCCCTTGCGCGCAAGGCGAACCATAGACCAAGGGCGATCATCGGCAGCGACAGAAGCTGACCCATCGTCAGGCCATAGTGCCCGGCCTGGACCGCCCAGCCGACGGGATTGCCGGGGCTGACGAACTGCGCATCGGGCTGGCGGAAGAACTCCACCACAAAGCGGGCAAGGCCGTAGCCCACCAGGAAGACTCCCATGATCAGGCCGGGCCGTTTCAGCGCATTGGTGCGGAAGGCCAGCCAGAGAAGGACGAGCGCCAGAAGCAGCCCCTCCAACCCGGCCTGATACAACTGGCTTGGATGGCGGGCACACAGGCCGACGACGCCCTCGCAAGTCTGCGCGGCGTCGCCCGGGAAGATCACACCCCAGGGCTGCGTCGTGGGGCGCCCCCAAAGCTCGGCGTTGATGAAGTTGGCCAGGCGACCCAGCATCAGCCCGACCGGGGCGGCCAGCGCCAGCAGGTCGCCCATCGACAACATCGGGATCTTCTCGCGCCGACAGAACCAGAGCGCGGCGACGACGACCCCAAGGAAGCCGCCGTGAAAGGCCATGCCGCCTTCCCAAAGCCGGACGATCTGCAGGGGATCGGCCAGATAGCTGGGCAGGTCGTAGAACAGGACATAGCCAAGGCGGCCGCCAAGAATGACCCCGACGATGGCCCAGGTCAGGAACCGTTCCACCTGGTCGGGCGTCATCGGTGCCGCGCCGGACCATAGCCGGGGCGTACGTACGGCCCGAAGGACGATCCACCAGCCGAACAGCAGCCCCACGATATAGGCCAGCGCATACCAGCGCAGGGCCAGGGTAAAGCCGAACAGCTCGACTTCGAACAGATTGGGCGAGATGTCGGGGAAGGGGATCATGCGGGCTCTCGTCGGTTTGGGGCAGGTTGTCGCGGGCAGGGCGGGTGATGTCAACCGCGCCTTGCCCTGCAGGCGGCGCGGGGCCATATAGAGGGCAAGCGCAGGAGACCGACCATGCAGACCCGCAACAAGTTCTTCGACGACATGAGCCAGCTCATGACCAATGCGATGGGCGTGGCCCAGGGCGCCAAGACCGAGGCCGAGACGGCGATGAAAAGCTTCGTCGACCGCTGGATGGCCGACCGCGACTTCGTCACGCGTGAGGAATTCGACGCCGCCCGCGCGATGGCGCAGAAGGCCCGGGAAGAGAACGCCGCTCTGGAAGCCCGGATCGTGGCACTTGAGGCGGCGCTTTCCAAGAAGAAGTGACCCCGGCCACCGCGGATTGGTGACGTCATCCCGTATCGCTTGCGACGAGAAGACGAAGTCGCACGAGGAGCCGCTGGTTCAGGCCCGCATCAGCCGGAACGCCGCCGACGCACCCCAGCCCGCCAAGGCGGCCAGGGCCAGCGACAACAGGCCATAGACCAAGGGCTGTTCCTGGGCGAGGTTAAAGATGAAGCGCTCCAGCCCTTCCTTGCGGACGCCGATCACCCGCTCCTGGCTGGCGATGACCCGCTTGTCGCGCAGAAGGAACAGGCGGACCTTGTATTCGCCCTCGGTCAGGTTGGCAGGCAGGACCACATCGGTGCGAAACAGCGTGTCTTCGGTCAGCTCGACCTTGCCCTCCAGCACCCGGTAGCGCCCTTCGTCGGTTCGGACCCGCAGCAGGGCCAGCACGAACTCCCCGGCCTTGTCCGCCTCGTCCGAGATGCCGATCGCGCGGATCATCCTTTCGATCGTGATGCCGTAGCGCAGGTTGTCCACGTCCGACAGGATGTAGTCCAGCGGCCCGGTGGTTGCGACAGCGTAGAAGCTGGGCGCGCTGTCGACCCGGACCGAGGCGTTGTTGATCCAGATCCCCGCGACCCGGTCCTTGCGACGGACAGCGACGGGGCCAGAGGGGCCCTCGACGGTCACGATCACCTCCAGCGGCCCCGCACCCTCGGGCGGCGGGGCGTCGCGCTTGACGGCACCGTAGATCAGGATCTCGGACCCGTCGAAATCCGCGGTGATCGAGACGCGGTTCTGGCTCATCCCGGCGACGATGACTTCCTGCGCGGCAGGCGCGTCTTGAGCGACGACCGGAAGGGCAAGCGCCAGCATCAGGGCAAGCGCGCGGATCACGGCAGGACCCCCGCGACCGAATAAAGCTCGGACGGCCGGACCAGCAGATCGACCGCGATACGGATCGAGACCGCCATCACCAGCAGCGACAACAGGATGCGCAACTGTTCAGCCTTGAGCCGGACGCCCACCCGCGTGCCCATCTGTGCGCCCACGACGCCGCCAAGGATCAGGATAAGCGCCAGCATCATATCGACGGTCTGGCTGTTCACCGCGTGCATGACCGTGGTGAATCCGGTCACGAAGATGATCTGAAAGAGCGAGGTGCCGATCACGACCTTGGTGGGCATTCCCAGCAGGTAGATCATCGCCGGCACCAGGATAAAGCCGCCGCCGACGCCCATGATCGCCGACAGAAAGCCCACGGCGGCTCCGATCAGCACCGGGGGAATGACGCTGATGTAAAGCCCGCTCGCCCGGAACTTCATCTTGAAGGGCAGGCCGTGGACCCAGGAATGGACATGCGCCCGGCGGATCGGCGGGCCACCCGGCTTGCGTGACCGCAGCAGGCTGCGCAGGCTTTCCTGGAACATCATCGCACCGATGAGGCCCAGGAAAATCACGTAGGACAGCTGGACAAAAAGGTCGATCTGCCCCAGCCGGGTCATTATGCCGAAGACCCAGACCCCCAGGACCGAGCCGACGACCCCCCCCGCCAGCAGGACGCCCCCCATCGTGAAGTCGACGCCCTTCCGCCGAAGCTGTGCCAGCACACCCGAGATCGACGAAGCGACGACCTGATTGGCCCCGGTCGCCACGGCCACGGCGGGCGGGACACCGATGAAGAACAGCAAGGGCGTGATCAGAAATCCGCCACCGACCCCGAACATGCCCGACAAGAACCCCACGATGCCGCCCAACCCCAGAATGAGGAAGGCATTGACCGAAACCTCGGCGATGGGAAGGTAAAGCTGCATCAGGGCGGCAATCGGTCGGAGAGACAGGGCGAGGGCGAAAGCGGCGGTGTGTTCAAAGGGTTGCGCGGCTTTGCCGGGGATGTCAAACGCCCCGTCGTCTCAATGCCGTGAGCGCAGGAATTCCCTGAGAATCCGTTCCAGTTTTGCCGCACCAAGCGGGGCCATCGCCTTGGTGTGTTCGTGGCTGATCTTCTCGTCCGACATGCCGGCGGCCATGTTGGTGATCGTGGAAATGGCCGCGACCCGCAGGCCCAGAAAGCGCGCCAGGATCACCTCGGGCACGGTAGACATTCCCACGGCGTCACCGCCCAGCAGTTTCAGCATGCGGATCTCGGCGGGGGTCTCGAACGAGGGACCGGAGTACCAGCAGTAGACACCTTCCGGCAGGTCAATGCCCTGCGCTGCGGCAGCCGCTTTCAGCGAGGCGCGAAGGCCCGGGTCGTGGGCATCGGTCATCGGCACGAAACGGGCATCGGTCTTTTCGCCGATCAGCGGGTTAAGG
>NZ_JAXMMF010000099.1:0-74465 GCF_034366665.1 Tabrizicola sp. | reverse complement strand
ACCAGCAGGTTTGACGCCATGACCAGAAAGGACCCGATCAGCGTGACGGCCAGGATCACCGGATAGTCGGAATTGATCAGCGCCTGCACGGTCAGTCGGCCCAGACCCGGCAAGCCGAAGACCAGTTCGACGAAGATCGCGCCGTTGACGATGGTGATCATGATCAGCCCCAACTGCGTGACGACAGGCGTCAGCACGGGCCGCAGGATGTGGCGCAGGGCCACAACATGCTCGGGGACACCCTTGGCGCGGGCGGTGCGGACGTAATCCTCGGTCATGACGTCGATCACCGCGGCGCGGGTCTGGCGGATGATCAGCGCGATGGGCTGGAAGGACAGCACGATCAGCGGCAGGATGATCTTGACCGAGAAAAGCCCGCCCCAGCCATAGGGAACTGCCCCGCTGGGCAGGATCGCCAGCAGCATGACCATCAGAAGCGGCCCGGCCACATAGGCCGGAATGGCCCAGAGCGTCACCGCCGTCCCCAGGATCGTGTAGTCCAGGCGGCTGTTCTGGTTCATGCCCGCGATCATGCCCAGGGGAACCGCAACCAGCGCCGTCACGATCATCGCCATCAGACCCAGCATCAAGGACACCGGGGCTGCCGCCGAGATCATCGCCCAGACCGACCGCCCCGAGAAAAGCGAGTTGCCGAAGTTGCCGTGCAGCAGGTTCCAGAGATAATTGCCGAACTGCACCAGGAAGGGCTGGTTCAGCCCGGCCTGCTCACGGATCGCCTCGATCTTGACGGGGTCATAGGCCACGTCGCCGGGCGCGCGCAGGAAGATCAGCTTGATCGGGTCCCCCGCCCCGTAGAATGCCAGCGCATAGACGCCCAGCATCACCAGAACGACCGAAGGGATCCACAGCAGCAGCCGTCGAAGGATGTAGGCGATCATGGCGACAGGGTCCGTTCAAGGTGACAACGGGCGAGGAAAGGCCCCCGCCCGTCGCTATGGCATGGCAGGTCAGGCGATGGAAATCGCCCAGGGTGCCACGATCTGCCAGTCGAGGTTCTTTTCCATCCCCGCCACGTTCGCGGCGGCCCAGCGGGACATGGTCTGGCGGTACCACGGGATGAACATGAAGTCGTCGCGGAAGATCCGCTGTGCTTCCTGCGCAAGCGCGATGCGGGCCGGATCGTCCGAGGGCTTTGCCAGCGCCTCGGTGATCAGCGCATCGACCTTGTCGTTCTTGTAGGACATCTTGCCCGTCGCGTTCCCCGAGGTCGAGGCGATGGACCCCGCCAGATAGCTTGCCGCATCGGGCACGCGGGTGCCGACGTCGTCGCGGAAGATCTGGATCGCGTTCTGGTCCGGGCCGGCATACTGGTCCTGCTGCGGCTTCATGTCGACGGCCGTGATGCCAAGGTTCTGGCGCCACTGCTCGGCAATGTACTGCGCCGCGGCCTCGTTCGCCGGGCTGGAGATGCCGACGAACATCAGCTTGGGCAGCCGTTCCGGCCCGCCATAGCTTGACTCGGCCAGCAGCGCCTTGGCGCGTTCGGGGTCGAAGGGATAGGGGACGAAGGTGGGGTCATCGGCACCGGGGACGGCGTTCATCACGCTGTCGGTCTTCTGGTGCGGGCCATCGGGGAACGAGGCCTTGATCAGTCCGTCGCGGTCCACCGCCAGGATCAGCGCCTCACGCACTTTCGGGTCGTCCATCGGTGCGCGGGCGGCGTTGAACCAGAAGTGCTGCGAGGTCGGGATCTCGGCCCCCGCGGCAAACTCTGGCCCCAGGTCCTGCACGATGGTCGAGGTCACCAGTTCCGTATGCGCCTGATACTCGCCCGAAGCCAGCATCTGCGTCGCGGTCACGTTGTCTTCGACGGCGGTCAGTTCGATCCGCGCCAGTTTGGGGGCCGGGCCGAAGAAGTTCGGGTTCGGGACCCAGACCAGCTCACCCGTGTCCAGGTTGGCCGATTCCAGCATGAAGGGACCCGAGGTCGCGCCATTGGCGGCCAGGAAGAAATCGGGGACCTCGTTGCCATCTGCGCCGCGCGCGACGGCGACCTTGACGATGGGCGCAATATGGTTGGCAAGCCGCTGGAAGAAGATCGGATCGGGCGCGGCCAAAGTGACCGTCAGCGTCGCGTCATCATTGACGACGATGCCCGAGATGTCGGTGGCCGAGCCGTCCTTCACCGCGCCATAGCCCGCGACACCCGCCAGCACCTGGTCGATGCGCTGGTTCTGCGTGCCCGGCATCGCCGACAGCTCCCACGAGCCCTTGACGTCCGCAGCAGTGATCGCACTGCCGTCGGCGAACCTCGCCTCGGGGTTCAGCTTCAGCGTCCAGGTGACGTAATCGGCCGAGGGGGTCCATTCGGTCAGAACGTAGGGCTGGATCTCGCCCTTGTCGTTGAAATACATCGCGCTGGCGTTCCAGACGGAATTCCAGCGGTAGGGCACACCGCCCCCGCGCAGCGGTGACCAGTCCTGCGAGAAGGCGGGGTTGATGGCCTTCAGCACCTGTCCGTCCTGCGCCATGACAATGCGCGCGCCCGGGCCGAACGCGGCCACCGCGACGAACGAGCCGAGACCAAGCTTCAATGCGCCACGACGCGTCAGGCCGTTGCGCTCTTTCGAGTTGGTTTTCATGTTACCTCCCAAGCGTAAAGCGGACGGCCCGCGCCACGATGGCACTCCTCCGGTTCGGCAGTCTGCGGCTGGAAATGGAACAGGTCGCAAGTTTCCTGTCAACTTGTTAGTTTTGAGGAGACAGGCGGACGTCCGTCAGATGCGCCATGATCAAAATTTAATAATGATAATCAGAATGATGACTATAATTCCCTGCTGAAGATTGGTGATCTGGGAACTTGAAACTTGTAATATCAAAGACTTTCTTCCACAACGGTGTCGCCCGGCAGTCGGGCAGTCGGACCAACGGGCGGAGCCGCAAGCATGACCACGGCCATGAGACCTGGCGAACTTTCCACAGCGGAAATAGAGGCTTGCATGGACGGCCTTCTGCGGCCGCACCTGACCGAGGCGGACCGGACCGAAGCGATGCTTGCCTCGCCCTGCGTGCAGAATCATGCCGCCAACCTGTGCTGGCTGCCGGATGGAACACTGGCCTGCGTGTGGTTCGGCGGGACGATGGAAGGCATGGGCGACATCTCGGTCTGGATGTCGCGGCTGCGCCCCGGTGCGGACCGCTGGACCCAGGCCGAAAGGCTGAGCAGCCGCGCCGACCGGTCCGAACAGAACCCGGTTCTCTTCGTGGCACCCGATGGGGACGTGTGGCTGTTTCACACCTCGCAGCCGGGGGGGCGGCAGGACGAATGCGAGATCCACGTCCGTCGCTCGCAGGATGGGGGGGCCAGCTTCGGCGAAACCCGGCGGCTGGGCGATTTCACCGGCGTCTTCGTGCGTCAGCCGCCACGGATCGGACCGAACGGCGAATGGCTGTTGCCCGGCTTTCGCTGCGTGACCCCGCCCGAAGGCCGCTGGACCGGATCGCTGGACACCGCGGTGATGCTGGTCTCGCGCGATGGAGGCGCGACCTGGTCGGCCACCGAGGTACCAGACAGTCTGGGCGCGGTGCACATGAACCCGGTTGCCGCCCGGGACGGCATCATGCCCGCCTTCTTCCGCGACCGTTTCTCGAACCGGGTCCGGCGCAGCCTGTCGCGGGATGGCGGGCTTGCCTGGTCGAAACCGACGGACACCGATCTGCCGAACAACAATTCGTCGGTTCAGGCGGTCCGCCTTGCCGACGGGCGTATCGCGCTGGTCGGCAATCCGGTGAACGCCGACATGTCGGACCAGCGCCGTGCCTCGCTTTATGACGAGATTGACGATGAGGGTGGGGCTGGCGTGACCCCCGGCCCCAACGGCACCGGCGGTGCGATCTGGGGCGTGCCCCGCGCGCCGCTTGTGCTTGCCATTTCCCGGGACAATGGCGCGACATTCCAGGACATCCGTCGGATCGAGGACGGCAGCGGGTACTGCCTGACCAACAATTCCAAGGACGGGCTGAACAAGGAATACTCCTATCCATCCCTCATTTCAGGGCCGGACGGCACCCTGCATATCGCCTATACCTATCATCGCCGGGCGATCAAGTATGTCAGGCTGAAAGCGGCCTGAAGGGCGCGGTTCGCCGTCAGCTTAGCGCCTGAAACTCCACCCGGCGGTTCTGGTCCGAATCCGGGCCGTAGTCTTCCAGAAGGAAGCGTTCGCCCAGCCCCACGGCCTCAAGCCGATTGGCCGCGATGCCGCAGTCGTTGACGAAGAAGCGCTGCACTTCCTCGGCCCGCAGGCGCGACAGACGTTCGTTGTAATCGTCGGACCCCGAGGCATCGGTGTGGCCGATGATGCGGAAAAGCTGGATGTCCGCCGTCCGCATCACGTTGCACAGGGTCTGCAGCTTCGGCTTCTGCGCATCGTCCAGCGCAGCGCTGTCGAAGGCAAATTCGATGCGGACGTTGACGCCCATCCCGTCGGGCATCTTCACCAGGGTCGCGGTCTCGTTGCTGGAGACAACGGTTTCGGTCGGCGGCTTGACCGCCCCGGTCGAGGCATCGGTCGCAACCTCGGTTCCGGCGGTCTCGGGGGCGGTCTCGGTGTCGGGGGCGGGGTCTTCTGTGGCGACTTCGGTGGCGATCTCGACATCATCCGCGGTGATCAGGGTCAGCCCGCGGGTCAGCGCGGTATTGCCTTCGACCGCGGCCTTGTAGGCATCCCGCTGCGCAAGGAACATCTGCAGCAGCTCCTCCTCCGTCAGATCCTGGGCCTGGCCAACGGTGGGCATCAGCGCGGCACAGATCGCAAGGCTGGTCAGCAAAATACGCATCGTCGAACCACCTTCCAAAAAACGGATTTATAGGTGGGGCCAGTCTAGGCTATGATGCCTTTGCATTCAATTCACACCTTTGGGCGGGATTTCCCGATGCTGCAGAATTCGACCCAAGGACGGACCGACCCGGCCGTGCGGGCGGACCGGCAATGAACACTCCGATTACCGTCGTTCCGGGCCAGGACCAGCGGATGCCGGTGGCGGTGGGGGCGGGGTTGACCAACCGCGGGATGGTGCGCGAACGCAACGAGGATTCCATCCTGACCGATCCGACCGGCGCGCTTTGGGCGGTCGCGGACGGGATGGGCGGCTATGGCAACGGCGATGTCGCATCCGAGATCGTGATCGATTGTCTGGCGCAGATCCCGGACGGGGTCGATCCGGGACCCGCGCTGGTGGCCCGGCTGCAAGAGGCGAACGGGCTGGTCCTTCAACGCCAGCGCAGCCCCGGCATGGGGCGTATGGGGGCTACGGTGGTTGCGGTGCTGATCAGCGGGGCGGTGGCACATGTGGCCTGGGTGGGCGACAGCCGGGCCTACCTTTTGCGCGGCGGCCGTCTGCGCCCGCTGACCCGCGACCATTCCGTCGTGCAAGAGATGATCGACCGCGGCGAGCTGTCTCCTGCCGAGGCCGAGCGCCACCCGGAATCGCATGTCATCACCCGGGCCGTGGGAGGCGGGGCCGAACTGGACGTCGACCTGATCAGCGTCCCCCTTGCGATCGGGGACCGGCTTTTGCTGTGCAGCGACGGGCTGACCCGCTGTGTCTACGAGCAGACGGTCGAGGCGCTGTTGCGCGACGCCGCCAGCCCCGAGGACGCCTGCCAGAAGCTGGTGCGCGAGGCGCTGGACAGCGGCGCGCCCGACAACGTCTCGACCATTGCCGTGCATATCCGCGAGGGCTGAATGCAGTCGAACTCCCTTATTGCGCCCATCATCGTCGCCATCGGCGTCATCATCGCCGCGGTGGCCTTCGCCATGGTCACGACGCTGCTGGAATCGGCCGACAGCGGGGCGGACCTGCGCCTGACCCGGCTGGAAGAAGCCTTCGATGCCGAAGCGGCCCAGCGGGCGCGGCTTGAGGCCGAGATCGGGACGCTGAAATCGGACCTGGCGCGGCTGCGCGACGACATGAGCCTCTTGGCCAATCGCGCGCCCGTGGCCCCCTCGACCGTCGCAGAGCCGACTGTGGATGCGGAAGGACTGACCCTGGGCGAGGACGCCCAGCACCAGCCCGAGACCGAGGCCTTGACCGAACAGATGCGGGCGGCGCGGAACCGGTTCAACAAGGGCATCACCCAGCCCCGGAACAAGACGATGCTGGCGCTTCTGGGCCGCCCGCGCGAGGATCTGGGCACCGACTGCCGGGGGATCACCAACCCCAAGCTGAAGGGCCTGGTCGAGACCCGGCAGATCGGTCCGATCAAGACCACGATGCTCAAGCCCGCACTGGACAGCCTGGAGCGGATCGTCGCCAAGCTGCAGCAGGATGAACCCGACATCGCCGCCAAGCTGGGCACCGCGGGGGCTCTGTGTGTCCGCCTGATCCGGGGGTCGAACAGCGCGGTCTCGAACCATTCCTTCGGCACGGCGATCGATATCACCCTGCAGGGCGAGCTTGACCCCTTTGCCGACGGCACGATGCAGATCGGCCTGGTGATCCTTGCCGAACATTTCAACGAGGAAGGCTGGTATTGGGGTGGCGGCTACAACCGCGAGGACGGCATGCATTTCGAGGTCGGCGAAGAGACGCTGAAGAAATGGGTCGATGAAGGCCTGATCCCGTCGCAATGACTTCCGACCCGAACAGCCCGCGCACGGTTCTGCCGCCAAGGCGCGGGGCGCGGCGGTCCGACCCCGAGGCCTATGAAGCGGCGGCCGGACCCGTCCTTCGGATGGTGGACCAGCTGTCGACCATTCGCGGCGTCCAGGCCCAGGTCCTGGTCCAGCGCGCGGCCGAGGCGCTGGACCGCTTCGACGCCGACCTGGAGCGGGCTGGCGTGCAACCCTCGACCATCCGGCCGGCCCGCTATGTGCTGGGGCTGATGCTTGACCAGGCAGCGCGGAAGAACCGCAGCGTGGATGTGGCGCTTTGGGGCGCGGGGGCGCATCGGCTTATCTTCGACGGCCGCGACATCTCGGCCGCGTCGGTGCGCGACTTTATCCGCAAGGCGGACGAGGCGGGGCCGGATTTCGCAGGCGTGAAGGTCTTTCTGGAGCGGCGGCTGGCGGTGCTGGAAGGCAGCAGAACCGCCTTTGACCGCAACCTGGGCGCGGGCTGGACCGGGATCACCCTGGTTCTGGTCCTGGCCTTCGTCCTGATGGTCGCTGGCTGGGCGGGGTTCGTGGAATGGCGCTTCCACCGCGACCTGACACGGCTTTTTGACGCCGAAGCGCTGGATATCGGGCTGGACCGGGATGCGGTGATGCCCGACCTGCCGCAACGGTTGACCCGGTTGGGCGCGGCGGCGGACGGCGTGGCACGGGCGGCCGAGAAGGCGCCGATCCGGCTTTTCGCGGGGCTTTTGGGCTTTGACTCGGCGGCTCATGCTGACGCGGTCTATGCTGCCGCTGTGCAGAAGCATCTGCCCGGCGCACTGTCGCGTGCAGTCGATGCGGCCCTGGCGGCCGAGGGCGAGAGCCTGCCGCTCTACGACACGCTGCGCGCCTGGTCGGTCCTCTCAGGTCAGGCGGACTGGTCGCCCGCCTATCTGGCGGGGTGGCTGGCCGACCGGTCCGGGTCCATGCCGGACCTGCAACCGCTGGTGTCCCACATTGCCCGGCTGGTGCCACCCTCCCAACCCCTGCCGCAACCGGATGCAGAGCTTCTGGCCCAGGCGCGCACCTTTGCCAGCGAGGCACCCGAACCGGCGCGGGCCTATCTTGAGCTGAAGCGTTCCCCTGGCGCGGCGGACCTTGCGCCCTGGGTCTCCGAGGCCGCCGTGCCCGGCCTGTCCGTTGTGCTGCAGCGCCGGTCCGGCGTGGCGATGGGAACGCCGCTTTCGGGCCTGTTCACCCAGGGCGGCTGGGACTATGCCCGGCAGGTGGGCGCGGGCCTTGCCGTGCAGACCGCACGAACCGAGGCGACGCGGCTGTTCGACACGGCCCTGCCCGGCCAGAACGATGCGCCCGACCAGGTGCTGGACATCCTGCAACGCGAGACCTTGGCGCGCTGGAAGGGGTTCCTGGCCGATGTGCAGGTGCGCCCCTTCAGCGATCCCGAGCAAGCGGTCCTGGTCTCGGGACGGCTTGCCGCACCAGAGTCGCCGCTGGCCAGACTTTTGCCCGAAGTCTGGGCGCAGGTCGGCGGGCTGGACCGGACGCGCCCCCATGCGATGCAGCTGCGCATCGCGTCCGACTTCGCGGCGCTGATCCAGTATTCCGAAGATGGCCGGATGGACGAGATCGCGGACCTGTTTGCCAGCCTGAACGTCGCTCTGGGCGCGATGGACCGGGACGAGCCGCGCGGGTTGCAGCGGCTGATGTCGGCCAAGTCGCGCGGGGCGACGCTGGCCGCCCTGCGCACCGCCCCGCCGATGGTGGTCCAGATCGTCGAGGACGTGCTGGCCCAGTCCAGTGCCGCGCAGGCCGATCCCTTGTCGAACCCGCTGACGAAAGCCTGGCAGGCCGAAGTTCTTTCGTTGTGCAAGGAGGTGACCGAGGCCCGCTATCCCTTTGCCGAAGGGGGTGAGGCGTCGCTGTCCGATGTCGTCTCGCTTCTGGGGCCGGAGGGGGCTGTCGACCGGTTTTACCGCACGCGGGCCGAGCCCTACATCGACACCTCAAGTTCGCCCTGGCGCTGGAAGCCGGATGCGCGTTTTGCGGGCCTGGACCCGAAAAGCGCGGAATTCCTGCAGCGGACGCAAGCCATTGCGGCGGGCTTTACCGGGCAGTCCACGGATCTGACGCTGGCCGCGCTGGCCGAACGCGGCAAGACCTTTGTCGCCATCGGCGGGCAAGGTGGCCCGGTCGAGACCACGGTGGAAGCCCTGACCCTGACCTGGCCCGGGCCGTCACCTGCCCTGGGCGCCGAGATGCGCTTCACCACCGCAGAGGGCAGCGCCACGCTGGCGCAGGCGGGGGAATGGGGTCTGTTCCGCATCCTAGACGGCATCCGGCTGCGCGAACGCGATGGCGGCAGGCGGTTCCTGGTTGACCTCAGGTCCGGCGGGGCGCGGCTTTTCATGGAAGTGCAGTTCCAGGCCGAGGCCAATCCGCTGTCGCGCTGGGCGCTTCTGAAAGGTCTGGTCTGCCCGACTGCGCTCTGATCGCTTTTCAGCCCCACGGGCGTTGAATTTCGGCTAGAGTGGCCAGGCATTTGCCACGTTACCCGATTTGACGAAGCGTTCGGACAGGAGAGATCAGCATGGCTGACGGTCGCAACATCTTGGTCGGCACGGCGCTGGGCGACACTCTGATGTTTTCGCGGATGGAGGGTTTCGACGAGATCAGCCAATGCTTTCGCTATGACCTGGGGTTGGTCAGCAAGGACATCAACGTCAAGGCCGAAGACCTATTGGGCACGCCGGTCACGATCACCCTGCGCACCGACGGCGCAAAACGCTTTTTCCACGGCATCGTCGCCGAATTCGCCTTTCTTGAGCTGCGGGAGGATCACGCGCATTACCGTGTCGTGCTGCGGCCCTGGCTGTGGTTCCTGACAAACCGCAGCGACAACCGGATCTTCCAGAAGAAAAGCGTGGTCGAGATCATCGAAGCGGTGTTCAAGCCCTATGCCCATGTGAAGGTCGAGAAGCGGTTGAAGAAGTCCTATCCGCCGCGCGACTATTGCGTGCAGTACCGCGAGACCGACCTGAACTTCGTGCAGCGGCTGATGGAGCATGAGGGGATCTTCTACCACTTCGACCATGCCGACGGCGAACACACTTTGGTCCTTTCCGACGCCAATGCCAGTGTGAAGGACGCTGAAGACTTCGGCACGGTGAAGTACCGGGGCGATCCGGGGACGGTGGTCGAGGAGACGGACGTGATCACCACGCTTCGGCCCCGCGCCTCGGTCCGGTCGGGGACCTATGTCCATACCGACTATGACTTCAAGAAACCCGCGACCGATCTGATGACCAAAGCCGACGCGCCAAAACCGCACGAAGCGGCGAAGGGCGAACTTTACCATTACCCCGGCGACTACATCGAGGTTGGCGCAGGCGAGCCTTTGTCGGCGATCCGGCTGGAGGAAGCGCAGGCACCGCATGTGCGCGTCGAGGCGGCGGGGACAGTGCGCGGGCTTTGGTCCGGGGTCAGCTTCCAGCTGGAAGAGTTCGACCGCGAGGCTGACAACGTCAAGTATCTGGTGCTGCGGTCGGACTACGAGATGTGGGACGCGCTTTATCGGTCGGGTTCGGGGTCGGGATCGGGATTGGACGGGCAGGGCGAGGGCTTCGCGGTGCGGCTGATGCTGCAGCCCCTGAGCCTGGCCTTCCGGCCGGAACGCCGCACGCCGAAGCCGCAGATGTCGGGGCCGCAGACGGCGGTCGTGGTCGGCCCGTCGGGCGAGGAGATCTTCACCGACGAATATGCGCGGGTGAAGGTGCAGTTCCATTGGGACCGGCTGGGGGGGAGTGATGAAAACTCCAGCTGTTTCGTCCGGGTCAGCTCGGTCTGGGCCGGGTCGGGCTGGGGCTTCATCCAGATCCCCCGGATCGGACAGGAAGTGATCGTCGATTTCCTGGAAGGCGATCCCGATGCCCCGATCATCACCGGGCGGGTCTACAACGCCGCACAGATGCCGCCTTACGGGTTGCCTGCAAATGCGACGCAGTCCGGCTGGAAGTCGAACTCCTCGCCGGGCGGGGGCGGCTGGAACGAGATGCGGTTCGAGGACAAGAAGGGAGCCGAAGAGGTCTACTTCCAGGCCGAAAAGGACCACAACGAGCTGATCAAGAACAACGAGACCCGCACCATCGGCAACGACTTCGCCGAGGACGTGGGCCATGACGCCACGCAGGACATCGGCCACGACCGGACCGAGACGGTGGGCAACGACAAGTCCGTCACGGTGGGCCATGACCAGACCACCAGCATCGGCAACAACGACACCGAGACGGTTGGCGTCGACCGGGTGCTGACGGTTGGCTCGAACGAGACGATCAGCATCGGGTCGAACTCGACCGAGACCATCGGGCTGAACCATAGCCAGACGGTGGCTGTGGCGCAGACGGTCACGGTGGGTGCCGCGCGGGTGGACAGTGTGGGCGCGTCCGAGACCCGGACCGTCGGGGCGGCACAGAGCAACACCATCGGCGCGTCGCGGGATGTGACGGTGGGGGCGTCGGAAAGCCATTCCATCGGGTCCGACGACAGCTGGACCATCGGGTCGAACCGGACGGTCTCGGTGGGCGCGGATGAGGCGATGACGGTGGGGGGGAACCAGAGCGAGACCGTCTCGGGCGATGTGACGCTGTCGATCGGCAAGGGGCGGGCTACAACCATCGCCAACGCCGAGATGATGAATGTCGGCAAGGACATGGGGATCAAGGTCGGCAAGAAATACGTCCTGGACGTGACCGACGAGATCACCCTGAAATGCGGCGATGCACAGATCACGATGAAGAAGGACGGGACCATCACGCTCAAGGGCAAGGATATCAGCCTGACCGGATCGGGCAAGATCAATGCCAAGGCAGATGGCAACGTCACCATCAAGGGCGCGAAGATCAACCAGAACTAGGCGGGTTCGGGCGGTTTTTGAATGGAGCGCGTGCCGCGCAAGGTTCTTGTCTCGCGGTTTTGCGTGAAGGACGCAAAACCGCTCGGGCGGCCTCCGGCGGGGATATTTGGGCAAATGTGAAAGGCTTACGCCGTGCCGAGAAGCTGCCGGAGTGCGGTTTCCGGGGTGGCCGGGTCGGTGGTGACAGGCGGGTGCGCCTGGGTCCAGAGCTGCATCGGGCCACGGGCAGGGCCGCCCGGCGCGGGAGAGGGCAGCGCGTCCAGGGCGTGCCAGAGAGCGTCGGGGTCCAATGTCTCGGGCTTGAGGGCCAGGGCTGCGTCGCACCAGGGGTCGATCCGGGGGGGCGCAAGGTCGCCATCGGCGATCAGAAGGAGCGAGAGCGGGAAATGCCGGCCGGCCTTGTCGCGGCTGGGCAGGATCACGCCGGCGGCAAGGCGACCGCCCGAGGGCAGGCGGAAGCGCAGGCCGCCGGGTGGGAAGGTGTGGCCGTGGCGCTGCAGATGGGCGATGTGGCGGGTCAGCCAGAAGTCCCAGTGCTTGCGGAAGGCGTCGGGCAAGCCCCGCCAGACGAAGTCGCCCGTCGCGGGAAGCTTGCCGAAGACGGCCGCGTCTGGGCGCTGGTCGGGGCGCTGGTCTGGGTGGGTCAGAACTTCGTCGGGCATTTGAAGTTGCCGAACATCTTCAGATCGAAGGGGTTGTCGACCGAGGCCGCGCGCAGCTCGAACGCGGCGGAGAAGCCCGAAAGGCCGAGGCTGAGGTTGAAGACCTCGGGCAGAGCCGTGCCGGAGAGGCGACCCTTGCGGATCAGGCGCAGCCAGGTCCAGGAGCCGGTTTCCGACGTCAGCAGTTCGCCGGTTCCATCAGCGGGCTGGAACGACAGCGAGATGAGGTTGGTGCCGTCGGGGCCAGGCCAGGTCATCGGCATCGGTCGCGTGGCGGCGTTGAGGTAGGTCAGAAGCTGTCCGTCGACGTTGAGGGTGACGGAGGCTGCGTTCGGGGTCAGGTCCTTCGCCTCAAGCGTGAAGGCCATGACCGGACCCGAGCCGCCGGGGAAAAGGCCGTCGCGGATCGACCGGGCGCGTTCGAACGGGGAGAGCAGCGCGCCATCAAGACCGAAATCGGCGCGCCAGGCCCAGGGTTTCACGGTGGTGTCGATGTAGGGCAGGAGGTTCTCGGTCACGAAGGTGTCGATCCGCGCGCCGGGGGCGAAAAGCTCGCGGAAGTCGGCGACGTTGACGTCGATGGCCGAGGCTTCGTCGAAGGGATAGCGGCCCTCGGTGGCCTTGATGCAGAAGTCGTAGACATCGGCGCGCCAGCGGTCGTTGAGCTGGCTGATCACGGCGTCGCGGGTCACGGCGATGGTGTCGCCCGCGATGCCCGCGACCCAGTCGTCCAGCGGATCGGGCAGCGCCTTGGCGGCGTTGGCGACGGCTCCGGTCAGTTCCCCAAGGCCGCCACGGGCGAGGAGGGTGGCTTCGGGGTCGGGGGAGTTCATCGCGCTGGCGAGTTCCTTTGCAAGGCCGTCAAGCTGCAGGCCGACATCGTCGAGGAGCGGCGGCAGGCCATCGACTTCCTCGATCGCCGCCTTCAGGGGCGCGAAGTGCAGGGCGATGTCGGTGCCGGGGGGCGGGCCCTCGATGCCACCGGTCGAGGTGGCCAGCTTGCTGCCCGCCTTCAGGAGTTTGCCGACCTTGCCCAGCTTGGCGGTGGCCTTCTTGACCACGCCGTCGGCGGCGGCGTTTTCCTCTTCCGGGATAACGCGGGTCAGGTCGACCTCGTCCACCACGGCGCGGACAAGGCGGCGGAGGGTGCTGTCAGGGCTGGCGAGGTCCTTCATGTTCGCCGTCGCCGTGGGCAGGTCGGTGATCGGGGCCAGGCGGATGTCGCGCAGAAAGCCGTTCCACTGGGCGATGAAGTCGTCCTGGTAGAGCTTCAGGATATCGGTCTCCAAAGTGGCGACCGAGGCGTCCGAGCTTTCCGCGCAACCACCGGCGAAGACCTGCTGGTCAAGGGCGGCGGTGGCGGCGACCTCGGGGATCAGGGGCAGGACGGTGGTGTGGAAGCCGTCGTAGGTGAAGGCGCCGGGCAGGCCGACGCGCAGGGTCTTTTCGGAGATGCGGGTCAGGACGCGGGTGGCGTTGGGGCCGGCCTTTTCCGCCGGGATCCATTCGGGCAGGGCGGTGACGGAAGGGTCGGAGATGAGCGCGCTGTAGGCGCGGGCGGCCAGCGGGATGGTGCAGATCGATTGCAGCGCCTGCTGGACAAGGGCGTTGTCGGGGGCGATCTTCTGCTCCTCGGACCCCATGCGGTCGATGGCGGCAAGCTGGTGTTCCAGAGCGGCCTCGGTCGGGAACGGGTCGATGGGCGCGTACAGGGGCAGCTGGTCCTGCCACCACTGCGCGGCAAACTCGCGATCATAGGGGGCGAGGCCGGTCATCATGTAGTAGACCTTGAGCGCGCCGAGGAGGTATTCGGGGTCGCGGATCTGGCGCCACATCGTGGCTTCCAAAAGGGCGACCATCCGGGGGTCAAGGATGTTGCGCAGGCCCCGGTCGTAGGCGATGCGCTGGGCCTCGGCCAGTTCGGACCGTGCCGTGGGGCCGATCCAGGTCAGGGGCGAGGCCGGGACTTCGGTGGCGGCGGCCTTGATCTCGGTGACGCCTTCCAGCGCGAGTTCCAGGTCGAGGGGGTCGGTCGGGGCCTGGCGGGCGGCGACGTTGGCAAGGCGGCCGGAGAGGTCGGCGAGCTGGCGTTCCTGGTCGTCGATGCCAGCGGAGTAGCGGAGGAAGGAGAAGAGGAAGACGAGGCCCGCGATCAGGGTCACGAGGGACGCGCCTGCGATGGTGCCGCGCCAGATCCATTTGCGGCGTTCCTCGGCGGCGGCGTCGAAGGTGCCAAGACCGGCCTCGGGGAAGATGAGGTCGGTCAGCATGTTGCGCAGGAAGTAGGAGCGCTTCTCGCCGAAGGCGCGGCGGGTCGGGCTGTCGGCGTTCAGGCCGAAGGAGCCTGCCAGTTCGCCGACAAGCCGGTCGATGGGCGATCCTTCCTGGGTGGCCGAGGTCAGGTAGAAGCCGCGCAGCCAGGGGCTTTCCTCATACCGGCTTTCGCCGAAGACGGTGTCGATCAGAAGCTTCAGCGGGGCTTCCAGGCGTTCGACCTGGGCGGGGAAACGGAAGACCTCGGCCCGTTGCTCCAGGGCCACATCCTCGGCCATGCGGGTGGTGAGGCGGGTTTCCAGGTTCGCCAGCAGCGCCTTCGTCTCGCGTTCGATGGTGGTGCGGTCGATGCGGGCGTCGGTGGGAAGTGTCGCGCCCCAGACCTGCTCGCGGTCCTTGGTGGGAAGGGTGCCGAAGAAGGCCTCGAACCCGGGGACAAGGTCGACCTTGGTCAGCATCAGGTAGACCGGAAGCTGGATCTGCAAGCGTTCTCGCAATTCGGACAGGCGCTTCCTGATCTCGCGCCCGTGGTCGCGGACGGCGGCATCGCCTGCCAGAAGTTCCTTGAGCGACAGGGTCAGGATCACCCCATTCAGCGCCCGCTTGCCCCGGTGCTTCTTCAGCATGTCGAGAAAGCCCAGCCATTCGGCCGAGTCGATTTCCGGGTCACTTTGCTGCTGGACGTAGCGGCCGGCGGTGTCGACCAGGACGGCGTCCTCGGTGAAGAACCAGTCGCAGTTGCGGGTGCCGCCGACGCCTTTCAGGTCATCCGAGAGGTCGATGGGGAAGTGCAGGCCCGACTGGCGCAAGGCGGTGGTCTTGCCGCTGCCGGGCGGGCCGATGATCACATACCACGGCATGTCGCGCAGGAACTTCTTGCCGCCGAGTTTCGACCGTTTCATCTCGGTCAAAACCTGCGCGAACTTGCTGTTGATCTCGGCGACGTTGGCCTCACCGGGAAGCGCGACCCTGGGGCGCTCGGGCTGGGCCAGTTCGGTCACGAACAACTGGTTCTTCTTCGCGGCGCGAAGCTGGGCAAGGAGGAGGGAGAAAAGCCACAGGACCAGGATGACGGCGATGACGATCATGCGGACGAGGTCGTCGGCCAGGGGGACCATGTCGCCCACGGACACCAGCGGCCCGAACAGCCAGATCAGCGCGCACAGAAGGGCGACGCCGATGAAGGTCCACAGGCGGCGGGAGAAGAGGAACCGGAAGATGGCTTTCAACACTTTCATCTAGAGCTTCTTCTCGATCTTGATCTCGATGCGGCGGTTCTCGGCCCGGCCTGCCTTGGTGCCGTTGTCGCCCACAGGTTCGCTGTCGGCGCGCCCCTCGGCAGCCAGCAGGTCCGCAGGGACCCCGGCGGCGGTCAGAAGGTCGGCGATGGTTTTCGCGCGGGCCTCGGACAGGCCCTGGTTCGACGCGAAGGGGTTCGAGGCCTGGACAGGCACGCTGTCGGTATGGCCGATCACGGTGATCTTGCCGATGACCTCGATGTTCTCGGTGATGCACTGAGCCAGCGCGGTCACGAGGGGGCCGTAGACGTCGTTGATGTCGGCCTTGGCGCTGCGGAAAACCTCGGGGTTCGATCCGCGCAGGGTAAGGAAGGCCAGGCCCACATCGTCGCGGCCGGACAGAGCGGTGGCGGTGTCGGCAGGGGCCTTCGCCAGACAGACGGGGACCAGTTCAAGGACTACCGGTTCGATCTTGATCTCGGGCGCGGCGGGTTCGGCGTTGGTGCGGACCGGGCGGAAGATCTCGGCCCGGTCCGGGGGGGGCAGCAGGCGGGCAAGGGCGTAAAGCTGCGTCGACTTGTTCGACAGCTGGATGCCAAGGCCGACATAGATCGCGGTGATGACGGCGACGGCGCCAAGGCCGATGGTCCAGAGGGGGACGGCGAAGCGGGGTTTTTCGTCTGGGGCGATGACGCCTTTCCAGTGTGGCGAGAGGGGCGCGGCCTCGGCTTCCGGGTTGCGGATGGCGCGTGCGATGGCGGACCGCATGGCCAGAAGGGCGGCATCGCCAGTGCGGCCTTCGACGCGGTACTTGCCGCGGAACCCCAGGTTCAGGCAGTGAAAGCCCAGCTCCAGCATTTCCGGGTCGCGGTTGGGATAGCGGAGCAGTTCCTCCAGCCGGTCGAAGAACTTGGTCCCGGCGTCAACCTCGCCCGACAGGCCCACGACCAGCGGTTGGCGGGGCCAGCTGGAATGACCGCCCCAGGGGGTGTTGAGCGCAATGTCGTCGACCAGCGCCGCGACGAACCACGCGGCCTGATTGGCGCGGGTCATGGGTACGCCCATCCCGACGGCGCTGTCCCGCGCGTCGACCAGGTTTTCCTGCAGCCGCAGCCGCAAGCCTTCCGCATTGGCCGGGGGCATCGCGCGTTCCAGTTCCGGCGCAAGCTCCAGAAGCGAGGCGAAAGCGACGATCAGCGGATTCGGATGCGCGCGGGTGAGGCGGGGTTTCGGGGCGCGCTGGCCGGTGTCGGGCGGGGTGCCGAAGCCGCCGGACTGCCCCCCGTAGCTTTGCCCCCCGTAGCTTTGCCCGCCATAAGGCTGCGGCGGCTGGGGTCTATCCGCCCCGAAGGTCGGCGGTTGCGGCGTGGTGGCGGGCGCACCGGACTTTACTGGCCGGATGCGGGTGCGTCCGGCGTCGTTGGAAAGGCCGAAGGGATCGTCCGGGTCGCTCATCGGTTCACGGCGTAGCAGTCGATTTCGGGTTCACGGTCCAGGGCCCCCGACACGCCGATGACAAAGCCGGGCGCGTCGGTCAGCTGGGCGAAATGTTCGGACTTCTGGTCAAGCTCCAGACACAGGCGCTCGCCATCATAGGGGATCTCGCGCGGCTGCGAATGAAGCGGTTTCAGCGGGATGCCGGGCAGGCGGGATTTCCACAGCTTCTCGAAGGCGTCCGCCGCGCCCACGGTGGCCTGGGAGACGAAGATGCGGCGCAGGCTCTCGTCCGACATGTCCGAGCCGATGCGCAACACGATCCGGCTGGTCTTGAGGAGGTCGGGGTTGTCGATCCGGACTTTCCAGATGTTCTGGGCATGTCTTGCCACCTGCAGCGCGCGGGATTTGGGTTCGACATGGCGCAAGGACAGCATCAGTGACCGCAGCGTGTCGGCCAGGGCCGCAAAGGCGGGCTGAGGGTCGAGGTGATCATAGGCGGGCAGGTCCGACAGGCGGCGGGACGACGACCCATAGGTCGCCATCCGACCCGCCAGCCCCGCCAGTTCCATGAAGAACTCCGACGGGTGGTGCAGGTTCTGCGCCAGCATATGTGCGATGCGCGGGCGGGCAGAGTTGGCAAGTTCCAGCAGCAGAAGGTTCTCGATCGACCGCCCCGCGCCGCCCAGGACCAGCTTGCCATGCGCCTCGGCGATGCGGTCAAGGCCGGTGACGACCTCTTGCGCCAGACCGGCATACCAGGGGTTGGCCGACAGACAGAGGGCCGGGGCAAGCGTGCCCTCGGACACCGCGACCGAGCCGTCGGCCCGCAAGCCCTCGACCCGGGCGACGGGAAGGGCGACGTAGCCCGCCGCGTCCTCTCCCGGCAGGATCAGGCGGGATGACAGGCGGGCCACCTCAATCTCTTCTGGTTCCGCGCCACCCCGAATGGCGTCGCGGACGGTCTGGATCGCACCGTGGTAGCGCAGACCTGCGGGCTCGGCATGCGCGGGGTCGATGGTGGCAGCACCGGGGCGTTCGAGGGGGATCGCCAGCGCGACAAGCCCCGCCATGTCGGCCTTGATCGGCACCGGGGCAGGGGCGGACATCGTGTCGGGGATCGCGAAGGGCGTGCCGTCGGGGAAGATGCCCGAGGCTGACGCGATGGCAACGCGGCCCGCGTCCAGCGCAGGCTTGTCCAGCGTCAGTGACCGAAACCCCCAGGCCTGCAGGGGGGCGGCCTGCAGCGCACCGCGCACCAGGCCTTCGGTATAGCGGTCCTGCTGCTGCAGGTGCTGGGTGCGCAGGAACAACCCTTCGGACCAGACGACCTTGTTCTTGTCACTCATTCTTCAGTCCTGTTCCTGCGCATGTGCGGCGATCACATCGGGGTCAGCTTGATCCCGCTGGCGGTCACGTCAAGCGCGAACGTCACCGCATCGGTCGGCGAGACCGAGGACTTCGCACGGAACTGCTTGCCCGCCGGATCACGGAAGCCCGCAACGACGGCGATCATCGCCGTGGTGGCCTCAAGCGCCACGGTCTTCGTCGCCTTGCCCCCGGGGGCCAGCGTGATCGTGTCGGCCTTGACGAGGTCGCCGCCCAAAGTGGCCGAGGCGTTCTGCAGCCCGAAGAAATCGGCCCCGTCAAAGGCCCCCGAACCGCGCCGTTGCAGGACTTGCAGCGTCAGCGGGCGGTCGGCACCGTCCGGGCCGGGGTTCATGCCCGCCGCGCCTTGCGCGACGATGGTCACCGATCCGGGGCCGGCAGGGGCGCAGGACACCAGCAGGACGGCGCTGCCGCCGATCAGAAAGGCACGGCGTGGAAACTCATGGGTCATTGGTCTTCTCCCTGTTGCCTTCATATGCGTCGCGGAAATCGGCACCCACTTCGCCCAGGAACCGGTCCTCGGCAGCGCGGGCAATGTCCTTGTAGCGGTCGGTATAGGCCTTCCAGAGCTTGGCATTGCGCCCCCCGGAGAGCAGGCTTTCCAGCATGCCAAGGTCTTCCAGGTCCTTTTCCACCGCCGCCGGATCGAAGCGGTCGATCATCCGGCGCAGCGCGGACTGGACCCCGACCCAGGACCGGACCTGATGGTCGGCCAGATCGCGGAACGCGCCGTTGATCGCGGTGTCGGGGTCAAGGTAGCCGGGTCCCTTGGAAGAGACCAAGGCCGCAATCGCCTCGTTCGTGGTGGCCAGGAACTTGAGCGGGTTGACGTCGGTGTTGCTGATCACTGTCTGCGCCACGCGGGCGTTCTGCTTTTCCCTGGCGCGGGTGCGCAGCATCAGCAACAGGCCTTCGACCAGGAGGCGGAACCGCTGGCCCATCGCCTCCATCTCGGCTTCTGGGTCAGTGGCTGTGCCGGGGGCTAGGCCCAGTCCCCGGAAGAACGCGTCGCGCAGGGCGGCATCGGTCGGGGCAGGGGCTTGCGGCGGTACTGGTGCAGGCGGGGCTGGTGGAGGCGGGGCCGGTTCGCCACGCTGGCGGGTGCGGTTTTCCTCGTCGATGACGGGGGCAGCGCCGGGGGCTTCCGGGATCGGCTGAAGCGGTTCGGCGGCCTGCGGGTACCGCGCGGTCGGTTCGGGCGCGGGCGGTTCGGGCGCGGGGGGCGGGGGCTCTGGGGCGACGGGCGGCGGCATGGCCCACCAGTCGTCCGAGGCCGGGGGCGTGGCGGGCTGAGCCGAAGGCGCTTCCGGCGCGCGCGGTTTGGCAGGTTCGTCGAAGAACGAGCCGAAGCCGAAATCCGTCCCGCGCGGGGCAATGGGCTCGGGCACGCTGCCCGCAGGACGCCCGGCAACAGAGCGGTCCAGAGTGAATGGATCGTCAAAGAGAGGCGGCGGTGCGCTGCGGTCCGGCCCCGTGTCATAGCGGCGGGCATCTGTGGGGCCGGTCTCGAAAGGTTGCGGCAGGCCCTGCGGGCGGTGGACGGGCGGCGGCGGCGTGACGGGGGCCGAGAAGAATTCATCCTGCGTCAGCTGACGCGGAACGGGGGCGTGCGTGCGGGGGGGGGCGACCGGGGTGGCGGCTTCGATCTCGACCCGGATCACCGTGTCGCCAAGCCGCAGGCGCATCCCCGTTTCCAGCCGCGCGGCATTGCCGGGGCCAAGCGGCTGGTCCTTGCCGTCGATGAAAAGCCCACCGCGGCTGGCGTCGGTCACGATGAACTGCCCGGCCTCGCCCGTGATCACGCAATGCTTGCGCGAGACATACATGTCGGGATCATGGATCTGCCACGAACATTCCGCCCCGCGACCAATGCTGAATTCGCCCCCGGGATGCCGCATCTCGCGGCGGTCCTGGGGGTGGGGGCTGTGCTCGATGGTCAGGCGCAGGGTCATGCGGCCTCCACCTGGGCGATGCGGGTGAGGCAGAGGTCGTCGGCATCCAGCTGGCGTTTCGGCGCAAGCCAGGCGGTGCGGCCAAGCTGGCTGTGGCCCAGTCGGGTGGCCGGGATGTCGTCTTTGGCAAGGACGAGGCGCAGGTTGAACTCCATCTCGCGGCCCATCGCATGCCGGATCGCGTGACGCAGCCGACCGACCAGATCAGGGTCGGCAAGGAACTGGGCAAAGCGGGGCAGCGGCAGCGGGCCGACCCGCACTTCGACCAGCGTCTGGCGCTGGAAGCTGCGGGCGCCGATCACGGCGGACCGGCCCAGCTGGGCGTGTTGCCGACCAAGGCGGGATTGCAGGCGGTGCGGCAGTTGCGTCCAGGTGCCCAGGAACTCGACCAGCGACACAGGAGCCTCCAGCACGTCGCCGAGATAGGCCGTCAGGCGTTCGACGCTGTGGACCTGACGGCCAAGCCCGGTGGCGTGGCGCAGTTTCAGACGGGTCCGGGCGTCGGGAACCCGGGGCTTGGTGCCGGGCAGGCTTACCCCGGCCAGGGCCTCGGCCAGCGCCTGCACCCGGCCTCCTGGTCCATGTTCGATCTGTACCTCGGGGCGAGCATCGGCCCAGGCGCGCCAGTAAAGCGCCATCATCCGGTGCTGCAAGAGGTTGCAAAAATCCAGGAACGTCGTGTCCGAGGCCGCATCGCTGCCCTCGCTGAACCAGCGTTCGGACAGACGGCTCAGCACCCAGCGGGTAAGGTGCAGGGGCAAGGCCCCCTCGGGGCCAAGCAGGCCCAACACCTCGACATCGACCTTGGGCGGCGTGCCGGGGTGAAAGCCTGAAACGTCGCGGGTGCCGAAGGTCAGCCGCGCGCGCTGCCCCAGGCGCGCGGGTTCCCTTGACGGACCACCCGAGCGGCCAAAGCGCATCTGGTCGCGTTCCAGCCGACGCAACAGCTCGAAGAACCCCATGCTTTCGGGCGAAGGCACATCCCCGGTCAGATCAGGGCGCGGTTGCCCGGCGTCATCGGCCACGAGACGTCCTCCTGTCTTTGCATGAGATGGGTTTTTGTGCGCACGAACGAGTTGATCGCGGCGTTGCGGGCAAAAAGCTGGTTCAGAAGCGCCGACAGAAGCAACACCGAACCACCGGCCAGGATCGTTTCTTCGACATCAAGCGTGATCTCGACGCCGTGGCCAAAGCAGATCGGCCCTGGGATGCCCAGACGCTCGACCACCTGGCGCGACCGGACCCGGGTGATCGCGCGGGCGTGGCGCGACAGGGCGGGGTCCCCGCGGCCGGCGTAAAGGTCCAGCATCGCGCGCAGGGGCTCGGCATCCTGGCCCGGCTCGGCCAGGGACAGGTGGTTCAGCGACAGCTGCGCAACCAACCGCCACGCAAGGTCATCCAGCTGGCTTTCCCCGCCCGAGACGATGTTCGGCAGGGCCGAAGCGACCGACGAACGCGGCCGGCGGAACGGGGCGATCAGTTCGATCCGGCCAACCGGGTCGCCGGTTTCCAGTGAAAGCTTCGGGTTGTCGTCCAGGATCGGCAGATCGCGGTTGGTGCACAGGGCGCGGATGTCCAGCCGCCGGATCGCCTTGGTCACGGTCACGTCGGCGGGGCGAGCGATCGAAAGGAAAAGATCGTCGCCCGTGTAACTGGTGCGGGTCTGGCCGCGTCGGATCTCATCCTCGCCGGGGCGGCGGGGACGGCGCTCGGTGGTATAGACCAGGCCGGACCCGCGGTGCTGGCCCACCGAATACAGTGGCTCGACCCTGGCTTCGGGGCCGTCGCTGTCCGCGTCCTCGACATTGGTCAGCCGGTAGATTTCAAAGTCGCGCGGGCGGGTGCGGTCGGCGTGAACGACATGGGCGGCGGAGCGGCCGTCGATCTCGATCACGTTGCACTCTTTTTCGAAAAGGTTGACCAGCGGCGTGACGAACAGGCGGAAGTCCTTCGCGGCGATGTCCGACAGCTCGGGGCGCGCGGCGTCAAGGTAGACGACGACCTCGCACGGGCCAGAGGTGCAGGTGCGCAGCGCCGGGTTCAGCCCGTCCAGCCGCAGATAGTGAAAGCGGTCGGGCATCAGGAAATATTCCCGCATCAGCCGGTAACCTTCGAAGGACGGGCGGACGCGGGGCAACAGGCCCTCGCGGTCGCTGACGCCGACGAGGGAAGGACCGGTCAGCGGCTGTGCCTTGCCCTTTGGTGGGCGGGCGACGGCCAGGGCCCCGTGGCCAAAAATCGCGTCGAAGATCGCGCCCCCCCGGCTGCCGCCCACGAACCACAGGTCAAGCCGGTCAAGGGAAAGCTCTGCCAGACTGCCCGGTCCGACGCGGGTCAGGGTGAAACGGAGTGCGGCTTCCGCCTCGGCGTGGTCCAGGCCCGCGGCATTCATCGCGCCCCGGTCCTGCAGGTAGTCCACCTTCTCCAGCGCGATGGGCCACAGCGTGACATCCTGCGCGGTGGTGTAGGTGGCGCGGGTGGCGATCCCCTCGCGGTAGGCGGCGACGGACCGCGTGCCGCGCTGGACAAGGTGGCCGTCCAGCATGGTCTGCACCTGGGGGCCGGGGTGCAGGACCGCCATCGTCATGGCGGGTGCGGGGCACACAAGGTCGGGGTAAAGCTCATCCAGCAGGTTGCGGACATAGCGGCTGCTTTCGGCATCGACCTTCAGCCGGGTGCGGGCCGACAGGTAGGCCACGCCTTCCAGAAGGCGTTCCACGTAAGGGTCGGGGCAGGGCACCGAGTCGAGCGACAGGTTCCGGGCGACCGTGGGGTGCAGGGCCGCAAACTCGGTCGCAAGCTCGCGGATATGGGCGAGTTCGTCTTCGTAATAGGCCAGGAAATTGCGGTCCATCACGCGTCCTCGACCACTGTGGTGGCGCGTCCGTTGTCCAGGTCGACCATCGTGGACAGCCGCAGGCGTTCCGGGACGGGCGACAGCAGAAGCATCGCGTCGACCTCGATCTTCATGCCCGCCCGGTCACGCTGGTCACGGCCACCCGGGGCGACCCTGACGCGGATGCTGTCGCGCTTGAGCCGCGGCTCGAAGACGGCGATCACTTCGCGCAGCTCTTTCGCCAGGGCGGCAAGGTCGAAGTCCGCGATGCTGCGCCCCGAGAAGGACGGCACGCCGTAATTGATCACCGACCGGCGGACATGGGGAAAGTCGGCGATCATCTCTTCGGGGGTCTCGTAGCCCTTCCGTTCAAGGTCCGACAGTTGCAGCCCGGATTCGAACCGCTCGACATTGAACAGCGCCTCGATGTCGCGGCGGACCGCCTCGCGCAGGACCGAGGCGCTGACCACGATGCCGCGTTCCTCAAGGAACGCGCGGCGGGCCATCTGGGTCAGAAACAGATGCAGGTCGCGCCGGGTGTCGTCATCCAGGTCGGCGTCCCCCTGGATCGCGCGCGCACCGCCGACCAGGACGGCCTGGACCTTGTCGGCCCCGATCCGCGCCACCAGATCGGCGCGCTGCCGGTCGGTTTCCGACACGATCCCGGGCAGATCGTCCACAAGGCGGTCCCACAGGCTGGGTTGGACCGCCTCGCGTCGTGACTGGGGTGCCAGGGTCGGATCAGACATCGCTGGGTTGCCTCATCCTTCCGCGGCCTGCCGGTTTCAGACCTGCGCCTTGAGATCGTACTCGAACTCGTTTTCACCGGAATCCGAGTGGTCGGAACCCAGTTTCTTGTAGACCGACTTGATCTTGGCATAGTTCAGGCTGACGCTTTCCATCGGCGTCTCTCCGCCCGACGAGGCCGAGTAGGACGAGATGAACACGTCGCTCAGCTCGTAGGTCAGGAAGGTGAACCCGTCCTCTCCGTTATCGCGGACAAAGGAAATCATCACCGTCGCCAGCGCCTTGCCCTTGGACATGGCCACCAGAATGTCGTTGGTGGAGATGTCGACGGTCTTGGTGAAGGTCAGTTCCGAAAAGTTGGGACGGCTGGTTTCGCGGATGCCGCTGGTGAACGAGCCGATACCGCGCCCGACGCCCCATTGCAGCGATGATGCGGCGATGTGGTCCTCGTATCCCACCTGGGTGCTCTCACCCTTGATGCCATTGCCGAGGTCGATGAAAATTCCGGCTGCCATAGCTTAACTCCTTCAGGGTTGATGTCTTGGGGGTTTGAAAATCATCCGTTCTTGACCGAAGGCAGTTCGGACACCAGCCGCAAGCTGGCGTTGATCCCCTCCAGTTGGTAGTGCGGCCGCAGATAGAACCGCGCCGCGTAATAGCCGGGCCGACCCTCGACCGAGTCGACCTGGACTTCCGCCTTGGCCAAGGGCCGCTTGGCCTTGGACTTGTCGTCCGCCAGTTCCGGGTTGGCCAGAACATAGCGGTTGATCCACTCCGACAGCCATTTCTGCATGTCGCCGCGTTCCTTGTAGGTCCCGACCTTGTCGCGGGCGATGGCCTTCAGGTAGTGGGCGAACCGGCTTACCGGGAAGAGATAGGGCAGGTTGGCCGACAGCCGCTCGTTGGACTGGGCATCGGGGTCGACCAGACGCCCGGCGCGGGTTTCGTCGTCCTGCAGGCTGTGCGCACCGATGAAGGCCGCGATGTCGGTGTTCTTGCGGTGCAGGATCGGCATGAAGCCAAGCTTGGCCAGTTCCGCCTCGCGCCGGTCGTCGATGGCAATCTCTGTCGGGCACTTCATCGCGATCGACCCGTCGTCTGTCGGGAAGCTGTGCACCGGCAGGTTCACCACCGCGCCACCCGATTCCACGCCACGGATCTGGGTGCCCCAGCCATAAAGCTTGTGGCTGCGGTTGATGTTCACGCCCATCGCGAAGGCCGCGTTCATCCAGACATAGTGGTCATGCTTGCCGTCGATCTCTTCCTCGAAGGCAAAGCCCTTCACCGGGATCGTCGCCGCGCCGTAGGGCAGGCGGGCCAGGACACGCGGCATGGTCAGGCCGATGTAGCGGGCGTCTTCGCTTTCCCGCAGCGATTGCCAGCTGGCATAGTCGGGCGAGGACACGATCTGCTGCAGGTCCTGCGGGTTCGGCAGTTCCTGCCAGCTTTCCATCCGGAAAAGCTGCGGAGCAACCGCCGCGATGAAGGGCGCATGCGCACTGGCGCAGATGCCCGACATGTTGCGCAGAAGGCCCACGTCGCGCGGATGGTGGCTGAACTCGTAAGCGCCGACGATGGCGCCAAAGGGCTCGCCGCCGAACATCGAGTATTCGTCGGTGTAAAGCTTCTTGAAGATGGGGGACTGGTCCCACATCTGGCCCTCGAAATCTTCCAGCGTGTCGGCCAGCTGGTCCTTGGTGATGTTCATCACCCGGATCTTCAGCTTCTGGTCGGTCTCGGTGTTGTTGACCAGATAGTGCAGACCACGCCAGGTGCCTTCGATCTCGCGCACTTCGGGGGCGTGCATGATCTCGTTCATCTGGGTGGTCAGAAGGCTGTCGATCCCGGCGATCAGGTTCTTGATCGACTTGACCGCATTGCCGGAAATCGTGGCCGTGCCAGACCGTTCGGTGGCGGCCAGCGCCAGGTTCTGCACCAGCGCGTGCAGCTTCTGGCTTTCGTCTTCCTTGACACGAAAATCCTTTTCAAGAAGGTCGCTGAATTCGCCCAGATCGACGGCCTGGGCCTCTGCGACACCGGCGGACGCCTGCTTTTCCTGTTCGGCCATTCCTCAGCCCTCCTTCTTGGTGGCTTCTTCGGCGACCTGCTGCAGCAGGGGCTCGTTCTGCAGAAGCTGGGCGATGCGCTTTTCGGCGTTCACCTTGCCGTCCATGTAGCCGAGAAGTTCTTCAAGTTGACGACGCATCTTCAGAAGCTCGGCCAGAGCGGGGACCTGCTCGGCGACCTTGTCGGGCGTGAAGTCGGACATGTTCTTGAACGTCAGGTCGACGAACATCTCGTCATCCGCCGCACCGTCCTTGCCGCCAAGGCGGTTCGGGACGCGGGCCTTCACGCGGGGGGCGAGCGCCTCCATGAACTTGCCGAAGCGGCCTGCGTCGACGTCGACAAAGGTGCGGTCATTGACGGGCTTCATCGCCTCTTTCGTCTCGGACTTGCCCGCAAGATCGGCCATCACGCCCATCACGAAGGGAAGTTCGATGGTCGTCGGGCTGCCGTAGTGTTCGACGTCGTAGGCGATCTGCACACGCGGGGCGCGGTTGCGTTCGATCACCTTTGCCTTGCTTTCACTTGCCATGTCTCAGACCTCTCCTGACTGTCGTGCGGCCTATTGCGCGGCCGATTTCTTGTCGTCCACGCCGGCGACGTTCTTGAATTCCTTCATTCCGCTTGGGGCGATCTCTTCCATCAGCTGCAGGAAGTTCATCGGCACCATCTTCCGCATCCGCCGCGCCAGATGCGGGATCGGGCTGGAGGGTTCGGTGCGTTCGTAAAAGTCGATGATCATGTCGAGACAGCGCTCGACATCCCGGCGCGAATTGACCGAGCCGGGGATGCCACCCTGGGCGGGGGCCGGATGGGCGCCGTTCAGGGCAGGCGCGGGCAAGACTGTGTCAGTCATGGCGGTCGCCTCGGATGGGGTGGGGCTGGTGGCGGTCTGGGCCCGGGCGGCGGCAAGGGGCGCGGTCATGCGGGTCAGGATCTTGTCCAGTTCCTTGAACCGGACGCCGACGCCGTTTTCCATCACCCGGGCATTCAGTGCCGCTTCCAGCCGGGCCAGAGCGGCGCGGGCGGCTTCGATGGCCTGAAGAAGGGCTGACAACTCCTCGGGCCGTTCGGCGGCCTGGGCGCGGCAAGCCGCCGTCACCCGGTTCTGCAGCGCCTCGTGCCGGGCCAGATGCTCGGCCACTTCGCGTTCGCCAAGGCCCGAGGGCAGTTCGCCCTGCGCCTGATTGCGCGTCAGCCCCCCGGCAGAAAGGTCCGACCCGGTGATCGGTCCGATGCCGCGCGGGCTGAAGACGACTGCAAATTCCAGGTCGCACAACAGGCCGTTGTCCCCGTTTTCCAGCTGGAACAACGAGTTGATCCGCCGCGTCGCCGCCTCGCGCGCAGAGGCGCTTTCGCGCAGAAGGGGGTGGACGCTGTCCCAGAACCCTTCGACCGTCGCGGTCAGCAGGTCCAGGCCTTGTGCCAGCCCCGCAAAACCCTCGGCACCCGACAGGCTGCGCACGACGATGACCAAAAGCCGGATGTCGCGGCCGGTCGCCGCCAGGTCGACCGCCTGATCAAGCAGGCCGGACCAGTCGATGTTGACGCCGCCGATGCCACCACTGCGGACATTCTCCATCCGGGCGGCGCGCGCGGCTGGCTCCAGAATCCGCTCGATTCCGTGGAATCGCGCGTCGTTGCGCAGGTCCTGCCCCGAGGCATTCCCGTCGCCCAATGGAACCAGGAATGGTTCAAGGTCCATCTGTGTCCAAAGCCTTCTGCGAAACGCGCAATCCACAATCTACGCGGGCAAGTCTTGCACCACTTGACTTAAAGTCAAGGTCTTGCATCGATGACCCTTGAGGCGATCGAAACGATGTTTCCCGGCTCTTCGCGCAGGATGTCCGCCAGGGCCTCGGCGAAGGAGGCGACGGACTCGTCCTTGGGTCTACGGATGCCGAACAGCGAGGTTTTCGACAGAAACGCGATCACCTCGGACTTGCCGAAGCTTTCCTCGCTGACCACGGTGCCAAGAAAGCCGCGCTTCGCCTGCAGGTCCTCGACCGAGAACAGGACCCGGATACGGCGCTGGCCATTCACCACCTCGCCGACGTCGGTGATCTCGTGCGCCTCCTGCTGAAGGTTCGGCAGCAGGTTGTAGACGGACCCGGTGTTGTCGACCACGACGACCCAAAGCGACAGGCCGGTCAGATCGGCGGGGGCCAGCACCTCGGCAATCGGGTTTTCGCCGGCGCGGTAGATGCCCGACAGGTTGACGTCGCCGGTTGCCCCATCGCCCAGCCAGATCGTCAGGTCGTCCGATTCAAGCGGCGGCAGCACCTTGCGGATCGCGCAGAGGTCGGCGTTCAGGATCGTCGCGTCGATGCGGGCCGTGCGCTCGCCGATCCCGGCGTCCAGAACCCCTTGCAGCTTGTCCCGCGCTGCTTCACTGTCCAGCGCGCCCGAAACGACGACCGTTTCGCCGATCGCATAGCCCGACGCGGGCGGCTGGTCGGGGCCAAGCGGGCCGCAAGTGGCAAAGGGCTGGATCATCTCCTCGACCGTGGCGACGGGCAGGGTGCGGGGGCCAGGCACGATGTCGACGCGGGCGGTCAGCCCGGCCTGCCGCGCCCAGTCCGATATCGCCGTGGTCTTCCCCGCGGCAAGGTCACGGCTGTCGGCCAGGCCGTTCACCATGACCGCCGTGTCGGTCACCGCAATCTCCCACTCCGCCAGCCCCTGCATCAAGCCAAGGCCAGTCACCACATGGCTGACCCAAAGCGCATCGGGCACACCGGCCGCAAGCGTCACCGATCCTTCGGGCGCGGGCGCCCCGGCGGCCCCGGCGAAGGCCTGGCGCAGCAGCGCCGCAGCGGTCTCATCGGGGGCATTGGCAGCGAAAGCGGACCCCTGTGGGCCGAAGCTTGCCGTCAGTTGGTAGGGCGCCGCCACGGCAAGTGGCGGTTCGCTGATCCCGCCGAGAAGCCCGGCATACCAGGCGCCGCCTCCCATCAGGCCCAGAAGCAGCACCACCAGCAGCGCCAGCGTCCCACCCCGGCCCTTTCGCGGCTGACCTGCGGGTGAAGCCTGCCGCCCGCCCCGGGTCGAGACCGGCTTCAGCGCCTGGTCCAGCCGGGCGACCACCGCCTCGGCACTGGGCGCGCGGTCCGCCAAGGCGGGGGCGGAGAGCCAGTCGATGAGGCCTTTCAACGGCTCCGGCACGCCCTCGGTGTCCAGGTGCGTCTGCTTGCGGCGCACGATCTCTCCCGGCGTCGATCCGCCGAACGGCACCTGACCGCGATAGGCCGCCAGCAAGGTCGCCCCCAGCGCATAAAGGTCCGACCGCTTTTCGGCCCGCCCCTCCAGCTGCTCGGGGGCGGCGTATTCGTATTTCCCGGCGAATTCGTTGCCGACGATGGTCTTCGCCCCGGCCGAGGTGTCCTTGGCGATGCCGAAGTCGATGATCGTCGCCTTTTCCGGCGCCCCGTCGCGCAGGACCACGTTGTCGGGCGACAGGTCGCGGTGGACGATGCCGCGGGTGTGGGCCGCGACCAGCCCCTCGGCCACCCGGTGCGCGATGATCATCAGTTCCCGCGGGTCCATTCGCCGCCGCATCATGATGTCGCTCATCGACGGGCCGTCGATGAAATCCATCACCAGGAAGACATGTCCCTGGTCGGTCCGCGAACATTCGGAATAGCGCACCACGGCGTCGTTGATGACGTCGCGCATCTGCTCTTCGCGCCGCATCAGCTGGATGTAGTCGTCATTCCCGGAAAACTGCGCATTCAGCGCCTTGATCGCGACGATCCGCCCCGAGATCTGGTTGCGCGCCCGGTAGACCTCGCCCGTGCCGCCACGGCCCAGCACGCCCTCGATCTCGTAGGTGTGGTTCAGCACCTGGCCCTGGCGGAAGATGTCGCCCGGAAGCGGACCGATCATGCCGCGCCTCGAAGGGTCTGGGTTTCGGTACCCGCGACAATCACCAAAACATTCGCCATGTGGAAAATTCCGGTTTAGATTGACCTTACGGAAAAGCCTGCGTCTTTCCGCCGTGATGAGCAAGCATATTCAAAACCGATAAAGGGCAAGAATTATGGCCCCACGTGGCGGCACCGAGACGATCAAGCGCAAAGAGCTTGTCGGCAAGCTCAACCCCGTATGCCTCAAGGCTTTTTCGGCGGCGGCGCAAACCGCCAAGGCGCGGGGCAACCCCTATGTCGAGCTGGTCCACTTCGTCGAGGCGCTGTCGCAATCGACGCGGTCTGACTTCGACATCCTTTGCGCCTCGGCCGGGGTCGATGCCTCGAAGCTGGCCGCCGACATCACCCGGGCCGTCGATGCGTTGCCGCACGGCGCGGGGTCAGTCGAGGAATTCTCGGACCATATCTTCCGCGCCATCCAGGAAGGCTGGACCTTCGGCAGCCTCGACTTTGGCGACGACACGGTGCGGTCGGCCTATATCCTGCTGGGTGCCCTGAAGGTCCCGGTGCTGGAAGGCCTTCTGTTCAAGATCAGCCTGGAGTTCGACAAGATCGACCCGGCGTCGATGTCCGGTCAGCTGGGCGATCTTCTGGCCGAGTCGGTGGAAGGTGCGAAGCCCGAGGCCGAGGCGCCAAAGGCCAAGCAGGCCCCCGGCGGCAAGTCGGCCTTGTCACAGTATGCGACGAACCTGACCGAGCGTGCCCGCGCGGGCAAGATCGACCCGGTGATCGGCCGCGACCCTGAAATCCGCCAGATCATCGACATCCTGATGCGCCGCCGCCAGAACAACCCGATCCTCACGGGTGAGGCAGGGGTGGGCAAGACCGCCGTCGTCGAAGGCTTTGCCCTGCGCCTTGCGCGGGGCGACGTGCCCCCGCAACTGAAGGCGGTGGAACTGCACATGCTGGACGTGGGCCTGATGCAGGCCGGGGCCAGCGTGAAAGGCGAATTCGAAAAGCGCCTGAAGCAGGTCATCGACGAGGTCCAGTCGTCCGAGAAACCCATCATCCTTTTCATCGACGAAGCCCACACCCTGATCGGGGCAGGGGGGGCCGCGGGGACGGGCGACGCCGCGAACCTCTTGAAACCGGCGCTGGCGCGGGGCGAGTTGCGGACCGTAGCGGCGACGACCTGGGCCGAATACAAAGAGCACATCGAAAAGGACCCCGCCCTCACCCGCCGCTTCCAAGTGGTGAAGGTCGAGGAGCCCTCCGAAGACGCCGCCGTCCGCATGCTGCGTGGCGTGGCGGGCGTTCTGGAAAAGCACCACATGGTCGAAATCCTGGACGAGGCGATCGAGGCGGCGGTGACGCTGTCGCACCGCTACATCCCCTCGCGCCAGCTGCCCGACAAGGCGATCAGCCTTCTGGACACCGCCTGCGCCCGCGTGGCCGTGTCCCAGCACGCCACCCCCGCCGAGGTCGAGGATATCGAACGCCGCCTGTCCTCCTTGGAGGTCGAACAGGGCATCATCAGCCGCGAAGAAGCCATCGGCATCGACGTTGGCGACCGCAAGACCGAGGTGGAGGCCGCGCTTGCAAAAGCTTCGACCGAGCTGGAGGCCGCAAAGGCCCGCTGGGACGCCGAAAAAGCGCTTGTCGAGGAAGTGCTTTCGCTGCGGGCCACCCTGCGCGGTGCTGGCCAGCCGGTCGACGAAACCGGTGTGACGGGGGAAACCCCGCCCGAAGCCTCCGAGGAAACTGCCGAGCCCGAGCCTCTGACCCCCGAAGCCCGGGCCGAGATGCTGACCACTTTGCGCGCCCGCATGGCCACGTTGGCCGAGGCGCAAGGCGAACGCCCGCTGATCCTTCCCGCCGTGGACCGCCTTGCCGTCGGCGCCATCGTCCAGGACTGGACCGGTATCCCGATGGGCCGGATGCTGGCCAGCCAGACCGAGCGCGCCCTGCAACTGGCTGGGACCCTGTCGGAACGGGTCGTCGGCCAGGATCACGCGATGGGCATGATCGCCAACCGCATCCAGACCTCTTACGCAGGCCTTGGCGCGCCGGAAAAACCCATCGGCGTCTTCATGCTCTGCGGCCCCTCGGGCGTCGGCAAGACCGAAACCGCGCTGGCGCTGGCCGAGACGCTCTATGGCGGCGAGCAGAACCTCATCTCGATCAACATGTCCGAGTTTCAGGAGGCGCACACCGTCTCCACCCTGAAAGGCGCGCCGCCCGGCTATGTCGGCTACGGCAAGGGCGGCATCCTGACCGAGGCCGTCCGCCGCCGCCCCTATTCGGTGATCCTGCTGGACGAGGTCGAAAAGGCCCACCCCGACGTGCACGAGATCTTCTTCCAGGTCTTCGACAAGGGCATGATGGACGACAGCGAAGGCCGCCGGATCGACTTCAAGAACACCCTCATCCTCCTGACCTCCAACGTCGGGTCCGAGGAGATCATGGCGATGACCGACGACGGCAAGTCCGGCGCCGATCTGGAGGAACTGACCGGCTCCCTTCGCGCGCCGCTGCTGAAGGTGTTCCCGGCGGCGCTTCTGGGCCGGGTGGTGACAATCCCCTACTACCCGCTCTCGGACCAGATGATCGAGGCCATCGCCGGCCACAAGCTGCGCGGCATCGCCCGGCGGCTGGAGGCTGGGCACGGCGCAGAACTGGTGATTGGCGCGGGCGTGATGGACACGATCAAGGCCCGCTGCACGGAAATCGAAAGCGGCGGCCGGATGATCGACGCGATTCTCACGAACACCCTGTTGCCTGAACTTTCCCGACAGGTCCTGAACCGGAAACTGGAAGGGGCCGAGTTGACCCGCGTCACCGTGACCGGCTCGGACGCCGGCTTCGCCTATGCCTTCGAATAGGGAGCACCGACATGCATGACGGAACCTTCCTCGGCCTGCAGGGCGTCCACCGCGCCCAGATCGTCGGCTTCGGTCCTGACAGCCGTCCCAGAGTGCTGATTCCAGCGCTGGGGGAGACGACCTTGCTGGCCCGGTCGCTGGTCCTGGTCCCGGCAGAAGCGGTGGGGCGGCAGGCAGCCGTGGTGATGATGGAAGAGGAGCCGCTGGTGCTGGGCCTGATCCAGCCGCTGGTCCCCGAGGTTGAGGCCGACGGAGAGAAGCTGGTCCTGGAGGCCCGGAAGGAGGTCACGCTGCGCTGCGGGAAGGCCAGCATCCACCTGACGGCGGACGGGCGGGTCACGATCCGGGGAACGCAGGTCCTGAGCCGGTCGGACGGCCCGAACCGGGTGCAGGGGGCCTCGGTTCAGTTGAACTGAGGGTGGAGTGTCCACGGTGGACAGTTTTTTGAGGTGAATGAAATCAAGGGGCTGGCTGCGGGCGTTAACGGTTCGGCAACCCAGCGATGGTCCGGGCAGACGGATCTAGTTCAGGAACAGATTGCCCTGACCCGTCCAGCGGGCAAGGTCGGCTTCCAGCGCGGCGGTCTCGGCGGCCTCGTCATAAGCCCTGTCGAAGTTCAGGAACCGGCGCGAGAAAGTTGGGCGCAGCGGGAGATCGTTTGACTCGATCGGTGTGTCATCCGGTCCTTTCCCAAGCGCTTCCAGCCGTGTGACAAGGGTCTCTACCCAGCCGTTGAAGGCAGGGAGACGACCGTAAAGCTTCTGCCCGTAGAAAAGCAGCCAGTCGGCGCGGTAGGCGATGTGCGACCGTTCGTCCCGGCAGAACAGCGCGTCGTTCACCACGATCAGGGTCAGGGCCAGCATCTCGCGCTGCGGTCCGCGCCAATCGGCGTCGTCCGTTTCGAAATACCGTGGGCCAGTCGTATCGGAAAAGCCTGCCCATGCCGACTGCACATAATCTCGAATCCAGTTTTCCGGGTCATGCGCGCCTATCCCCGCAACGATGCATTCGGCCGTTGCCAGACAGACGACAAAGGCCTGCGCTTCGCCCAAGGCGTAAAGCCGGTCCCGGTAGCCGGTATCGGCGGCGTCCTTCTCTTCGTGGATCTTCCAGGTATCCCACTTGTAGCCCTGGTCGGCCTGCGGCCCGATCTGCGCAAGGAAGCTGTCGAATGTCATAGCGGCCAGATCTCCCTGAAGACGGCTGCATGGATGAACGGGTTGGCCAGCATCCGCGGCTCGGTGGCAAAGGCGGAGAAGCGGGTGGCAAGGCTGTCCTCCGGGACAACACCTTCCAGAAGTTCAGCCGGCAGGGGCCGACCGCGAAACGCGCGGAGTCGCGCTTCTGCGAAGCCGTCCGGGTCCTCGTCCTCGTCGGACAAGGGCGGATGCGCGGCACTGGCGTCCAGTCTTCGGACAAGCGCAACGAGCCAGCTGTCGAACAGCGAACGGTGCGCGGGGTCAAGAAGATGGCGCGTCAGATGCACGAGATGAAAGCATTCCGAGACGGGTTGATCGATCGTCCCGCTCCACATCGGTGGATGCAGTGCATCGCCCAGAAGTTCGCGCAGGTTCCGGTGGGCCGAGAACAGCTTCGGCTCGTCGGGCGTGATTTCGCGGCGCAGCGCATCAAGGTCGATCAGCCGGTCATCGGGCATCTGCAGGAAGGCCGCTTCGCACAGGGCCATCGAGTTCTCGACCCGGAACGCGCCGCGCAGGCGCTGGAACCCCCATGCCGCAACGCCTGCCGCGATCAGGACCGTCCCGTTGTAGGTCTTTCCCAAAAGCGCCGAGTAGAGCGGGGTCTGGCTTTCCACGGGGCCGATATGCATGTTCGCGCCCTCCCAGGGGAAATCCAGGGGGCTGTCGGCAATCGTCGCCGGGATGAAGGAGCTCAGCGTATCCATGTCATCTGGCCGCGTGCGGCGCACCCTTCTTGCAATAGAGGTCCTTCACATCCTTCGGCTCGGACCCTTTTTCGCCCTTCACGCAGACCTTGATCGTCATGCAGCCATCCTCGCCGCCGACGGCGCAAAGCAGCTTCTGGCAGTGTTTGCAGGCATGCTGGCGTTTCGACTTCGGTCGCGCCGTCTTCCAGTCGATCGCCAGGATCAGAGTGCCGCCTGTCGCCTTGCCCGGGCCGTCCTTGAACAGGTCCTCGATGATGCGCGCCTCGGTGTGGCTGGTATGCGGGCGCATGTTGGCCTTGGCCTGCTTGTACATGTGGCCGCCGCAGGCCTTGCTTTTCTTGCCCTGCGCCGCGCCGTCGCTGGGATGGGGGGTAAGCCCCTGCGACATTCCCGCAAGATAGGCCGAATCCGCCTTGTTTGAACAGGCGCGCACATAGGACGCCTTCTTGGCCCCCTTCTTGCGAAAGACGCCGTGGGTGATCGTCGACTTGGTGGCCCCGGCCTCCTTGCCCTTGCTGGCCATGTCGGACCGGACGGCCTTGTTCGCCTCGTCCAGCTTGGCGCAGGGGTTGTCGCTGGCCCCCATTCCGGCCGCCGCCTGGGCTGCGCTGACCCCCACCGAGCAGTTCCCGGAGTTCATGTGGTTCTGCGTGGTCAGGTCGGTGAATCGTTCCGCTCCTCCGCCTTCGAAGATGACGTCGAAGGAATAGGCGGCGAACTTCAGCGGGCCGGTGATCTTGTGCGTCACGACGCCCGCGCCAAAGCTGTTCGTCGCGGGCTCATCCCCGGTGGTCTTGGAGTATTTCGAGGCGTTCTTCTTCCCCGCTTCCTTCCCTTTCACGAAGACGCTGGTGCAGCCGTCCGTGGTGTCCGAGGCCATACCGGTCAAGGGATAGGGGATCGGCACCGGCCCTGCCGGTGGCGGCGGCGGCGACATGCAGACGTCGGGCATGGCGGCGATGGTCTTGTTGGGCGTCGCCTTGCCCGACACCTCCAGCCCGTTGGCAAAGACGCTCATGCCCGCATCTCCGCCGTCAGCGCCACGCGGCGGCCGTCGTCTTCGCCTGCAAAGCACAGGGCTCGGTTCTGGGGCAAAAGGCCTGCACGGCCCATCTCGAAGGCCCAGGCAAGTTGGGCGGGCATCAGCGCGGCGCCGATCTCGCCGGCGTATTCGATCAGGTTCCAGTGTTCCGTATAGCCGCGCGGGCGGCGGGAGCGGCCTTCGGGCGGGGCGCGGTCAAGGCGCATCTGGGCCATCATCTGCTCCTTGAACTTGAAATGCTCGCCGTTCAGGTCACCGATCAATGCGGGGAAATCATAGAACGGATTGCCCGTCACCGCCAGCGCGGCGCGGATCGCTTGCGTCAGGCCCTGGCCGGTCACCGCCTGCTCGCGGCTGCCGCCGTCGCGGCTGGGCTCAAGCCCTGTGCCCATGCCGGTGATCGCCAGCTCCGGGCCCTGTACGGCGCCGGTGCGGGCGACGAGGATGGCAGAGGCGGCCTCGCCCACCGTGAAGCCCGAGGTGTTGGCACCGCAGAGAAGGCGGTTCCTGGCGATGTAGTGTTCCACGATGACCTGCCGCAGCAGGCTTTCGACGCCGACCAGGATCTGCAGCGGATAGCGGTCGGACTGGCGGGCGGCGGTGGCCAGCAGGTGGGGCAGGCCTGACCGGCCCCCGCCGATGACGCCAGAGCCGGGGGGGAGGGGGCGGCCCAGCTTGCGGGCCAGGCCATCGAGGAGCAGGGTTTCCAGATCAGCGGGGCGACCGGGGCGGTCCTTCGGCGCGACAGTCATCAGGATCGGGATGTCCGCGGCGGCGCGGCGGAGGGCGGAGGGCAGGTGGGCGACCTGGGCCAGACATTCCTCGATGGGAGGGGTGGCAAGATCGGGCAGGAAGGTCGGCCCCTCCCACCACTGGTGCGCGGCGACGCGGAAAGAGCCCAGGTTCGCGCCGGCCGTGGGGTCCCAGAGATTGCCGATCTCGGACCCAATGATCTGGCCGCGGATGCCGGCGATGGTCGACGGGCCGTCGGGACCCAGAGCGGACCAGATGCCGTAGCCGATGACCGACAGGCCGGGGGCGATGCCTTGCTCAGCCATTCGGGCCGCCTTTCACGCCGCCGGGCCAATGCGAAGCGCCCTCCAGCGGGCGTTCGACGATGAGGGCTCGGGCGAATTCGTGCAGGTCACGCTCGGCGGTGATCCGGGTGCGCCAGGTCAGGCACATCACGCGGTCTTCGGGCAGGAAGAGGACGGTGTCGAGATTGGCGATGCGCTGGGTGATGCGGCCGGACTTCCGTTCGAAGGTCACGACGATCTGGGTGCGGGGGATTTCGCCGGAAAGGCGGCCCTCGGGCGAAAGGTTCACAAGCTCGACCGGCTCGCCGCCCACCGGATAGGGGATCTGCTGGTCGGGGGCCGAGGCCTGGAAGTAACGGTCGTCGAAGTCCATCGGCAGAAGCGGCACGCGGTTGTCAAGCCAGACCTGATCATAGGTTCCGGCATACTGGCGCCGCGGCATCCAGGTCCGACCGAGGGGGCCGAAGGCCATCGGGGGGAAGCCCCCATCGGGGGACACTGCGTCCGCCCCGAACTCCGAGGTTTGCGCCAGGGGCTTGCCTTCGCGATTGACCGAGTTCGGATAGTAGCCAAGGCCCACCGGGTTTTCGGGGTAGGTCTTGGCCAGGGCCGGGGTGTCGGCCTCGGGGTCGATGCCGCCATAGGCGTGGTCATAGCCGATGTCCTGCACCAGGAAAGGGCGCTTTTCCGACGGCATATGTCCAGCTGCACCCCGCAGCCAGATGCGGCTGCCATGAGCCGTGAACTTCTTGGCCCAGCCGCCCAGCCGGATGCCGACATCCACGCTGGTCACCGGCTCGCCGCGGGGGGCATGGGCGCGGGCCTGGGCCAGGACGTCGCAGCGCGGGCGGAAATGGGCGAAGTCGGTCTCGAAGACCGGGGCGTCCCAGGCGGGCTCGGGGCCGAAGACGTCGGCCTCGATCAGGGGCAATTGCCGGGACGCGACGTAGCTGGGTGCGGTCCGGTCGGGGGACAAGGTGATGGTCGCGCGGACCACCAGGACAATCTGTTCATGCCCCTGCTTGTCCAGCGCAAGGGTGAAGTTCGCGGGGAAGGGCGTGGTGTTTTCCAGCCTCATGCCCGCCCTCGTATCTGCGCCCGGTCTACCATTTGCGGGTGAACCCCCTGGGCTGGGGCACCACGGCACCGCGCCAGTTCGGCAAGGGGGCGTCGGGGGCACGCACGGCAAGCTCCAGCGCCACGGCGCGCTGGTCCAGCTGGTAGGTCGCGGTGGTCTCGATCGGGGGCTGGATCGTCCAGGCGGGCAGGCCAAGGATATGGCGGGTGCCGGTCACAAAGCGGCTGCGGTTTGCCGCCAGCCAAGGGGCCAGCTTCTCGGGGTCGGGCCAGTAAAGCTTGGCCTCGATGAAGCTTTCCTGCGGGCACGAGGCGACGACCGGGTCGTCGGGGTCGTCGGGGAATTCGGCCAGTTCCAGCGAGTCAGCTGAAAGCCGCGCCCCGGTGATCCGGCAAAAGGCAGCGCCTGCGATCCGCGACATCAGCGGCTCGGCCATCTGATGCAAGAGCCAGTCCAGCGTGTCGGCTGCCCCCAGCGCCCCGGTCGCCACGATCCCCCAGCGTTCGGTCTGCCGGTCGGACATCAGCCGCGCGATGGCGGCCCGCGCGGCGCGGTCGTCCAGGATCAGCGGCAGAAGCTCGGCCACCTGCCGCGCCTCGCGGGCCGGAGTGGCGGGGGTCACAAGCGCCGCCAGGATCGCCGGAGCCGCGCGCCGGTCGCCCAGCAACGCCGCGGCCCAGGCGGCCCGGAAGCGCAAGCTGGGGTCCGGGCTTTCGGCCAGCCGGGCCAGGTCCGCGGCCAGGTCGGCGCGGCCCAGTTCGGCAGCAAGCTGCATGGCGCGGGCGGCGACGCGGGGGTCCCGGTGCGACAGAAGCGGCTTCAGGTGCCCCTTGGGATCGATCCGGCGCAACCCGCAGACGTCCAGCGCGATCCAGGTGGCCATCGGGTCGAGCCCGCCGATCCAATCGCGCATCCTGGCCGCCATCAGGTCGGGCGCGCACCACGACGCCGCCGCGCCAAGGGCCGAGACCTGATCCCAGATCAGCGCCTCGGACGGGGCGATGCTGGCCAGGGGCAGGTCGGGGCGGGCGTGCAGGCAGACGTGAAAGGCGGTGAAGACCTCACCGAATTCGGCAGCGGTGGCCAGCGCTTCCAGCGCCAGGTCCACTCCGGCCTCGCGGCCCATAACCAGCGCGTCAAGATGACCGCCCAGACGACATTCCAGATCGAAAAGTTCGACCAGGCGGAAGTTCGGGCCGTCCTGACCAAGCCGCAGTTGCGACGCGACGAAAGCGGCGTTTTCCGCATGCAGCCGCAAAATCCGGCGGTTGATCAATGGCGCGTTGCAATTCATCCGCGAATGGTCCCGGGAAGGGCTGCGATGGATGCAGCTTAGACCAAGCCGGGACAAATCCAAGCCCAGCTTTCCAGACCCGTCTCGCGGTTAGCCCGGTGGAGTCCAGTCCGGCTGCACAGCGGACATAAGGCTGTCGAAGGTCCGGGCCAACAGTCGTGACGGATCGGGGTCCAGCCGCAGCTTCTCCAGATCGGGCACTTCTGTGCGGTCGGCTTGCAGGTAAGCCTTGACGCCTTCGGGGACCTGGGTTGCATAGCGGGCAGCCAGCGCCGCCTGTTCCAGGGTGACCAAAGGATGAGTGTTGTCAAAGGCGATGCGATCGGTCTGCGCCAGGGCGTCCTGCAGCGGCTGACGCCAGGGCGGCGGGTCGTGGCGCAGCAGATCAAGCAGCAACGCCCGCGCCACGCGCTTTGTCGGATGGTTGGTCCGGGGTCCCGCATGACGGCCAAGAAGATAGACCAGCGCGGTTTCCAGGCCCGAGGGGCTGGGGTTCGCACGGCGGGTCGCAAAGGCCGGTGCGATCTGGCCCAGACCCAGAAGGTCGTCGATGAAGGCCGGGCCCAGGTCCAAGCTCTCGGCCTGTGCCTGGTCGTAGAGCGACAGGTGCAGGGCGCTGACCCCGAAGACATCGGCCAGCCGGTCCAACTGCCGCGCGGGCAGGATCGGGGCGAAGAAGGGCCTGTCATCGCGCTGGGCCACGCGGTCCAGGTATCCGGGAAAGGACAGGACCTGGCCGTGCTTCACAAGCTCGGCCCAATGCGAGGGCCAAAGCCGGACCAATCGGCGCAGCGCATAGGCGACGCGGAATGCCGCTTGCGGAAAGGCGCCCCGCAGGGCCGTCAGGCCGTCTTGGTTCAGCGCCGAAAGATGCTCGCACGAGATCAGGACGGTCCGCCATCCTTCGCTTTCGCGGGCCAGGTCCGCAAGTCCGGACGGGTCCCCGCGGAAGAGCGCTTCGGCAAGGATGGCGTGGCTGTCTCTGGTCCGGCCCGTCCGGGGATAGAGGATGCCGTGGCGGGCCAGAAGGTCGACATTCGCGCTGAACGCCTTTTGCAGCGCGGTCGTGCCGGTCTTGTAGGGGCCGACATGCAGGATGACGGTCGCGACCATCGCCCCCCCCTACCGGTAGCCAAGGTCGGCGGCGAGCGTCCGGGTGATGCTGCGCACCGGATTGGCCCAAGGTGCGGCGCAGATATCCGTCGAGGCGGAAGGCAGGAAGCCCTCCGCACCCCGCAGCACTGGCGGCTGCCAAAGCCGGACCAGCCGGTCGAACCAAAGGTCAGGGGTATCCAGCTCTTCGCCCCGGATCTCGGCATAGGCCGCGTTGCGGTCGACCGCCCAATGCCGGGCCAGGGCGATGCGGCGGGTCCAGTCCTCTGCCCGGCTGCGCTCCTGGCTGCGCTGGACGCCGCGGCCGTGCAGGCGCGCGGGATGCGACAGGACATGCAGGACCGGGCACATGCGGCGCATTGCCGGAAGGTCGGTCACCGCAACCGCGGCCACCCGCAATCCGGGCAAAAGCGCCGCGATCCGGGCCGCAAGGCTTGGGTCGCTGCGGTCCGACAGCAGGAAAACGTCGGCCCCCAGGGGCAGCGGCCGGGTTGCGGGCAGCGGTTGGGCTTGCAGGAACGGCAGGTGCCGGACAGTGGTCTCTTGCGCAAGAAGCCGCGGGTCCGGCGCGACGATCCGGAAGCCCTGCGCTGCCGCCCGATTTGAGTGCCAGTGGCGGGCGCGGTCGTCCGGGGCGAAGACCCGCGCCAGATACTGCCCCCGCAGATCGTCCAGCGACAGCCCCGGATAGTGGCGCAGTGTCAGGCGCGTCCCGGCAAGGCGGCCCGCGTCCCGGGTGACGCTGTGGCCGCCGGTCCGCAGCCAAAGGTCCAGACCGGCATCGCGGCGAAAGAGGCGCTGCTTGGGATCGTGTTCCTGCAGGGTGACCCGCGCGGTCATCGTGGCCTGGAAGGTCAGGGAATCGTGTTCCTCGTCCTCGTGCAGCGGAACGAAGAGCTGTTCATCGCAGGCAAAGGCCTGGGACCCGGACACGTCGGCCTGGGCCAGGGCATCCGCCAGTGTCGTGCCGGTGGGCGGGTCAAGGAACTCGTCGGCGTCGGCGTGCAGGACCCAGCCTGTTGTTGCAGCTTTGATCAGCTGCCGCTTCAGCCGCAACTGGCGCTGCAGGTCGAAGGTTCCGGTCCAGGGCTCGTCGATCAGCTTGTCGACCAGCCCTCCCAGCCGGGCGGCGGCGATGCTGCGGCTGGCGTCGGTCGAGCCGTGGTCGATGGCGATCACCCGGCAGCCCAGGTTGTCCAGGTGATCCAGCGCAGCGGCCAGGGTCAGGGACGCGTTGCGGAACGTCAGGATCGCCGTCACGTCGGTGCGGGCGTCGGTCCGGCGCGGCTGGGCGGGGGAGAGTGCCGGTCCGGCGAGCCCTTCGGCGATCTGGCGCTGGCGGGTGGGGTCGCGGGCGATGGGCAACCCAAGGCTGCGGTAGATCAGCCGCCGATGCCGGAACGCTGTGGGCCGGGTCAGGGCGACGATCTCTTCGTGCTTGCGCAGGTTCAACCCGATCAGGGCGGGCAGGGCGCGCGCGGGGATGGCCTTGTCGCGGATCAGGCGCCGCGACATCTCCAGCGCCGGAAACGCCCCCGACAGCCCCGTGGGATGCGTCGCGGCATGATCCTTGGCATAGCGCCACCAGGGTGTCTCTTCGCGGTAAAGGAGGGTCTGCGGCAGTGACAACTGTGGTCCTTCCGCCAGAAGCCGGACCATCAGATACCAGTCGAAGGCGTGGAACCCCTTGGGCGGAAAGGCCGCCCGCACGAGGTCGGTCCGTATCAACCCATACATCCGGGTGCCGCCGGGATGGGCCAGGTAGCGGCGGATCCGCCCCGCGGCGTCGCCCTTCAGAAAGCCCAGGTTCGGGATGGGCCGCTCTGCCGGACCGATGAAGGCGGCTTGCGGCAGGGCCGAGACGGCCGGTCCCGCTGCCTGCAGGGCCTGCAGGGTCAGGCGCAGGAAATCTGGATGCCAATGGTCGTCTCCGGCCAGCCAGGCAAAGAAGGGCGTCGTGGCCTGATCCAGCGGGACCTTGAAGTTCAGGAACCCCAGCCGCACCGGTTGCCGGATCAGCCGGATGCGCGGGTCCTCATCGGCCGCGCGCCGGGCGATCTGGTCGGTGCCGTCGACCGAGCCGTCGTCGCTGATGATCAACTGCCAGTCGCCAAAGGTCTGGGCGCGGACCGAAGCGATGGCCCGCTGCAGCGTGCCCGCGTTGTTCAGGGTCGGCATCCCGACCGTCACCTGGGCGTGGGCTGCGGTCATCCCGCGGCCTCGGGTTCGACGGGGCGGAAGGCAAGGATGCTGGCTTTGCGGGTCATCGCAAGCCCCTCCAGAAACCGCGTCGTCGGAGTGGCTCCGTTCGTCAGGCTGGCGGCTGTGCAGGCGGCGGCAATCCGGGTGCGGATGTCGGGGCGCAAGAGCGCGTCCAGGCCGCGGCGCAAGGCGTGGATGTCGTCGGCCCGCGCCGCCAAGGCGAGGCCCCGCAGCGCCGCATAGTCGGCCCGCAGCCACTGTTCATCCTGCTCGGGGTGGTCGTTGGCCACAAAGAGCGTGGGCAAGGCGGCGGCGATGTTCTCGTGGAACGTGTTGTAACCCGCCGAGGCGACCGCGAAATCAAAGGCGTTCAGGTGGCGCGAGATCGGGAAGGTGTCCAGCAGGCGGACATGCGCGGGCAGCGGCGTGGCGGTTTCGGAAATCCGCCAGCGGGCAAAGACGACCTGCAGATCGCTGCGCGGTCCAAGTAAGGGCTCGGCCAGATCGAACACCAGGTGCGCCGCGGTGCCGAAGTCAAAGTTGTTGCCCGCCCCCAGTTGCAAAAGCACCGCAGGCCGGTCCGGGTCCAGCCCCAGAAGGGCGCGCGCCGCAGGGCGGGGCAGGGCCTCGTCCCTGTCCAGGAAGCGGACTGGCGGGACCTTCAATCTGCGGTCGGTGCGATCAACCGTCGGTCCCCGGTCCACTGGTGCCGCAAGCTCGGCCGGTTCGATGACAACATCGAATTCCTTGCTTAGATCAAGCGCCTCGTCCCCCGTGCCGGGCCGCCACAAGGGCCGCCGCTGCCAGACGCGCCAGATCTGGGGATGCAGGTCCAAAGCGGCCAGCATGCCTTCGTAAGGGACATTGCCGTCGAAGACGAAAACCTCGGGGGCATAGTAGTCCAGGATTTCGGCCAGTTCGCCAGAGAGCTTGGCCGTCCAGACGGAATGCGGGATGTCCAGAGCCCTGAAATAGCACAGGTATTCGACAAGCATGCCCTCGTCGCGGACCACCCCGAAGGCCTTGCTCATCGTGACGATGACCGGCTCGACAGCCGGGGACAGGCGGCGGGCCGAGGCCATGCAGCGCGTCAGATGCCCCATCCCGACGCCGTTCGAGGTGAAATACAGCACGCGCGGCCGGACAATGTCGGCAGGGACAGCCTGCGACCGGGGCGGGCCGATCAGGGCGGCAACGCGGGCCACGGCGACGCGGGGACCATAGCGGTCCGCCACGATCCGACGCGCCCGGTCCGACAGGGCCGCCTTGGCCCCGGGATCGCGTTCCAGACGGCGGACATGGCCCGCGACCTCGGCGGGGGTGCAATAGACGGCGCCATTGCCGAACAGGTCTTCGAAGTGCGGCGGCAGCAGGCAGACGAGGCCCGAGGCCATCGCCTCAAGGATCGACCGGCCGAAAGCCTCGATCCAGCGGGAGCTGTGGAAATACGAAAAGTAGTCCAGACTGTGCAGGAAGTCGCGGGAAGGCATCGCGCCAAAGGGCAGCACATCCCAGTTCGCCGGCCTTTCGCCCACGATCCCGTCCAGCGCCTCGGAATAGCCCAGAAGGCGCACGGCAAGGTCCGGCGTGTCGGGATAGGCGGCCAGGAACGTGTCGCGGGTGTCGGGCCATTTCGCGATCTCGGGCCGACTGTGGCGGCCGATCACCGGAATTTCGCGGGGCAGGGAAGGGTGGTCGGCCGTCCAATCCTGCGGGTCGATGATGTTGACCCAGTCCTCGGGCGTCATCGGGGGGGGTGACACCCGTTGCTCCAGGCTGGCGCGCACCTTCGGGCCGACCGGGGCCCAGGTCACCGGGCCGAACAGCGCCTCGGCCAGGGCGGCCACTTGCGCCGTGTCATATTGCGCGACCCCCGCCGCATCGACCGCCGGGTGGTGCACGATCATCAGGCTGCGGTGGCTGGTGACGCGGGGCGGCACGGCGGGAAGCCGTTCGAAGACCGAGGGATGGTGCAGCAGCGTCAGTTCCGCCGTCACCGGCTGGCGCGGGGGGACGAAACGGGCCAGCCCGGTGTCGGCCAATGCGCTGATCTCGGGGTGGATCGGCCTGAGATCGGACAGTGGCCCGGTGGCAATCGACAGAAGGCCAAGCCGGTATCCGGCCGCCGCCAGCGCACGCGCTTCCGAGGCGATGGACGTGGACGTGCCGCCAGGAAACCGGAAGTCGCCTACGATAAGAACGTCCACCTGCATTCTTGCTGCATCCCGGTTTCGGCGTCACAGTCCTTGCACACCGGCATTGCACACCGGTTGGCGGTCCAAGCCAAGGGGCAAGAGGGGGGCAAGCGATGTTCAGGCGCATTTCCAGGGCGCTGGCCGCCGGACGGCAGGCCGCACGCGCGCCCGACGGTGCACCCGATGCTGCCCCCAGCCCGGTCAGCTGGGCGCTGGTCCATGTCGGTGACGCGCGTGACCTGGTGCCCCGTCTGGCAGCACACCGGGCCTTCTGCCTGCGCCGCGGGGTGCAGTGCCTTCTGGTGGCCGACGACATTCCGCAGCTTTGCGTCACCTCGCGCGAGGTGCGGTTCGAGTTCGTGCCCTGGCCGGCCCGTTCGGCGCTGTTGGTCCCCGGCGGACATGCCGCTGCAGTCGATCACAGCTTTCGGCGTCTGGGCCGGGTCTTCGACTTCTGGCAGGTCGTCGGCTGCGACTGGGACGGCGAAAGGGCGCAGGACCTCTTGCGGGTTGCACCCGGCTGGGCGCATCCGGCCATCCTTGCGGCCCGGTCCAGCACAGGGAACACTTCTCAATCACGGGAACTCATGCTACCGTCATCAGGCAGGTAGACCGTCCCTCACATGGTTGAGAGGTTGCGCATGGCCCGGGTTTCACGACTTGCGTCGTTCTGGAAAGCCTTCTTCATGGCGCTGATGGGTGGCACCTTCGCCTCGGCCGCCACTCGGGGCGAGGTCGAGGCCTGGGAAGCCGCGCTGAAGCAGAACACCCCCGACGCCTTCTATCTGTATCTCAGTCTTTACCCCGCCGGAGACTATGTCGACGAAGCGGTTGCGGCACTGGGCAAGCTGGGGGCAATCGGCCAGCCGCGGGCGATCACTCCCGTCGCCCCGGCACGTCCCAAGGCCCCCCGGACCGTAGGAGCGCCCTACCAATGAGATGGACCGTCATCCTTGTCCTGGGCCTTGGGCTTGCCGGTTGCGTCGGCACCGCGCCGGCCGAGGACGGGCTGTACTACACCGCTCCCGCGACAAAGGGCGTCGACTTCGTGGCCACCGACAAGGACCCCGCCGCGGTCGCGATGATCCTGCGCGAGGCGGGACTTGGGACCGTCCGGGCCGGGGCGACCTCGGTGACGCTGTCCTCACGCGATCTGCGGCTGATCGATTGCGGCACCTATGTTCAGGTCGCGATGGGCAACCGTGCCGAGTTTCCGGCCACAGCACCCGAGGCGGTGCTGATGGAAGGCTTCACGACGCCCGGCCTGATCCAGCGGGCGGTTGATAGCAGATCGACGGTCCGCCTGACCCGCGCGGCTGACGGCTCGGGCTACGCGATATCCGAGGTGCATTCGGTCACCCGGCGCTATCAGGCGCTTGGCAGCAGCGCGCGGTCAAAGGCGACCGTGGCCTTTGATCAAGGGTCGGCGGGGACCTTCACGAACGGAAGCCTCTGCCGGTCTTCGGGTCTGGTCGCGACCCTGCTGCGCTAGCGGCCGACCGGGTCATCCCCCCAGATCGACCGCGCCGCCGCATGAAACAGTGCCGCTTGCCGCTGCCGGGTCGGTCCCAGACCGGACAGCGCGTTGGCGGTGGCCACCCAGGCCGCGCGCGACGCCACGAGCGGCAGCTTGCGCTTCACCGCGCGGCTTTCCGCGGCGGACCAGACCGGGACCTCGGCGTCGGCCTGCAGCTCAAGCTGGCGGGCCAGGCTGACAATCTGCGTGTCCAGCGCCTGCGGCGACCGTGTGGCAAGCTGCTGCAGCTCAGGTCCCCGCGGCACGTGCCCAAGGCGGGCGAGAAGGCTGCCGAGGACCCAGTGATCGCCGAACGGGGCGTCCCGTCCCAGGGTGGCCAGGACGGGCGGCAGGTCGGCCAGGGGGTCGGCCAACCCGCCCTGCAGGGCTGTCGCCGCATCCTGAGGCGGCGGCAAGCTGCCAAGCACCAGCGGCAGGACCGCAGCGGCGGGCTCTGCCAGCCGGTCGGCTCGGGTCAACCGGATGCCGCGCGGGCGCGGCAGGCCGGTGACGGGACAGATCGACAGGTAGCCAAGCACCGTCCCGGCCGAAACCAGGGCCGGGTCCGGCACATGCAACGCCGCTTGCGGCAGAAGCGTCACGCCCTTGTCCAGCGCCAGGCACAGGGTAGCGCCGGTCGGCCGCGTGGCACCCTTTGCGCCGGGCCGGACCAGGGGCAGTTCTGCCGCCAGCCGCGCCGTCGGCAGATCGGCCCCCTCGGTCCGCAGGGCCTGCAACCGGGTCTGCGCAGCGGCGTTGCCCAGCCGGGCCGCGACGGCCAGATGCCAGGCGGCGCGCGCAGGATCAGGGCTGGACGGGCGTTCGAGCAACCTGCCCAGGTTGAAATGCGCAGCCGGATGGCCCTGGATCGCTGCCTGCTCCAGCACAGCGCGGGCCACGGCCTTTGCTTCCGGTGTCCGTGCCGCAGCAAGCAGCCGAACCCCAAGCGCGTCCAGACGGGCAGGACGGACGGGAGAGGCCAGAAGGTCCGTCCGCGCCAGCGCGCCCGACTTGGCGGCATCCAGTTCAGGCAGCTCCGGCCCGCCCAGATCCGAGATTCTGCGGGCCAGTTCGGCCAGATCAGCCTCAAGCGCCGCCCAATTCCAGGCCACCCCCTCGTTGGACCTGGGTCTTCCGCGCTGGAACCTCGGCTGAATCCGTTGGGTCCAAAGCTGGCTTATCGCGTCATGGTCGTTGATCTGCCGCAGGTCCCAGTCCGGCCAAAGGTCGGCAAGCGCCATACCCAGCCGCGCGCCATAAAGCATCCAGCGACCGTTGAGCGCCTGCCGACCGACCATGCACCAGATCATGATCAGTCGAAGAAGGTCGGATTCGGACTGCCAGCCCGCCTTGCCTTGCCGCTGGGCCGACTGCTCGGCCAGGCTGCGCAGGAAGGCTGTCTCGCGCAGACCGGCCCGAAAGGCGTGGAAGGCCGTCGCCGCCGGATCGGTTCGCACCGCGCGCTCGGGCATGGTGACCTGGGCCGACTTGCCGTGCCGGATCGCCGCCACGTCGTGATCCAGGGACAAGGTGCCGTCGGGCGCGGCCTCGTGGGTGCGCATCTCGGCAATCAGTGCCTTGGGCCACAGCTTCACGCAGCCGTTGCCGCTCCACAGCCCGTTGACCACATTGCGCGCCAGCCAGTCCAGGCGGAAGTTGCCGGTCAGCAGGGACGCGTCCACTGGCGCATCGGCCAGGGCCGGGCTGATCCGGGTATCGGCGTCGACCGTCACCACCCAGTCGCCCGGGACCGCTGCGGCGGCGGCCTTGTGGCAGGCGTCCAGCCCCTTGACCCCATGCACCCGGACCGCGCGTGGGAGGATTGCCTTCAGGTCCAGCCAGTTCCGGTCGGCCCAGGGTTCGTCGTAGGACAGGAAGACCGCAGGAAAGTCACGCAGCCGCGCCGTGTCATTCGCTGACAAGGTTGAAGTCCAGAAGCCCGTATTGTGCGATCCAGTCGGCGGCGATGGTCTCTCCCGCCGCTGTCTGCTCGGGCGTCATCTCGGCCGTGACTTCGGCGATGCGGGCCTGCGCCTCGGCCAGTTCTTCCTTGGAATCGATCGTGTCGCGCAGGATCGCCGCCTCACGCGCGATGATGTAGTTGGCAAGGGCCTCGGGCAGGTCTGCCTTGCCCCCCGCACCCTGGCGAAGCATGTCGCCGATGCGGATATAGGCGCCCAGGTAGTTGCGCTGCGCCGACAGCCGGTAATAGGCCAGCGCGGTCTTGAGGTCCTGCTTGACCCCCAACCCCTCCTGGAAGGCGCGGCCAAGCTGGAAGGCCGCGAAGGGGTTGCCCTCGTCGCTGGACTGCACCAGCCACTGGATGCCGGTTTCCCGGTCCTGCTTGACGCCCTTGCCACGCAGGTAGGCGATACCGATCAGGTTCTTGGCGTCCGAGCTGCCAAGGACGGCGGCCTGCCGGTAGTAGTCCAGCGCTTTCGCCTCGTCGACTGGCACACCAAAGCCCTTGCGGTAGAAATCCCCGTAGGCGACGAAGGCGTGCGAATGGCCATTCTGCATGGCCAGCCGCAGCCAGCGCTGGGCTTCGGGGTAGGACTGTTCCACACCCCAGCCTTCGCGGAAATAGACCCCGGTGACCATCTGCGCCTGGGGCGAGCCCAGAAGCGCCCCCTTGCGCGCCGCCTGGAAGGCGCGGGCATAGTCCGGGGTCACGCCAATGCCCTGCCGGTAGAAGCTGGCGACGCCCAGATAGGCGGTCGGGTTGCCCAGTTCGGCCGCGAGTTCTGCATAATGCAACGCCTCGTCATAGCGGTTCGCCAGCCGCAGGACACGCGACAGGATGCCGACCAGCCGAGGGTTTTCCGGGTCGTTCTTCACCGCCTCGACACAGGCGCGCATCGCGGCGCGGGTGTTCACCAGGTCATGCGGCACCGGATCGGTCACCGCCATGACATCGCCGACGCCGGTCGCCAGCAGGTCGCAGGCCGTGACCTCGGCCATCAGCCCATCCGGGATCTCACGGCCCGGCCCGTCGACCTCGATCTCCATCAGCGGGAAGTCGGGGGCGGGTTCGGCCTCGATCAGGACCAGCTGGCGTTCAGCAGCCTCGGCCAGCTGGTCCTGCGGGAAAAGGTCCAGGAATAGCTGGAAGTCGCGTGGGTCGGCGCTGGCCGCCACGGTCAGCCAGGCGGTGGTCGACAGATCGATCTCGCGGCCCTTGACCAGGTCCACCAGCGCCGCGGGAGCCGTTCCGCTGCGCGGGCTGATCGGGATCGGCGTGCGGGTGTTGTCGATGTACCAGGGCATCTGCGCCCCGCCGGTGGCCAGGCGGACCCGCGCGCGCACCAGGCGCAGCACGTCGCGGATGTCCGCCTCGGCCCCGTCCAGCGCCGAGGCGAGTGCGGCGGTATAGGGGCTGTTCACCCCAGTCCCGTCAAAGGCCACCTCACCCGGCGCGGTGGAATAGGCGATGATCGTGTTCGCGGGCGCATCGACCAGGGCCAGGCCGGTGCCCGCTGCACTTTCGCCGGGCAGGGGCGAGTTGCGGCAGGCGTCCAGGATCACGACCAGGCTTTTCGTGCCCATCGCGTTGATCCGCGTCACCACCGCATTGACCGAGATCGCCTGCTCGCGCAGCGGTGTCGACCGGGCCGGATCAAGGTCCGAGGGCAGGATGAAGTTCTCGCCATCCAGCTGGATCGCGTGACCGGCGAAATACAGCAGGCCGATCTCGGCGTTGCGCTGTTCCGTCTCGATCAGCTCGATGGCGCTGTCGATCTCGCCCTTTGCGGCGTTCTCAAGGTAGTAGACCTTGAAGCCCTTGTCGTTCAGCGCTGCGGCGATCGTGCGGGAATCGTTCAGCGTGTTCTTCAGCGAGGCGATGCGGTCGCTGTCATAACTCGCGATGCCCAGGACCAGCGCCCAGCGGTCCTGCGCGTGCCCTGCGACTGCGGTCACCAGGACGCCGGCCATCACCAGGATCGCCCGCAGCAGCATCAGGAAGGGAAACCCTGTCGTCATGGACCTACCTGACCGAGGGAGGGGTCGGCAAAACAACATCTGTATCAATCAAGCCAACCTTAGCATATTCTGTGCGCAGGACGAGTCAAATGCTCGTGGCATGCTCCACTAATCTATTGATTTCATGTCTGATCCTCTGCACCCTTTCGATCTGATCGAACACGCCAATGCCGACCATTCGCGCGTCGTTCTGGTGGACTGGACGCTGGGCAATGCTTGCAGCTATGCCTGCAGCTATTGCCCCAAGGCGCTGCACGACGGATCGGTCGCCTGGCAGCGGGTCGAGGATGTGGTTGCCTTTTACGACCAGCTGCGCGCGCATTACATGGACTTTCGTGGCAAGCGGGTCTGGCTGCAGTTCACCGGGGGCGAGCCGACGATGCATCCCCAGATCATCCGGCTTCTTGAGGCGGCCTCGGCCCAGGGGTTTTCGGTCAGCCTGATCTCGAACGGCTCACGCACTCTGCGCTTTTGGGAGAAGATCGCCCCCCACCTGGACAGCGTGATCCTGACCTATCACAACGAATTCGCCGAGCTTGACCATTTCCGCGCGGTGGGGCGGCTTCTGGCTGACCGGATGGCGGTCCATGTCAACATCACGATGCGGCCTGACCACTTTGACCGGACCTATGACGAAGCCCAGGCCCTGCGTGCGGCGATGCCAGCCGTGTCGATCACGTTGAAGCCGCTGCGGGTGGGGTTTGGCGATACGCTCTTTGACTACACGGCGGATCAGCTTGCCGTCATGCAGGGCGGGCTGGCCCAGACCTCGGCGCAGCAGGGGATCATGCCGCGCGGCCTGATGACCGTGCAGGGGGCCGACGGCAGGCGGGCCAATCGCCGCGCCAACGAGTTTGTCCTGCAAGGCCAGAACCGCTGGCGCGGCTATCTCTGCAACGCGGGGCTGGAGTCGCTGCGGGTGCGGGACAATGGCACCATCACCCGGGCCGTCTGCGCGGTCGGCGGTGACATCGGTCGGCTTGGCGGCCCCATCGCCCTGCCGCAGGGACCGGTCCTGTGCGCGGCCGAAGTCTGTTCATGCACCGCTGACATCCTGATCACCAAGAGCCGCCCCCGGACCGACCCGCTACCCGCCTGGCCCTGACAGGAAAAGGTGGGCCTTGACAGAATCTGGTCGTCTATGACATCGATGTCATGACACCGATGTCACTCGCTCGGTGAGGTCGCAAGCTTCGGGGAGGGGGCATGTCGACAATCTATGATGTTGCGCGCCGTGCCGGGGTTTCGCCGAAGACGGTCAGCCGGGTGCTGAACTCGGACGGTCCCGTGGGCGAAAAGACGCGTGAGGCGGTAGAAGCCGCCATGCGCGAGCTGGGCTATGTCCGGTCCAACGCCGCAAGGATGATGCGGGCGCAGAAGTCCGGGATCATCGGGCTGATCACCGGCGCGATTTCCACCAAGAACCAGCCTTCGACCCAGCAGGGCCTGCCCGACCTTTACATCGTGCAGGGTATTCAGCGCGCGCTGGAATCCTCCGGCATGACGGTGATGATCGCCGACACCGCGGGCCGCAACGAGCGCGTGCCGCATCTGATCGACACCTTCCTGTCGCACCGCGTCGAAGGGCTGATCTACGTCGCCGAATACCATCAGGAAGTGAACCTGCCGCAGCTGCCCGACGACACGCCGCTGGTGCTTGCCAACTGTTTCGACGCGCGCGGGACGCCTGCGGTTGTCCCGGACGACCGGCGGCTGCAGTGCGACCTTGTGCGCCGGCTGATCGGCGCGGGGCATCGGCGCATCGCCTATCTGTCGCTGCGCCCGGACATGGTGGCGGGCCGCCTGCGCCCGCAAGGCTACCGCGAGGCGCTGGAGGAGGCGGGGCTGGCGTTCGATCCTGCCCTTCTGGCGAATGTGGATTTCGACCAGCCGGAGACCGGACCGCAGCTCTTGTGGGACACCATCGACCGGATGCTGCGCTTGCCCCAGCCGCCGACGGTCCTGTGCTGCGGCAACGATCAGATGGCGATGATGGTCTACGGCATCCTGCGGTCGATGGGTCGCAAGATGCCGGACGAGATCGGCGTGGCGGGTTTCGACAACTACCGCGCCATCGCCGAGACCTTGTATCCCCCGCTGACGACGGTGGACCTGCCCTACAACGCCCTCGGCGTCCGGGCGGGAGAGCGTCTGATTCACCTGATTTCCGGCGAAAGCCGGAATGACCACAGTCCGGTCCTGGTGGCCGGGCCAGTCCACTGGCGTGCCTCGGTCACCGAGCTGCGCCCCGAGAACGTCGTGTCTTTCAAAACCCTGAGGGAGGAAATCAAATGAAGATGTTCACAGTCGCGGCTTCGGCCGCGATCCTGAGCTGGGCCTCGGTCGCCCAGGCGCAGGAAACGCTGACCATGTGGTATCATGGCGCGGGCAACGAAGTCGAACTCAAGCTGATCAACGAAGTCATCGCAGACTTCAACGGTGCTCAAGCCGACTGGAAAGTGGAACTGCAAAGCTTCCCGCAGGCGGCCTACAACGATTCCGTCGTCGCGGGCGCGCTGGCGGGCAACCTGCCGGACATCCTGGACGTGGACGGCCCGGTCATGCCGAACTGGGCTTGGGCTGGCTACATGCAGCCGCTGAAGATCGACGAATCGAAGATCGCCAACTTCCTGCCCGGCACCAAGGGCGTCTGGAACGGCCAGCTTTATTCGATCGGCCTCTGGGATGCCGCCGTGGCACTCGTGACCCGCCAGTCCACGCTGGACGAGCTGGGTCTGCGCACGCCGACGGTCGATGCGCCCTGGACCAAGGACGAATTCATGGATGCCCTGGCCAAGGCCAAGGCCGCGGGCAAGTGGGAATACGCGCTTGACCTTGGCATGGCCTGGACTGGCGAATGGTACCCCTACGCCTTCTCGCCCTTCCTGCAGTCCTTCGGCGGCGACATCGTTGACCGGACGACCTACAAGACCGCCGAAGGTGCGCTGAACGGCGAAGCGGCGCTTGCGTTCGGCGAATGGTGGCAGAGCCTCTTCACCGAAGGCTATGCCCAGGCGACGCAGGATCCGGCTGACCGCGATGGCGGTTTCGCGGCGGGCAAGTACGCCTTCTCGTGGAACGGCAACTGGGCGGCCCTTGGCGCGCTTGGCGCGTTCGAGGACACCGTCTTCCTGCCCGCGCCCGACTTTGGCAACGGCCCGAAGATCGGCGGCGCAAGCTGGCAGTTCGGCGTCTCGGCCACCTCGAAGCACCCGGAAGGCGCTGCGGCCTTCATCGAGTTCGCGCTGCAGGACAAGTACCTGGCCGCCTTCTCGAACGGTATCGGCCTGATCCCGGCGACGGCTTCGGCGGCTGAAATGGTCGACAACTACAAGGCCGGTGGCCCGCTGTCGGTCTTTGTCGACTACTCGGCCAAGACCGCGCTGGTCCGTCCGGTGACGCCGGGCTACGTGGTCCAGGCAAAGGTCTTCGAAAAGGCCCTGGCCGATATCGCCAACGGGGCTGACGTGGCCGCAACGCTGGACGCTGCGACGGACGAGATCAACGCCGACATCGAAAAGAACGGCGGCTACGGCCACTAAGGCCTTCGGTCCCGGAGCGATCCGGGACCGGGTTCTCCCCAGAACCTCGGCTGGCGGTGTCGCCGCCAGCCACCTTTCCCCTTCACGCATCGAGGCGATCATGGCGTCGAAGTTCACCGTGTCCAACCGGACGGGCTGGCTGATGGCGGGACCTGCGGTCCTTCTGATCGCCGGGTTCGTGATCCTGCCCTTCTTCCTGGCCTTTGCCTTTTCCTTCACCAACCAGCGCCTGATCTCGCCCAACCCGACCGAGTTCGTGGGCCTGTCGAACTATCGCCAGCTTCTGGGCGTGACGATGGTCACGCTGGAGCCGGTGCGCGACGACAGCGGTGCCATCGTGATGAAGGACGGCGCGCCGGAATACCCCTCGCTGCGGGCACTGACCCGCAACAACCCCGACCGCCCCGAGCTTGCCGGGATGCGCGAATGGTTCAGCTTCTCCTTGGGCGGTGAGGATCGGACCTACGTCCTTGCCCGCGACGTGGTCTTCATGAAGGCCGTGGTCAACACCTTCATCTTCGTCCTGATCGTCGCCCCGGTGCAGGCCGCCCTTGCCCTCGGCCTGGCGCTTCTGATCAACCAGCGCCTGCGCGGCATCAACGTCTTCCGGGCGATCTACTTCATGCCGGTCGTGGTCTCGATCGTCGTCGTCTCGCTGCTCTGGCGGCTGATCTACGACGGCCAGTCGGGCCTTCTGAACAACCTTCTTGGCTCCATCAGCTTTGGCCTGATCCCGCCGATAGACTGGCTGGGCAACCCTTCCACCGCCCTGGGGTCGATCATCGCCATGTCGATCTGGCAGGCCGTGGGCTTCCACATGGTGATCTGGCTGTCGGGCCTGCAAACCATCTCGCCCACCCTCTACGAGGCCGCCGCCATCGAGGGCGCGTCCAAATGGCAGGTCTTCCGCTACATCACCTGGCCGGGCCTGCGGAACACCGCCGTCCTGATCCTGATCGTCATCACCATGCAGGCGTTCGGCCTGTTCGCCCAGATCGACGTCATGACCAACGGAGGCCCCTTGGACAGCACCCAGACCATCGTCTTCCAGGCCATCGAGCGCGGGTATGGCAAGCAGGACATCTCGGGCGGCTCGGCGATCTCGGTGATCCTGTTCGTGATCGTGCTGTCGATTTCCCTGATCCAACGCTGGCTGACGCGGGAGAAAACCTGATGGCCATGATAGCTGCCGACAACCGCGGCCTTCGGCTGGTGACGCGCTACGCTGTCCTGGTCCTGATCGCGATCATCTTCGTCTTCCCGCTGGTCTTCATGCTGATGTCCAGCCTGAAACCCGACCAGCAACTCTTGCAGGACTCCGGCAACCTCCGCGCCTTCCTGCCGGTGGGCGACATCAGCCTGCAGAACTACACCGACGCCTTCCAGCGCGCGCCGGTCGCCACGTTCGTCTTCAACTCCGTACTCGTGACCGGGGTCACGGTGGCGCTGTCGCTTCTGATCTGCTCGGCCGCGGGGTTCGCCTTCGTCTTCGTGAACTGGAAGGGCCGCAACACGCTTTTGGCCCTTCTCCTCGCCACGCTGATCCTGCCGTTCGAGACCATCGCCATCCCGCTTCTCATGATGGTCGCGCACCTGCCTTGGGTCGGATTCGACGGCGTGTCTTGGGGCTGGCTGAACAGCTACCGCGTCCAGATTATCCCCTTCATCGCCGACGGCCTGACGGTCTTCCTGTTCGTCCAGTACTTCAAGGACCTGCCCGGCGAACTGATCGAGGCCGCAAGGGTCGAGGGCGCCTCGTGGTGGCAGATCTACCGCAAGATCGTCATGCCGCTCTCCGGCCCGATCTTCGCCACGGCGGCGATCCTCAAGTTCCTCGTCATGTACAACCAGTATCTCTGGCCGCTGATGGTCACGCAAGAGGAAGGCTACCGCCCGGTCATGGTCGGGTTGCAATACTTCTTCCAGCTCAACGTCGCCTGGGGCGAGGTCATGGCCTACCTGAGCATGATCACCGTTCCCGTCCTCGCCTTCTACCTTTACCTGCAGAAAGCCTTCATCGCGTCGATCGCCTCGACCGGCGTGAAGGGCTAACGGAGTCCGAATATGTCCTTCAAACACAAAGATCTCTGGTTCTGGGACAGCTGGTATGTCCAGGATGGCGACATCTGGCACGGCTATTTCCTGCAAGCGCCGAAGTCGTTGATCGATCCCGACGCCCGCCACCTGAACGCAACCCAGCGCCATGCGGTGTCGCGTGACCTGACGAACTGGACCGACATGGGCACCACGTTCGAGCCCCAGCGCAATGGCGCGGCCTGGGACGACAGCACGACCTGGACCGGATCGGTGGTCAAGGGCGACGACGGCCTGTGGCACCTGTTCTACACCGGCACGCAGAAGTCCGAACAGTCGCTCTATCAGCGCATTGGCCATGCGACGTCCAAGGACCTGCACAACTGGACCCGCGTCGGCGACGGGCTGGCGTTGGACCTGACCGGGCCCAACGCCGACTGCTATGAAAAGGACCATGCCATTGGCCACTGGCACGACCGGGCCATGCGCGACCCCTGGGTGACGCGCGACCCGGACGGCAGCGGCTGGCTGATGTATTTCACCGCCCGCGTCCCCGGCGTGCCGGAACCGAACGCCGGCGGGGCCGTCGGCTTTGCCACCTCCCCGGACCTTGTCACCTGGACCTTGCAGCCCCCGGTCTTCCACGGCGGCTTCGGCCAGCTTGAGGTGCCGCAGGTCTTCCAGGTCGGCGCGCATTGGTATTGCCTCTTCTGCACCGGCTCATACCATTGGTCCGACCAGTACCGCCGCGACAACCCCGAGACGCCCGTCACCGGCACCCACTACCTGATCGCCGACCACCCCCGCGGCCCCTGGCGCATCGCGCCCGGTCCCTTCCTTGACGGGGCCGAGCCCTGCCGCCGTTACGCCGCCCGCATCGTCGATGGTCCGCAGGGCCTGGTGATCCTGGGCTTTGCCGACAGCGGCAAGGCGACCTTCGGCGGCTATGTCATGGACCCCGAGCCGGTCAGCATCGGCCCGGACGGCCTTCTTCACGTTGAAACCCTCGCACAGGCGGCGGAGTAGCACATGGCCCGGATTTCCCTGAAGAACCTGAAGAAAAGCTACGGCCAGACCCATGTGATCAAGGGGGTCGACATCGAGATCGACGATGGCGAGTTCTGCGTCTTCGTCGGCCCCTCGGGCTGCGGGAAATCCACCCTTCTGCGGATGATCGCGGGGCTGGAGGACATCTCCTCGGGCGAATTGCAGATCGGCGACAAGGTGGTGAACGACCTTCCCCCCGCGCAGCGCGGCGTGGCGATGGTGTTCCAGTCCTACGCGATCTTCCCGCACATGACGGTGCGCGAGAACGTGGCCTTCGGGCTGACGATCTCGGGCGCGTCCAAGGAGGAAAAGGACGCCAAGGTCGCCGAGGCTGCCCGCATCCTGCAGATGGAGCATCTTCTGGACCGCCGCCCGTCGCAGCTGTCCGGCGGACAGCGCCAGCGCGTCGCCATCGGTCGCGCCATCGTCCGCAAACCGCAGGTGTTCCTGTTCGACGAGCCCCTGTCGAACCTGGACGCAGCCCTGCGCATGGACATGCGGATGGAGATCGGCAAGCTGCACAACCAGCTGGGCGCCACGATGATCTATGTCACCCACGACCAGGTCGAAGCGATGACCCTGGCCGACAAGATCGTGGTCCTGAAGGATGGAATGGTCATGCAGATCGGTGCGCCGATGGACCTTTACCACGACCCGGCGAACCTGTTCGTCGCGGGCTTCCTGGGCGCGCCGTCGATGAACTTCCTGAAGGTCAAGGTGCTGGGCGTGAACGGCGGCAAGGTGCTGGTGTCGAACGGTGCGCTGGACCCGGTCGAAGTTTCGGGCAAGCGAGCGCTGTTCAAGGTCGGCGACGAGGCGATCCTGGGCCTGCGCCCGCAGTATCTGGGGGTTGCTCAGGGGGCAGGGCGCTTGCACGGCGCGGTCGCGCTGACCGAACGGCTTGGGGCCGAGACGGTGGTCGAAATCGCGCTCAAGGACGGCAACCCGCTGATCGCGGCCCTGTCACATGATGCGGTGTTCGAGATCGGGGCGCAGATGAACCTGGATTTCGACCCGGACAAGGCGCATCTTTTCCCGAACGAGCCGGGCGCGGGAAGTGTCAACAAACACTGATCGGCCGCAAGCACGGCGCTGAATTATCTGGATCGGGCTGGACCTGCCCCCCGTGGACGGGCCCTAGATCCCCCCGATCGCCGAGGCCAGCCGGAAGCTGATCGCCTCGGCGATGTGGGGCTTTCTGACCGTTGGGCTTGCCTCCAGGTCGGCGATGGTCCGCGCCACCCGCAACACCCGGTGGTAGCCCCGCGCCGACAGCCCCATCCGTTCGGCAACCCGCCCGATCAGTTCTTTTCCCTCGGCATCGGGTGCGGCGTGCTCCTCCAGCGCGCCGCCTTCGAGATCGGCGTTGACCCGCAACTCAGGGGCGTCGGCAAACCGGGCGGCCTGCCGGTCCCGCGCGGCGGCAACGCGCGCCGCGATGGTGGCCGAGCTTTCGCCTGATGCGGGCAGATCAAGGTCGGCGAAGGCCACCGGCGGCACCTCGACCCGCAGGTCGAACCGGTCCATCAGCGGCCCGGAGATGCGGCCCAGATAATCCTCGCCACAGATCGGCGCGCGGCCACAGGCGCGGGAGGGGTCCGACAGGTAGCCGCATTTGCAGGGGTTCGCAGCGGCGATCAGCAGGAAGCGGCACGGATAGCGGATATGCGCGTTGGCCCGGGCAACCATGACCGTTCCTGTCTCGATCGGCTGGCGCAGCGTGTCCAGGACCGCCCGCGGGAATTCGGGAAACTCGTCCAGGAAGAGGACACCGTTGTGGGCCAGACTGATCTCGCCCGGCTTCGCACCCTTGCCACCGCCGACGATGGCCGCCATCGACGCGGTGTGGTGGGGTTCCCGGAACGGCCGGTCGCGAGAGATGCCCCCTTCCGACAGAAGTCCCGCAAGCGAATGGATCATCGAGGTCTCCAGCGCCTCGGGTGCCGTCAGGGGTGGCAGGATGCCCGGCAGACGGGCGGCAAGCATCGACTTGCCCGAGCCGGGGGTGCCGACAAGAAACAGGTGATGCCGGCCCGCTGCGGCGATTTCCAGGGCCCGCTTGGCACGTTCCTGGCCCTTCACCTCGCGGAAGTCGCGCAGGTTGCGGCTGCCGGTCACCTCGCCCGCTTCGGCGGGCAGGATCGGCGCGCGGCCCGTGTAGTGGTGCAGCACTTCCTCGAGCGAGGCGGCGGCGAGGACCTGGGTCGCGCCGACCCAGGCCGCTTCGGCCCCGCAGGCCTTGGGGCAAAGGAGCGCGCGATCCTCGACGGCGGCGGCCATCGCGGCAGGCAGGGCGCCAGCGACGGGAACGATGCGGCCATCCAGCGACAGCTCGCCCAGCGCGACGGTGCCTTCGACATCCTCGCGCGGGATGATCTCCAGCGCGGCGAGGAGGGCGATGGCGATGGGCAGGTCGAAGTGCGAGCCTTCCTTGGGCAGGTCGGCAGGCGAGAGGTTGACGGTGATTCGTTTGGCGGGAAGCGCGATGGACAGGGCTTGCAGGGCGGCACGGACGCGTTCGCGGGCTTCCGAGACGGCCTTGTCGGGCAGGCCGACCAGAGTGAAGGCGGGAGAGCCGGGAGAGACGGCGCATTGCACCTCGACCAGACGGGCCTCGACACCCTCGAAGGCAACGGTGTAGGCGCGGGCGGTCATGCGGCGCGCCCCTCGGCTGGGGCGGTTCGTGAATCGAGCGCGTTCCGCGCAAGCCTTTTGTCTCGCCTCTGCGCGCGAAGGGCGCGCAACCGGCTCGGACATGCTCCGCAGGGGATATTTGGTGCCAGGTGAAAGGCATCAGGTTTCTTCGATAGGCCCTGATCTTTGTCGTGACGTCCGCGCATTCTGCCCTACCCGATTCACCTTGGTTAACGGGTAGGGCGGAATGGTTTACGAATGGTAAAGGGCCATGAACTTCGGCCAGGCTTCGGCGTCGGACATTGTCTTGTCGCGGCAGAAGGCGTTGCAAAAGCCGAAGCGGCGGCCGTAAAGCTGCAAGGCGTGGGTGACGGGCTGGCCGGAATAGGGGCAGGTCGCGTTCACGGTGTCGGCGCAGTCCACCGGCGTGGCAGGCAGCGGCACAGGGCCGGGCCAGTCGCGGCGCGGGTAGTCGCGGCGGTAGAAGTCTTGGTCCGCACCGTCCACTTGGCCCATTGCGCGCCAGCGCCGGAAGCTGGGATGGGCGAGGTGGGCATTGACGTAGAGCATGGCGTCGGCGTTCACCGGCAGGTTGTAGGTGGCGATCCGGGTGGCGACCGGGGCGAAGAACGCATCGGCGGCGGAATAGGCGCCACAGAGCCAGGGGGTGGCGGCGTTCGTCGTCTTGCGCGCCCAGGACCAGAGCGTCTCCAGCCGCCGCAGGTCGGCCAGCACTTCGGGGGGTGGCTGGCAGTCGGCATAACTGACGCGCAGGTTCATCGGGCAGTGGCTGCGCAGCGCAGTGAAGCCTGCGTGCATCTCGGCGGCAAGGACGCGGGCGGTGGCGCGGGCGTGGGGGTCCGTGGGCCAGATCCCGGCGTCGGGGTGGCGGCTGGCCAGTTCCTCGGCGATGGCGATGGTTTCGGGGACAATCGCGCCGTCGGGGGTGCGCATCGTGGGTGCGGTCTTCGCGGGGAAGAAGTCCTTGAGCACTGCCGCCAGTTCGTCGGTGTAAAGCCGGGCGGAGAGGGTGCGCACGGGGATGCCGAAGGCGTCGAACAGAAGCCAGCCCCGCAGGCTCCAGCTGGAATAGGCGCGATCGCCGATCACGAGATCATAGGTCATGAGGTTTGTCCTTTCGCGTGCAGTCAAGCGGGTCGCGGTCGGGAAGGGAAACGATGAATTGTGCGGGTGCCCATCACGGGCGGTGATTGACCCCGTGCACCTGGGGCGGATCAAGCGTCAGGCAGGTGACCGAGAGGTTGTCGATCTTGTGTCCAAAGGCCTGGGTCGCCGTCATGCCCCCCGCGCGCTGCAAGGCCGCCAGGATCGGGCCGAAATGCGCCACGACGATCAGGTCAGGGGCCTGGCCGTGCAGCCGGTCAAGCGCGGCCCAGGTGCGGCTGCCAAGGTCGTTCCAGCTTTCGCCGCCAGGCGGGCGGATGTCGCCCGGGGTTTCCCAGAAGGCCCGGATCAGGTCGGGGGTCTCGGCCTCGACCTCGGCAAAGCCCCGGTTTTCCCACTGACCGAAGTGGATTTCCCGCAGGTCGGGGTCGTGGGCCAGTCGCAGGCGCGGGCCAAGCGCGTCGGCGGTGGCAATCGCCCGCACGAGATCGGAGGAGATGACGGGGGCGCCGGCGGGAAGGTGCGCCCGAAGCCGTGCGAGGGCGGCCGTGTCGGAAAGATCGGCGGCGAGATCGGTCCAGCCGATCATCGCCTTCGCATGGGTGGGGCCGTGGCGGACAAGCCAGAAGCGCGTCATGGGGGTCTCGGTCAAAAAGGAAAGCAGGGGCGTAGGGTGGGCAGTATTGCCCACCTTCCCGGCCTCAGGGAAGCGTGCCCTTCAGCACCAGCGGCAGTCCCGCGATCACGGTGACGACCAGCCCGGACTGGGCTGCAAGGCGCTGATTGAGGCGGCCCTGTTCGTCCCTGAACCGCCGGGCCAGCGCATTCTCGGGAACAATGCCCCAGCCTGTCTCGTTGGAGACAATGACGACAGGCGCCTTGCACCCGGCCAGTGCGACCAGAAGACGCGCACCCTCGGCGTCGAGGTCGTGGTCGGCCAGAAGGTGGTTGGTCAGCCACAGCGTGGCGCAATCGACAAGGACGGCTTCTTCGGCCCGCGCCTGGGTCAGAGCGGCGGCAAGGTCAAGCGGGGCCTCGACCGTGGTCCAGACCGGGCCGCGCTGGGTGCGGTGGCGTGCGATGCGGTCGCGCATCTCGTCGTCCCAGGCCTCGGCAGTGGCGATGTAGCGGCGGGGGCGGCCGGTCGCCGTGATCAGACCCTCGGCGAAGGTGGATTTGCCCGACCGCGCGCCGCCGATGACAAGAGTGAGGGGTGGGAGTGATCCGGTCACGGGATTGCCTCGTAGAAGGGACAAGAACAGGCGGAAAAGCCGCGGCACGACAATCTGGAGGTGGTCATGGCACTGGACGGATATACCGATTACGGCGTGTCGCGCAAAGCGATGAAGGCCGAACTTCTGGACGCTGAAACCGAGTTGCGTCTGGCCCGCGCCTGGCGCGATCATCGGGATGAGCGGGCCTTGCACCGGTTGATCACCGCCTACATGCGGCTGGCGATCAGCATGGCGTCGAAGTTCCGCCGCTATGGCGCTCCGATGAACGACCTGATTCAGGAAGCCAGCCTGGGTCTGATGAAGGCCGCCGACAAGTTCGATCCCGAACGCGGCGTGCGGTTTTCGACCTATGCGGTCTGGTGGATCAAGGCCTCGATCCAGGATTACGTGATGCGCAACTGGTCGATGGTGCGCACCGGGTCCACCTCCAGCCAGAAGGCGTTGTTCTTCAACCTGCGCCGGGTGCAGGCCAAGCTGGAGCGTGAGGCATCCCAGCGCGGCGAGACGCTGGATCAGCATCAGCTGCGCCAGATGGTCGCGGCCGAGGTCGGCGTGCCGGTCCATGACGTCGAGATGATGGAAGGCCGGCTTTCCGGCAGCGACTATTCGCTGAACGCCACCCAGTCCTCGGACGAGGATGGCCGGGAATGGATCGACGCGCTGGAAGATGACGGTGTGCAGGCCTCCGAGGCCGTGGAGGGTGCCCATGACGGCGCGCGGCTGCGCGACTGGCTGGTCAAGGCGATGCAGGGTCTGAACGCGCGGGAACGCTATATCGTGGCCGAGCGCAAGCTGAAGGAAGAAAGCCGGACGCTGGAAAGCCTGGGCGAAGAGCTTGGCCTGTCCAAGGAGCGCGTGCGTCAGCTGGAGGCCGCCGCCTTCGCCAAGATGCGCAAAAGCCTGGAAGGCCAGTCGCGCGAGGTGCGGCACTTCCTGGTCTAGCGGCACGTGTCGATCGCCCCGGCTTGACCAAGGTCCCGCATGGTGGAACCGTTCGGGCTTTCATGGGGGTGCCAATGCCCGTCACCAGACCGCGCCTGACGTCAGATCACGTTGCCCGCGTGCATCGCGCTGTCGTCGACGCCGGTCCCGCCCCGGGTGTCGAACAGCAGACGGACGACGATTATGCCGGTTGGGTCGCGCGGATCTTGCGAGACCATCCCGCCTTGGGCCGACCGATCCAGCTTTTCGCTTATGGCTCATTGATCTGGAAACCCGAGCTGGAGCATCGCGCCGAGCGTCCAGCCGTGGCGCGGGGCTGGCACCGGTCCTTCTGCCTGCGGACGCACCGCTTTCGGGGCACTCCGGACCGGCCCGGCTTGATGATGGCGCTGGACCGGGGTGGGCAATGCCGGGGCGTGATCTACGAACTGCCGCCCGAGGACCCCGCGACACAGCTGGACCGGCTGTTTCGGCGCGAGTTCACCGTCAAGCCGATCAACTCGATGCCGCGCTGGCTGACAGTGCAGACCCCGGACGGGCCGCTGCGGGCGCTGGGCTTCGTGATGAACCGCGCCTCGCCCTACTATGCCGGTGGCCTGCCCCCCGAGGACGTGGCCCGGACGCTGTCCCGGGCCTGCGGCCATTGGGGGACCGGGGCCGAGTATCTTCTGAACACGGTGACAGAGCTTGACGCACGTGGCATCCGCGACGCGGGCCTGTGGCGGTTGCAGGCGCTGGTGGCTGACGAGATCGGCCGGATGCCTGCACCTTGAGTTTGCCGGGGTCCACCCCTACACCTTGAGGCAGGCCGCAAGGGGGACCTGCCGATGTTGGCTGGCAAGCGCATACTTCTGATCATTGGCGGCGGGATCGCGGCCTACAAGTCGTTGGAGCTGATCCGGCTGATCCAGAAGGCGGGCGGCGCGGTCACGCCGGTGCTGACCCGGGCGGGGGCGGAATTCGTGACGCCGCTGTCCGTGGGCGCGCTGGCGCGGTCGACGGTGCATGAAGCGCTGTTCGACCTGACCTCGGAGGCCGAGATGGGACATATCGAGCTGTCGCGCTCGGCCGACCTTCTGGTGGTGGCCCCGGCGACGGCGGACCTTCTGGCGAAGATGGCGTCTGGGCGGGCGGATGATCTGGCCTCGACCCTGCTTCTTGCGACGGACAAGCGGGTGCTGGTGGCCCCGGCGATGAATGTGCGGATGTGGCAGCATCCTGCGACACAGCGGAACCTTGCGGTGCTGCGGTCGGACGGCGTGGGGATGGTCGGCCCGGACGAGGGCGAGATGGCCTGCGGCGAATACGGACCGGGGCGGATGGCCGAATCGGCGGTCATCGTTCAGGCCATTGGCGCGGCGCTGGGGGGCGGGCCTTTGGTGGGCAAGCATCTGGTCGTGACCTCGGGTCCGACGCATGAACCCATCGACCCGGTGCGCTATATCGCCAACCGGTCTTCGGGCGCGCAGGGGACGGCGCTGGGCGCTGCGCTTCGCGATCTGGGCGCGCGGGTGACCTTCGTGACCGGGCCGGCGGCAGTGCCTCCCCCTGTCGGGGTAGAGGTCGTGCGGGTCGAGACGGCGGCCGAGATGGCGGCGGCGGTCAAGGCGGCGCTGCCTGCCGATGCGGCGGTGATGGCGGCGGCGGTGGCGGACTGGCGGGTGGCCAATGCTGCCGGGCAGAAGCTGAAGAAGGACGGCTCGGGCAAGGCCCCGGCGCTGGAGTTTGCCGAGAACCCGGACATCCTGGCGACGGTCTCGAACGGGCCGACGCGGCCCCGGCTTGTCGTCGGCTTTGCCGCCGAGACGACGGATGTCGTCGCCCACGCAACGGCCAAGCGCGCGCGCAAGGGTTGCGACTGGATCGTGGCCAATGACGTGTCGCCAGAAACCGGGATCATGGGTGGCAGCGAGAACGCAGTGGTGCTGATCACCGGCGACGGGGCCGAGGTGTGGCCCCGCATGGGCAAGGACGAAGTCGCGCGGAAGCTGGCGGCGCGCATTGCCGAGGCGCTGCGCTGAGATAAGTGCCTCTGGCGGGGATATTTGGACCAGTATGAAAGGCGGGGCGATGGGGCCGGTTGTTGAGGTGCTGTGGGAGGATTGGGCCGACCGGAGCCTGCCCTTGCCGGCTTATCAGACGGCGGGGGCGGCGGGGGCGGACCTCTGCGCGAACTTCCCGGAAGCTCAGCGCGAGGCAGGGCTGACGCTGGCACCGATGGAGCGGGCGATCTGTCCGACCGGCATCCGTGTCGCGATCCCCGAGGGGTTCGAGATGCAGGTGCGGCCTCGATCCGGGCTGGCGTCCAAGCACGGGATCACGCTGCCGAATACTCCCGGCACCATTGACAGCGATTACCGGGGGCCGTTGGGGGTATCGCTGATCAACCTGGGGATTGCGCCTTACACCGTGCGGCATGGTGACCGCGTGGCGCAGGCGGTGGTGGCCCCTGTGGTGCAGGTGGGCTTTGCGGTTGTCGAGGCGCTGGACGAAACCGCGCGCGGCACGGGCGGGTTCGGGTCGACGGGCTTTGGGTCGTGATCGGTCTTCTGGGATTTATCGGCCTTTGGGCTTTGGGTCGATGGCGGGGCTGGGGCGCGCGCTGGCTGGTGCTGGCGGCGATCTGGTGGGTCTTCCTGATGGTCGTCCATCTGCCGAGCCAGATGGAGCACCCGTTCGCGCGCGTCGTGGGTGGCGATTTCCGGGGCTGGGCGGTGTTCGGGCTTCTGGCCGTGGTCGTGCTGGGTTACCGCGAGGTCCTGCGGGCCGTGCATCGGCGGAAGACCCCAGAGCCGGTGACCCCGCCGCCCACAGGGACCTTCCGCGAGGCGGAACTTGACCGCTATGCCCGCCACATCATCCTGCGCGAGATCGGCGGGCCGGGGCAGAAGCGGCTGAAAGGGGCGCGGGTGCTGGTCGTGGGGGCGGGGGGCTTGGGGTCTCCGGTGCTGCTTTATCTCGCGGCGGCGGGGGTCGGCGTGATCGGAGTGATCGACGATGACATGGTCGAGGGGTCGAACCTGCAGCGGCAGGTGATCCATACCGACGGGCGGATCGGGATGCCGAAGGTCTTTTCCGCCGAGGTGGCGATGCGCGCCCTGAACCCGTTCATCGAGGTGCGGCCCTATCATCGGCGGCTGACCGAGGAGATCGCGGGGGAACTGGTCGGGGAGTTCGACCTGGTGCTGGACGGGACCGACGATTTCGACACGCGCTATCTGGTCAACCGGGCCTGCGTGGCGGCGGGTGTGCCGCTGATTTCCGGGGCGATCACGCAGTGGGAGGGGCAGGTGTCGCTGTTCGATCCGGCGAAGGGGGGGCCCTGCTATGCCTGCGTGTTCCCGGTGAAGCCGGCCCCGGGATTGGTCCCGACCTGTGCCGAGGCGGGGGTGGCGGCGCCCTTGCCGGGGGTGATCGGGTCGATGATGGCGATGGAGGCGGTGAAATGGGTCACGGGGGCGGGGGAGACGCTGGCGGGGCGGCTGATGATCCACGATGCGCTTTATATGGAGACCCGGGTGATCGGGGTGAAGAAGCGGGCGGAGTGTGAGGTTTGCGGGGGGCGGCACTGAGGGGTGTCCACGGTGGACAACTTTGGAAGTGATTTGAGATCAAGGGGGTGGGATTTTCTGTTTACCTGGTCTTAAGGTTTGCGGCGGCAGCCCCCCACCCCCAGCCCCTCCCCACGGAGGGGGAGGGGAGGCGCTTTGCTTCAAACGGCGTCGCGGGTCGGGGCGGCAGTTGAATGGAGCGCTGACGCGCGTGCCTTTTGTCTCGCCTCTGGCCTGCGGCCAACCGGCTCGGAGGTGCCTCCGGCGGGGATATTTGGAGCCAGATGAAAGGTATGGGGTCCAGACAGTGCGCGACCGGGTGCGGCCGTTGACGCCAGGACTTCGAGCAGAGGACACTGATGCAGTCTTGCGTGAGAGGTCGACTTTGTAGAGGCGTATCCCGAACGTCGTGCGGTGGGCAGGCGGTCCGCTTTTGGTCGCGTGAATACTTTGACAGCTTACCTTTCCGTCCTTTGGCTGGCACCAGAAGCTGAGCCTGATGGTCGAGACGCCTGCGGGTGAGATCACCGTGTCCTCGGTCAGCGCGGTGCGTGTGCGGATGGGGCCGAACCTGTTCATGGACTCGCCGAGCATCGGGGTTGCGTTTGTAGGCGAGGCCGCTTTCGTCGAGGTCGCGCCGGGCCGCTATCTTTTTGCGCTGATCAGCAACGGGCCTGGGGTGGGCGAGCGATATCTTTCAGCCGGTTTCGGTCGAGCGGGGTTTCGTCAGCCGGATGGGCATGATCGAGCAGAGTGTAAGTGGTCCGCCGAAGGATATCCCGCGTGACCGTTGGCCGATGCTGGTCACGTTTGATGACATCTCCAGGCCCGAGACGGTGCGGGAGGTGGACCCGGAGGACCTTTCGGCGGTGTTTGGGCAGGGGTGCGGTTGCAGGCGGTGACGCTGGAGATGACTGAGGAAGAGGTGACGGTGGGGCGGGTTCTGGGCTGGATGCCGGAATATCCCGAGGCGGCAATCATTCCTAAGGTTGATCCGGTGGACTGGAGCCTTCCTGCCGTGCTTCGGCAAGGCGGCTTCGTGCGTCGACAGTGAGTTGGTTCGGCAGACTGGTGCGCTGTAGCGTACCCTGCGGCACCGGGGGAGAGACGGGGTGAAGCCCGACCTACGGGGTCACGGCGGGGATTTCGGGGGCGAGGAGGTCGGCCAGGTCGAGAAGGATGTCCTCGCGCCCCCGGTCGGCGAGGGCCTGGATGCCGAGGGGGTGGGTGGCGGTGCGCCCGGTGGTGACGGTCAGGCCGGGGAGGCCCATGAAGGGCGGGGCGATCTGGGGCATCTGGGCCTGGATGACGGACGCGAAGGCCTCGGGGCTGGAGGTGTCGTAGTGGTCGGGGAAGGGGAGGGCGCCGGAGACCGGGGTCAAAAGGACCGGCCAGTCGGCGAAGAAGCCGCGCCAGAGGCGGGCGAGGCGGGCGCGGGATTGGAGCGCACGCATGAAGCTTTCGAGGGTGGGCGGTGGCGCAAGTTTCTTGAGTTCGCGGTGGACGAAGCTGGCGTCGGGGTCGGCTTCGCGGGCGATGGCCTCGGTGCCGCCGAGGCCGAATTCGGAGAGCCAGAGGGTGAGTTGCAGTTCCATCGCCTCGCGGAAGGGGGGGAGGGGTGGGGTGCCGATCTCCCAGCCTTGGGATTCGAGGGTTTTCGCGGCTGCCGTCAGTGCGTCCTGGATTGCCGGGTCGGTTTTCAGGCCGTCTGGGGTCAGTGAGAGGGCCGCGCGTCGGGCATAGGGCTCTGGCGTGGCTGGCGTCCACCAGGGATCGCGCGGGTCGGGCTGCGAGAGGGCCTGGAGGCCAAGGCGCAGGTCGGCGGCAGAGCGGGCGAGGGGGCCGGAGACGGCCATCAGTTGCCCGCCGATCAGCCGGTCGCCTGCGGTGGCGTTGAAGGCCGGGACGCGGCCAAGTCCGGGGCGAAGGCCGTGGATGCCGCAGGCATAGGCGGGGTAGCGGATCGATCCGGCGATGTCAGTGCCGTGGGCGAGGGGGCCAAGGCCTGCAGCGACGGCCGAGGCGGCTCCGCCGGAAGAGCCTCCTGGCGTCAGGGCGGGGAAGGCGGGGTTCGTCGTCGCTCCGTGCAGGGAGTTGCGGGTGAACCAGCGCAGGCTGAAGGCGGGCGTGTTGGTACGGCCGACGATGATTGCCCCGGCGCGGCGCAGGTTGGCGACGGGCGGACTGTCTTCGGGGGCGATGAGGTCGGACTGGATGCGCAGGCCGTTGGTGGTGGCGAAGCCGGCCTGGTCGATGTTGACCTTGACGGTAACGGGGACCCCGGCGAGCGGTCCCGGGTCTTCGCCCCGAGCGAGTTTTGCATCGACGGCGCTGGCATCGGCGAGGGCCCGGCCATCCATGCGTTGGACGATGGCGTTGAGGCCGGGATTCAGCTGGTCGATCCGGGCCAGGGTGGCGCGGGTTGCCTCGACGGCAGAGAGCTTGCGCGAGCGGATGAGGCTGGCAAGGGCGGTGGCGGTCAGGGTGGCGGGATCCATCGGACGCTCCTTCTTCGGTGCAGGGTGAACCGGTTCGCGCGGGTTGGAAAGGGGGGAGGGTGGCGGATCGCCCACCCTACGCCGGCCAGGATGGGAGATGAAGTTTCAGGACTGGCGGGGGAGTAGGGTGGGCGATGCGCCCACCCTACCGGCTTGGGTGCGGGCCGCCCGACAGCGCGACATGCGCGCCCACATCCAAGGCTATCCCCGAGCCCCGCCTTGCATCGGCAAACCACCGTGGCATAGTCTTTGCCTGATCAATCAGCCCGGAGAGCCTGACCGATGAAACTGACCACCGCTGCCCTGCTTGGACTTGCTGCCATGACCCTGCCTGCCCTGGCGCAGGACCTGCCGGATCTCGGCGGCAAAGAGGTCGTCGTGGTCACCGAAAACGCCTATCCGCCGCTGCAGTTCCTGGACAAGGACGGCGCGGCCGTGGGCTGGGAATACGACGCGATGGCCGAGATCGCGAAGCGGCTGAACATCACCGTCAAATACGAGAACACCAGCTGGGACGCGATGATCCCCGCCGTGTCGGAAGGCCAGTATGACCTTGGCATGACCGGGATCACCATCAAGGACGAGCGCAAGGAGAAGGTCGATTTCTCCGAGCCCTACATGCGGTCGGAAATGCTGATGATCGTGCGCGGCGATGAGGAGCGCTTCACCGATGCGGCCTCGTTTGCGGCGATCCCCGAGTTGCTGGTCAGCGCCCAGCCCGGGACCTCGCCCTTCTATGCGGCGATCTACAACATCCTGGACGGCAACGAGGAAAACCCGCGCGTCATCAAGTTCGAGACCTTTGGGGCCGGGCTGGAGGCGCTGAAGGCGGGCGACGTGGACCTGACGCTGTCGGATTCGACGGCGGCGAACGGCTATGTGGCGGCCTCGAACGGAGGGCTGAAGATCATCGGCGAGCCGCTGGCGTCGGAGGACTTCGGGTTCATCTTCCCCAAGGGCTCGGATCTGGTGGCGCCGATGAACGCGGCGATTGCGTCGATGAAGGCGGACGGGACGCTGGACGGCCTGAACCAGAAGTGGTTCGTCGAGTACAAGATGGGCGAGTGAAAGGCGGCCCCCGGTTCAGGCCGGGGGCAACCACATGGCGCCGAACGCCGATCCCGACAAGGACTTTCCCTGGTGGCTGGTGATCCTGGTGATCGCCGGCCTTTGGCTGTTGTACAAGATGTTGGCCGACCCGTTCTACGCCGGGGCGTTGACCATCTTGTCCAAGGGGCTGGTGGTGACGCTTTCGGTGGCAGTGGTCGCCTATCTTGGGGCCTGTGCCATCGGCCTGGGGCTGGCGGTGATGGGGATGTCGCGCCACGTCGTCCTGCGGCAGGCGGCGCGGCTTTACATCGAGGTGATGCGGGGCGTCCCGATCATCGTGCTGCTGCTTTACGTCGCCTTCGCGCTGGTTCCGGGCGTGGTCGCCGGAGTGAACGCCCTGGCTGGCGACGATATCCTGCGAACGCGTGACGTGCCGTTGCTGTGGCGGGCGGTCTTTGCCCTGATGCTGGCCTATTCGGCCTTCCTTGCCGAGATTTTCCGGGCGGGCCTGCAAGCCGTGGACAAGGGCCAGATCGAAGCGGCGCAAGCTTTGGGGCTGAGCGGCTGGCAAAGGTTCCGCCATGTTCGATTTCCGCAAGCTTTTCGGCTGATCCTGCCGCCGTTGGGCAATGATTTTGTTGCAATGGTGAAAGACTCGAGCCTGGTGGCGGTGCTGGGAATCTCTGACGTCGCGCAATTGGCCAAGGTCACGGCGGCGGGGAACTTCCGGTACTTCGAGACCTACAACGTCGCGGCGTTCCTGTACCTGGCGATGACCATCGGGCTTTCGCTGATCCTGCGACGGTTCGAGGCGCGGATGCGGTCACGCGGGCAGGACGCGGACTGAGCGGAGCGCGTTCCGCGCAAGCCTTTTGTCTCGTCGTCGGGCTTCGCCTCCTCCTCGGTCGTTGGGGGCGCTTCGCCCCCCAAACCCCCAGAGGATATTTGGGCAAATGTGAAAGGGCATGGGTGGACCTTGGTCGAGGGCGCGCCTAGCTTTCACGCCAAAGGAGATTTGCGATGAATGTGCTTTTGCAGACTTGGGAAACGCCCTTTGGCCTGCCGCCCTTCGCGGCGATCCGGGACGAGGATTTCGGGCCGGCTTTCGACGAGGCGCTGGTGCGGGCGCGGGCGGCGATAATGGCGATTGCTGACGGGCCGGGGACTTCGTTCGCGGACGTGATCGAGGCGCTGGAGCTGGCGGAGGGTTACCTCGACCGGGTGGCGGGGGTGTTCTACAATCTGGCGGGGGCGGACAGCACCGAGGCGCGCGAGGCTTTGATGCGCGACCTTGCGCCGAAGATGTCGGCGTTTTCCAGCGAGGTCACCAACAACAAGGCGCTTTGGGCGAAGATCGAGGCGCTTTGGCAGGGGCGTGAGGCCCTTGGTCTGACGGCAGAGCAGGGGAGGGTGCTGGAGCTTTACCGGCAGATGTTCGTGCGCTCGGGTGCGGCGCTGGAGGGGGCCGAAGCAGAGCGGCTGACGGCCGTGAAGGCGCGGCTGGCGGTGCTGGGGACACAGTTCGGGCAGAACCTTCTGGCCGATGAGCGGTCGTGGTTCATGGCGCTTGCGCAGGCCGATCTGGCGGCGCTGCCGGGGTTCGTTCAGGACGCGGCACGGGCGGCGGGGACCGAGAAGGGCACCGGCCCGGTGGTGACGCTGAACCGGTCGTTGATCGTGCCGTTCCTGCAGTTCTCGCCGAACCGGGCGCTGCGCGAAAAGGCCTATGAGGCCTGGGTCGCGCGCGGGGCCAATGGGGGCGAGACGGACAACCGCGGAATTGCGGCCGAGATCCTGGCCTTGCGGCATGAACGGGCGCAGCTGCTGGGTTACCCGGATTTCGCGGCCTTCAAGCTTGAGCCGGAGATGGCGAAAACCCCCGATGCGGTGCGGGATCTGTTGATGCGGGTCTGGGCTCCGGCGCGGGGGAAGGCGCTGGAGGATGCGGCGGTGCTGGAGGCGATGCTGCGGGCGGACGGCTATCCGGGGCCGCTGGAGCCCTGGGATTGGCGCTATTACAGCGAAAAGCGCCGCCGCGCCGAGCATGACCTGGATGAGGCGGTCTTGAAGCCGTATCTCAGTCTCGACGCGATGCTGGGGGCGATGTTCGACTGTTCGACCCGGCTTTTCGGGCTGGAGTTCCGCGAGATCGAGGGTCCGTTCTATCACCCGGACGTGCGGGGGTGGGAGGTTACCCGCAAGGGCGCGCATGTGGCGGTGTTTCTGGGGGACTACTTTGCGCGCGGATCGAAACGGTCAGGCGCCTGGTGCAGTGCGATGCGGTCGCAGCGCAAGCTGGGGGGCGAGCAGCGGCCCATCGTGGTGAACGTCTGCAACTTCGCCAAGGGCGACCCGTGCCTGCTGAGCTATGACGATGCGCGGACGCTGTTCCATGAATTCGGCCATGCACTGCACCAGATGCTGTCCGATGTGACCTATGGGTTCATCAGCGGGACGTCCGTGGCGCGCGACTTCGTCGAGCTGCCGAGCCAGTTGTATGAACACTGGCTGGAAGTGCCTTCGGTGCTGGAGGCCCATGCGAAGCACCATGTGACCGGAGAACCGATGCCTGCGGACATGCTGAAACGGCTTCTGGACGCAGGCACCTATGATCAGGGCTTTGCCACAGTGGAGTTCGTGGCCTGCGCGATGGTCGACCTGGAGTTCCATAGTGGGGCGCCCTCGGCGGACCCGATGCAACGCCAGGCCGAGGTGCTGGAAAGTCTGGGGATGCCGCGCGCGATCCGGATGCGCCACGCAACCCCGCATTTTGCGCATGTCTTCAGCGGCGACGGCTATTCCAGCGGCTACTACAGCTACATGTGGTCCGAGGTGATGGACGCCGATGCCTTCGCGGCCTTCGAGGAGGCGGGAAATCCGTTTGACCCGGAAACCGCGGCCCGGCTAGAGCGTTACATCCTGAGTGCGGGCGGCTCCGAGGATGCCGAGGCGCTGTATCTGAAGTTCAGGGGGCGGATGCCGGGCGTCGAGGCACTGCTCAAGGGCCGCGGTCTTCTGGACGCGGCGTAGGGGATTGAATGGACCTGCTGCAGAGCTGGAATTCCGACACGGCGTTGGAGCATCTTATCGCGCTGGCGGTCGCCTATGTGCTGGCGCTGCCCATCGGCTGGAACCGCGAGCGCGAGGAACGCAGCGCAGGTCTGCGGACCTTTCCGCTGGTGGCGATGGCGGCCTGCGGCTTCGTGATGATCGCGATCGAGGTGATCGGGGCTGACTCGGAACAGCAGTCGCGGATCATGGAGGGGCTGATGACGGGCATCGGCTTCATCGGCGGCGGGGCGATCCTGAAGCAGGGCAACCAGGCCAAGGGCACGGCGACGGCGGCAAGTCTTTGGGCCACGGGCGCCATCGGGGCGGCGGTGGGCTATGGGCAATTGGACATCGCGGTGATCCTGAGCCTGGTCACGGTGCTGACGCTGGTCGTGATGACGCCGTTGCGCAAGGTGGTGCAGGACGGCTCGGGTTCGGACGAGGACAAGGTCTAGCGCCGCAGGCTGCCGGGCGGCTGGCCGAAGCGGGCGCGGAAGGCCCGGGACAGGGTCGAGGGGCTGGAGAAGCCGGTCCTCAGCGCCACCTCTGCCAAAGGATGCGGGGTGTCGGTCAGCATCCGGCGGGCGGCCTGCAGGCGCAGGTCAAGCGCATGGGCGGCGGGCGTTGTGCCAAGGGCGGCGCGGAACAGGGACTCCAGGCGACGGGGCGAAAGGCCGACGGCACGGGCGGTCCGTGACGCCGGTTCCGGCGCGTCGATCTGCGCCTCCATCCGCGCCAGCGCCGCAGCGACGCGGGGGTCAAGGGTGGGGTCCTGGCCCTGCGCGATCTGCGGCTCGGACCCTTTGCGGACGGTGGCAAGGAAGCTGGCCGCGACCTGGCGGGCCAGCGCCGCGCCGTGGCGGCTGCGGATCAGGTGCAGCATGAAGTCGGCGGCGGGAGCCGCGCCCGAGATCGTCACGCGGTTGCGGTCGATCACGAAGCGGTCGGGGACGACGTCGATCTCGGGGTGGCTTGAGGCGAGGTCCTCCAGGTCTTCCCAGTGCACGGTGGCGCGGTGGCCGTCCAGAAGGCCCGCGCGGGCGAGGACCCAGGGGCCGGCGTCGATCCCGCCGACCAGCTGGAAGCGCGGGGCGATGCGGCGCAGGTCCCGGATCAGGGGGCGGGTGGCGACCTCGGCCAGGCGGTAGCCCGCGACGACGATCAGCGCTTCGGCCCCTGTGGCATGGGAAAGGGGGCCGGAGGAGGGCAGTTCGATCCCGCAGGTCAGGGGGACGGGGGCTCCGTCAGGGGAAACGACGCGCCAGCGGTAGGCCTCGTGCCCAAGCTGGCGGTTGGCGTTGCGCAAAGGGTCAAGCGCGGAAGCGACCTCCAGGATGGACGCCTGCGGCAGGACCAGAAGCGCCAAGGAGAGCGGCTGATCAGAGGGCTGGAAGATGGCATTTTCCGTCATCAAGATTTCGTAAAGCGCAAAGCGGCGGCGTGCAAGGCGGCTATGGTGGGTCCCAAGCCCCTGGGAGGATGCCATGCCGCTGAACATGAACAAGGAAGTCTTCATCACCTGCGCCGTCACCGGATCGGGTGGCACTCAGGACCG
>NZ_JAXMMF010000098.1:0-25879 GCF_034366665.1 Tabrizicola sp. | reverse complement strand
CTGGCGGCAGGCCGAGGCTGCACCGCCAGAAGCCCCGGAGGCCTGATCAGGCCGCGTAGGTAGCAAGGTCGGCGAAGGCCTCGCGGTTGCCGCAGAAGGTCGCCTCGGTCGGCTGGGCCTGGTCGCCTTTGGCCAGAAGCCTAGCGCAGGCACCCCGGTCGGCACAGTGGCCGCAGGTCGACAGGATCTCGACCCAAAGGCCGTGGTCACGCTTGAGTTCGGTCTCGGGCAGGCCGAAGATCGCCCCCATCGCTGTCACGCGGTCGTTGATGTCGCGCGGCATGCGCAGGAAGTCGAGGACCTGATCGCGGGTCATGCCAAGGTCGGCGAGGTCACGGTCGGAAAGGGAGTTGACCTCTTGCACGTCATGCAGGCGGTCGATCAGGGCGCGGATACGGGCAAACATGTCAGGCTCCTAACAGGGGATTGGACCCTGATTAGGCGCGGTTGCGAGATGTCGCCTTGATTTGCGTCAAGCCCCTCGGCTTGGCCCGAGGGATGCCGGGGCAGCCTATTCGGCAGCGACCGGGGCCGGGTCTGCCAGAGCGACAAGGTCCAGCATGATCCGGTTCAGCTGGAAGTCCTTCGGGGTGTAGACGCGGGCCACGCCCATCGCGGTGAGGGTCTTCGCGTCCTCATCCGGGATGATGCCGCCGACGACAAGCGGCTGGGAAAGGCCCGCCTGTCGCATGAGGTCCAGGGTTTCCCGGATCAGGGCGACGTGGCTGCCGGACAGGATCGACAGGCCGATGACGTCGGGCTGTTTCTCGGCGGCGGCGGCAACGATCTCTTGTGGAGTCAGGCGGATGCCGTCGTAGGTGATCTCGATCCCGCAGTCGCGGGCGCGGGTGGCGATCTGTTCGGCGCCGTTGGAATGGCCGTCGAGGCCGGGCTTGCCAAGGAGGAGGCGCAGTGGGCGGCCGAGTTTGGTGGCGACGGCGGCGACGGCATCCCGGACGGGCTCCAGCCCTTCGGTGCGGTTCGACGGGTGCTGGCTGACGCCGGTGGGCGCGCGGTATTCACCGTAAAGCGCGCGCATGGCACCGCCCCATTCGCCGGTGGTGACCCCGGCTTTGGCGCACTGGATCGAGGCGGGCATGATGTTTTCGCCGGTCTCGGCCGCCTGCCGCAACGCGGCGAGGGCTTCGGTGACTTGTCGTGGGTCGCGCTGGGCCCGCCACTGGGCCAGGCGGGCGCATTGGTCGGCCTCGGCCTTGGGGTCGGCCTGCATGATCGCGCCTTCTCCGGTTGTCAGGGGCGAGGGTTCCGAAGTGGTGAAGCGGTTGACGCCGACGACGGTTGTCGCGCCGGATTCGATCCTGGACAGGCGGTCGGCGTTGGATTCGACCAGGCGGCCCTTCATGTAGGCGATGGCGGCGACGGCCCCGCCCATCGCGTCGATATGGGCAAGTTCTTCCAGCGCGCCCTGCTTCAGCGCGTCGACCTTGCGGTCGATGGCCGGGTTGCCGTCAAAGAGGTCGTCGTATTCCAGAAGGTCGGTCTCGTAGGCCAGAATCTGCTGCATCCTAAGCGACCATTGCTGGTCGAAGGGGCGGGGCAGACCCAAGGCTTCGTTCCAGGCGGGAAGCTGCACGGCGCGGGCGCGGGCGTTCTTGGACAGGGTGACGGCCAGCATCTCGATCAGGATGCGGTAGACGTTGTTTTCGGGCTGCTGTTCGGTGAGGCCAAGCGAGTTGACCTGGACGCCATAGCGGAAGCGGCGGAACTTGGCGTCGGTGATGCCGTAGCGGGATTCCAGAAGCTCGTCCCAAAGCGCGGTGAAGGCGCGCATCTTGCAAAGCTCGGTCACGAAGCGGATGCCGGCATTGACAAAAAACGACATTCTGCCTGCCATCGCGGGGAACTCTGCCGCCGAAACTTTCACTTTTAGATCATCGAGGACGGCACAGGCAGTGGCCAGCGCGAAGGCCAGTTCCTGTTCCGGCGTGGCCCCGGCCTCTTGCAGGTGGTAGCTGCAGACGTTCATCGGGTTCCATTTCGGCAGATGTTTCCCGGTGTAGGCGGCAACGTCGGTGATAAGGCGCAACGATGGCTGCGGCGGCAGGATGTAGGTGCCGCGCGAGAGGTATTCCTTGATGATGTCGTTCTGGACGGTGCCTTGCAGGGCCGCGATGTCGGCGCCCTGTTCCTCGGCCACGGCGATATAAAGGGCCAACAGCCACGGCGCGGTGGCGTTGATCGTCATCGAGGTGTTCATCTGGTCCAGCGGGATGTCCGCGAACAAGGCACGCATGTCGCCAAGATGGGCGACGGGGACGCCAACCTTGCCGACCTCACCCCGGCTGCGCGGGTCGTCGCTGTCGTAACCGGTCTGGGTAGGCAGGTCGAAAGCGACGGACAGGCCGGTCTGCCCCTTGGCCAGATTGCCCCGGTACAGCGCGTTCGAGGCCGAAGCGGTGGAGTGACCCGCGTAGGTGCGGAAGAGCCAGGGTTTTTCGGACATGGAGCCTCGCGAGTCGCGTTGGTAATTTTATTGCGTCAAGGACCGGATACGCGACAGATCATGCCAATGTCAATCGCTGCGCTGCGGCGTGGCTCCTCGTTCGACTTCGTCTCCTCGTCGCGGGGGCGTTCCGAGGAGTGACGAAGTCATCGACGAGGTTTTCGCTTTCGGGCAGGGTGGACCCATGTTCGGCATGGTTGCGGTTCCCGTCTGGCTGTTGGTTCTGATCCTGGGATTCGCCGCGATCAGCTTTGCCACGCATTTCCTGTTCCCGTCGGTGCGCTGGTTCTTCCGGCGGCGGGCAGAGCGGGCACTGACCCGTCTGAACGCGCGGCTGGACCGGAAGATCGACCTCTTCAAGCTGGCGCAGCGGTCCGACATGGTGGCGCGGCTGGCCTATGACCAAAGGGTCGTCGAGGCGGCGATGGTCCATGCAGCCGAGACGGGGGTGCCGGGCGAAGTCGCCTTCGAGGAAGCGCGGCGCTATGCCCGCGAGATCGTGCCAGGGTTCTCGGCAACGGTCTACTTCGGCTTCGGCACTCGGGCGGCGAAGTGGCTGAGCCGACTGCTGTTCCGGGTCAGGGTCGGCAAGGTGGACCAGGCCCTGCGGACGATCGACCCGAAGGCGGCGGTGGTCTTCGTGATGAACCATCGGTCGAACGTGGACTATGTGCTGGTGACCTGGCTGGTCGCGGACCGCTCGGCCGTGAGCTATGCCGTGGGCGAATGGGCGCGGGTCTGGCCCTTGTCGGCGCTGATCCGGTCGATGGGGGCCTATTTCATCCGGCGCGGGAGCCGGAACGCGCTCTACCGCAAGGTGCTGGCGCGCTATGTGCAGATGGCGACCGAGGAGGGCACGACGCAGGCGATCTTTCCCGAGGGGGGACTTTCCCTGGATGGGCGCGTCGGGCCGCCGAAGCTGGGGCTGATCAGTTACATCGTCGAGGGCTGGACGCCACATTCCCGCGATGTCGTCTTCGTGCCGGTCGGCCTGGCCTATGACCGGGTGCTGGAGGACCGGGTGCTGGTCGAGGCGGCGGCCTCGGGCACGCGGCGGTTCCGCAACCGGCCGCTTTGGGTGGCCTGGTACGCGCTGCGCTTCATGTGGGCGCGGTTTCGCGGCCGGACGCAGGGGTTCGGCACGGCGGCTGCGGGGTTCGGCGCCCCGGTCAGCCTGCGTGAGCATCTGGGGGCGGGCGGGACGGTCGAGGCGCTGGGGGAGCGTCTGATGGCGGCGATTGCGGCGGTGGTGCCGGTCCTGCCAGTGCCGCTGGTGGCGCGGGCCTTGGGCGAGGGGGCCGCCAGCCGCGAGGAGCTTGCCGCGCGGGTCGAGGCGATGGTGGCGCAACTGCGCGCGGCGGGGGCGGTGTTGAAGCTGCCACCGGTGGGTGGGGCCTCGGTCCTGGACGAGGGGCTTGAGCCGCTGATCAGGCGCGGGCTGGTGACGGGTGACCTGAAGCCGGTAGCCGGCGAGCGGAACCTGCTGGCATTCTACGCCGCTTCGGTGCCTGACATGGATGTTTCTGCGCCGCCGCAGACATAAAATTTCAAGAATACCCAATCAGACTATTGCAAAGTTGCGCGCAAGCCTGTCATCTGCCGCTAAAGGCGCAGCGATTCTGCGGCGCGGCATCTGACTGGAGGCAGTGGTGGCTTTGGATACGCAAAACGCACCCGTGATCTACGACGCACCGAAGAAGGACCTGTACGAGCTGGGCGAGATGCCTCCGTTGGGGCATGTGCCAAAGCAGATGTACGCCTGGACGATCCGGCGCGAGCGGCACGGGGCCCCGGAAACCGCGATGCTGCAAGAGGTTGTCGACACCTGGACCATCGACAGCAACGAAGTGCTGGTGATGGTGATGGCGGCGGGCGTCAACTACAACGGCGTCTGGGCCGCTTTGGGCGAGCCGATTTCTGTGTTCGATGGCCACAAGCAGCCCTATGCGGTGCTGGGCTCGGACGCTGCCGGGATCGTCTGGGCGGTGGGCGACAAGGTCAAGCGCTGGAAGGTCGGGGACGAGGTGGTGATCCACTGCAACCAGGACGACGGCGACGACGAGGAGTGCAACGGGGGCGATCCGATGTTCTCTCCCTCGCAGCGGATCTGGGGGTATGAGACGCATGACGGCTCCTTTGCCCAGTTCACGCGGGTGCAGTCGCAGCAGCTTATGCCGCGGCCAAAGCATCTGACCTGGGAGGAATCGGCCTGCTACACGCTGACGCTGGCCACGGCCTACCGGATGCTTTTCGGGCATGAGCCGCATGACCTGAAGCCCGGGCAGAACGTGCTGGTCTGGGGGGCCTCGGGGGGCTTGGGGTCCTATGCGATCCAGCTGATCAACACGGCGGGGGCGAATGCGATCGGGGTCATCAGCGACGAATCGAAGCGCGATTTCGTCATGGGCCTGGGCGCCAAGGGCGTCATCAACCGCAACGAGTTCAAGTGCTGGGGGCAGCTGCCGAAGGTCAACACGCCGGAATACAACGATTGGTTGAAAGAGGCGCGGCGCTTCGGCAAGGCGATCTGGGACATCACCGGCAAGGGCATCAGCGTCGACATGGTCTTCGAACACCCCGGCGAGGCGACGTTCCCCGTCTCCAGCCTGGTGGTGAAGAAGGGCGGGATGGTCGTGATCTGCGCCGGAACCACGGGGTTCAACTGCACCTTCGACGTCCGCTACATGTGGATGCACCAGAAGCGCCTGCAGGGCAGCCACTTTGCGCATCTGAAGCAGGCCGCCGCGGCGAACAAGCTGATGGTCGAGCGGCGGCTGGACCCCTGCATGTCCGAAGTCTTCCCCTGGGCCGAGATTCCGCGGGCGCATACCCTGATGTGGAAGAACCAGCACAAGCCCGGAAACATGGCCGTTCTGGTGCAGGCACCCCGGACCGGACTGCGGACTTTCGAGGACACGTTAGAGGCGAGCAAATTGACTTAAAGTCAACCTTTAACAACCAACTCACCCATCGCCCCGATATCTGTGCTTAAGTGAGTCGCCATTGGGTCCGGTCGTTCCGGGCCGGACGCAGGGCGGCACAGGTTTCTGGCCGAGGGACTTCATGCGCCACGACTGGGTCTTCGACGTTCTGTCGGATCTTCTTACCTACGCGACCCAGAACGGCTTGCCCCGCCTGGCTGCCAAGGTGTCCGAAACCATCGACGAGGCGCGCCGTGAGATCGGCGCGTCCGAGGGTGGTCCGGACGAACCGCCACAGTCGCCACCGCCCTCGGGTCGCAAGATGCACTGACCCTACCGCTTGCGTCCTGCCCGGGCTATGGTCGCAGGATGCAGTTGCCCGCGCTGACCTTTTCCGACGACCAGGCCGAGGCCTATGATCGCCTTGCCGCCGCCTTTCTGGGCGCGGGCATCGATCTGGCCGAGGCGCAGTTGCAGCCTGCGGCCGAGGGGCGGACGACGGTTCTGGCGGTGGTGGGCAAGGCGGGGTCCGGCAAGACCATGCTGCTGGCCGAGCTTTACCGCAGCCTGAAGGCGGCGGGGCTGGACATCGTCAGTGGCGATTACGAGGGGAAGAAGCGCAAGGACCGGCGGACGCTGGCGATCCTGGCGCCGACCAACAAGGCGGCCAGCGTGCTGCGGCTTCGGGGGGTGCCGGCGACGACGATCCACCGGATTTTATACACTCCGGTCTACGACCCGGAATACGAGAAGATTGCCGAATGGCTGGCAGGTACGGGGACAAGGCCGGTCATCGACAGCCTGGCGATTGCGGGGCTGACCGAGCTGGCGCTGGACCGGGCGCATGCGTTCTATCAGCAGGTCGCCAGCATCCCGGGCGCGCTGGCGTCGGCCGGGTTGAAGGGGTCGGATTTCATCAAGGGCTGGAAACGGCGGGAAGAGCCGCTGGATGTGGGCTTCGTTGATGAAAGCAGCATGCTGGACGAACGCCAGTTCGAGGATCTGAAAGAGATATTCCCGACGCTGGTCCTGTTCGGCGACCCGGCACAGCTGGCCCCCGTCGGCTTGTCCGGCGAGATGGTGTTCGACAAGCTGCCCGAGCCGCGGCGGCTGGTGTTGTCCCGCATCCACCGGCAGACCCAGGACAACCCGATCCTGGACCTGGCCCATGCCTTGGGCGACGACCGGCTTGGGTTTGAAGAGTTCGAGGCGCTGGTGCAGGAAAAGGCGCGGGCCGACGACCGGGTGGTCTGGGCCGAGCGGGTGGAGGCGCGGCTGATGGCGCGGTCTCCGGTCCTGGTCTGGCGCAACGCGACGCGGGTGCGGCTGATCCAAGCGTTCCGCAACGCCTATGGCGCGCCCGAAGATGCGCTTTTGCCGGGCGAGCCCCTGATCTGCGACGGGATCGAGCTGCCGTTGAAGCACCGGAAAAAGCGGATCGACCTGGAGGCGCGGGGACTGATCAAGGGCGCGCAGGTGATTTACCTGGGCGAGGGGACCCGCGACGGATTTGCCCGGCTGCATGTCGTGGGGGCCGAGGAGCCTCAGGTTTCGGCGGCGTCGATCATCAAGATCGAGAAGCCGGACGAGGAAGAGCCGTTCATCCCCCATGCGGCGCGGATGGGGGCTGCGTTCCTGCACGGGGCGGCGGTGACGATCCACAAGGCGCAGGGCTCGCAGTGGGACGAGGTGCAGGTCTTTGCGCCCGATCTGCAGGCGGCCGCCTTTTCGGGACGGTCCGAGGCCGGGGTGCCCCTGTGGAAGCGGCTGGCCTATGTGGCGATCACCCGGGCGCAGACGCGGCTTTACTGGGTGGTGCGCAACCGGCTGGCGCGACCGACCGAGCCCCTGTCCATCGACGACCTGAAACGCCCCCCGGCTGTGCTGGCTTTGGGCGAGGAGTGAGGCTTTTCCTTCCGCGTCGGTCGCGTTAGGGTTCGCTGCAAGAATGGGAGGCCCCGATGGCTTTGGTTTTCGTCCAGTTCCGCTGCACCCCCGGCCAGACCTATGAGGTTGCCAATGCGATCTGGGACCGGGAAGTGGTCAGTGAGCTTTATTCGACCAGCGGTGATTATGACCTGATCGCCAAGGTCTACATCCCCGAGGACGCGGATACCGGTCACTACCTGTCGTCGAAACTGTTCGACATCCCGGGCATCCAGCGGACGCTGACCACGATGACCTTCAAGGCGTTCTGAAAGCCAAAATCCCTAAAACCGGAATTTGTCAGAGCCAGGCGCTGCGGCCCGTGCCGACTGCCATCGAGATGTTGGCATAGCCGTCGCGGGCAAGAAAGGCATCAAGGCCCTTCGCGACCTGTGGCACCAGGGAAATTCCCTGGTAGACCATCGCGGTATAAAGCTGCACGGCCGAAGCCCCGGCGCGGATCTTGTGGTAGGCCTCTTCCGCCGAGCTGACCCCGCCAACGCCGATCAGCGGCAGGAGACCCTGGGTCAGCTGCGACAGTTGCGCCAGCACGCGAGTGGACTTTTCGAACAACGGCGCGCCGGAAAGGCCGCCAGCTTCGTCCCGGCTTGCAGATTTCAAACCTTCCCGCGAAAGGGTGGTATTGGTCGCGATGATCCCCGAGATGCGGGACGTCAACGCAACCTCGACGATGTCCGCAAGGTCCGCCGTCGTCAGGTCGGGGGCGATCTTGAGAAATACCGGGATCGGGCGCGGTAGGCTGGCACGCGCCTCCATCACCCGGTTCAAAAGCGCCAGCAGCGCCTCGCGGCCTTGCAGGTCTCGCAGACGCTCGGTGTTGGGCGAGCTTACGTTCACCGTGGCGAAGTCGACATAGGGGCCGCAGTGGGACAGGACGGTGGCAAAATCGGCGGCACGGTTCTGGGCGGTTTTGTTCGCGCCAAGGTTCAAGCCGACCGGCACGGGGCCACGGGTGCGGGTGGCAAGGCGGGCGCTGATCGCCTCCATCCCCTGGTTGTTGAAGCCGAAGCGGTTGATCGCCGCGCGGTCCTGGGTCAGGCGGAAGAGGCGGGGCTTGTCATTGCCGGGCTGGGCCAAGGGAGTGGCCGCACCGACCTCGATGAAGCCGAAGCCCGCGCGCGAGAGGGGGGCCACAGCCTCGGCGTTCTTGTCGTAGCCGGCGGCCAGGCCCACGGGGTTCAGCAGCGGCATCCCGGCAAGGCTGGTGTGCAGGCGCGGCAGGTCGACCGGGCCGGGCAGGGGGGCAAGGCCCGACCGCAGCGCCAGAAGCGACAGGCCATGCGCTCGCTCGGGGTCGAAGCGGTGCAGGAGGGCCAGGCCAAGACGTTCGACTGTGCTCACCAAAGCCCCTCGGGGAAGATGTGGCCGGTGGCACCAAGGGGCAGCGACTTGTCCCAGATGACCTCTTCGATCTGCAGGGCCCGGTACAGGTGCGGGAAAAGCTGGCCGCCGCGCGAGGCTTCCCATTTCAGCTGGGGACCCAGCTTGTCTGGGTCGAAAGCCACCAGGACAAGGTCGCTTTCGGTGGCGAACCACTTTGCGGCGGTTTCGGCCACCTGCGCGGCGGTCGAGAAGTGGATGTAGCCGTCGGCAAGGTCGATGGGGGCGCCAAGCGTCTTTCCCGCAGCGCGGAAGGCATCCCATTCGGGGCGACGGAAGATTTTCAGGATCAGCATGGCCCTGCAATGCCCGAAGGCCTGCCAGGGGTCAAGAAGGCGCTAGCGGCCCATCGAGGCGCGGTAGGCTGCCTCGACCGCCTTCTCCATGCCCTTCTTGACCACGAAGGCCTTGACCGCGTTCTGGGTGATCGTGCCGGCAAGCACGCCTGCGACGCGTCCGATGCCGATCGAAAACCAGGCCTTGTAGATCCCCTCGGCGATGAGACCGGCGGCGAATTGCACGGTCAGCTGACCGCGCAACTGGGCAAGGGTCGGGTCGCGCATCAGGATGTCGGGGTCGGCATAGGCCTGGTTCACCACCTCGGCCACCGCGCGGCCCTGCATCGGGCCGAAGGCGAAGACCCGTTCGGCAATCCCGACCTTGCCGTCCTTGTTCGCGTCCTTGTCATCGAAGAAAGCGGTGACGATGGCCGCTTTGCCGTCGAGATACCCCAAGGCGCCGATGGGCTTGCGGCTGCGGCTGTCCTTGACGATCACCCAGTCGATTGCCATCGGCGGCTCCTTCCTGCAGGTGTGGAAAACGGGGGTTGTCCTGGAAGCGTACATCCCGCGCCGCACCCCGTGCAATCACGCTTTTGGCGCTGGCGTCATGGCGCTGTCACGGGTCCGTGCTGCTTTACAGGACCGACTTGCGGGGCGCAGAGTTGCGGCCTGAGGTTCACATCCTGAAGGAGAGTCGTTATGCGCGGAATATCCAGGCTGGCCTTGCTGGCGGTCCTGCTGTCCACCCCCGTCGGGGCCGAGACGGTGAAGCTGACGCTGCTGGGCGTGGGTGACGTCTATAACTTCGAGGAAGAGGACGGGCGCGGCGGCTTTGCCCGGTTGAACGCGGTGGCCAGGGCGGAACGCGCGGCCAATCCGAACACGCTGTATCTTTTCAACGGGGACATGCTGTCTCCGTCCCTGGCCTCGGGGTTTGACAAGGGGCAGAACACCATCGACTTCACCAACCTTGTGCCCTTCGACCTGGCGGTGCCGGGAAACCACGAGTTCGACTTCGGGCCGGAAAACTTCATCGAGAAGATGAAGGCCTCGAAATACCCCTGGGCGGCGATCAACATCACCAATGCGGACGGGTCGGCCATCGAGGGGCTGGGCGGCGTGATGGTGAAGGAGGTCGGCGGGCTGAAGGTGGCGCTGATCCCGGTGGCGCAGGACACCTCGCCCGAGGTGTCGTCCACGGGCAGCCTGAAGTTCCTGTCGACGGTGGAAACCGGGGTCGCGGCGGCCGAGAAGGCGCGCGAAGAGGGCGCGGACATCGTCGTGGGGGTCGTGCAGACCAACATGGAGAACGACCGGGCCTTGATGGCAAGCGGGGCGTTCGATGTGATCCTGTCGGGCGACGACCATTCCTATGCCACGGCCTATGACGGACGGACGGCCTATGTGGAAACCAGCATCGACGGGCAGTTCCTGTCCCCTGTCGACCTGACGGTCGAGGTCAGCGTGGCCGAGGACGGCAAGCGCGAGATCTTATGGGTGCCGGCCTTCCGCTTTATCGACACGGCGACGGTGACGCCGGACCCGGAGTCGGTGGCGATGGCCGATGCCTTGCGGGCGACGATGGACGAAAGCCTGAACGTCGAGATCGGCACCGTGGAGGCCCCGCTTGACAGCCGCCGCAACGTGGTGCGCGCCGAGGAAGCGACAATGGGCAACCTGATCACCGATGCTTTGCGCGACGCGACGGGGGCGGATATCGCCCTGATGAACGGCGGCGGCATCCGGGGCGATACGACCTATGACGCGGGCCGCAAACTGACGCGGCGCGACATCCTGACCGAACTTCCCTTCGGCAATACCACGGTGGTCACGGAACTGCCGGGGTCCCAGGTGCTGCTGGCGCTGGAAAATGCGGTAAGCCAGGTCGAGAACGGGTCGGGGCGTTTCGCGCAGGTCTCGGGTCTGACCTTCGCCTTCGACGCGTCCGCCCCGGCGGGGTCGCGGGTCAGCGAGGTGATGGTCGGCGGCGCACCGCTGGAGGCGGACAAGCTCTACACGGTTGCGGTGAACGATTACATCGTCGGCGGCGGCGACGGCTATGCCAGCCTGGGCGGTGGACGGATCATCACCGAGGGGCCGACGGGGCAGCTCGTCGCCAATGACGTGATGGCCTATGTCGAGAAGCTGGGGACCGTGAAGGTCGGCGTCGAAGGCCGGATCAGGAAGCTGGGGCAGTAAGCGACCGGACGGCTCCTCGCTTCCTTCGGTCGCTCCTCGCAGGGGCGGCCGATCGAGAAGAAGCCGAAGGCGCAGGACGAGGGGTCAGCGAACCACCGAGTGCAAGGCAAGGTCGCGGCCTTCGTCATCGTTGAAGAAGGCCATCCATTCCTCGGCTCCGTCGGGATGCCTGTGGATCATGTGCGGGGCGCCTGTCATCTGGGCGCCCCTTGCCGTCAGCGCAGCATGGGCGGCGGCGATGTCCGGGGCCGCAAGGTAAAGGAGATCGGCCGGGTCGCGTTGACCGGTTTCGCGCAGCATCAGGCGGGTGGGCCCAAGGTCGAAGAAGGCGAGGCCGGGGAAGGCGTAAAGCTCGGGGATGCCGAGGGTGTCGCGCCAGAAGCGGCGGGCGCGGTCCAGGTCTTCGACCCGGCGGGCGATCTGCGAAAGCGGCATGGCGGACCTCCCTCTGGTGGCCAGCATAGCGCGAAACGGGGTTTTGGTCAGCAGTCCCGCGAGAAGGTCCAGCCAACACGGCGGCCGTGCGTGGGCTGCCACCCCCGTGACTTGGTCTTTGATCGCAGAGCGCCTATCTTCCGGACATGTGCGGACGCTTCACCATCACCCATCCGAACGAGGCGCTGGCGGCGCTGTTTGACGCTAGCCTTGGCAATGACCTGCCGGTGGGGCCGAACTTCAACGTCTGCCCGACGAACCCGGTGGCCGTCGTCACCTCGGACGGCGGGGTGCGGCGGGTGCGGGCGATGCGCTGGGGGTTCATCCCGTCGTGGTACAAGGCACCGAACGACGGGCCGCTGATCATCAACGCGCGGTCCGACACGGTGGCGACCAAGCCCGCCTTCAGGGCCGCCATCCGCGAAAGGCGCTGCATCGTCCCGGCCAGCGGCTTTTACGAATGGAGCGAGGGCGAGAAGGGCGCGCGGCTGCCCTGGTATTTCACCCGCGCGGATGGCCAGCCGATGGCGCTTGCGGGCGTCTGGCAGCGCTGGGGGGACATGGACACAGTGGCCATCGTCTCGACCGAGGCGGGGCCGGGCATGGCAGAGATCCACCACCGCGAGCCTGTGGTGCTGGAGCCTGCGGACTGGCCGCTGTGGCTGGGCGAGGCGGGGCACGGCGCGGCGGTCCTGATGCGGGCGTCCCAGGACGGGGTGCTGACCAAGCCCTTCCGGGTGGGGGTCGCGGTCAACTCGAACCGGGCCTCGGGTCCCGCATTGATCCAGCCGGTCGCGGCCTGAGACGCGGTCAGCGCAGGTCCATCTGCACGTAGTGCTGCCGCAGGGCCGCAGGGGGCATGCCATATCCGGCCCGGAACTGGGCGTAGAACTGCGTCAGCGAACTGAAGCCGCACTGCTCGGCGACTTCCGAGACTGCAATCGAACTTTCCACCAGAAGCGCCCGCGCGCGCATCAGGCGCATCCGGTTGATGAACATCTTCAAGGGGACCTGCATCGTCCGCGAAAACAGCGTCAGGGCGTAGTTTTCGTGCAAGCCGGTGACCTGGGTCACCTGGGCGTTCAACAGCGGTTTGTCGAGGTTTTCCAGCACGAAGCGGACCATGTCGATGACATGCCGGACATGGGCCGAGCTGAGGTTCCGGTCAGTCCCGATCTCGTGCTGGGGCGGGCGCAGGAAGTCGAAGCCGGTGATGGAGGCGCGGCGAAAGAGGGCGTTCAGCTCCATCTTGACGATCTCGGCCCGTTCGAAATCGCCCGAGCGGTAGTCGAGATACCAGCGTTGCATCAACCCGGCGTCGCACAGCGATTCGGGCAGCATCACCATGCCGCGCCCGATCATCGCGGCCTGCAGCGCCATGATGTGGCGCATCTGCAGGAAGCTGTCGAGCGGCAGGTAGATGTTGGCCAGCTTGACCGGCCGGTCGTCCACCGGCTGAATGGCGGTCAGCTGATGGGGCACCCCGGCCCAGAACAGGATCAGCCGGTTCTCGGGCAGGATCAGCCGGGTGCCGTCGATGTCGTAGGACATTCGGAAATTTGCGGCGAAATTCAACTCGATATGCCCGTGCCAATGGGGCTGCGGCATGACCACGGGTTCAAAGATGCGGATGCCGAACCGGCCGAAGGCGCGCAACTGGGAATAGAAGTGGCGGTCGTGGCTGGGCACCGGCATCGGATTGCGCCGCGCGCGCGCCCTGTCCTGAGGGTCGTCCATGACCATCCACCCAATCTTAGAAAACCGGAAAACTATCTGACAAACCGATATTGCTGAAAGGCGTCCAATTCCGCAACCTTGGACTGTGCCGGGCAGGGGGGAGGAGATCTCTGCGCGGCAGTCACGCATAAGGATCAACCGACTAACACGTGTTGGCCAAGGGAGGACACATGACGTTCCAGGTCCGGCGCGCCGCGGTGGCGGCGCTATTGATTGGGGTATCTGCGGGGGCAGTGCAGGCCGAGATGGCCGCACCGACCGCTCCGCCAGAGCCGCCGAAGTTCGAGGCGCAGACCGAACCGGTCTACGTGAACCGCTCTGACATCTTCGAGTTCAAGGCCCTGCCGGCCTATTCGGAACCGGCCTGGGTCACGGCGTTTGTCGACGCGGGCAAGCTGCCCCCGGTGGCCGAGCGTCTGCCGAAAGAGCCTCTGGTCTACAAGACCGCGAACATGCCCGACGGCCCCGGCGTCTATGGCGACGTGATGCGGCACGTGATCGGCGGGCGCCCCGAAGGCTGGAACTTCTGGGCCGGGCAAAGCTATGGCTGGGGCGGGATCGACATCGGTCTCGTGGAATGTCTGACGCGCACCGGTCCGCTGTTCACGGTGAACTCCACCGACCTGCAGCCCCTGCCGAACCTGGCAAGAAGCTGGGAATGGTCCGAGGACGGCAAGACGCTGACGATCAAGCTGATCGAGGGTGCCAAGTGGTCGGATGGCGACCCCTTCGACGTCCAGGACATCGAGTTCTACTGGAACGATGTCATCATGGACGAGAACGTCACGCCCCTGATGGGTGCGAGCCCGGCCACCTACAACAACGCGACCTTCGCGGTGGTGGATGATTACACCTTTACGCTGACCTTCGCCGACGCCTTCCCCGAGCAGGTGCTGTACGCGATGGCTTACGGCAACTTCTGCCCCGGCCCAAGCCATGTCTTGAAGCCGAAGCATCCCAAGCACGGCGGCGAAAGCTATGAGGCGTTCCTGAACGCCTTCCCGTCGGACTACATGAACTTCCCGACCATGGGGGCCTGGGTCGTGGTGGAACACCGCCCCGACGACATCGTGGTCAAGCGCCGGAACCCCTATTACTGGAAAGTCGACGAGACCGGCCAGCAGCTGCCCTATCTGGACGAAATGCACTTCCGTCTGTCCACCTGGGGCGACCGCGACGTGCAGGCAGTGGCGGGGACAGGGGACTTCTCCAACCTGGAACAGCCGGAAAACTATGTCGAAAGCCTGAAAAAGGCCGCCGACCCGGCCAGCCCGGCGCGTCTGGCCTTTGGTCCGCGGTCCATCGGGTATCAGATGTTCTTCAACCAGTCGGCGAACGGCTGGGGCGAACCGGATGCCCGGGCACAAGCGGTGCGCGAGCTAAACCGGAACCTCGATTTCCGCAAGGCCGTGACCTACGGACTTGATCGGCAGCGGCTGGGCGACAGCCTGGTGAAGGGGCCGTTCACGGCGCCTTATGCCGGGGGTCTGCTGACCTCGACCTCGTTCTATGATCCGGCCTCGACCGTGTTCTTCCCCTTCGATCAGGCCAGCGCGAAAGAGGCGCTTGCAGCGGCGGGGCTGACCGACACGGACGGGAACGGGGTCGTGAACCTTGCCACGGGTGACGACCTGACCGTGACTCTGCTGGTGAACTCGGACTACGCGACCGACGGCAACCTGGCCGAGGGCGTGGTGGCGATGATGGCCGACGTGGGCATCAAGGTCACGCTCAACAGCTTGACGGGCAAGGACTTCGACAACGCCCGTGATGCCGGGGCCTGGGACTGGCTGGTCCTGCGCAACAACCAAGAGTTCGTCTCGGCCGTTCAGGGCACGAACAACCTGGCCCCGGTCGGGCCGGTGACCGCGGTCTGGCACCGGGCCAACGGGGCGGGCGAGATGGATCTGCAGCCTTACGAGCAGCAGCTTGTGGACGCGATCAAGACTTTCACCGGGACGCGTGACCCCGCCGCCAAGGTCGAGGCGATGAAGACCTGGCAGAAGACCTTCACCGAAAACGTGACGGCAGTCGGCCTGACCTCGTACCCTGGTGCACTGATCATCAACAAGCGTTTCGCCAACATCCCGGCGGGGGCTCCGATCTTCATGTACAACTGGGCCGAGGACAACATCATCCGCGAGCGGGTGTTCGTGCCCACGGACAAGCAGATCGGCGCGGAACTGCATCCGCAGATGCTGCCGGGTGCTCCGGGTTCGCCCGGGCCGGTCGCGGCGAACTAAGGGTTTCCTCCCGAAGTCCGGGGGCGGCAGACGACCGCCGCCCCCGGGCACCCCGCGCTTTTCCCCTTTTACTGGCAGGTGACCCGCGATGCTGGGCTTTCTAGGCGTCCGCCTGATGCAATCGGTGCCGGTCCTGATCGTGATGAGCTTCATCACCTTCATGATCATCCAGGCCCCGCCGGGCGACTATGGCGACTTCATCCGCACCAACATGATCGTGCAGGGCGGTGCCACGCCCGAGGCCGCCTCTGCCGCAGCCGAGGAATACCGCGAGAAGCACGGGCTGAACGATCCCCTGCTGATGCAATACGGCTACTGGATCTGGGGCATCGTCACCGAGGGCGACTTCGGCCAGTCCTACGCCTACAACAAGCCCGTGGCCGAGATCCTGGCGCAGCGCCTGCCGCCGACCATCGCCATCGCGCTGGTCTGCCACCTGCTTGCAACAGTGATCGGCATCGGCTTCGGCATCCTGGCGGCGACGCGGCAATATACCTGGGTCGACACGGTGCTGTCCTTCATCAGCTTCATGGGCATGACCATCCCGCGCTTCCTTTTGGCGCTGATCATCCTTTACATCCTCGTCTTCAAGCTGAACGTGCAGGAAATCGGGTCGTTCTATTCCTCACGCTACGGCGGGCAGCCCTATTGGGAGGGCTTCCTCGACTTCAACTGGAGCAAGCTGTGGAACCTGATCCAGCATGTCTGGCCGGTGATTGCCGTGGCGACCTTCGGGGGGCTGGCCTACAACATGCGGGTGATGCGGGCGAACCTTCTGGACACGCTGAACGCCCAATACATCGAAACCGCGCGGGCCAAGGGCCTAAGCGAAGGCGCGGTGATCATGCGCCACGCGGTGCCGAACGCGCTGCACCCGCTGGTGGCCTATCAGGGCGTTGTGCTGCCCTACATGCTGACCGGCGAGATCGAGGTCGCCATTGTCTTCGGCCTGGCCACCATCGGCCCAGCCATCGTGGGGTCGATGGCGATCGGCGATGTCTATGTGACCGCGACGCTGATGCTGGTCCTGGGGGCGACGCTGATCATCGGCAATATCATCGCCGACCTTCTGCTCGCACTTCTTGACCCGCGCATCCGGGTGGGGGGCAACTGATGGCCACGATCCACGAAGGCGAAGCGGCGGACGCACGGCTTTCCACCGTCTCGACCACCTCGCAAAGCTACCGCGCGCTGGTCTGGCGGCGGTTCCGCAAGTCGGTGCCGGGGATGCTGGGGCTGGTCCTTGTGTCGATGCTGTTCCTCATGTCGATCTTCGCCGAGTTCTTCTCGCCCCAGAACCCAAGTGCGAACGGGGCCTCTTTCGCGCCGCCGGACAAGATCAGCTTTTTCACCAACGAGGGTTTCACGCTGTGGCCCGTGGTCTACACCATCACCGAAAGCGAGGAACTGGACCCGATCACCTTCCAGCCGCTGATGGGGCCGGACCTGGACAACCCCCGCCCGCTGGCCTTCTTCGTGGACGGGTGGGAGTATGACTTCCTGGGCTTCATCCCGATGAACACGCATTTCATCGGGCTGTCGGACGGCACACCGCTGCGGCTTCTGGGGACCGACAAGCTGGGCCGCGACATCCTTTCGCGCGGGATCATCGGCAGCCGGATCACGCTGATCATCGCGCTGACCTCGATCACGCTGATCACCATCACCGGGACGCTTCTGGGCATCACCTCGGGCTATATCGGCGGGCGCTTCGACATGTGGTTCCAGCGCTTTGTCGAGATCGTCCTGGCCTTCCCGCAGCTGCCTTTGTACCTGACGCTGACCACGCTGATCCCGGTCACGGCGCCGTCGCCGGTCTTCATCACCTTCGTCATTCTGGTCATCGCGGGCCTTGGCTGGGCGCAGCTGTCGCGTGAGGTGCGGTCCAAGACCATGTCGATGGCCCGCATCGACTATGTCCGGGCTGCGCAGGCCGTGGGGGCCAGTGACACCCGGATCGTGACGCGGCACATCCTGCCCAATGTGATGAGCCATGTGATCGTGTCGATCACCCTGGGCATCCCCGCCATTGTCCTTTTGGAGTCGTTCCTTGGCTACCTCGGCTTTGCCGTGAAGCCTCCGCTGATCTCCTGGGGGCTGATGCTGCAGGACGCGTCCACCTTCTCGGTCATCGGGTCCTACCCGTGGATCTTGTCGCCCGTCGGCTTCATCCTGCTGGCTGTCTTTGCCTTCAACGCGCTGGGCGACGGTTTGCGCGATGCCATTGATCCGTATTGAGGGGCGCCATGAGTGACATCGTCATCGAAGCCCGAAAGATCGGCGTCACCTTCAAGGTCGACGGGGGTAGCATCGAGGCCGTCAAGGACGTCTCGTTCACGCTGAAGAAGGGCCAGACCATCGCGCTGGTGGGCGAATCCGGCAGCGGCAAGTCGGTGACGGCGCGGGCGATCATGCGGCTTTTGTCGAAGCGGGCGACGGTCAACCCGCAGACCGAAATCCTCTATGCAGGGCGCAACATGGCGATGCTGTCACCGGTCGAGATGCGGCGGCTGCGCGGCAACCGGCTGTCGATGATCTTCCAGGAGCCGATGTCCTCGTTGAACCCGGTCTACACCATCGGCAGCCAGATCGCCGAGGTCCTGCGGATCCACAACAAGATCACCAGGGCCGAGGCGATGGCGAAGGCGCTGGCGCTTCTGAAGGACGTGCAGATCCCCGAACCCGAGGCGCGGCTGAACCAGTATCCGCACCAGCTTTCGGGCGGCCAGCGCCAGCGGGTGATGATCGCGATGGCCTTGGCCAACAACCCCGACGTCCTGATCGCCGACGAGCCGACGACAGCACTGGATGTGACGGTTCAGGCGGAAATCCTGAACCTGATCAAGGAATTGAAGGAAAGAACCGGCCTTGCGGTGATCCTGATCACCCACGACCTGACCGTCGTCCGCCAGTTCGCCGACCACGTCTATGTCATGCAGCACGGCGAGGTGCGCGAGGACGGGCCGACCGAGACGATCTTCTCGGCCCCGACCCATCCCTACACGAAGCGGCTTCTGGGGTCCGAACCGAAGGGCCAGGCCGACCCGGCTCAGGTCGGGACGGAAACGGTGCTGGAAGGCCGCAACATCCGCGTGACCTACGCCTTGCGCAAGGGTGGGGCCTTCCGGGGCACCTGGTCGAAACTGCAGGCGGTGGACGGGTTGTCGCTGGCGCTGAAGCGGGGCGAGACGCTGGGGCTGGTGGGAGAGTCGGGGTCGGGCAAGACCACCTTCGGCCAGGCGCTTCTGCGGCTGAACAGCCTGACCGAGGGCGAGGTCGATTTCCTGGGCCACCGCATCGACGGCCTTGACCGCCGCGCGATGAACCCGTTCCGGAAGCGCATGCAGATCGTCTTTCAGGACCCGTTTTCCAGCCTGAACCCGCGCATGTCGGTGCGCCAGATCATCGAGGAAGGGCTGATCGTCAACGGGTTGGGCCAGACCCGCTCCGAACGGGAAGCGCGGGTGAAGCAGGCGTTGCGGGATGCGGGCCTGCCGGACACCATCCTGTCGCGGTTTCCGCACGAATTCTCGGGCGGCCAGCGCCAGCGCCTTGCCATTGCACGCGCCATCGCGCTGGAGCCGGAGTTCATCCTTCTGGACGAGCCGACATCTGCTTTGGACCTGTCCGTCCAGGCCCAGATCATCGAACTGCTGCGCAAGCTTCAGCGCGAGAAGGGGCTGAGCTACCTGTTCATCAGTCACGACCTGAAGGTCGTCCGTGCCCTGTGCCACCGTGTCATTGTCATGCAGAACGGCCGGATCGTCGAGGAAGGCCCCGTCGATGCCGTGCTGGAACGCCCCGCCACCGACTACACCCGCCGCCTGGTCAAGGCGGCCTTCGAAATCGCAGCCTGAGGAACCGAAATGCCCACCCCCGTCATCACCTTCATCGGCGCAGGGTCCGCCGTCTTCACCAAGAACATCGCCGGGGACATCCTGTCCCGGCCCGCACTTGCCGGGGCGGAAATCCGGCTGATGGACATCAACCCCGAGCGTCTGGGGGAATCCGAGATCATCGTCGGCAAGCTGGCGCAGACCCTTGGCGGCAAAGCATCGGTCAAGACTTACACCAGCCAGAAGCGCGCCCTGACCGGGGCCGATTTCGTCGTCTGCTGTTTTCAGGTCGGCGGCTATGATCCCTGCACCATCACCGATTTCGAGGTGCCGAAGAAGTTCGGCCTGCGCCAGACCATCGCCGACACGCTGGGCATCGGCGGCATCATGCGCGGCATCCGCACGGTCCCGCATCTGTGGTCGATCTGCGAAGACCTGACCGAGGTCGCGCCGAACGCGATCATGCTGCAATACGTGAACCCGATGGCGATCAACACCTGGGCCATCGCGGCGAAGTATCCGAAGATCCGGCAGGTCGGCCTGTGCCACTCGGTCCAGGGCACGGCCTATGAACTGGCGCGCGATCTGGACCTGCCGGTCGAAGAGATCCGGTATCGCGCGGCCGGGATCAACCACATGGCCTTCTACCTGACCTTCGAACATCGCCAGGCGGACGGGTCTTACAAGAACCTCTATCCAGACCTGGTGAAAGGCTATCGCGAGGGGCGGTTCCCGAAGCCCAGCCACTGGAACCCGCGCTGCCCGAACAAGGTCCGCTACGAGATGCTGACCCGGCTTGGCTACTTCGTCACCGAAAGCAGCGAACACTTCGCCGAGTATACCCCCTGGTTCATCAAGCGCGACCGTCCGGACCTGATCGAACGTTTCGGCATCCCCTTGGACGAATACCCCAAGCGCTGCGTCGAACAGATCGCCCGCTGGAAGAAAGAGGCCGAGACGCTGAAGTCGGCGAATACGGTCGAGGTCAAGGAAAGCCACGAATACGCGTCCCAGATCGTGAACTCGGTCGTCACGGGCGAGCCGTCGGTGATCTACGGCAACATCGGCAACCGCGGCTTCATCCCGCAACTGCCCGAGGGTTGCGCCGTCGAGGTGCCGGTCCTGGTCGACGCCTCGGGCCTGCAGCCGACCATCGTCCACGACATCCCGCCGCAGCTGATCGCGCTGATGCGCACCAACATCAACGTGCAGGACCTGACGGTGCAGGCGCTGCTGACCGAAAACCCGGACCATATCTATCACGCCGCCATGCTGGACCCGCATACGGGGGCCGAGCTGGACCTCGACCAGATCTGGGCGCTTACGGCCGAGCTTCTGCAGGCCCACGGCGACTGGCTGCCGGAATGGGCGCGGGTTCCCTTGCGGAAGGCGGGCTAAGGCAATGTGGCCCCGGCGCATCTGTGTGGTGGGGGGCGGCACGGCCGGCTGGCTGGCCGCCATGATGCTGGGCGACAGCGCCCGGCGCGGGGGCCACGCTTGCGACGTCACGGTCATCGAATCCTCGAAGATCGGGACCATCGGCGTCGGCGAAGGCACCACCGCCGTCTTCCGCCAGATGCTGCAGCACTTCGGCCTGGACGAGGCGGAATTCCTGCAGGCCACCGGGGCCACGATCAAATTCGGCATCCGCCACCGCGACTGGCGGCGGAAGGGGCACAGCTACGACGGTCCGATCGACGACCCGCACCGGGTGGCGGGGTTCGACGTCAACGCGCTGGATGTCTACCAGGTCGCTCAGGGCGAAAGCGTGGGCGAGACGCATCTTTTCCAGCACCTTCTGAACGGCAACCGAAGCCCCTTCGCGATGGTCGGCGGTCGGCGGGTGCCGGTCGGGCCCTATCACCATGCCTACCACTTCGACCAGGCGCTGGCGGGCAAGTGGCTGCGGTCGAAGGCCAAGGCCATCGCCACCATTGACGATCAGGTTCAGGTGGTCGAGCGGCATCCCGAAACAGGGAACATTGTCGCGCTGGGGCTGGAGGGTGGCGCGCGGATCGAGGCGGACCTTTTCGTCGACTGCACGGGATTTCGCCGCGCCCTGATCGGGCCGATGGGCGGCCAGTGGATCAGCTACCGCGATACTCTTCCCGTCAACCGCGCCATCCCCTTCTGGCTGGACATCCCGGACGGCGAAGAGATCGAGCCCTGCACCCTGGCCTGGGCGCAAGGCGCGGGCTGGATGTGGAAGATCCCGACGCAAGGGCGCTACGGTTGCGGCTATGTCTTCTCGGACGCGCATGTGACGCCGGATCAGGCCAAGGCCGAGATCGAGGGGGTGCTGGGTCACGCTATCGAGGTGCGGAACGACATCAGGATCGACGCCGGACGGCTGGACCGGCAATGGATCGGCAACTGCGTGGCACTGGGCCTGTCGTCCAGTTTTCTGGAGCCGCTGGAAGCGACGTCGATCCACGGGACCGTCGTGCAGCTGATGCTTCTGTCCTCGGTGCTGCCCAATGCGGACGACCGGGCACGGGCTGCGTTCAACGCCGCCGCCGCGCGGCAAGTCGACGACTTTCGCGACTTCATCCGGCTGCACTATGTCAGCGAGCGCCGCGATACGCCGTTCTGGCAGGACGTGGCGGGGTCCTTGCCTGACCGGCTGGCCGAGAAGCTGGCGCTTTGGCAAGGGAAGGTTCCGGGGCCGGAGGACTTCCAGCCTTTCCCGATGGGCTTGCCCCACACCGACCACCACCTGCATGTCCCGGTGCTGGACGGGTTGGGCCTTCTGAATCCGAAGGCCGCGAAGGACTGGCTGGCCGAGCACCCGAAGCTGCGCGCCCACGCCCGGCGGTCGGCCCGGTCTTTGGCCACGGAATACCGGCTGGCCGCGCGGCAGGCGATCCCGCATCGGGCCTTCCTGCAGGGGTTGCACGAACCTGCCTGAACCGCTCGTCGTGCACTTCGTTTCTCCTCGCTGACCGTCGAGATGCGAACGCGACGCAGAAAGAGTAGAGTCACACAGCCTCGTCCCGACGCGCCCGAAACTCCATCGGCGAAAGGTTTCGGTGCCGCCGGAACGCCTTGGCAAGGTAGTTGGCATCGGCAAAGCCCGTCGCCCGCGCGATTTCGGCGATCTTCATCTCCGAGGCGGTCAAGAGCCGCTCGACCCGGTCCATTCTGCGGGCGAAGACGTGGTCCGACGGGGGCAGGCCGACCTCTGCGGCGAAGCGACGGACGAAATGCGCGCGGCTGAGGCCCGCCACTTGCGCCAGGGCATCGACCCGCAAATCACTGCTCAGGTGCGCCTCGACATGCGCCAGCACACGCGCCAGTTCCGGGGCAAGGGCAGTTCGCGGCCTTGCTCCGGCAAAGGCCACGTCATGCAAAAGCGCCAGCGCCTGGTAGCCCAAGACCGAGGCCTGGGCGGGTGTCAGCGACCGGGTCAGAAGGGCGTGGCAGGACCCGGCGAGCTGCGCCGCGGTGTCTTCGGCGGGCTGCAGGACCGGCCCGGCGACGGCCAGCACATCGCGCCCCAGACGCAAGGCCTCGCGGCCCGACAGGATGAACCAGAAATACTCCCAATGCCCGCCGCGTTCCAGCCAGTAGCGATGGGCATGCGGCATCGTCACCAGCATGGTTTGACCCGGCCTCAGCCGATGGCGCGCGCCGCCGAAGTCCAGCCGCCCCTCGCCCAGAAGGGTGTGCTGGATGACCAGGAACGGCTCGGTCCCGCGCTTCATCCCGTCCCAGCTATACAGCTCGTTGCGACGCTGTTCGTATCCGGCTGCCTCTGCCACGACGCCCAGGCCGGGCACCGACCCGCGCGGCACGAGAGTGCGGATGTCGTGGCCGTGGGTCAGAAGGCTGGACAGCATGAAATTACCCTGCTTCGCACAAGATTTCTCTACACGGCTGCCGCCGCGACGCCTAGCCTGATTTCCAACCAGGGAGGTCAGTCATGCCGTTCAAACTGTGCATCATCGGCGCGGGCAGCGTCGGGTTCACCCGCAAGCTTTGCTCGGACATCCTGAAGGTGCCCGAGTTCGAGGGGATCGAGATCGCGCTGACCGACATCAGCCAGCAGAACCTGGACATGATCGCGCAGATCCTGCGCAAGATGATCGAGGTCTCCGGCCTTAAGACCAAGGTCACCGCCACCACCGACCGCCGCCGCGCGCTGGACGGTGCCAAATACATCATGAACACGGTCCGCATCGGCGGGGTGGAGGCGTTTGCGACCGACATCTCGATCCCGCTGAAGTACGGCGTCGACCAATGCGTCGGCGACACGATCTGCGCGGGCGGCATCCTGTACGGCCAACGCGGCATCGCCGCCATGCTGGACTTCTGCCGCGACATCCGTGCGGTCTGCCCGTCCGATCACCTCCTCCTCAACTACGCCAACCCGATGGCGATGATGACCTGGGCCGCCATTGATCACGGCGGGGTCAACACCGTCGGTTTGTGTCACGGCGTCCAGAACGGCCACCGCCAGATCGCAGCTGCGCTTGGTGTCCCGATGAATGAGGTGGACATCGTCTGCTCCGGCATCAATCACCAGACCTGGTATCTGGATATCCGCCACAAGGGCCGGAAGATCGAGAAAGAGGAACTCTTGGAAGCTTTCAAAAGGCATCCGGTGTTCAGTCGACAGGAAAAGGTCCGCATCGACGTCCTGAAACGCTTCGGCTTCTACTCGACGGAATCCAACGGCCACCTCTCCGAATACCTGCCCTGGTACCGCAAGCGCCGCGAGGACATCGCGAACTGGATCAGCACCGACGACTGGATCCACGGCGAGACGGGCGGCTATCTGCGCCACACGCGCGAGACGCGGAACTGGTTCGAAACCGAATATCCGACCATGCTGAAGGACGCTGAAAAGCCTCTCTCGCAGTGGAAACGCACCGACGAACATGCCAGCCACATCATCGAGGCGCTGGAAACCGGCCGCCCCTACCGCGGGCACTTCAACGTCAAGAACCGGGGCGTCATCACCAACCTGCCCGAAGATTGCATCATCGAAAGCCCCGGCTGGGTTGACCGCTTCGGGATCAACATGGTCGAGGGCATCACCCTGCCCCTCGCCTGCGCGGCGACCTGCCAGGCCTCGGTCAATGTGCAGCGGATGTCGGTCCAGGCGGCGGTCACCGGGGACGTCGACCTGCTGAAACTGGCCGTGCTGCACGACCCCCTGGTCGGGGCCGTCTGCACACCCGATGAGGTTTGGTCGATGGTGGACGAGATGCTGGCCGCCCAGGCCGAGTGGCTGCCGCAATATGGCCTGCGCAAGGGCGTATCTGCACGGAAGACCACTGCTTCGGCTTGACACATCGGATATATACCCGAAACTATGATCCAAAGCTTCGGGGAGGATGACATGGCCGGAATCGCCTTGGAAAAGGTGTCGAAAACGTTCGGGTCGGTCGAGGTGATCCGTGACCTGAGCCTGGAGATCGGCGCAGGGGAATTCGTGGTGTTCCTTGGCCCCTCCGGGTCGGGCAAGACCACGCTTTTGCGGATGATCGCCGGGCTGGAAAGCATCGACGCGGGCGGCCTGGTGATCGACGGGGTGCGGTCCGAGGGGCTGGCTCCGGGTCAGCGGAACCTGGCGATGGTGTTTCAGAACTATGCGCTTTATCCGCACATGACGGTGGCCGAGAACATGGCCTTCGGCCTGCGCAACATCGGTCTGCCCGAGGGCACGATCAAGGCCCGCGTGGCCGAAGCCGCGCGGATGCTGGAGATGGAGAAGCTCTTGGCCCGGCGTCCGGCGGAACTGTCGGGCGGACAGCGGCAGCGGGTCGCTATCGGGCGGGCCATCGTGAAAGAGCCGAAGGCGTTTCTGTTTGACGAGCCCTTGTCCAACCTGGACGCGGCCTTGCGGGTGCGGACGCGGGTGGAACTGGCCGAGCTGCACCAGCGGCTGGGCTCGACGATGATCTATGTCACCCACGACCAGACCGAGGCGATGACCCTGGCCGACCGGATCGTGATCCTGAACAACTGCCAGATCGAGCAGGTCGGCACCCCGATCGAGGTCTATTCGCGACCCGCCTCGCGCTTTGTGGCCAGTTTCATCGGCTCGCCCGCGATGAACCTGTTGCCGGTCACGCTAAGTGGCAGCGGCGACCGGGTGGCGGCGCGGCTTGGCGACGGGGCGTTGGTGCCCTTGATCGCCGCTCCCAAGGGAGAGGGTCCGTGGGAGCTGGGCATCCGGCCCGAGGCGCTGACCGTGTCGGCCGAGGGTGTGACCGAGGCCACCGCCGCAGTGGTGGAGCGGCTGGGCGACCGCACACTGGTCTATGCGAAACTGTCCGACGGCAGCCAAGTCATCGCGCAGGACGGCGGCAAGTCCCATGTGAAGGCGGGCGATCGTGTCGGGCTGCACTTCGATCTGGCGGAACTGCATCTGTTTGACGGGCAGGGGCGGGCAGTTTCTCGCTGACACCGCTCGTCGAGCACTTCGTGC
>NZ_JAXMMF010000097.1:0-11024 GCF_034366665.1 Tabrizicola sp. | reverse complement strand
GACCATGTTCTCGCGCCTTGTGACCTACAGCCGGTGTCTCGGCTGGGACGACCGCTTCCTCTATACCGAGCAGTCGATGTGGAAGGGCGACGACTGCGCCTCGCAGGTCCTGATCCGCTCGGCCATCGTGGGCAAGTCCGGGATCGTGCCGCCAGCCGAACTGGCGAAGGCTGCGGGGGTCTCACCCGTCAGCCCTGACCTGCCGGACTGGGTCAAGGCCTGGATCGCTGCCGAGGCCACCAGGCCCTGGCCTCCGACGCGGGGAAGTTGACCAGCGATGAGCAAGCGTCAGCGCCGCGAAGAGCCGTCGCTTGCGCCGCCGCGCGTTTCCGGGTTCACTTCGCGGAAAAACAGGGGGCAGGCATGGTTGGCGACCGCAAGCGGATCTGGGGCTGGTATTTTTTCGACTGGGCCAGCCAGCCTTACAACACCTTGCTTCTGACCTTCATCTTCGGCCCCTACTTCGCGGAAATTGCCCGTGGCTACTACATGGGTGCGGGCCTCGACGAAGAGGCCGCGAAAGCCGCCGCCCAGGCCTACTGGGGCTGGGGGTTGGCCATTGCGTCCCTGTCCATCGCGGTCCTGGCACCGATCCTGGGGGCGATCGCCGACGGAACCGGCCGGCGACTGATCTGGGTCTGGACCTTCTCGGCTTTCTACGTCGTTGGCTCCTTCGGCCTGTGGTGGGTCGCACCGGGCGGCACCGAGGGGATGCTCTTCTGGGCAGTCTGCCTCTTCGGCGTCGGCTTCATTGGGATGGAGTTCGCCACGATCTTCACCAACGCGCTGATGCCCTCGCTGACCCAGGCCGATGACTTGGGGGCAATTTCAGGCTCTGGTTTCGCCTTTGGCTACCTTGGTGGCCTCCTGGCGCTGGTGATCATGCTGCTGTTCTTCGCGGAAGGCTCGGACAGCGGGCTGACGCTTCTGGGCACGCCGCCCCTGTTCGGGCTGGACCCCGAGGCACGGGAGGGGACGCGCTTTGTCGGCCCCTTCACCGCGATCTGGTTCGTGGTCTTCATGATCCCCTTCTTCCTCTGGGTGAAAGAGCCGCACACCGACCGCCGTCCGCTGCATCTGGGCCGTGCTTTCGCCAGCCTGAGGGACCTGATCCGGTCGCTGCGCTATCGCAAAAGCCTGTCGGCCTACCTGGCCTCGGCGCTGTTCTACCGCGACGCGTTGAACGCACTGTATGGCTTCGGCGGGGTCTATGCCTCGGGCGTGCTGGGCTGGTCGATCATCCAGATCGGGATCTTCGGGATCGTGGGCGCAGTCACCGCGATGATCGCGGCCTTCATCGGCGGCCGGGTGGACCGGGCCATCGGCCCCAAGCCGGTCATCATGGCCTCGATCGTGGTGCTGATCCTGGTCTGTCTGGTGATGGTCGGCATGACGCGCGAGGCAGTCTGGGGCATCCCGCTGGACCCGGCCTCCAGCACGCCGGATCAGATCTTCTTCGCCTGCGGGGCCCTGATCGGTGCGGCCGGAGGTTCGTTGCAGGCCGCCAGCCGCACGATGATGGCCCGCCACACCACGCCGGACCGCGCGACCGAGGCGTTCGGGCTTTACGCCCTGTCCGGCAAGGTCGCCAGCTTCATGGCCCCGGCCCTGATCGCGCTTGTCACCACCATCAGCGGATCGCAGCGGATCGGCATTGCTCCGCTGGTTGTGTTGTTCCTGATCGGCCTGGTTCTGCTAACCTTCGTCAAACCCAAAGGCGAGATGCCCGCATGATCCTGACCCGCGCCCTTCTTCTGTCCCTGCTGCTGGCGGCTCCGGTCCAGGCCGAGAAGCTGGCGAACAAGCTGTTCGGCGCGATGGCCGAGCCGTCCAGCCAGGACTCGATGCCCATCGGCAGCTATGCCCGCGGCTGCGCGGCGGGGCTGGTGGAACTGCCCGAGACCGGGCCGACCTGGCAGGCAATGCGGCTGTCGCGCAACCGCAACTTCGGCCAGCCGCAGATGGTGCAATTCCTGATGGACCTGTCGGCCACTGCCCGCGACATCGGCTTTGGCCGCGGCCTTTACATCGGCGACATCAGCCAGCCGCGCGGCGGGCCGATGACCAGCGGCCACGCCAGCCACCAGATCGGCCTGGATGCTGACATCTGGATGCTGCCCCCCCGCCGCCTGGACCTGAGCGCGGCCGAGCGTGAAGAGATCAGTTCGATCCCCGTGCGGTCGGCCGACCAGCGCTCGGTGACGGAGAACTGGACCCGGACCCACCGCGAACTTCTGAAGCAAGCAGCAAGCGACCCCCGCGTGGACCGGATCTTCGTCGCGGCGGCGGTCAAGATCGAGATGTGCAAGACCGCCAAGCGCGCAGACAAGAAGTGGCTTCAAAAGATCCGCCCCGTGGCCGGCCATGACACGCATTTCCATGTCCGCCTGAAATGCCCCAAGGGCGCGCGGCTGTGCGAGACGCAAACCCCCACTGTAGATGACCTGTCCAAGGGCGGCGACGGCTGCGACGAGACGCTGATGTGGTGGGTGACCGACTTCCTGGACCCGCCGAAGTCCGACGGCAAGAAGCCACGCGAGGACGACGCACCCAGAAAGAAAGGCCCGCGTGAGTTCACGATGGCCGACCTGCCCCGGCAGTGCAAAGGTGTGCTGGCGTCGGATTGACAGGGGACGGCCGCGGGTATAGTTCGCCCCCGCCCTCATGGTGGGGGCCAAGTCTCCGCGACCTTGTCAAAACGGAAAGCCAAATGCGCATCCTTCTTCCTGGCGTCATTGCCATGACGGCCATTGTCGTCGCCTCGAACATCCTGGTCCAATATCCCCTGGGCACCTTCCTGACCTGGGGGGCGCTGACCTATCCCTTCGCCTTTCTGGTCACCGACCTGGTCAACCGGCTGGAGGGTCCCGCCACCGCCCGCCGCGTGGTGCTGGCCGGCCTTTTCACCGGCATTGTCTGTTCCTTCATCGGCACGCAGATCATGGGCGAGTTCGGCCCCCTGGTCACGCTGCGCATCGCGCTGGGGTCGGGCCTTGCCTTTCTCTGCGCGCAGCTTCTGGACATCTCGGTCTTCAACCGCCTGCGCCAGGGCAGCTGGTGGAAGGCGCCGCTGGTCTCGACTTTGGTCTCCTCCACCCTCGACACAGCGATCTTCTTCACCGTGGCGTTTTCGGCCGCGCTGATCGTGCTGGAACCGGGCAACGACGTCTCTTGGGCGACCGCGCCGATGCCGCTTCTGGGCCTTGGCCCCGAGGCCCCGTTCTGGGTCTCGCTGGCCATCGGCGACTGGCTTGTGAAGCTGCTGATGGCTTTGGTGGCACTGGTGCCTTTTCGATTGGCAGTTGCCAAGCTTACCGCAAGGGTAGCGTGATTTGTTTTGACAAACACAAAATCTGTGTCACGTTTGACCTATCGGCAACCATTTTGAAAGGAGGTGATCCAGTGTCTAGAGTGATATTGGAGAGAGGTGTCGGGACAGTCGGGAGGGGTATTTTCTAAGGGCAGCCCCTGGAAAATAGACCACCGATTGGATTTGGATGCCCTAACTGGCCCATCTCCTTGGATCTCGGAAAGGGTTGCCCGTCACGGCAACCCTTTCTCTATTTCTCCCCTTCGCATAGTTTGCCGGAATGCTGCACGTCACCGAAACCCTGGCCATCGCCGACTGGGAACTGTCCGAAAGCTTCATGCGGGCTTCCGGCCCCGGCGGGCAGAACGTCAACAAGGTTTCCACGGCCGTCGAGTTGCGGTTCGAGGCGGACCGCTCGCCCCACCTGGCCCCGGGGGTGAAGGCGCGGCTGAAGAAGCTGGCCGGGCGGCGCTGGACGACCGAGGGTGCCATTGTCCTGCAGGTCGACGAAACCCGCAGTCAGGCCCGCAACCGCGAAATCGCTCGGGAACGGCTGGTCGATCTGATCCGCGCCGCTCTCGTCACCCCGAAACGCCGGATCGCCACCAAGCCGACGCTGGGCAGTCAGCGCCGCCGCATCGCCGCCAAGACCCAGCGCGGTGAGGTGAAGTCCCTGCGCGGCAAGGTTGGGGACGAGGAATGAGTGCCGCCGAAGAGGCCGCTCGCCACTGGGACGGTCGCATCCTTCGCCTGATCCGCGACCGCGAGAACCACGTCTTCGAGATGCAGACCCCGCAGGGCCGCGCTGCCTTGCGCCTGCACCGCCAGGGTTACCAGTCGCCCGAAGCGATCCGGTCGGAACTTTGGTGGTGCGCAGAGCTGGCGCAAGCGGGTCTGCCGGTTCCCGCTGCCCTGCCCACCCGCGAGGGGGACTTGCTGGTGCCGGTCGCGGATGGGCGCCACGCCTCGGCCATCGCCTGGATGGAAGGAGAGGCGCTGGGAGAAGCGGCGAAACCCTTCGACCGGCCACTGACGCAGGTGCTGGACCTTTACCATGCGCTGGGCGCGGTGCTGGCGCGGGTGCACCTGGTGACGGACGGGTTGACCCTGCCTGCAGACTTCACCCGCCCGCGCTGGGACTGGGAGGGACTGGTGGGGGACAACCCGCTTTGGGGCCGGTTCTGGGACCATCCCGTCGCCACCCCCGACCAGCGCGCCACGCTGATCCGCGCGCGTGACGCCCTGCGCGAACGGCTGACGGGCGAGATCGGTCTGATCCACGCCGATGTCCTGCGCGAGAACGTGTTGGTGAACGGACATTCGGTATCGCTGATCGACTTCGACGACAGCGGTTTCGGCTTTCGCCTGCATGACCTGGGGACCGCGCTGGTGCAGACGGTCCAGCATCCCGAACACCCCCAGCTGCGCGATGCGCTGATGGCGGGCTACGGGACGACGGATGTCCAGATGGTCGAGGCGTTCATCCTGGCCCGCACTCTGGCCTCGGTCGGCTGGACCATGCCGCGACTTGCCCCGCAAGATCCGATCCACCGCAGCCACCTGGCGCGTGCCGTCTTCTGCGCCTCGCGGCTGCTGAAATCCTTGTGACGGGGTAGTCGAACGGATAATCACCGCCCTGAACGTAACAGCGGTGTAACGATTCCATGACAGATGAGGCCGAACCCCGGGTGAACCAGTGGAAGACGCTGGACAAGGACCTTGCGCGGTTCAGCCAGCTTGAGGCCGCCACGACTGCCATCGGCAAGCCGGTCGTCGCCACCGGCATCGCTTTCGTCTTCGTCGTCCTGTGCGCGCTTTTTGCCTTTGTCCTGATGGGCAACCAGTCCGGCAACCTGATCATCGTGGCCGCCGCCGCGTTCGGGGCCTACATGGCGCTGAACATCGGCGCGAACGACGTCGCCAACAACATGGGCCCTGCCGTCGGGGCCAAGGTCCTGACGATGGGCGGCGCGCTGGTGATCGCCGTCGTCTTCGAGACGCTTGGCGCCCTGATTGCCGGCGGCGACGTGGTCAGCACGATCTCGGGCGGGATCGTCGCCCCCGAGGCCGTGGCGGACCCCGACACCTTCATCTGGGCGATGATGTCGGCGCTGATCGCCTCGGCCCTGTGGCTGAACCTTGCGACCTGGATGGGTGCGCCGGTCTCGACCACCCACTCCATCGTCGGCGGGGTGATGGGGGCCGGGATCATGGCGGCAGGCTTTGGCGCGGTGAACTGGGGCACGATGAGCCAGATCGCGGCCAGCTGGGTGATCTCGCCCATCCTGGGCGGCGTGGTGGCGGCGCTGTTCCTGGCCTTCATCAAGGCCAAGATCAACGACGTTCCCGACAAGATCGGCGCGGCCCGGCGCTATGTCCCGGTGCTGATCGGCGTGATGGCCGGCACCTTTGCGACCTATCTTGCGCTGAAGGGTCTGAAGAAGCTTTTCGACATCTCACTTGGAAACGCCGCGCTGATCGGTCTTCTGATCGGCGCCGTCGTCACGCTGGTGATGCGCCCGATCATCATCCGCCAGTCCGAGGGGCTGGAGAACCGCAAGAAATCCCTGAAGAAGCTGTTCGCCGTCCCGCTGATCATGTCGGCCGCACTTCTGTCCTTTGCGCATGGGGCCAACGACGTGGCGAATGCCGTCGGTCCGCTGGCAGCCATCGTCCACGCCGTCCAGGACCACGGCACTGCCGCCAAGGTCGAGATTCCGCTGTGGGTCATGATGATCGGCGCGTTCGGCATCTCGTTCGGTCTGCTGCTGTTCGGCCCGAAGCTGATCCGCATGGTCGGGCAAGAGATCACCAAGCTGAACCCCATGCGCGCCTATTGCGTCGCGCTGTCAGCCGCGATCACCGTGATCATCGCCTCGTGGCTGGGGCTGCCGGTGTCGTCGACCCATATCGCCGTGGGCGGGGTGTTCGGGGTCGGCTTCTACCGCGAATGGCATGCCGAGCGGCGGGCGCGGGCGCTGAACCTGCAAAAGGGCACGCCCGTTCTGCCCGACGAGCGTCGGCGTCGCAAGCTTGTCCGCCGCGCCCATGTGCTGTCGATCGGGGCCGCCTGGGTGATCACCGTGCCGCTGACCGCTGCGCTGTCGGCGGTGCTGTTCCTGGTCATGAACACCGTCTTCTGACGGGTCAGACCACGACCTCTTGCGCCTGCTGCTTGCCAACGCCGAAAACCCGCTTGTAGCGTTCGATCTCGTCCGCCGGGCCCATCGCCTTGGCCGGGTTGTCCGACAGCTTGACCGTGGGCCGCCCGTTCGCGGACAGCGCCTTGCAGACCAGGCTGAACGGCGCCAGCGCGTCGCCCGCGACCAGGCCGCGGAAATCGTTGGTCAGCATCGTGCCCCAGCCGAAGGATACCTTCACCCGGCCGTTGAAGCGGGCGTAAAGCTCTTCGATCTTTTCGACGTCCAGCCCGTCCGAGAAGATCACCAGTTTCTTCGTCGGGTCCTCGCCCCGGTCTTTCCACCAGCGGATCGCCGTCTCGGCCCCCGTGGCCGGATCGCCCGAATCGATACGGATTCCGGTCCAGCCCGCCAACCAGTCCGGCGCGTTCTTCAGGAAGCCCTCGGTGCCATAGGTGTCGGGCAGGATGATGCGCAGGTTGCCCTCATGCTCGTCCTGCCAGTCCGCCAGAACGCGGTAGGGGGCCTGGCGCAAATCCTCGTCGGTGTCGGCCAAGGCACTGTAAACCATGGGCAGTTCGTGGGCATTGGTCCCGATCGCCTCGACATCCCGGCTTTTGGCAATCAGACAGTTCGAGGTGCCGATGAACTTCGATCCCAGTCCTTCCTGCATCGCCTGGACGCACCAGTCCTGCCACAGGAACCCGTGCCGCCGCCGAGTGCCGAAGTCGGCGATCTTCAAGCCCTCGATCCCGCGCAGACGCTCGATCTTCTCCCACAGCCGGGTCATGCCGCGGGCGTACAGCACCTGCAATTCAAACCGACCCATGTCGTGCAGGACAGCGCGGCTGCGCAGCTCCATCAGGACGGCCAGCGCCGGGATTTCCCACAGCATGACCTCGGGCCAGCTGCCCTCGAAGGTCAGCTCGAACTGGCCGTCGCGCTTTTCCAGGTGATAGGCGGGCAGGCGCATGCCCTCGAACCACTCCATGAAGTCGGACCGGAACATCTGCCGCTTGCCGTAGAACGTGTTGCCGCGCAGCCAGGTGCTTTCGCCGCGGGTCAGGGACAGGGACCGCACATGGTCAAGCTGTTCGCGCAGCTCGCCCTCGTCGATCAGGTCGGCCAGGCGCACTTTGGACGAGCGGTTGATCAGGCTGAACACCACCGTCGTGTCCGGCTTGTTTCGGAAAATCGACTGGCACATCAGCAGCTTGTAGAAGTCCGTGTCGATCAGAGACCGCACGATGGGGTCGATCTTCCACTTGTGGTTCCAGACCCGGGTCGCGATATCCACCATCTATGCCTCCAACGCCACGCCAGCGGCGCGCATCTTGTCCCGCGCTTCGGCCAGGCTGCCGTTCAGGTCGATGGCGCGCGCAGCCCCCTCCAGAACCGTGGCCTTGAACCCCAGCCGGGCCGCATCCAGTGCCGAATAGGCGACGCAATAGTCGGTCGCGAGGCCCACCAGAGTGACCGCCGTCACCCCCCGGCTGCGCAGATAGCCGTCAAGGCCGGTCGCGGTGGTATGGTCGTTTTCGAAGAAGGCCGAATAGCTGTCGATCTGCGGACGAAAGCCCTTTCGGATGACAAGCTGGGCCGGATCGGTGCGCAGGTCGGCATGGAACGCGGCGCCCTTTGTGCCCTGCACGCAATGGGTCGGCCACAGGACCTGCGGCCCATAGGGCATGGTCGTCAGACTGAACGGCGCGGCCCCCGGATGGTTCGCCGCGAACGAGGCATGGTCGGCGGGATGCCAGTCCTGCGTCAGGACAACGGTTGCGAAGTCGTCCATCAAGCCATTGATCCGGCTGATGATCTCGTCTCCGCCCGCTACGGCAAGCGCTCCGCCGGGGCAGAAGTCGTTCTGCACGTCGATCACGATCAGGGCTTCGGTTGCGGGCTTCATGGCGACCTCTTGGCAGTGTCCTGCCTTGCGTAAGTCCGGGGGGCGGATGCGTCAAGCGAAGCGCTTGAAATTCCCAAGGCTTCGGCGCAAAGGGGGGCCATGCTGACCGTCGCTGCGCTTTACCACTTCACCCGCTTTCCCGACCCTGCTGGCTTGAAGCCGGGGCTGTCCGAGCTGTGCCAGGCGCAAGGGGTCAAGGGCTCGCTTCTGCTGGCGCCCGAGGGGATCAACGGCACCATCGCGGGTCCGCGTCCAGGCGTCGAAGCGGTGCTGGCGGCGATCCGGGCGCTGCCGGGCTGCGATGGGTTGGAGTGGAAGGAAAGCTTTGCCGAGACGATGCCGTTCGGGCGGATGAAGGTTCGGCTGAAACGCGAGATCGTGACGATGGGGCAGCCCGACGTCGACCCTCTGGCGCGGGTGGGGAACTATGTCGCGCCGAAGGACTGGAATGCGCTGATTTCTGACCCCGACACCGTGGTGATCGACACCCGCAACGCTTACGAGGTCGCCATCGGCACCTTTCAGGGCGCGGTGGACCCGGGAACAAGGGCGTTCGGCGAGTTTCCTGAGTGGTGGCACGCCAATCGTGAGCGGTTCGCGGGCAAGCGGATCGCGATGTTCTGCACGGGTGGCATCCGCTGCGAGAAGTCGACGAATTACCTTCTGGGTCAAGGGGTTAATCAGGTCTACCACCTGAAGGGCGGCATCCTGAAATACCTGGAAGAGGTGCCGCGGGAGGCAAGCCTTTGGCAAGGCCAATGCTTCGTCTTCGACGACCGGGTCTCGGTCGGGCACGGCCTTTTGCCTGGGGGGCTGACCTCTTGCGGGGCCTGCAGAAGGCCGGTGACCGAGGCGGATCAGGCCGATCCGGTCTATGAGGACGGCGTCTGCTGCCCGGCCTGCCAGGACGAATACTCCACCGCCGATCGCAGCCGCTTCCGCGAGCGGCACCGCCAGATGTTGCTGGCGGCAAGTCGCGGGACACACCATCTGGGCAACGCGCAAGAGTAGGGTGGGCGATATCGCCCACCCTACCCCCGATCAGGCGGCCTTGGCGGCGAGCATGTCATGGACCATCGGAATGACCTTCTCGCCGTAAAGCCGGATGCATTCCATCAGATCGGCATGCGGAACCGGTCCGGTTGAGTACTTCATGTCGAACCGCTGGATGCCCAAAGCCTTCACCGTCCTTGCGATCTTCCGTGCCACCGTCTCGGGGCTGCCAACATACAGCGCGCCGTGGTGAACTTCGTTAAGATAGCGATCCTTGGTGACCGGGGGCCAACCCCGCTCACGCCCGATGCGGCCGAACATGTCGGCATAGTGCGGCCAGAGGATTTCCTGCGCCTTTTCATCGGTTTCCGCGACAAAGCCAGGGGAATGGACGCCCACTGGCCGCACCGGCTTGCCCAGTTGCGCGCAGGCGCGCTGATAGAGGTCGACGTAAGGGGCAAAGCGCGAGGCGTCGCCGCCGATGATCGCCAGCATCAGCTGCAGGTCCTGCCGGACGACGCGGACCACGCTTTCCGGGCTGCCACCGACGCCAACCCAGACGGTCATCGGCTGGCCCAGCTGCGGAAAAACCGGCTGGTTTTTCAATGCGCTACGGGTCTGGCCTGACCAGGTCACCCGCGGTTCGCGCAGGAGGTGGGCGAAGAGGTCCAGGCGTTCCTCGAACAGCTGGTCGTAGTCCTGCAACTCATGCCCGAACAGCGGATAGCTTTCGGTGAAGGACCCGCGCCCCAGAATCGGCTCGGCGCGGCCGTTCGAGAGCGCATTGAGGGTGGAAAAGCGCTGGAAGACGCGCACCGGATCGTCGGTCGACAGGACCGTGACGGCGGTGCCAAGCTTGATCCGTTGGGTACGGCCCGCGATGGCGGCCAGCACGATTTCCGGCGCCGAGATCGCGAAATCGGGGCGGTGGTGTTCACCCAAGCCGATGAAATCAATGCCGATTTCGTCGGCCAGCGTGGCCTGGTCCAGCACCTCGCGCAACACGCGGTCCATAGGCTGCGGCTGGCCGTCGGGACCGACCGTCACATCGCCGAAAGTGTCAAGGCCGAGGGATACCTGGGTCATGGGAAGCTCCTTTGTCGGCAAGTTAGGGAGTGGTCCGCGACAAATGAATGCGGATTTGGAGAGAGGCAGCGTTCAGAGGTGCACGGGGCGGACAAGTGATTGAGGCCGCTCGCTTAATTGTCCACGACCATTGCGGCATTCCTATCTTCCTTTGGTATGGAAACCGTATGGCTTCCATACATACGCGCGTATGGCCGGACTTCGATTAACCATAGCGGCGAATCACCATGCGCGGCAGGTTGGCCGGGAAGGAGACTGCGATGAGCTTACCCGAAAGCCTTGCCATCCAGTTGGGCCTGGATATCCCCGACTTCGACCGCGACGGCTATTACGGCGCGGAGTATGGCACGATGAAGCCCTTCCACCGGGTCGGCAGCCTGCTGTTTCTGTCGGGTCACGTCGCGCAGATTGGGGCCGAGATTACGCACAAGGGGCGGCTCGGTCAGAACGTCACCGTAGAAGAAGGCTACCAGGCTGCGCGGCGGACCGGGCTGAACGTGCTGGGCGGCATCCGGCAGGCGGTGGGGTCGCTGGACCGGGTGAAAGGGATCGTCCGCAGCCTGAACTTCGTCGTCTGCACGCCCGA
>NZ_JAXMMF010000096.1:0-131852 GCF_034366665.1 Tabrizicola sp. | reverse complement strand
GCGAAAGCTGGCTGGATTTCGAAGCTGGACCGCCGCCGTGCCGGAGGCCGCTGGTCCCCGGAATGAAGGTTCGGATGCAGGCGGCGATTCTGCCGCTGCTGATGGCCTTCGCCGTCTCGCCCGACTGGTCTCTGGTCCTGTGGACCGGGGCGCTGTTCCTGGTGGTCGAGTTCGTCACCTCGAACATCATCGAACCCTGGTTCTACGGCCACCGGACCGGAGTCTCCCCGCTGGCCGTCATCGTGTCGGCGATGTTCTGGACCTGGCTTTGGGGGCCGATGGGGCTGATCATCGCCACGCCGCTGACCGTGTGCCTTGTGGTGATCGGCCACCACGTCCCCAGCCTGCGGCTCTTTCCCATCATGTTCGGCGACCAACCCGTCCTGGCCGATTCGGCGCGGCTTTACGACCGCCTGCTCGCCGGCCGGATCATCGAATTCACCGAGGCTGCCACCACGTCGACCTCCAAGCATTTCCTGGCCGACTACTACGACAGGACCGCGATCCCGGCACTGGCTTTGGCCCAGGCCGACCATTCGGCGGGCCTGTTGTCCGACTACCAGACCCAACGCATCGCCAGCGCCGCCTGGACGCTGACCGAGGAACTGGATTCGGTCGTCGAGGAAGAGCTGGCCCTGGCTGCCGAAGGACCGCAGCCCCAGACCGAAGGCGACACGACCCTGGTCTCCAACGGCGTGCTTGACGGGATTGGCCGCAAGATCGTGGTGATGGGCGCGCTGACCCGGCTGGACGAATCCGCCGCCCGGATGGTGGCTCAGGCCCTTAGCGCCGAAGGGGCCGAGGTGGTGACGTTGCCGCCGCGCGCGTCCGTGGCCAGGATGCTGGGCGATTTCAAGCCCGAGACCGTGGTGGTGGTATCGCTGGACCCGACCCGAGGCGCAGCAGTGGACCTGCAGATGCGCCTGCTTCGCCGCCGTCTGCCGGGTGTGAAGTTGGGAATGGCGCTTTGGCCGGACCCGTCAGAGGTCAAACCCGCAGCGCCCGGCAAAGGTGCGGCAGACTTTGCTGTCTCCGGCATGGAAGAGCTGTTCTCCCATGCCTTCGACAAGAAGTCCGCCGCCGCCGCTGCTTAAGGCCTTACAGTTCGGCTTCGCCGCGGGTGCCGAGGTCGGGCGATTTGCCCTTCACCGCACCGGCGACGATCTCGGCGATACCGCGCAACAGGCCTGGGCCGTCCCACACGTCGGCGTGCCCGGGGTCGATCACCAGCGTCACAACGTTATGCACTTCCGGGCCTTGGGGCCAAAACACCTGCGCGCCGGGGTTCCACAGGTCCTTGACCAGCCCCTTGTCCGGGTTGACCGTGGCCTGACCCACCAGCGCGACATGATCGCCGCGGCCCTGGTAGCTAAGAAAGACCGAGCCATCGACCCGGATGTCCCGCGCCGCCGAGCTGTCGCTTTCCGTCAGGATGTAGATCACGCTTTTTTCCGGGGTGGGGATCGTCGACATCGGCCGCCCGCGCAGCCCGTCCGAGCTGCGGGTGACCAGCATGGCGATGTCGATCGCCTGCAGCATGTCCCAGACCCGCTCGGCCTCGATCGGCTGGATTGCGGGCGGGTTCTGGGTGTTCTCGTGGTCGCTGACCAGTGCCATCTTTCGTCTCCGTTGCAATGGGGGAAGTCCTGATCCCAACGCACCGGGCGGCGTGAAGGTTCCAGCCGCTAGCCCGCCGCCTCTTGCCAGACCGACACCGATTGCCAGCCCAGCGAAACCCCACCGCTCTCGATCATATCGCACGCGACAGGATCGCGCGAACTGTCGATCCGCCGCCGCCAGGTCCCTTCCGGCAGGTGGAACTCCGCCTCATCGCCCGGGTTCAGCACGATCAGCAGATCGCTTTCCGCCCGGTGATAGCGCACCCCGAACGAGCCCTCCTGGCCCCAGCCGTCTTCGGCCAGCGGACCGTCCGGCCCGTGCCAGGTGATCTCGGGTCCGTCGCCTTCGCCCGGGCCGCGGGCAAAGCGCGAATCTGCCAGCCCCACCTCGCGCCGGAAGGCGACAAGGGCCGCCACCGCCGCGACCAGCCGGTCATCCGCCGCGTCCCAGTGCAGCCAAGAGATCTCGCTGTCCTGGGCATAGGTGTTGTTGTTGCCGCCCTGGGTCTGGCCGAACTCGTCGCCCGCCAGCAGCATCGGCACGCCTTGGCTTAACAGCAGCGTCGCCAGCATCGCCTTTGACCGCCGATGCCGCGCCTCCTGGATGCCGGGATCGTCCGTTGCCCCCTCGGCCCCCAGATTGTGGCTGATGTTGTGGTCGTGGCCGTCGCGGTTGTCCTCGCCATTGGCGTCGTTGTGCTTGCTGTCATAGCTGACCACATCGCGCAGCGTGAACCCGTCATGCGCCGCCAGGAAGTTGATCGAGGACGTCGCCGGCCGCTGCGAATGGTCGAACTGGGTAGGAGAGCCCAACAACCTTTGCGCCAGATCGCCCTTCAGACCCGGATCGCGCCGCCAGAACGCCCGCATGTCATCGCGCGCCTTGTCGTTCCATTCGCGGAACGGGAAGGGGAACCCGCCGACCTGATAGCCACCCTCGCCAATGTCCCAGGGTTCGGCAATCAGCTTGACCTGGGACAGCACCGGGTCCTGCCGGATCGCGGCGAAGAAGGACCCCTCACGCTCGAACCCTTCGGCCTCGCGCCCCAGGGTGGACGCCAGATCGAAGCGGAACCCGTCCACGTGCATGACCTGCACCCAGTAGCGCAGGGAATCGATCACCATCCGCAAGACCATCGGATGCGCGACGTTCAGCGTGTTGCCGCAGCCCGTGGTGTCGAAGCAGTGCCGCTTGTTGTCCGCAAGCAGGTAGTACGACGCATTGTCGATCCCGCGGAACGACAGCGTCGGCCCCAGTTCGGACCCCTCGGCGGTGTGGTTGTAGACCACGTCCAGGATCACCTCGATCCCCGCCTTGTGCAGCTTTTGCACAACCTCTTTCACCTCGTTCGCACGGCCCGTCTTCAGGTAGGCCCGTTGCGGGGCAAAGAAGGACAAGGTGTTGTAACCCCAATAATTCTTCAGCCCCTTGTCCAGCAGGAACTGGTCGTGCAGGAACCCATGCATCGGCAAAAGCTCCACTGCCGTCACGCCCACCCGCTGCAGATGCGCGATCATCGCATCCGACGCCAGACCGCACAGCGAGCCGCGATCCTCCTCCGGCACGCCGGGATGGCGCATCGTCGCGCCTTTGGGATGCGCCTCCCAGATCAGCGTCTCTTCCCAGCGGTGCCGAAGCGCCTCGTCGGCGTTCCAGTCGAACTCGGGGTCCACCACGACGGCCTTTGGCACAAAGGGGGCCGAGTCGCGGTCATCCCGCGTCAGATCGTCGCCGGAATGCCCAAAAACCGCCGGGTCCCAGGTCAACTCTCCGCGCAGTTCGCGCGCATAGGGGTCCAGAAGCAGCTTTGCCGGATTGAACCGGTGCCCCTCCTCGGGCGCCCAGGGGCCGTGGACGCGGTAGCCATAGACCTGACCCGGACCGACGCCCGGCAGATAGCCGAACCAGATCCCGCCCTGCATGTCGGGCAGATCCAGACGCGCTGTCTCGGCCTTGCCGTCATCGTCGTAAAGACACAGCTCGACCCGTGTCGCATTCTCGGAAAACAGGGCGAAGTTTGTCCCCTCGCCATCTGAAACCGCCCCGATGGTGTCGGGGCGGCCTTTGGTTGCGTCGAATGCGGGGGTCATCGAGTGCTCGTGGATCATTGTGCCCTCTGCGCTTTGCGGGGCAACGTGGGCCCGCCATGAAACAGTGAAAAGACTGGCGCCCGCGACGCACCGCGCCGCGCCAGCATGGCCGAGTTGACCAGCGTCGTCTCGCCCGAGACGCGAAACCAGCGGGCGTCTTCCGTGGGGTCGTCGCCGATGTGCATCCCGTGCGGGATCACCGTGTTCGGCGCGACGATCACATTGGTCAGCCGCACCCCGGGCGAAACGCGCGCCCCCGGCATCAGGACCGACCGGTCCAGGGCAGTCCAGCGGTCGGGGTTGCCGCTGCCGATCATCGGCGACATCAGCCGCAGCCCGCCCAGGTTGACGCTCGATGTGAAGGCGTCGCGCGGCAGTGTCGCCGCCTGCATCCGAACCTTCATGCCGGGGACCAGGGGCCTCCGGCAGGGCGGCGGACCCTCTTCGAAGTCCAGCCAGCTTTCGCGCAAGCCGTCCAGGGTGCCCACATCGCGCCAATAGCCGTCCCAGCGCCAGACTGCCGCCTCGCCGCCATGCACGGCCTGCGGGATCACATCCTCGCCGAAATCCAGCACCTTGGGATCCGCCAGCATCTCGCGCAGCCAGGGCCAGTCAATGACGTAAATCCCCAGCGAAGCCAGCGACTGCTTCGTGTCACCGTGTATCGCGGCCGGTTTGGCCGGTTTCTCGGCAAAGCCCGCGATCCGGTGGCCCGGACCCTCGGTCACAATGCCAAAGCGCCCGGCTTCCTCACGCGGGACCGGCATCGCGGCCAGCGTCAGCTTGGCGCCACGCTCGCGATGGGCTTCAATGAAGCCGCGGTAATCCATCGAATAGACATGGTCCGCCGCCACGACCAGCACTTCGCGCGCACCCATAGCGTCCAGTTCGGCCGCATTGGCGCGCAGGACATCCGCCGTGCCGCGATAGCCCGCTGGCCCTGCAGCGGCCCCGTCGCGCAGCATCAGGCCACCGTTTGGCCAGACCGGGGCCCAGACCTCGTGCAGATGAGCCGTCAGGGATTCAGGCCGGTACTGCGTTCCGACCATCACCCGGCCCACGCCGGACCGCGCCAGCGCCGCCATCGTGAAGTCGACAATGCGGTGAAACCGGGCGAAAGGCAGCGCGGGCTTGCAGTCGCGTCCCGTCAGCTCGAACAATCTTGTGCCCTGACCACCGGCCAGGACGATTGCGACGGTGTCGCCAAGTTCGGGCGCGACAGGATCGGTCAGTTCGGGGGTGACGGCCACGGCAACCTCGCTTCGGCTTGGGTGATCTGGATGTGCCAGACCAACGTCTCCGATCAGTCACGGTTCCCTTCACGATCCGGTGGTTGGCCCCTGGTTGGCCCGTGGTTGGCCCGTGGTTGCCGCGTCCTGGTCAGGGCAGTCGGTCGTCGTGCCGCGGGTGTTCGTAGACGTCGTCGTCCCGATCCATCCCGCGCCGGACGACCATCACGCCGCGCATCCGCTGGCCCATCTGGCGGATGATCAGGTTGCGCACCGGGGGCAGCAGCAAGATCAGCCCCAGCGTGTCGGTGAAGAACCCCGGAAGGATCAGCAGCACCGCTGCCACCCCGATCAGCGCCTTGTGCGCCAGCGGCGACAGCGGGTCCTGCAACCCCTCCTGCAGACCTTCGCGCAAGCCCCGCCGACCCGATAGCGCCAGCCCTTTCAGCATCAGCACCCCGGCGACCCCGGTCAGCAGCACCCAGGCCAGCGTCAGCCACAGCCCCAGTACCGCCCCCAGCGTCACGAACAGCGCGATTTCCACCAGCGGCAAAGCCAGTACACCCAGCACGACCCACATCTTCATTCTCCGCCTGCGTTCTTCGGTCACATGGTAGACTTCGCTGCAACCCCACCCTACATAAGGGCGAGCCCAAAGGTTTTAAACGGAAAGTCCGAGGTTACTCATGAACGGATCCCTGATCCAACTCCTGGTCCTTGCCGGGATCGCGATCTTTCTCATTCTGAAGCTCCGTTCCGTTCTTGGCACCCGCGACGGCTTTGAAAAGCCGCCGATCCCGCTTGAGGATGTCCGTCCCCGCGTCCGCCGCGACTTCGAGGTGATCGAAGGTGGTCCCGACCGCGACATCATCGACCACGTCGCCGAAGGTTCGGACGCCGCCCGCGCCCTGGCCGAAATGAAAAAGGCCGAGCCGTCCTTCGTGGTCGGCCCCTTCCTGCAAGGCGCGCGCGGCGCCTACGAGATGATCCTGATGGCCTTCGAGAAGGGCGAGCTTGACCGCATCCGCCCCTTCCTGTCGGACGACGTCGAGGCCAGCTTCGCCGAAGCCATCGCCGCGCGTGAGGCCGAGGGATTGACCGTCGAGGCCAGCTTCCTTGGCATCAAGGAACTGGTCCTGCACGACGCGACTTTCGTGCCGGAAAGCCGCTTTGCGGAAATCACCGTCCGCTTCGTCGGCGAGCAGAACTACGTTGTCCGCAACAAGGTGGGCGAGATCGTCGAAGGCGCCCCGCGCGAAGTGAAGAAGTCGCGCGACATCTGGACCTTCGCCCGCCAGATGGGGTCCGACGACCCGAACTGGCAGCTGGTCGCGACCGGCGACTGATGCGGCCGGGATGCGCCGCGCGCTCCACCTCTGCACCTTCACGGCGGCCTTGATGGCCGCCGTTCCCGTTTCTGCCGAAGTCCTTGATTTCGAAGCATTGGACGGCTGGCGCGACGACAACCACCTTGCCGCGCTGGACAGCTTCCTGGGCACCTGCGACCTGATCGAGAAGCCTGATTGGCAGCCGATCTGCGCTGTCGCCGCCGATGTGCCCAAAGACGACGCCTCGGCCCGCAGCTTCTTCGAGCTGTTCTTCAAGCCCGTGGTCGTGGGCCAGCCCCCCGCCCTTTTTACCGGCTACTTCGAGCCCGAGCTTGAAGGCTCGCCCGTTCGCACTGGCCGCTTCCGCTTTCCGCTTTACGCCCGCCCCCCCGAACTGCGCGAGGGCGCGGTCTACCACTCGCGCCAGGCCATCGAAAATGGTGCCATCGCCGGACGGGGGTTGGAGATTGCCTGGCTGGACGACGCCGTCGACGTCTATTTCCTGCAGGTCCAGGGCTCGGGCCGCATCCGGATGACCGACGGCTCGGTGGTCCGGTTGGGCTATGCGGGCAAGAACGGCCATGCCTACCGCTCTGTCGGTCAGGAAATGGTTCGCCGCGGCAGCCACTCCATCGACCAGGTCTCGGCCCCGGAAATCGCCAACTACGTGCGGTCCAACCCCACCGCCGGGCAAGAGCTGCTCTACACCAACCCCTCCTACGTCTTCTTCCGCAAGATCAGCTCTTTGGACCCCGAGGACGGCCCCATCGGCGCGATGGGCCGGTCGATCACCACGATGCGCTCCATCGCCATCGACCCGAAGTTCACGCCGCTGGGCGCGCCGGTCTGGATCGAAAAGGACGGCCGCCGCCCGATCCGCAGCCTGATGATCGCCCAGGACACCGGCGGCGCAATCAAGGGGATGCAGCGTGCCGACATCTTCTACGGCACCGGCGCAGATGCGGGTGAGGCGGCCGGGACGGTCAAGGACCCAGGGCGCATGGTTCTCCTGCTGCCGATCGACCGCGCCTTCGCGATGCTTGAAGACTGACAATGGCCCGCCGTCGTTCCCTTTCGCCCGAGGAAGCCGACCTCTGGCGCAGTGTCGCGCAGACGGCCCGGCCCCTGCACAGCCAACCGCTGCACTTGCCCGCTCCGCCCGCACCGTCCGAGCCGCCGCCGATGGCCCATGCCAAGCCGCGCCTGACGCCGTTCCACCTGGGCGAAAAGCACCGCGCCCCGGAAAAGCGTGACCTCAAGCCGACGCTGCCCGAGCTTCTGGGTCAGGCCCCGCTTCGCATGGATGCCGGGACCCACACCAAGATGACCCGTGGCAAGCTGCAGCCCGAGGCCCGGATCGACCTTCACGGCATGACCCTTGCCGAAGCGCACCCCGAGCTGATCCGCTTCATCCTGAACGCCCATGCCGCCGGGCTGCGTCTGGTCCTGGTCATCACCGGCAAGGGCAAACGGCGCGACGATACCGGGCCGATTCCCCAGCGCGTCGGCGCACTGCGCCACCAGGTCCCGCACTGGCTTCACCTGCCACCCCTTGGCCCGGCGGTTCTGCAAGTCAGCGAAGCGCATCTCAAGCACGGTGGCGGGGGGGCCTATTACGTCTACCTGCGCCGCCGCTGACCGCTCGTCGTCGACTGCGTCGCTCCTCGCTGCACCACCGACGAGAAGCCGAAGGCGCACGAGGAGGGTTTCGCAAGGATCACCGCGGAGCAACCCTCGGCCGCCCCTCGGCAATCGCCCCGACCGGGGCCAGCACGACTTCCGTCGCATTGCGCACGGTCAGCACCAGCCCCGGCAGCAGCCCGACCCGCGCCCGCGCGTCGGTCGTGAAGGCATCGGCAATCCCCACAAGCCCGCCGAACAGCTTCAGCAGGGCGGGGTTCTCACCCAGGTTCAGGTGGCCCGTCCCCGTCGTGAACGCCGCCGTGTCCAGATAGATCACGTTCAGGTCCGCCACCTGCGCCACGCTTTCCATGTTGCCCAGCCGGTCCCCGGTGCCCGACAACGTGGCCGAGATGTTCAGGATGCGGTCCCGCGAACTGCCAAAGATCACGAAAGGCTCGGGCAGCTTGCCGATGTCCTTGGCCTGCGCCTGAAACACGTCCAGATCCAGATCAGGCGCGATCAGCACCACGCCCTTGATCCGGTCCAGAGCGCCGGGTCCATCCTTCAGCACCATCTGCCGCAGGCCTTCCATTGTCAGGAAGGCCCCCATCGAATGGGCGACGATGATGATGTCCCGTGCGCCCGCATCCTCGACCTCGTTCAGCAGCGAAACGAAGCCCGACCGCGCAAACAGCACGGAATCGCGGTCATAGACGTAGCCCAGCGCCGACCCGCGCGACGGCCAGGCGTAATGCACCGCCACCCCCGGCACCTCGAGGTCATGATGCATCTGTGCGACCCGATAGACTCCCTCGGCCATCGTGTTGTTGAACCCGTGGACATAGACCACCGCATCGCGCTGCCCGCGCAGCTTCATTGCCGCCTTTAGCGCTGTGCTGAAATCGTCGCCCGACGCAAAGCCCTGCGAGTCCAGCGTCAGAAAGTCCCGTTTGCCGTCCGGCTTCCGCGTCTTTGGCGGCCAGTTGACCTCACCCGGTTCGCGCTCTGGCGGGATCGCGATGTCATAGCGCAGAAAGCCGGGCTCGCCCGCCCGCCCGAAGGCATAGGCCTCGCCGTCCTTTTCCCGCGTGGTGCCGACGAAGATCGTCTCGGGCGTACCCCCCGCCAGCCCGTCCGGGGCCATCGTGAAATCGCCGCGCGCCGCGCAGCCGGCCAGCACCAGGACCATCAACAGCTTGCGCACCGCCACCTCCACGTTTCCCCCCCCCTTGACCCGAGCGCCGCGCAGCGTCAACCCATCCCCCGTGGACAGCGGCGCGCCGCCGCCGCACACTGGACCCGCAAAGCAGGAGGCCCGCATGACCCTTTCCGGCAAGACTGCCCTTGTCACCGGCGGCAACCGCGGCATCGGCCTTGCGACGGTCCGTGCCCTTGCAGAAGCGGGTGCTCAGGTCCACTTCACCGCCCGCAGCGCCGCCAACCTTGCCGCCGCCCAGCGCGAGCTTGGGGATATCCCGGCCACCGGCCATCTGGCGAACATGACCGACCGGATCGCGATGGCGACCCTTCTGGACCAGGGCTTCGAGATCCTGGTGAACAACGCTGCCGTCATCGCCCCGATCGGCCGCATCCTGGACATCTCGGCCGAGGATTGGGCGCACAGCATCGACGTCAACCTGACCTCGGTCTTCCACGCCACCCAACACGCCCTTGCGCATATGGTCGCCGCGGGCGGGGGCACCATCGTCAACATCTCCTCCGGCGCGGCGCACCGGCCACAAGAGGGCTGGTCGGCCTACTGTGCCGGGAAGGCGGGCCTGGCGATGCTGACCCGGTCCGTCCACCTGGAATACGCCGACCAGGGCATCCGCATCTTCGGCTTCGCGCCGGGGGTGGTCGACACCGACATGCAGGTCGCGATCCGCGCCAGCGGGATCAACCCGGTCTCGAAGATCCCGCGCGAAAACCTGGCCCCGGCCCATGAACCCGCCCAGGCCATCGCCTGGCTTTGCACCCCCGCCGCCGACACCCTTGCCGGGCAAGAGCTTGACGTCCGCTCCCCCGACCTGCGCGCCGCCGCCGGGCTGCCGCCGCTACCCTGACGAGAGTATATACAACCTGTAGTTACGTGTAAATACAGCGCCCCGACCTAGTGCCGGAAGGCCTGGTCGCCCCAGACTTCCTGCACCCGGGCATCGCGCCCGCAGGCCTCGCGGTAGAACTTGTAGGCATTGGCCTTCTTCTTCGGCCCCGCCCGGGTCAGCACGATCTCGGACGACTTGTAATAATCCTGGTGATAGTCCTCGGCGATCCAGAACGTCCCGGCCTCCAGCACCGGAGTCACGATGGTCGCACCCAGCACCGCCTCGGCCTCGGCCACCGCTGCCTGCGCGGCTTTCTTCTGCGCCGCGTCCTGTACGAAGATCGCCGTCCGGTAGGCATCCCCCCGGTCGCAGAACTGCCCGCCCGCATCCAGCACGTCCACCGACCGCAGGAACTTGGCAATCAGCGCATCATACGAAATCACCGCCGGATCAAAGGTGATCTGCACCGCCTCGAAATGCCCGTCGTGGTTCTTGTAGGTCGGGTTCTGCAAGTCACCCCCGGTATAGCCCGAGACGACATCGCTGACCCCCGCGACCCCCTCGAAATCCGACTCCACGCACCAAAAGCAGCCACCCGCGACAATGGCCGTCTCGGCCCGCGCCACGCCTGCCAGTCCCAGCAGCACCACCAAAGCCATCCGCAGCATCCGCACCTCCACCGTTGAAGGCCGCACCCTGTCGCGCGAACCCCAGCAACTCCAATCACCGATCCGTGGATCACCGGAAGGTGAAAGACCGAAACCCGCCGCTTCGAAACTCCTTGGCCTGCCCCGCGTCCCGCAATAGCGTGCAACCGACAACCGACCGAAAGTCCTGCATGCGCCACGCCCTTCTCGCCATCGGCCTTCTCGCCACGCCTGCGCTGGCCGAGACATCCCTCTCTGACGCCGCATCGGGCCTTGACCTCTTCCCGTGCGAGCTTGGGGGCCTGACCTGCACCACGCTGACCGTGCCGCTGGACCACCGCGCCAATGACCCGTCGCAGACGCTGGACATCACCTTCGCCCTGTCCTTCGCCACGGGCGAAAGCCGGGGCATCCTGTTCTACTTCGTCGGCGGTCCGGGCGGGTCGGGCCTCGCCTCGGCCGACAACTACCTTGCGGCCTTCGACCCCGCGCTGACCGAAAACCTGGACATCGTCTTTGTCGACCAGCGCGGGATCGGCGCGGTCCACGGCCTGTCCTGCCCGGTGGCGCAGGCCCGCTTCGACAGTGCCGCTTCCCCCTTGGCCGACACCGACGCCATCCTTGCCACCGCCCGCACCTACGTCACCGACTGCACCGCCGAGATCGGGGCAGACCACCTGCTTCCCGTGGTGAATACCGATCAGGCGATCCGCGACGCCGAGGCGTTTCGCCAGGCCATCGGCGCGCCGAAGGTCTGGCTCTACGGTGAAAGCTACGGCACCCAGCTGGTGCAGGCCTACGCCACCCAGGTCCCGCAGGCCGTCAAGGGCGTGATCCTGGACGGAGTCGTCGATCTTACCCTGTCGGCCGAGGGTTTCTATCGCCGCTATACCCTTGCCGCCGAACGGCTTTTGACCGACACCTTCGCGCTCTGCACCAATATCCCCGCCTGCAAGGCCGACTTCCCCGCCGACCCCGCTCAGGTCTACGATGACCTTGCCGCCCGCCTTGCCACCGGCCCCGTCACCGTGCCCTACACGCTGGCCGACGGCACCCGGGTGGACCGGACCCTCACCGCCAGTCACCTGGAATCCAGCGCCTTCTACGCGCTTTACGCCCCCGAGGGCCGGGCCGAGTTCCTCCGCACCCTTGCCGCTGCCGGCCGTGGCAATCTTGTGCCGCTGCTTCAGCTTGGCTACTCCAACCTTTTCATCGACCCCGAGACCGAAATCGGGATGGAGGACCCCGCGTGGTTCGGCGCGGCCTATTACGCGATCACCTGCACCGATTATGACAGCGGCCCCGGCACCGCGGACGAGCGCGCCCGCCGTATTCTGGACGAGGCCCGTGCCCTGGCGCCCGAAGCCCCGCGCCTTCTCCGGTCCTACTACATCGAGCGTCTGGCCTGCGCCTACTGGCCGCATCAGGGCCCATCGACCCGCCCGCAACCCTATGCCGGGGGCGACTGGCCGACCCTTGTGCTGAACGGCAGCAATGACCCGATCACTCCGATCTCGATGGCCTATTCGGTGCTGGACAGCGCCCGGAACGCTTACGGCGTCTTCATGCAAGGCGGCCCGCACGTGATCTGGGGCCGCGGCCTGGCCTGCCCCGACACCACCGTCCAGGCGCTTTTGTTCGACGGCACCCTGCCGCCCGCGCGTGAGCAGCTGTGCGAACAGGACCCCATCGCCGACTACACGCCCCTGACCCTGACCGACCCCACCCGCGCCGACGCCTTCACCGTGGCCCGCGCCATCGAGACCGAAATGCTGCACTACATCCCGCTTGTCACCTGGCCGGGCGACCACCCCACGTCCTTTGGCTGCCCCTTGGGCGGCACGATCCTGGCCGAACCCGGCGACCGGGGGACCGACTTCACCTTCACCGACTGCCGCTTCTGGCCCGACCTGGCCTTCAGCGGCACCGCCGTCGAGGTTCTGATGGACGATCCCGACGATGGGATAACGGCGACCCTCAAGATCAGCGGCGCGCAGAGTGGCGAGCTGGTTTACCTCCACCGGACCAAGGACGAGGCCTTCAGTCTGACCGGCACCTGGAACGGCCAGCCCGCAGCACTGCCTCGTCTGGTTGTTCCGACGGACTACTGACCCTCCGGCCCGGTCCGGACCACTGCAATCGCGGCGACAACAACGCAGGCGATACCGGCGGTCTGCAGCAGGTTCGGCACCTCCACCAGCAGGGCGATGCCCAGCACCGCCGCAATCGCGGGCTCCAGGCTTAAAAGGACGCTGAACACCTGCGACCCCAGCTTCCGCAGCGCGGACATCTCCAGCCAGCAGGTCGCCAGCGGTGCAAGGACCGCCAGGCTGGCCGAGCCAAGGACGACTGTTGAAGACGGCATGTCATCCATCCCGGCAATCCCGAACGGCGTCAGCAGGACTGCAGCGGTCAGCAGCGAAATCGTCATGCCGTCGGTTCCGCGGAACAGAAGGCCGACGCGCCGGGTCAACAGGATATAGGCTGCAAACCCGGCGGCCGAGATTGCGGCAAAGGCGATGCCCGCCGGGTCTGCCGTCCAGCCGTGGCTTGATCCCTGTGACCAGGGGTCAAGTGTCAGCAACACGCCCAGCCCCGCCAGCAGCGCCAGCGCGATGGCCACCCGGCCCCGCGCGGCGAAGAGGGCGATCGAAAACGGCCCAAGGAACGCAATCGTCGAGGCTAGTCCCAAAGGCAACCGGCTGACTGCGGCGAAATAGGACACCGCCATCACCGCCAGTGCCGCCCCCAGCATCAGCGCCGCCCAAAGGGACTGCCGGTCCAGCCCGCGCAGGTTCGGCCGCGTGACGATCATCAGGATTGCGGCGGCTGTGGCCATGCGCAGCCAGGTGACGGCAGGTGCGCCGATCTCGGCAACAAGGGGCCGAGACAGGGCGGCGGCAAGTTGAATGGCGACCATTGCCAGGATTGCTGCACTGACAGCCGGTGCCAGGCTCGACTCTCTGCGGTGCAGCAGGACTGTCATGCCGCGTGCTCCCGCAGGATCGGCGTATCCCAGCGGGGGGTCGCCCCTTTGTGACCTTGGTCAAACCGCTCCGCACTCTTGCACCGCATCGCCTGCTCCTCCCGGCCCGGCATGGGCCGCCTTGGCAGAGATTAGGCAAGCGGGATCAGGACGGCTGTTCCCTGGGGCACATCACCGTGCAAGGCGCCGCGAAAAGTTAAGGGGGCGTCAACCGCCCCCTGTAACCTATTGAATTGCATGGGTGCATAATTCCGTCCACGGTGGACAGCCTTATTTGGCGACCCGGGCATTCCGGCTGGCGATCAACCGCAGTCGCAGTGCGTTCAGCCGGATGAATCCTTCCGCATCCTTCTGGTCGTAGGCCCCCGCGTCCTCTTCGAACGTCACGTGCTTCTCGCTGTAAAGCGAGTGATCCGACCACCGCGCCACCGTCCGGGCAGACCCCTTGTACAGCTTCACCCGCACCGTCCCGGTCACATGTTCCTGCGTCTTGTCGATCAGCGCCTGCAGCGCCTCCCGTTCAGGCGAGAACCAGAACCCGTTGTAGATCAGCTCGGCATAGCGCGGCATGATGCTGTCTTTCAGGTGGCCAGCACCCGCGTCCAGGGTGATCTGCTCGATCCCCCGGTGCGCTTCCAGCAGGATCGTCCCGCCAGGGGTTTCATACAACCCACGCGACTTCATCCCCACGAACCGGTTCTCGACCAGGTCAAGAAGGCCAACGCCATGCTTGCCGCCGATCTCGTTCAATCGCGCAAGGATCGTGGCGGGCGACAGCGCCTCGCCATTGATCGACACCGCATCGCCGCGCTCGAACCCGATCTCGACATACTCGGCCACGTCCGGGGCCTTCTCGACAGGGGTCACGCGCTGATAGACGAACTCCGGCGCTTCTTCGGCCGGGTTCTCCAGGACCTTCCCCTCGGAGGAGGTATGAAGCAGGTTCGCATCCACGCTGAAAGGGGCCTCGCCCCGCTTGTCCTTGGCAATCGGGATCTGGTTCGCCTCGGCAAACTCCAGAAGCTTGGTCCGGCTCGTCAGGTCCCACAGCCGCCACGGCGCGATGACCTTGATGCCCGGGTCCAGCGCGGCGGCGGAAAGCTCGAACCGCACCTGATCGTTGCCCTTGCCCGTCGCGCCATGCGCCACGGCATCGGCCCCGGTCTCATGCGCGATCCGCACCAGATGCTGGCTGATCAGCGGTCGGGCGATCGAGGTCCCCAGCAGATACAGCCCCTCATACAGCGCATTCGCACGGAACATCGGGAAGACGAAGTCGCGCACGAACTCCTCACGGACGTCGACGATATGGATGTTCTCGGGCTTGATCCCCATCAACAGAGCCTTCTGCCGCGCCGGTTCCAGCTCTTCGCCTTGGCCCAGGTCGGCGGTGAAGGTCACCACTTCGCAGCCATATTCGGTCTGCAGCCACTTGAGGATGATCGAGGTATCAAGGCCGCCCGAATAGGCAAGGACGACTTTCTTGGGCTTCAGCATCGGGAAGGCTCCCCCATGAATTTCTGGCGTGTAGGTTCTGGCGCGCTTTAGCTGGCGCTTAAAACGAAACACCAGCAAGGGCAAGGACGCCGCAACGCTTGACGGATGTCCAAATCCCGATTCCAGTGCGCGGACAGTCCCATTCGGAGCCGGTCATGAGTTTGCGCATTTTCCTTCACTCGCTTCGCCAGGTCTTCGGCAACCTTTCAGGGGCTCTGCGGGTCTCTGGCGTGTTGATGCTGGTCCAGTTCGCCGTCTTTCTGACTCTTGGCCGCTCCCTGCCGACGGATGAGGCCGGGATGCGGCAGTTGATGATGCAAGGCGAGATGCCCTGGGGCAGGATCGTCCTAAGCGCGCTGGTCAGCACGGTGCTCTGGCTTTGGATCATCGTGGGCTGGCATCGCTACATCCTGCTGAACGAACAGCCCCGTCTGGTCCCCACCTTCCGCCTTGACCGGATGCTGGGCTACTTTGGCAAATCGCTTCTTGTCGGCCTGATCCTTCTGCCACTTGCGCTGATCCTGGGCTTTGTCGGGGGCAGCATCGCCTCGGGCATGGTGCAGGGCGGCGGCAAGGCGATCCCCGCCCTGGTCGTGATGGGCCTGATCGTCTATGTCCCGGTTTCGGTCGTGGGCATGCGCCTTGGCACCATGCTGCCCGGAGCCGCCCTGGAACCCGGCGTCCCCGTCTTCAGCGGGTGGGAGGCCACGCGCGGCGCGACCCTCACCATCCTGGGCGTCATGGTCTTGTCCGTCGGCTTTTCCCTGGTGCTGGAGTTCGTGGGGATGGGGGTTTTCGGCGACCCGAGGTCCGTCCCGTCCCTGATTTACGAACTGGTCAGGCAATGGATCATCGCGATGGTCGGCGCTTCGATCCTGACCACGCTTTACGGTCACTATGTCGAGAAGCGGCCGCTTGTCTAAGTCCTGCGCGTGCAAGACTTGCACCCTGCAACGGCATCGGTCATGCCAATGGACATGACCGATTTCCCCACTCAGGCCCGCGCCGCGACTGCCGCCCTGCGCGAGCTTTTCCCCGAGACGCCGCTGCAGCGGAACGATTTCCTGTCCGCCCGCTACGACGCCGAGGTCTGGCTCAAGCGCGAAGATCTTTCTCCCGTCCGCAGCTACAAGCTGCGCGGGGCCTTCAACGCCATGCGCAAAGTGCGCGCAAGACAGCCCGACCAGCACCAGTTTGTCTGCGCCAGTGCCGGAAACCACGCGCAGGGGGTGGCCTTTGCCTGCCGCCACTTCGGGGTGCAGGGGGTGATCTTCATGCCGGTCACCACGCCGCAGCAGAAGATCGACAAGACGCGGGTCTTTGGCGGTGACAACGTCCAAATCAAGCTGACGGGCGACTACTTCGACCAGACCCTTGCGGCCGCCCAGACCTTCTGCGCCGAACGCCAGGCGCATTTCCTGTCGCCCTTTGACGACCCCGACGTGATCGAGGGCCAGGCCTCGGTCGCCGTGGAGCTGCTGGAACAACTCGGCCGCGCGCCGGACCTTGTGGTCCTGCCGGTGGGTGGGGGTGGCCTGTCCTCGGGCGTCACCGGCTACCTGCGCGCGGTCGCGCCCGACACCGACTTCCGCTTTGTCGAGCCTTTGGGCGGGGCCAGTCTGACCGCGGCCCTGCAGGAAGGCGCGCCGACCAAGCTGCCGCGGGTCAACAGTTTCGTCGATGGTGCCGCCGTGGCGCGGGTCGGGGACAACACCTTTCGGATGCTGTCCTGGGTCGACGCGTCGAACGTTCTTCTTGCCCCCGAGGACCGCATCTGCGTGACGATGCTGGAAATGCTGAACCACGAAGGCATCGTGCTGGAACCTGCCGGGGCGCTATCGGTCGATGTCCTGCCCGAACTGGCACAGGAAATCCGCGGCAAGACCGTGGTCTGCGTCACCTCGGGTGGGAATTTCGACTTCGAGCGTCTGCCCGAGGTCAAGGAACGCGCCCAGCGCTATGCGGGTCTGAAGAAATACTTCATCCTGCGGATGCCGCAGCGCCCCGGGGCGTTGCGCGAATTCCTGAACCTGCTTGGCCCGGATGACGACATCACCCGGTTCGAATACCTGAAGAAATCGGCGCGCAACTTTGGCTCGGTCCTGATCGGGATCGAGACAAAGACCGCCGGTCACTTCGACGACTTCCGCCGCCGGATGGAGGCTGCGGGCCTGGCCTTCCGCGACATCACCAACGACGAGGCGCTGTCGGAATTCCTGATCTAGGCCGCGCCTGCCCGGTCCGTCGACAAGCCGCCCAGCAATGCTGCCCGCGACGCCCGCCAGACGGCCGCCAGCTGCATCATGTCGATCAGAGCGGCGTGGCCGGCTGCGGCCTTGCGCTCCCCCTCCTGGCAGATCGCGGCAAGGTCGGACAGGCCCAGATTCAGCGCGCTGCCCTTCAGGAAATGCAGCTGACCCTCGACCTCACTGTCCGGCAGGCCCGAGATCAGCGCCTTAACTGCGCCTTCGGCTTCGTCCATGAACATGTCGGCGACCTCGACAAAGCCGTCGGCGCCGATCTCTTCGCGTAATTCTGCAACCCGTTTCCAGTCAATCATGGCAACCACACCCCGTTCAGCCAAACCCACCGCTGCACAGTGACCCGACGGCGTTAACAATTGGTGGCCGGTAGCCCGCAAAGCCTTGCGCATTTTACCTTTCATGCCCTGTTAAGACCTGCCGCGCAGTCTGGCCTGAACGGAGGTCCGGACGTGTTTGCCAGTGCGATGAAAGTTGAAGATGGAATGCAGGCGGTCGAGGTGCCGCGACACGTGCTGGTCGTCGACGACAGCCGTGCGCAACGGCACATGGTCTCCATGCAGCTGCGTCGCTGGGGCTACCGGGTCAGTGAAAGCGAATCCGCTCTGGCTGCACTTGATCTGTGCCGCAGCGCCGATATCGACATCATCATCAGCGACTGGATGATGCCCGGCATGACCGGCCTGGAATTCTGCCGCCAGTTCAGGGCTTTGGGCCGCGAAAGCTATGGCTATTTCGTGCTGCTGACCTCCAAGTCCGAAACGACCGAAATCGCCGACGGGCTTGAGGCCGGGGCCGATGACTTCCTGACCAAGCCGGTCGCGTCGAACGAGCTTCGCGCCCGGCTGCGCGCCGGGGAGCGCATGCTGGCCATGCAGGCCGAGCTTCTGGCCAAGAACCGGGTCATCGTCTCGACCCTGGTCGAACTGCAGAAGATCTATGATTCGCTGGACCGCGACCTGATCGAGGCGCGAAAGCTGCAGCAGACCCTGATCCGCGACCGGGTCCGCGACTATGGCTGGGCCAAAGCCTCGTTGATCCTGCGCAACTCGGGACGGGTGGGCGGCGACCTTGTCGGCAGCTTTCGCGTCGATCCGGACCGGGTGGTCGTCTATTCCATCGATGTGTCGGGCCACGGCGTTGCCTCGGCGATGATGACTGCGCGGCTGGCCGGATTCCTGACAGGGTCCTCGCCGGAACAGAACCTCGCCTTCCAGACCGGGCCGGAGGGGGAGCATATCCTGCTACCCCCCGCCGCTGTGGTCGACCGCTTCAACCGCCTGATGCTGGATGAAATCCAGGCCGAGCAGTATTTCACCATGGTCCTTGCCGTCGTGGACCGCGCGACCGGCCGTCTGGACCTTGTGCAGGCGGGCCATCCCCATCCGATGCTGATCCGCCGTGACGGACGCGTGCATCGGCTGGGGCATGGCGGCATGCCCGTCGGCCTGATCGACAGCGCGACCTATGACCAGATTACCGTCCAGATCGCGCCGGGTGACCGTCTCATCCTGGTCTCGGACGGGTTCACCGAATGTCCCCTGCCCGAAGGCCGCGATTTTGGCGAGGATGGGCTGGTCGAAAGCCTGCAGGCCTCGGCCCACCTCAGCGGCCTGGACCTGCTGGAGGCGATGGTCTGGGACCTGACCGCCAAGGCCGGCACCGATTCGTTTCCCGACGATGTCTCGGGGATCGTGCTGGACCTGTTAGAGTAGCCGCGCCAGCATCGCGCGGTCGCCCTCGTTGCCCAGCCGGGTCAGCGCCACCTCAACCGGCAGCCAGACCGCCGTATGCCCCGCCTCGGACGGCGGTCCCAGCCGCCGCACGGGCTGCGCCAGGTAGACCGTGCACAGCTTTTCGGCCCACATGTCGTATTCCGGCATGTAGGTGAACCGCCGAAACGCCCCCAGTTGCCGCGTGATGGCGATCTTCCAGCCTGTCTCTTCGAACACCTCGCGGTGCAGCGCGGTGATCGGCTGCTCGCCCTTGTCGATCCCGCCACCGGGCAACTGGAACTCGGGAACCGGGCTTGCCTGATGGGTCGCCAGGATGTGATCCCCCTGCAAAAGCACCGCATAGACCCCCGGCCGCCGCCGATATCGCTGCCCCGCCTTCACCGGCTCGCCATAGCGTCGGATCATCGTTGCCCCCTTGGACCAGGCGTTGCTCTGCCTATATAGGCGCGGTATGCCAGCACTGGCACCATCAGGAAATCCCCTATGACCATCGGTTCGCAAATCGCCTGGGACGATACCGTCCTGCCATTCCAGCTTGACGCCTCGGGCATCCGCGGCAGGGTCGTGCGCCTTGACGGCGTTCTTGACCAGGTCCTGAAGCAGCACGCCTACCCCTCGGTTATCGAGGCGCTGGTGGCCGAAACCGCCCTTCTGACCGCGCTGATCGGACAGGCCGTCAAGCTGCGCTGGAAACTGTCGCTGCAGGTCCGCGGCAAGGGTCCCGCCCGCCTGATCGCCACCGATTACTACGGTCCGACCGAGGATGGCGAGCCTGCCCGCATCCGCGCCTATGCCAGCTATGACCCCGACCGTCTGGACCTGAAGGCCGACCCGTTCTCCCAGATCGGTGAGGGCTACTTCGCGGTCATGATCGACCAGGGCGAAGGCATGGTGCCCTACCAGGGCTTCACCCCCATCGCCGGCAAAAGCCTGTCCGACTGCGCGCAGACCTACTTCGCCCAGTCCGAACAGATTCCAACGCGCTTCCAGCTTGCGTTCGGCGAAAGCGCCGAGCCGGGCCGCCCGCTGCACTGGCGCGGCGGTGGCATCATGTTGCAGCACATGCCTGCCGTGGGCGGTGTCGCGGCCGAACAGGGCAGCGGTGAGGGTGGGCTTCTGACCCACGCCGACATCCTGGGCGGTGCCGACTCTGACAACTGGAACCGCGCCAACATCCTGCTCGACACCGTTGAAGAGCTGGAGATGATCGGCCCCTCGCTTCCACCCACCGACCTTCTGGTCCGCCTCTTCCATGAGGAAGGCCCCCGTGTCTTTGACGCCCAGCCGGTGCGGTTCGGCTGCTCGTGCAACGAAGAGAAGGTCCGCAGCACGATGTCCATCTACAGCCAGAAGGACATCTCCAAGATGACGACCGAGGCCGGGGTCGTCACCGCCGACTGCCAGTTCTGCGGCGCGCATTACGAGATGGACCCCAAGACCCTGGGGTTCGAAGCGGTCAAACCGGAATGATCGAACCCGAGGACAGGCTTCGCGCGGCACTTGCCCGCCCGGCCGGGCCGTCCTCGGATTTCGACCTGAACCCGGGCATCCGTCCGCCCGCCGACAAGCCGCTGCGCCCCGCCGCCGTGCTGGTTCCGGTCTGGCTGCGGGACGATGGTCCCCGCCTGATCCTGACCAAGCGGTCCTCGCACCTGAAGCACCATCCCGGCCAGATCGCCTTTCCCGGCGGCAAGGTTGACGCCACCGACGCCAGCCCCGAAGCCGCCGCCTTGCGTGAAGCGCATGAGGAAATCGGGCTTCCCAAGGATCGCGTCGAGATTCTTGGAACCTTGCCGGTCCACGAAACGGTGACCGGCTTTGCCATCACCCCCTTCGTTGGCCTGATCCGTGGCCCCTTCGACCCCACGCCCGAGGCCGGAGAGGTCGAAGAGGTCTTCACCGTCCCCCTCGCCCACGTCCTGACCCCCGCCCGTTTCGCCATCGAGCGTCGCCGCTGGATGGGCGTCTGGCGCCGCTACTACGCAGTCCCGTACGGCCCCTACTACATCTGGGGCGCCACCGCGCGTATCCTGCGGGGGTTGGCGGACCGGGTGGGGCCATGAAAGTAGCGGGCGACTGGCTGGGCCATCCGGGCACGCAAGCCCTGATGCAGGCACTGGAAAGCGCGGGCCACAAGGCGCTGTTCGTCGGTGGCTGCATCCGCAACGCGCTGTTGCGCGAACCTGTCAGCGACGTGGACATCAGCACTGACGCCACCCCCGAAACCGTCTCTGCCATCGCCGAAGCGGCGGGCTTCAAACCCGTCCCCACCGGCATAGACCACGGTACTGTCACGGTTGTCGCCGATGGCAAACCGCACGAAGTCACCACCTTCCGGCGCGATGTCGAAACCGACGGGCGCCGCGCGGTGGTGGCGTTCTCGGACAAGATTGAGGAAGACGCCCAGCGCCGCGACTTCACGATGAACGCGCTGTATGCAGACCGCCACGGCACCGTCATCGACCCCTTGGGCGGCCTGCCCGACCTGCACGCCCGCCATGTCCGCTTTGTCGGCGATGCCGAAACCCGCATCCGCGAGGACTACCTTCGCATCCTCCGCTTCTTCCGCTTTCACGCCGCCTATGGCGACCCCGAGGGCGGGATTGACCCCGATGGCCTTGCCGCCTGCGCCGCGCTGGCCGAAGGCCTCGACGGCATCTCCCGCGAACGCATCACGGCTGAGCTGCGCAAACTCCTCACCGCCCGCGACCCGGCCCCCGCCGTCGCCGCCATGTCCCACGCCGGTGTCCTCGCTTATGTCCTGACCGATGCCGACCCGCGCGTCCTAGCCCCGCTCGTCCATTTCGAAGCGGGGCACCTCGACGCCGACCAGCCGCCACGCTGGCTTCGCCGCCTGTCCGTGCTGGGCGGCGATACGGATCAGCTTCGCCTCTCGAAAGCCGAAGGCCGCGACCTTGCCGCCCTTCGCACGGCCCTTGGCAGCACTGACACCGCCGCCGCGTTGGGCTGGAAACTGGGTGAAACTCTTGGGTCCGATGCAGTCCTTGCCCGGGCCGCCAGCTTTGGCACGCATCCCCTGCAAGACTGGGAAGCCGAGGTCCATCGCGGTGCCAAAGCCCGCTTCCCCGTCACCGCCGCCGACCTGATGCCTGCCCTGCAGGGCGAGGCGCTTGGCGCGCGGCTGAAGGCCCTGGAAGCGCGATGGCTTGCCTCTGACCTCACCCTCAGCCGCGACGCGTTGCTGAAAGGGACGTGACAATCCGCCGCGATTCGGCTAAGCAACCCGAACCCAAGAACGGAGACAAGCATGGAACACGGGATCTCATACCAGCTCGCCTGAGTTGACCGATCCCGTTGTGGCGGTCGCTTATAGCCCCGCCTTCGCCCATCGCTGCTACCTTTCAGGGTCTTCCCCCATGTTTCGTTTCCTCGAAAACCTCGTCGATCCCTATCAACCCTATGTTGAACAGGACGCCCCGCCCACCCGGCTTTGGCCGTTCCTGAAGGACTACATCCGCCCGTTCAAAGGCGTCTTTGCCGTCACCGCTCTCTTCTCGGTCGGCAACGCGGTCCTGGATGTGGGCATGATCTGGTATCTCAGCCGCCTCGTCGACCTGATGACCGGCCAGTCCCCGCAGGCTTTCCTGCAAAACCACTGGGGCGAGATTCTGATCGCCGCGCTGGTGATCCTGATCGTTCGTCCCCTGGTCGCGGGCGGCTCTGTGGGCCTGCTCCACAACACGATCCTCACGAACTTCGGCACGATGATGCGGTGGAGGGCGCACCGCCATGTCCTGCGCCAGCCCGTCGGCTGGTTCGAAAGCGACTTCGCCGGTCGCATCGCCAACCGGATCATGCAGGCCCCACCCGCAGCCGGGGATGCCGTGTTCCAGGTCTTCGACATGGCCGCCTTCGCCGCCGCGACCTTCCTTGGCGCGCTGCTGATGCTGGCCGATGCCGACCCGCGCCTGATGATCCCGCTCTTGATCTGGCTGGTTGCTTACATCGCCCTCATGCGCTGGACGATCCGCCGCGCGGGGCCTGCCGCCACCGCCTCCTCCGACGCCCGCAGTGCTGTTACGGGCCGCGTCGTGGACAGCTACACCAACATCCATTCCGTCAAGCTCTTCGCCCATCAGGACAGCGAACTGAACTACGCCAAGGACTCCATCGAGAACGCCCGCACGACCTTCCAGAAGGAAATGCGGATCGTGACCAAGATGGACATCGCCCTGACCTTCATCAACGGGCTGATGATCCTGGGCGTCTCAAGCCTGGCCATGTGGCTCTGGACCCACGACCTTGCCACCGTCGGCGTCGTTGCCGGGGCCGTGGCGCTGGTCCTGCGGCTGCATTCGATGACCTATTGGATCATGTGGGCCTCGACCCAGCTGGTGCAGAACCTCGGCACTTTGGCCGAAGGGATGGAGACGATTGCCCAGCCCGTCACCCTGGTCGACAAGCCCGGCGCGCAGCCGCTTGCGTTCAGCAAGGGTCTCCTCGAACTCAAGGACGTCAGCCACCACTACGGGCGCGGCTTCGGGGGGCTGAAGAACGTCAGCCTGACCATCCGCCCCGGCGAAAAGATCGGCGTCGTCGGCCGCTCGGGCGCGGGAAAATCGACGCTGGTCAAGCTGATCCTGCGGTTCTACGACACTGAAAGCGGCGCGATTCTGATCGACGGGCAGAACATCGCCGACGTGACGCAGGACAGCCTTCGCCAGAAGATCGGCATGGTCCAGCAGGACTCCAGCCTCCTCCACCGCTCGGTCCGCGACAACATCCTGTATGGCCGCCCCGATGCGACGGAAGCCGACATGATCGCCGCCGCCAGGAAGGCCGAAGCGCACGACTTCATCCTGACGCTGGAGGACCTTCAGGGCCGCACCGGCTATGACGCCCATGTCGGGGAACGTGGCGTCAAGCTGTCGGGCGGCCAGCGTCAGCGCGTCGCCATCGCCCGGGTGATCCTGAAGGACGCCCCGATCCTGATCCTGGATGAAGCGACAAGCGCGCTGGACTCCGAGGCCGAGGCCGCGATCCAGGGTGCCCTCTACGGCGTGATGGAGGGCAAGACGGTGATCGCCATCGCCCACCGCCTGTCCACCATCGCCGCGATGGACCGGATCGTGGTGCTGGAGGACGGCGAGGTGGTCGAAGACGGCCCGCACAACGACCTCCTGCGCCGGAATGGCCTCTACGCCCGCTTCTGGGCGCGGCAGTCCGGCGGCTTTATCGGGCTGGACGAGGAAGCCGCCGAATAACCCTCGTCGTTCGACTTCGTCTCCTCCTCGGCACGGCCCGCGAGGAGTGACGAAGTCATCGACGAGCAGGTTCACAGGGAACTGACTCTGCCCAAAGACGTAAACCCTTGCCTCGCCCCAACAACCGGCCTACCTCAACCACATGAGCGCCCTTCAAAGCCTCGGCTCCCTCATCGACGCCTTCCGCCCCGCCGACGGCCCTCCGCCGCAACGGCTGGGCGCATTCATGCGCTGGTCGTTGGCCGGGTCCTGGCCGATGCTCGTCATCGCCGGCATCCTGTCGTCGCTGGCGGGTGTCACCGAGGTCGTCAGCGCCCTCATCCTCGGCTGGGTGATCGACGCGGCCGTCAACTCCGGCCCCACGGACTTCTTCGCAACGCACTGGAACCTCGTCGTCTGGTTCCTCGTCTTCTACATCCTCCTCCGTCCGCTCGCGTTTGCCGTCTCCTCGGCGTCGAACAGCATCATCATCGGCCCGAACGTGATGCCGCTGGTCCTGTCGCGCCTGCACCGCTGGACGCTTGGCCAGGCCGTCACCTTCTTTGACAACGACTTCGCCGGCCGCATCGCGCAAAAGCAGATGCAGGCCGCCCGCGCTGTCACCGACGTGGCGACGGAAGTCATCAACACCGTCTGCTTCGCCCTGGCTTCGGTCATCGGCTCCGTGGCCTTCCTGGTCGCCGTCGACATGAAGGTCGCCGCCGCCCTGCTGGTCTGGCTGGTCGCCTACATCTTCCTCATCCGCTTCTTCATGCCGATGATCCGCACCAACTCCGCCGCCCGCGCCTCCAGCCGCGCGATGGTCTCGGGCCAGGTCGTCGACACGATCACCAACATCAAGACGGTCAAGCTTTTCGCCCATGCCGCCTTCGAAGACCGAGTGGCTCTGGACGCGATGGAGGTCTTCCGCGAACGCTCCCTCGAATTCGGCGTCATCTCCACCTGGTTCCGCTTTGCGCTGATGCTACTGGCCGGGGTCCTTCCGGTCCTCCTGATCGGCGGCACGGTCATGCTTTGGCAACAGGGCAGCGCCACGGCGGGCGACATCGCCGCCGCCGGGGCCATCGCGCTGCGGATCGCGCAGATGTCTGGCTGGGTCAGCTTTACCCTGATGTCGATTTACACATCCGTGGGTGAGGTCGAGGACGGTATGCGCACCCTGTCAGTCCCCCACACCCTTGCGGATGCCAAGGACGCCAAGCCGCTTCCCCGGATCAAGGGCAAGATCCACTTTGCCCATGTCACCTTTGGCTATGGTCGCGAACGCGGAGGTGTCCGGGACATCGACCTGACCATCCATGCCGGGGAAAAGCTGGGCATCGTCGGGGCTTCAGGCGCCGGGAAATCCTCGCTCGTCTCGCTCCTCCTGCGGCTTTACGACCCCGAACAGGGCCGCATCACCATCGACGGCCAGGACGTGCGAGGCGTGACGCAAGAGTCCCTCCGCCGCCAGATCGGCATGGTCACGCAGGAAACCGCGATGTTCAATCGCAGCGCGCGCGATAATATCGCCTACGGCCGACCCGAAGCCAGTCAGGACGAAATCGTCGCCGCCGCCAAGGCTGCCGAGGCAGATGAGTTCATTGCGGGCATGCTCGACCACAACGGCCGCAAGGGCTATGACGCCTACCTTGGCGAGCGCGGGGTCAAGCTGTCCGGCGGTCAGCGCCAGCGCATCGCCCTTGCCCGCGCCTTCCTGAAGGACGCGCCGATCCTGGTGCTGGACGAAGCCACATCCGCGCTCGACTCCGAGGTTGAAGCCAGCATTCAAGAGGCGCTGGGCCGCGTGATGCAGGGCAAGACCGTCCTCGCCATCGCGCACCGCCTGTCGACCATCGCCGCGATGGACCGGATCATCGTCCTTGATCGTGGCCGGATCGTCGAAATCGGCAGTCATGACGAACTTCTGGCCAAGGACGGGCTTTACGCGCGCTACTGGAAACGGCAATCAGGCGGCTTCATCGGCGTAGAAGACGAAGAAGCGGAAGCGGCAGAGTGATTGTCACCATCGACCGGCTGGGCCACCTCGGCCACGGCATCGCACGCGACCAGGACTCGGGGCCGATCTATGTCCCAGGCACGCTTCCGGGCGAAGTGGTCGAGGGCACGCTCGACGGCGACCGGCTTATTGATCCCAAGATCGTCACACCGTCGCCCGACCGCGTCAAACCCCCCTGCCGCCACGCCCGCGCCTGCGGCGGCTGCCAGCTGCAACACGCCTCTGACGCCTTCGTGGCCCAGTGGAAGCAGCATGTCATCGAAACCGCTCTCGCGGGCCAGGGCCTGACCGCCGAGTTCCTGCCGCTGGTGACCTCTCCCCCCAATTCCCGCCGCCGTGCGACCCTCTCTGCCCGTCGCACCAAGTCCGGCGTTTTGATCGGCTTCCACGCCCGCGCCTCGGACACCATCGCCGAGATTCCCGACTGCCAGCTCCTCCACCCCGGCATCCTTGCTGCCTTCCCCGGTCTTCAAGCCCTGGTTATGGCCGGTGGATCGCGCACGACTGAACTCTCGCTGCAGGTGACGCTGACCCGCGGGGGGCCAGATGTTGTGGTCAGCGGAGGCAAAGCCCTGGACAGCGCCCTGCGAATGGACCTCGCCCGCCTGGTTGAAACTCACGCCTTCTCCCGCCTGACCTGGGACGGCGAGACCGTCGCCCTCCGCGACCGCCCAGCGCTGACGATGGGCCAGGCTACCGTTGTTCCCCCGCCGGGGGCCTTCCTGCAGGCTACGCAAGAGGGCGAAGCTGCACTCCTCCATGCCGTGAAACACGCCCTTGGACCGCAGAAACGCATCGTCGACCTCTTTTCCGGCGTTGGCACCTTCACCCTGCCGTTGGCCGAAAAGATGGAAGTCCACGCCGTCGAAGGCGACCCGGCGATGACCAAGGCCCTCGATCTTGCCGCCCGCAACACCCCCAACCTCCACCGCATCAGCACCGAGACGCGAGACCTGTTCCGGCGCCCCCTGGAACCTGACGAACTCCTCACCTTCACCGGGGCCGTCATCGACCCCCCACGCGCCGGGGCCGAGGCGCAGACGCAGACCTTGGCCACGTCCAAAATCCCGGTCATTGCCGCCGTCTCGTGCAACCCCGTCACCTTCGCCCGTGACGCCAAGACGCTGATTGCACAGGGCTACCGGCTCGATTGGGTCCAGGTCGTCGACCAGTTCCGCTGGTCCACCCATATCGAGCTTGTCGCCCGCCTGTCGCGCCCCTGACACATCCGTGAAGCCCTGGAGAGTTTGCCACACTAGGCAAATCACCCCGATTCCTGTACCGATAAGAAAAAAATACAGGCGGACAAGGGCATGCGGTTTCTCGGTTGGTTGGCGATCCTGGTGGCGGTGATCGGCCTTTCGGGCTGCGGCTCGAAGTTCAAGCGCTACAACGGACCCGAGGTGACGCAGGTCCAGGTCCACAAGGCCGACCGCAAGATGTACCTTTTCCACCATGACAAGGTGCTGAAGACCTACGACATCGCGCTTGGCTTCGCCCCCGAAGGCCACAAGCAGTTCGAAGGCGACGGCAAGACGCCGGAAGGCCAGTATTTCATCAGCCACAAGAACCCGGATTCCAAGTTCCACCTGTCGCTTGGCATCTCGTACCCGAACGAGGCGGACATCGCCTTTGCCGAAGCCCAGGGCAAATCCCCGGGTGGAGAGATATTCATTCACGGCGGCCCGAACACCCGGATCAGCAGTCGCGACTGGACCTGGGGCTGCATCGCCCTGACCGACAAGGAAATGGAACGGGTCTACGCGATGGTGAAACCCGGCACCCCGATCTTCATCCTGCCATGAAAAAGGGGCCCGAAGGCCCCCGTTCCGCAGGATGACGGGCGATCAGGCCCCCGTCACCATCGTCCACCAGATCTTGCCGTTCGGCTCTTGGAACCAGGCAAAGCCCAGCCGGGTCGCCAGCGGGTCCATGATCACCACGCGGGTATCGTCGCGGCCCATCCAGGACGACAGCGTCTCCAGCTCGGTCTCGTAGGTTTCCGAGATGTTCTCGCCCAGAAGCCGCCCGGTGAACCCGGCGCGCTGTGCCCGGACCAGCGGCGACGAGCCGTCGGAGCCGAAGTGCCAGGGCCGGTTCTGCACCGACATGTCCCGCGCATGGGTGGCAGCGGCCGCGTTCAGGTTCGCGTCAAACGCCACCGGAGGCAGCGACTTCGCCGCCCGCAGCGTGTTCATCGCATCCAGGAAGCGGAACGACACCGCACGTTCGTCCGCGATCCGGTAGACCCGCGGCAGGGGTTTGCCGTCCGCGCCAAGCTGAGGTTGGCCCGTCGTCCCACAGGCCGCAAGCGCCAGGAACAGGCCCTGCGCCAGGAATACGCGTCTATCCATTCTGTCCACCAGATCAGAGCCGCCCGAAGCGGCCATTCGGCCTCTCCTTAACGGAAGCTTGCGGCAGGTTCAAACGGGCATCTTGGCGATAGGCGGTCACTGACGGGTGTTTGATTTGCGCCTGCAGATGAAAGTGGCTATATCCACCCCGAAACGCGTCTTTCAGGAGTAATCACCATGTCGAACGGTCCGATCAACCGTCGCGCGGTTCTGGGTGGGGTGGTTGGTGCCGCCAGTCTGGCAGCCCTGCCGTCCTTTGCCCAGGACGGCAGCACCGAATTCACCCAGCCGGCTTCGGCCTCGGTGCGCAACAACGTGTCCAGCTTCCGGATGCTGCGCTGGGAAGATTACTTCGACAACACCCGCAACGGTGCGATCCTGGCTGACACCACCTCGCGCGCGCTGCACTACTGGTCGGAAGATCAGTCGATCTACCGTCTTTACCCGACCTCGGTCCCCCTGTCGGAAGAGCTGACGCGCCGCGGCGTGACCTCGGTCGTCCAGAAGGTGGTGAACCCGACGTGGCGTCCGACCGCCTCGATGAAGGAACGTCACCCGGAATGGCCGGATGTGGTCGAAGGTGGGGCGCCCGACAATCCGCTTGGGTCGCGCGCACTGTATCTGGGCTGGACCTACTACCGGGTCCACGGGACGCACGACACCCGCAAGATCGGCCGCCGCTCGTCGAACGGCTGCATCGGGCTTTACAACGAACACATCGAAGAGCTGTACGAATTCGCCAAGGTTGGCACCCAGGTTCGCCTGATCTGACGCTTCGGCACCGCTGAACGGACCGGACCGCGCGGCTGCAAGGCCCCGCGGTCTTTTTCATGCGTCCCGGTGGCACCAGGCGGGCAGTGTCGTGTCGATCCGGCTGGTGACGGCAGCATCCACGCAGCGCTCCAGACTGGCGAAGTGAAAGTCCTTCCCAACTGCCGGCGGCCCGTAATGCGCGTATTTGCCGGAGTTGGTGGCGATGTTGCGCACCGACTGCGGCACGACCGGCGCGGCGATGAAGCACCAGCAGGTATCGTTCAGCACCTCGCCGCCGAAAGCCTTGATCCTGTCGATCAACCCCTCTGCCTTGGCCTGGGCATGGACGTCGCGCCCGCAAGTGACGATCAGCCGAACCCCGTCCGCCTTGCGCTTGCCGTCGCACAGCCGGGCCAAAGCGGCGATCTCGGTCAGCGAGAAATGCGGATTGCCCAGCGAAACCATGTCCACATCCGGCGTGCGCGCGATGTTCAGCTCTTCCCAGGTCTCGGCCAGGTCCTGCAGCGTCACGGTGACACCCCGGACTTCGTCTGCCAGCACCGCCCCGGCCGTGCTGGCCTCGGGCGTGATGCCCAGGATGTGGAACATCGCGGCAGCCGAGGTCGTGGCAAATGCCGCCCCGAAGGCCTTCAGGTCGTCATGGCTGACCTTCTGGCCTTCAAGCCCGCAGATCAGCGGGATCTCGTTCGTGGCGATCTTGCCGACGTGATACCCCAGAAGCGGAAAGAACAGGTCGTCCAGATCGGTCAAGGGCGGCAGGTCCAGCCGGATCGTGGCGCGGCGACTGGCGTCAAGATAGCAGTCCGCTGCCGGGGCACGGCCGGTGAGGGCAACCAGAATGTCCAGATAATCCGGGTACTTCAGCGTTCGCGCCCCCAGCACCGAATTGGCGAAGACCACTGCGTTGGACTCGCCCCAGGCGATCATCTGTCCAGCCTTCGGGGCCGGGTCCAGCAGGTAGGGCGCGCAGGTGTAGGTCGGCTTCGCGCCCATCTCGACATAGGCGTCGGCCAGCGCGTCCGAGGCCTCACCCAGCCCCTTGGCAACCCCCTGAGCGCGCCATTGCCGCCGGTCGACGCAGATCGCATTCATCGTGGTGGGCACCCGGACCTTTGCCCCCATGTCGCACAGCTTCCGGGCAAATTGCAGGCCAGCGGGACCCTGGTAGAAGACCCCGTCCAGGTGCGCCATGTCCACATCGACCAGTTCCGTCGCGCCCTCGATCCGGGCGGTCTGCAAGACGATGCGCGCGGCAATCCGGGCCGCTTCGCCGAACTCGCCCGCCAGAAAGCGCCGGTCGATGTCGGCCAGGGTAAAGTCCGCCGGGTCCGGTTTCGGCAGGACAAATGTGTGCGGCCCCGCGGCAAGCGTCTCGGTCGGCTGGACCCTATCACCCTCGATCCTGACAAAGCGCGCCTTGGACAGCGCGGCAAACCCGGCCTCGTCCAGTTGCAGCACCGGAATGCCGCGCTGGAACAGCTCTGCCGCGATCAGGACACCCAGAGTCAGGATCGTCTCCTTGTGTCGGAAGACCAGAGCCGCCGGAGCGTGGCCGTTCAGCAAAAGCTCGAAGATCACCAGACTGCCCGAACACGACCCCCGCCCGCTGGGCAGCGCCAGGATCTTCCCGGCGACTGACTGCCCACACAAGGGATGGTGCACGTCGATGACCCGGCCCGTCGCCGCATCAACCCCGCCCATGAAGCTGAGGCCGGTATCGGCATGCAGAACCTCGCCGCTTGCCTGCCCCGCGATCAGCGCTTTCCCGTGCAGCGTCATCTCTGTCATCCCCCCGGTATTTCACAGGGAAGGCTAGACGGCGCACGGTGGGCAAGTCCACCTGTCGTTAGGCTATAGCCCCTGACGTCCGCCCGGCGGCAGCTTCAACTCTATCCAGGTCGGCGCGTGGTCGCTGGCCTTCTCCCAGCCCCGGACGTGCCGGTCGACCCCGGCTGCCTTCAGCTTGGGCTTCAGGTCGGGCGACAGCAGCAGATGGTCCAGCCGCAGCCCTGCATCGCGGCCCCAGGCGTTCCGGAAGTAGTCCCAGAAGGTGTAGATCCGCTCGCCGGGATGCAGATGCCGGATCGCGTCGGTCCAGCCCTGCTCCAGCAACTGCGCATATTCCGCCCGCACCTCGGGCCGGAACAGCGCATCCTTCTGCCAGCGTTCCGGTTTGTAGACGTCCAGTTCCGTCGGCATCACGTTGTAATCTCCTGCCAGCACCACCGGCACGTCCTGCCGCAACAGGTCCGCCGCATGGTCACGAAAGCGGCGGAACCACTCCAGCTTTGCCGTGAACTTCGGCCCCGGCGCCGGGTTGCCGTTCGGCAGGTAAAGCCCCCCGATCAGCACGCCACCGACTGCCGCCTCGATATACCGGCTTTGCCCGTCCTCGACCCCTGGCAGGCCGCGCCTGGTCTCCACCGGCTCGCGCCCCTTCGCCAAAATCGCGACGCCGTTCCAGCTTTTCTGCCCGTGCCAGATCGCGCCATACCCGGCATCCTCGATGGAACCTGCCGGAAAGCGGTCGTCGCTGGCTTTCAGCTCCTGCAGGCAGACCACATCCGGCTGAGTCTCCTCCAGCCAACGCAGCAGCACCGGCAAGCGCCCGTTGATCCCGTTGACGTTGAATGTGGCGATGCGCATGGCGAAAGAACGCCCGGCCAAGCGGCGCGGTTCCCCTTGCGGGAAGGTGTTAAGAAACCTTGAACGGCCACGGGTATCACGCGGAATTAAAACGATAATTCGAAAATGTCCACCGTGGACACATCACCCCTTCCGAGGCAGCCACCCACCCAGGTTTTCCTCGATCACCGCGACCAGCGCCTCGATATGAGCCGCGTCGTCGTTCAGGCAAGGAATGTACGTGAAGCTTTCCCCCCCGGCATGTTCGAAGGCCTCCCGGATCTCGCCGTTGATCTCTTCCAGCGTCTCGATGCAGTCCGCCGAGAAAGCCGGAGCCATCACCGCGATCCGCTTTTTCCCGGCCTTCGCCAGTTCGGCCACATGCTCGACCGTGTAGGGTTTCAGCCACTCTTCGCGCCCGAAGACCGACTGGAAGGTGGTGTCGATCGACCCCTTCTCCCACCCAAGCCGTTCGCGCAAAAGCCGCGTCGTCTTGGCGCAGTGGCAGTGGTAGGGGTCGCCCTCCATCAGGTAGCGTTTCGGCATGCCGTGGTAGCTGGCGACCAGCACGTCGGGGCGATGATCAAGGCCCGCATAGACCGTCTCGACCGACTTGGCCAAGGCGTCGATGTACAGGGGATGGTCGAAGTATTCGGCCACGGTCCGCACTGCAGGTTGCCGCTTTTCCTTCATCAGGGCGCGGAAGAACTGGTCGTTCGCGGTGGCCGAGGTCGCCCCGGCGTAGTGGGGATAAAGCGGGAAGAACAACACCTTCTCGCACCCCGCCGCGACCATCGCCTTGACCTTCTCGTCGGTTGAAGGGTTGCCGTAGCGCATGCAGAAGTCGACCATGATGTCGGCGCCGTGCCGGTCCGCAATCATCTCGGCAATCGCCGCCGTCTGGGCCTTGGTGATGGTCAGAAGCGGGCTTTCGTTCAGCTCTTCGTTCCAGATCAGCTTGTAATTCGCCCCCGAAGTGAAGGGCCGTTTGGTCAGGATGATCAGCTGCAGCAGCGGCTGCCACTTCCAGCTGGGAATGTCGACCACGCGCTTGTCCGACAGAAACTCGTTCAGATAGCGCCGCATCGACCAGTAGTCGTAGGCGTCCGGCGTGCCAAGGTTGGCCAGAAGCACCCCGATCCGCGCCTTGCGGACGCGGGGGTGGTCGGCGGGGGCGTGCGCAAGGCGCCCTTCGCCTGGGACGACGTCGGTCCCAGTCACGGCTCCGGTCCGGGCATCCAGCATGGTATTCTTCCCAATGGTTCATGGGGGGACATAAGGGGTTGGTCGGCAGGGTCAACCGTCTTTGAGGGGCTTCTCGGGCACACCCAGCGCATCGGCCAGCCGCGACCGGGCCGATCCGGGCCGCAAGGGCTGTTGCTGGCTTTCGTGTGGCGCCCAGCCGGTCAGCACGACCAACTCGGCCGTAGCCGCCAGCCGACCCTCCGGCGTGCTGTAGCTATCGGAGTAGATATCCGCGGCCTTGGCAAGAACCGCGCGGCGGGTAAAGCGGCGCAGGCGGGCGGCCAGGGCATTCGTCTCGCCCGCGGCACGAAGGTCGGAGAGGAGTGCCGGAAAGCTGCGATACTCCACCGTCTGGACCAGGCTGTCGGCCACCGGCAGAGCAAAGCCCGCCCGCTGCATCAGCCCGCCCAGATCGCGGATTTCGCCCATCGGCACCACCCGGGGCGAAAGGCCGCCGGTGACCGCCGCCTCGGCCTCGGCCAGGCAGGCGCGAAGTTCCTGCAGGCTGCGCCCCCCCGGCAGGACCACCAGGCACAGACCGTCCGGCTGCAAGGCGCGGCGGCATTGCACCAGTTGGCCCACGGGGTCATTCGCCCAATGCAGCGCCATGAAATGCACGACAAGATCGTGCGCGCCTGGTTCCAGCGCGATCAGATCATCGTCGGGCACCATTGCAGAGGTCGGAAAGTCCGCGAAAATCTGGGGATAAGCTGTCACCACGGCCGCGGATGTAAACCTTTTGTTAACCTCGTTGAGTCTCTCCTGCAGGTCATCAAGGGCCAGGCGATGCAGGAACAGCGCATCGTCGTGGCCGGGCAATGCGCGGGCGCGGGTGCGGTGGCGGGCCAGGGCCTTCCGGTCGGTCAGGGTGGGCGGCTGGGTCATCGGCGGGACTTTAGGAGCGGAGAATGGGATTGCAAGGCGCGCTGCAGCTACTTTACCCGCCGCAGTGCATTTCCTGTTCGGCCCCCGTGCAAAGCGACTTCGGTTTGTGCGCCGACTGCTGGCGCGAAACGCCCTTCATAAGTGGCCTCGTCTGCGACAAGTGCGGTGTGCCGCTGCCTGGCCAGGACGCCACCGAGCAGGCGCACTGCGATGACTGCATGACCATCGCGCGTCCCTGGGACCGGGGCCGCTCGGCCCTGATGTATGACGAGAACGGGCGGCGTCTGGTTCTGGCACTGAAGCACGGTGACCGCATGGACCTTGCGCGACCTGCCGCGGGCTGGATGCTGAAGGCGGCGCAGCCGATCCTGAAGCCCGGGATGCTGGTGGTGCCGGTGCCGTTGCACTGGATGCGGCTGTTTCGGCGGCGGTTCAACCAGGCGGCCCTGTTGTCGCGCAATATTGCCAAGGCGGCGGGGCTGGATCATTGCCCGGACGCGCTGGTCCGCCGACGGTCCACAGGCAACCAGGACGGCAAGACCCGCGACGCGCGCTTTGCCAATCTGGTCGACGCATTCGGTGTTCCAAAGAGCCGGGAAAAGCAGGTTCTCGGCCGGGATGTTCTGGTCGTCGACGACGTGATGACTTCGGGCGCGACCTTTGCCGCGGCAAGTGAGGCGCTTTTTGCGGCAGGTGCGCGCTCGGTTTCGGTGCTGGGGCTGGCGCGCGTTGCGAAAGGCGGCTGAACCCCTGTAGACTGGCGCGCAAAGAGGAATCTGCGATGCGCCCGGTCGAAATCTACACCACTCCGTTCTGCCCCTACTGCCACGCCGCCAAGCGGCTTTTGCAGAAGAAGGGCGTCGCCTATGCCGAGATCGATGTCAGCCAGGACCCCGATCTGCGGGCGAAGATGACGCAGAGGGCGAACGGACGTCGAACCGTCCCGCAGATATTCATCGGCGGGCAGCATGTCGGCGGGTCAGACGACATCCATGCGCTGGACCACGCGGGCAAGCTTGACCCGATGCTGGCCGATTGATGCGCGCCGGCCTGGTCCAGCTGACCGTCTCGGATGATCCGGCGGCGAACCTGCCGGTGACGCTGGGCCATATCCGGCATGCGGTGGCAGGCGGGGCGGGCTTTGTCCTGACGCCGGAATTGACCAACGGCCTTTCGTCCAGCCGGGCGCATCAGCGGTCGGTCTTCCGGCATGAGGACGGGGACGAAACGCTTGCCGCCCTGCGTGCCGAGGCGAAGGCGGCGGGCATCTGGCTGCTGATCGGTTCGCTGGGCCTCTTGACCCATGACGCGGACGGTCGCTTTGCCAACCGCAGTTTCCTGATCGCGCCCGACGGATCGGTGGCGGGGCGCTACGACAAGATCCACATGTTCGACGTCAACGTGTCCCCGACCGAGGTTTACCGGGAAAGCGACGGCTACCGGCCGGGGTCGAAGGCCGTGGTGGCAGAGACCCCCTTCGCCCGGATCGGCATGACCGTCTGCTACGACGTCCGCTTCCCCGCCCTCTATCGGCGGCTGGCGCAGGGTGGCGCGCAAGTGATCACGGTCCCGGCGGCCTTCAACCACATCACCGGGGCGGCGCATTGGGAAACCCTGCTGCGTGCCCGGGCGATCGAGACGGGGTGCTTTGTGCTGGCCCCCGCGCAGACCGGGTTTCATCCCGAGACGCAGGGTAAAGGCCGCAAGACCCACGGCCATTCGCTGGCCATCGCGCCCTGGGGGGAAATCCTCGCAGATGCCGGGGTGGAACCGGGGGTGACTCTGGTGGACCTTGACCTTGACCGCGTGGCCGAAGCGCGGGGCCGGGTGCCGTCGCTGACGCATGACCGGGACTTCGACGGACCATGAGCGCGGAAAAGGCCGATGACATCGCTGTAGCGCTGTTTGGCGAGCTGTTCATGGCCGACCAGCTGGCGCGCAACCGCATCTCGAAGGTGCTGCCCAAGGGGATGGAGCTGTCGCATTTTTCCGTGCTGAACCATCTGGCGCGGATCAATGACGAACGGACCCCGGCGCAGCTGGCGAAGTCGTTCCATGTGACGCGCGGGGCGATGACCAACACGCTGACCAAGCTGGAATGGGCAGGCCACGTCCACATCCGCCCGGACTGGGAGGATGCCCGGCAGAAGTTCGTGGCGATCAGCCCCTCGGGCCGGGCGGCGCGTGAGTCGGCCCTGGCCAGCGTCGTCCCCCTGATCGCCGAGGTGGTGCAGGCCATCGGCGCCGACCGGGTGCGGGCGCTGCTTCCCGTGCTGCGCGAGTTGCGGATCAAGCTGGAAGACGGCTGATCCTGGCGGCATGTCCGAAAAGCCATAGCTACGCGGGTTCCGCCTGACCGCAGCCTTATAGCCCTTGCCCTGTCCGCTGTATCTTCGCATAGATTGGGGCATCATCCCAAGAACCGGTCGCCATGCAGCCTTCGTCCCGCCTTCTCGCCTTGCTTGTCCTTGGCACTGCGCTTTCCAGTGCCCCCGCTTTGGCCGAAATGTCGGGCACGCTGAACCTGAACGGTGCGACGGGCCTGATCGACATGCCGTCGGGTGATGCGCAGAAGGATGCGACGTTTTCGTTCTCGACTGCGCTGATCGGGCCGGTCACCCGCGCGACGCTGAGCTTTCAGTTCAGCGAACGTCTGTCGGGGTCGTTCCGCTTTCAGACCTGGCGCGACTGGGACACGCTGATCCCGGGCGATGCCGAGGAAAGCGACCGCAGCATCGACCTGCGCTACCAGATCCTGAAAGAGGGCAAGATCGCCCCGGCGCTGACCATCGGGTTGCAGGACCTGACGGGGCAGGGGCTGTTTTCGTCCGAATATCTTGCTGCCACCAAGACGTTCGGCGACAAGGTCAAGGTGACGGCAGGCCTGGGTTGGGGGCGCTTGGGGACTGATGGCGGCATCGGCGCGCCCTTCGGCAGTCGTCCTGCGGTCGATCCGCTGGGGGTGCCGAACAGCGACCAGTGGTTCCGCGGCGAGGCGGCGCCATTTGCGGGCGTGGAATACAAGGTCAACGACAACTGGACGCTGAAGGCAGAATACTCGTCCGACGCCTATGTGCTGGAAGACGCCGAGCGCGGGTTGATCGAGCGTGACAGCCCGTTCAACTTTGGCGTCGAATACCAGCGCAACCCCTACATGCGCTTCGGGGCCTATTCGCTTTACGGGTCCGAATTCGCGTTGGCCTTCCACATCATTCTGGACCCGAAAAGCCGGGCCACCGGCGGCATCGTCGGCAAGGCCCCCGTCCCGGTCAAGGCGCGGCCCGCCCGCGCGGCCGACCCCGAGGCTTATGACAGCGGCTGGGTCAGCCAGCCCGACGCCGGACCGATCCTGCGGCAGAACCTGGCCAAGCGCCTGGCCAAGGACGGGATTGCCGTGGAAAACCTGGCCTACACGGCCGACACCGTGCAGGTCCGCATCCGCAACGGCCGGATCGACGCCGGATCGCAGGCCATCGGCCGCACCGCACGGGCGCTTAGCCACGTCATGCCCGCCTCGGTCGAAGTGTTCGAGATCGTGCCCGTGGTGAACGGCATCGGTGCCTCCAAGGTCACCATCCGCCGCAGCGACCTGGAAGCGCTGGAATACACCGCCGACAACGCATCCCTGCTGCGTGAGCGGGTGACGGTCACCGACGCCGGTCCTGCGCCGGCCTGGTCGCTGGGCGACGAAGAACTTTACCCCAAGTTCCGCTGGAGCCTGCGCCCCGTCGTCCGCCTGTCCGAACCGATGGAGGGTGACATCGGCCTGCGGCTGTCGGCGAACTACGACATGGCGCCGGGCTGGGTGCTGTCCGGCTCGATCTACAAGGAACTTGCCAGCAACCGCGAGGGATCGGTCTCGACCTCGACCTTGCCGCGCGTCCGCACCGATGGCTCACGCTACAACGAATTCGGCGATCCGGCGCTGGAGAAGCTGACGCTGGCCTGGTTCGCCCGCCCGGCTGACAGCCTGTATTCCCGGGTCTCTGTCGGCTATCTGGAGCGGATGCATGCCGGGGTTTCGGGTGAGCTGTTGTGGAAGCCGGTGGACAGCCAGCTCGCCCTTGGGGCCGAGGTGAACTACACCAGGCAACGCGACACCGATGGCGGTCTGGGCTTTGGCGAATACGACTATGACATCGTCACCGGCCACGTCTCGGCCTACTACGATTTCGGCAACGGCTACCTGGGTCAGCTGGATGTCGGCCGCTATCTGGCGGGCGACGTGGGCGCGACCGTGTCGGTCGACCGTGTCTTCGCCAATGGCTGGCGCGTCGGGGCCTTTGCCACGGTGACCGACGTCAGCGCCGAAGAGTTTGGCGAGGGTGGGTTCGACAAGGGTGTGCGCCTGACCATCCCGTTCAACTGGGCGCTGGGCACCGACACCCGTCGCGGCCTTGACCTGAACTTCCGGCCCAACGGCGGCGACGGCGGCGCGCGCCTGAATGTCGACGACCGGCTGTATCAGTCGATCCGCGAATATCACACCGACGGGCTTGACCCCGATTGGGGAAGGGTCTGGCGGTGAAGCATCTGAAACTGGCGCTGGCCGGGGTGGCGGCTTTGGCCCTGCTGGCGGGCTGCGGCAACGACAAGACGCCCAACCCGATGGCCGCTGCTGTTGGAGCCGTGGCGAAAACCGGGATGGCGAAGCTGAAGGGGCAGGGGGCAGAGGCAGCGCCCGCTGCCCAACCCGCCTCGCCCCAGGACCTGCGGGCCGAGCTGGCGCAAGCGGGCCAGCCGATCCTCTTGGTGTCGTCGCAGGCGCTGGGGCAGACCGGGTTCCTGACCGTCAGCGACGCAAAGGGCGGTGTGCTGACCTGGGCCACCCCCGATGGCGCGACCTTCTCGCAGCGCGATGGCGTGCTGATCCAGACCCGCGGCCTTGGCTTCGACCTGATGTCGGCCCAGACACCTTCGGTCGGGCAGCTTCGGCAGGTTGGAACGCCCTACCAGCGGCTTTACTTCTTCCTTGGTCCCGACGACCAGGGCACCCGGCGCACCTATGACTGCGTGACCAGCAGCGTCGGCACTGAACGCATCGAGGTGGTGGGCCGCGCTCATGCGACCACCCATCTGACCGAGACCTGCACCCGCAGTTCCGGCGGCGGCAAGATCACCAACGAGTTCTGGATCGAGGGCGCGATGATTCGCCAGTCGCGCCAATGGGTCAGCGCCGGACTGGGCTACATCGACTTTGCCCGCGTCATCGACTGACCTTACGCCCTAAATCTGACCCTAGCCCGCCGTTTTGGGGCGAAACTGCTGCCGATTGCGCGCAGTTTAGGGTAATCTTTACGCATCCGGTTCAGAACCCATGCACCGGGCAGGCCAGACGCCTATCCTTGGACACCGACGCCGATACGGACACGCTGACAGGAGGGCCGGATGAAATCGCTGATCGCAGTCGCGCTGTTCCTGGCGCTTGCCGCGCCGCTTCAGGCTGGTGGCCCGGTTGTCGTGGTCGAAGAGCCGCCCGTCGTGGTCGAGGAAGGCGCTGCCTCCAGCAAGGGTCTTCTGCCCTGGCTGATGGTGCCCCTGGTCCTGTGCATCGTGATGTGCGGCGCGGACGAAGAGGCGGACTGACGGCCTAGTAGTCCTTTTCCAGGAAGACCCCGATCCCGGTCTCACCATCGGCACCCACGCGGCCCTTGACCGTCACGCCATCGCGCAGGTCCAGGTTCAGGTTGATCTGGCTTTTGCCGTCCTGGTCGATCTCGACCTCGGTATAAATATTCTCCGAGATGTACTTGCCCGCCTTCAGCGCCGCCGATCCATCCTCGGAGGTGGTGACATCCAGGTCATCCAGTCCGAAGTTCCGCCGCAGGTTGCCCACCAGCCCCACGCCGCTGCGGCCCGCCAGGACGGCCACGGCATTGGCCAACTGCGCTGCCTGCAGGGCCGAGATCTTGTCCAGCCCGCGACCGAACAGAAGCTGGGCCAGCACCTCTTCCTGCGGCAGTTCGGGCGACGAGCTGAAGCTGACCACCGGATCGTTGGCCGGGCCTTCCACGGTCACCGTGCTGGTGATGCCGTCGCTGTCGGTGCTGGCGGCCACGCTGATCTGCGGGATCAGGCTGCCCTCAAGGCTAAGGTCGGCGCGCGACAGGACCAGGCGGCGGCCCAGGATGTCCAGCCGACCTCGGATCAGCTGAAAGCCGCCGGCGGGGCGCACATCGTCGGTCGTGCCAAGCAGGCGCAACTCTCCCCCCAGTTCGGCGTCGATCCCCCGACCCCGGATGAAGACCTGCGACGGGGCCGAGATGGTGATGTCCAGGCCGATGGGCCGCGCCTGCCCCCGGGCGCCGCGGTCGTTGGCGTCCCCCAGAAGGCCCGCCTTGCGCCGCGTCTCGCGGACCGGGCCGGGTTCGCGCGCATGGTCGATGTCCAGCAGTGCGGCAGCCGAACTGAAGCCCGAGGCGGGGACCCGAACCTCGGTCTCCGACAGTTGCAGGGCACCCGACAGAAGCGCTCCGCCCTGAAGCGGGCCACGCAAGGCCAGCGTGCCGCTGACCCGCGTGTCGAAAAGCTCGGGGTCATAGAGCCGCAGCGCGTCCAGCGTCAGCGCCAGGTCGGCGTTGCGCGCGCCGGTCAGCTGGATCGGCCCGTCCACCCGCAGCCGCCCGCCCGAAGACAGGCCCGACGTCGCCTGCAACTGCACCGATCCGCCTTGCAGCGTCCCGATCGCCTCGACCCCCTGCAGCGCAAGGCCCAGGTTCGGATCGACGATGCGCCCGTTCGACAGCGTGATGCGACCCGACAGCGAGGCCAGCGTCAGCGGCCCCTGCAGCCGCAGGTCATAGCCGATGTCCCCCGAGGCGGACCTTGGCGCAATGAACAGGTTCGCCAGCCCCGCCGCCCCAGAGCCCCGGATCGCCAGGTCGGCCGAGCCGAAACCATTCGCGATGCGGCCCGCCACCGTCGCGCGGATCTGGCCGGGACCCGACCCGGTCAGGTCCACTGCATAGCCTGTGGCATCCTGCGTGGCGGTTCCGCCAAATGTGAGCGGCCCCTCAAGTTCGGGGACGATCAGCCCAAGGTTGGCCAGCCGCGCTTCCAGGTCGATCCGGCGCGTATCCCCCGCAATCTCGCCCCGCGCGGTGGCGGAAAGCTGCGGGTTCCCCAGCTGCGCCAAGCGCACCTGCAGGGCGCCGTCCTTAAGGCCAAGGTCCAGCTCCAGCCGGCTTTCCCCCGCGAGAAGCCGGTCGGCCTGGGGACTGCCCAGCCGCAGCGACTGCCCGGTGCCGGACAGTTGCAGCCGCCCGTCCTGGGGCAGTCCGGTGAAGCTGCCCTCCAGCGCCAGCGCGCCGCCATAGCCCGGGCCAAGCACCGACAGGTCGTCCAGCCGCACGGTGCCCGAAAGGTTCGTGCCCTCGTTGGACAGCGTGCCGCTGGCCTTTGCCACCAGCCCGCCCGCAACCAGGTCAAGGGTGCGCAGGATGGTCCCGCTGTCGTCCCGGCGGATCGAGCCGGCAAGCGTGGACCGCCCGGCCAGCAGCCGGTCGACCTGTGGCACGTCCAGGCTTAGGCCGGTGCCGTCGAAGGCCAGGTCCAGATCGAAGAACCCCGACAGTCGGCTGGCTGACCCGCTGGCGACCAGCGTTCCCGACCCGCCCAGCGGCCGCCCCGCCAGCCCCGAGAACCGCGCGAAGTCCTGTGCCTGAACGGTCAGCTTGCCGCTGGCCAGGAAGGCATCCTCCAACCCTTCGATCTTGACCGCCCCCACCCCGGTCAGCCCCGCGCCTTCCAGACGGATATCGGAAAACTGAAGGGCACCCGCGCCCTCCTTGAAGAACATCCGCAATGAACCCGCGATCTCTGTCCCCAGCGCACGGGCCAACGCCGGATCGGTGGGCGCGATCCCCGACGCTGCCAAAGTCAAAGTCCCGCCAAAGCTGTTTCCCGCCGAGGTCCGACCGATCCGGCCCGAGCCGCCCAGGTCCGCCCGCGCCAGCTTAAGGTCCGGGCGGTCCAGGCCTTGCAGCGTGACCTGACCCGACCAGCCCTCACCCCCGACCTCGGTCTTCAGGCGGAAGTCGGCCCGCGCCAGCCGGGTATCGGCGGCGAAGGGCAGGGCCACAGGTTCGCCATCCGGCGCGGCAAGCGTTCCGGTGACGTCGAACCACTCGGGCAGCCCATCCGCCGCGATCTCGGCCGTTCCGCCCAGAGTCAGTGACCGGGTCGCAAGGTCGAAGCGGTCCACTGTCGTCCGGCCCGCAGCCGTCCGCCGCGCGTCCAGCTTCAGCGCCACTTCGTTGCCGAAGAAGGCCACCTGATCGGGCGCAAGCACAGGCGCAAGGTCGCCCGACAGGTCCGCCAGCAGGCGATAGCCCGATGGCTCGGCCGCCTGCAGCTGCACGGTGCCCTGCAGCCGCTCGGCCCCGTCGGTTGCCAGGGACACATCCGCAAGGAAGTCGTCGATCGTTCCTTCGCCCTGCACCCGCAGCAAGGCCGAAGGTCGGCCCGGCACGCCCAGCAGGTTGACGAAGATCCCCTCGCCGTCTTCCTCGGCCACCAGGTCCAGGCCCAGTACCCGCGACACGTTGGAATAGGCGGCGTCCAGCGTGATCTTGCCCTGCGGCCCCTCGCCCGTGCGCAGAAGGTCCAGATTGGCCCGCCCCTCTCCGCCCGACAGCTGCATCGAGGCTTCCAGCGTCCCCGTCACGGTCTGGCCCAGCACGGCGGGCGCAAGCTCGATCCTCTCGGCCGCCACCCGGTCGACGCTGATCGAGACCGGCAACTCGGGCAGGCTGAACCCCGAGGCCTCGGCATCGGGCACGCCGTCATCCGTCTCGGGCAGCCGGGCGATGATGATCTCTTGCGCGGAAAGTTCGCTGACGTTCAGCTCGCCCGAGAAGAGGGCCGAGCGGCTCCAGTCCAGCACGACGCCGTTCAGCGTGATCCAGACGCCCTGGTCATCGGCGATGGTCAGCTGCTGGATGGTCGCCTGCGACGACAGCGCACCCGCAAAGCCGGTCACCGTGACCTGACGCCCGGCGTCGGACAGGGTGTCCTCCAGGAAAGCGGTCAGGTAGTCGCGGTCGTCCTCTTGCGCGAAGGCGGGCTGCACCAGGACCGGGGCGGCAGTCAGACAGGCGATCAGGGCGAGCCGCATCAGAAGGACTGCCCCAGGCCGACGTAGATCTGCACCCCGTCGCCGGTCTTGCCGCTGATGGGCGAGGCGACGTCCAGCCGGATCGGTCCCAGCCCGGTCTCGTAGCGCAGACCGAGGCCCGCCCCGGCGTGCGAGTCCGAGAAACCTCCCGTGAACCCGTCCAGCCCGATGCTGCCCCAGTCCACGAACCCCACGACGCCGATCTTGTCGGTAACCTTGGCCCGCGCCTCCAGCGACCCGGCCAGGAAATACTTGCCGCCGATCAGGAACTGCGGCCCGAACCCGCGCGCCACCGCGATTCCCAGCGACCGGTAGGGCTGGCCCCGCACCGTGCCGCCCCCACCCGAGAAGAACAGATCGTCCCGAGGGGTTTCCAGAAGGCTGGAGCCGAAGACCGCCCCCGCCTGCGCCCGTGCGGCGATGACAAAGCGCCCCGGCTCGCCCAGGCTGCGGTAGACCCGGCCATCCATCGTCGCCCGCAGACCCGAGCCCGTGGTGCCGAACCCGGCAAAGGGCTTGGCCTCGGCGTCCAGGTAGAAGCCTTTGGTCGGACTGTTGGCCACGTCCCGCTTGTCCCAGGTGACGCCGATGGGCAGCGACAGATTGCGGAATGTGAAGCTGCCGCCGGGGTCGCTGCCGTCCAGATAGTCGTAGGTCAGGCCGACCCGGGCGGTCAGCGTCTCGGAAAAGATGTGGCTGAACTTCAGCCCGAAGGTGACCGAATCCAGCGCATAGTCGATCTCGTCTTCGTGGCTGTAGCCCAGCACCAGACCCGCCGTGGTGTCCGGCGTCAGCGTTGCCGGGCGGTCCAGCGTCACCTCGACCCCGTAGTCGATCCCGCTTTCGCCCGAGCCGATGTTCGTCACGTCCGCCGCAACGCCCAGCCGTTCGCCCCCGCCCAGAAGGTTGCGGTGCAACCATGCCGCGGACAGCGATACCCCGTCCAGGCTGGCGATCTCGGCCCCAAAGGAATAGCGGCGGGGCTTCTGTTCGACCACAGTCGCGGTGATCCCCAGCAGGTCGGGCGCCGTGACCTGTTCGTCCTCGGTCAGCGCCACCGAGGAAAAGATGCCGGTTCGCCGCAACCGGGTTTCGGCGCGGCGCAGTTCGGTCTCGCTGAAGGTCTCGCCTTCCGGGAGGCCCGCGATCTTGGCGATGCGACGCTCACGCATCCGCTCCTCGCCAGTGATCTCCAGCCGGCCGAAGCGCAGTTTCGGACCGGGCGTCAGGCCAACATCGGCGTCCAGGCGCCGCGCGGCATGGTCGGCCACGATCTCTTCGCGCGCGACGAAAGCCCTGGCGTGCCCCGACTCGCGCCAAGCCTTGATCGCCACGTCTACCGCTTCAGCCACGGCCCCGCTTTCCGCCACAGCTCCGGCACGAAAGCCTTGGGGCAGTTCACTGTCCGGGGCCAGCGGGGCGACCCGCGCCAGCCCGAAGCGGAACGGATCACCGGGGTCCACGTCGATGCGGATCGCCGAAATCGCCGTCGGGGCCTCCAGCGCCGGGATGGCCGCCGCCTCGCGTCCGTCGATGCGGATGCGGATCACGACCGAGTAATGGCCCCTGGCATACATCGCCGCCAGGATACGGGCATAATCCGCCCGGGCAGCCGCCAGCAGGTCCTGCGGATCGGTCTGGCCCTGCGCCTGCAGCGACCGCACCTGCGAGGCATCCTGCACCGCCTGGGTCAGGTCCGCGGACCCGCCGGCAACGACGAAGTCCAGCCGGTCCAGCGCATGAGCAGACGCTGCGCCAAGGCCCAGAAGGACCGCAGCGACAGCCCCCTGGACCCGCAGCACTTGATGACTGGAAAACACGCCTCGGACCCTCATCGGCAGCCTTAGCCGGACTATTGCAGCTTGTGCCGACCCCTTCAATCTAAGGAAACCGGATTGGGCAGACTTGGGTTCCCGTTTGTCGTCATTCTTCTGTGACCCGCAGGCTGCATCACTGCGCCAACGCAGGAGGGATGGCAGATGACCGACGACGGCTATGATCTGGACGAGGCCTATCAGATCGACGGTCCCGACGCAGCCCGCCGCATGTATGGCGACTGGGCCAAGACCTATGACGACAGCTTTGGCGCGGCCTGGGGCTACATCGCCCCGCGCGAGATCGCGGCGATCCTTGACGCCGAGATTGGGCCTGAGGCCGAGATCCTGGACATCGGCGCGGGCACCGGCCTGGTGGCCGAGCACCTGCGCGGCCGGACCGTCGATGCGCTGGACATCACGCCCGAGATGCTGGAGATCGCCCGCCCCAAAGGCGTCTACCGCAGCCTGATGCTGGGCGACCTGACCAAGGCGCTGGACATCCCCGACGCCACTTATGACGCGGTGGTCAGTTGCGGCACCTTCACCCACGGTCATGTCGGCCCGGAATGCTTCCCCGAGCTTCTGCGCATCACCCGCCCCGGCGCTGTCTTCGCCTGCGGTACCATCGGCGCGGTGCTGGACGGGGCTGGCTTCGGGTCCGAACTGGCGCGGCTGGTGGCGCAGGGCCGGATCACTCCGGTCGGCTGGCGCGACATCCCGATCTACGAAGGGGCCGACCACCCGCACAAGGACGACCGGGGCCTGGTGATGGTGTTCCGCAAACTCTGACGGCCGCTCGTCGAGCACTTCGTGCACTCCTCGCTTGGGCGCTTGCGAAGAGTGCACGAAGTGCTCGATGAGCATCCCCCTTGCAGACTCGGGGGCGGGGGCGTATATCCCCCTCAACAGCTGCTTCCGGGTCCAAACCTGAAGCTACCGAAAGTCACGGGCGGGCCGCTGGGTCCGCCTTTTTGTTTCTGGAAACTGAATGTCCGATCTGATCGCCAAGACTGCCATCGACCGCCGCCTGGCTGACATCGTCGGCCCGGTGATCGAAGGGCTGGGCTTCGAACTGGTCCGCATCCGCCTGATGGGCGGCAAGACGCGGGTTTTGCAGATCATGGCCGACCGTCCTGATGGCGGGATCGGCGTCGATGAACTCGGCGACATCTCGACTGCCGTGTCTGCCGTTCTGGACGTGGAAGACCCGCTGGAGGACAACTACGTCCTGGAAGTGTCCTCCCCCGGGATCGACCGGCCGCTGACCCGGCTGAAGGATTTCGAGATGTGGAAGGGCTGGGAAGCCCGGATCGAGACGACGGAACTCATCGACGGCCGCCGCCGCTTCAAGGGGGATCTGGCGGGGGTCGAGGGCGACGAGGTCCTGATTACCATCGAGGACTCGGGCGAAGAGGTCACCATCGGGCTGCAGTTCGACTGGCTGTCCGATGCCAAGCTGATCCTGACCGACGCGCTGATCGCCGAGATGCTGCGCCAGAAGAAGGTTTCTGAACCGACTGACGGCCAGTTCGACGAAATCGAAGAAATTGACGGGCCAGACAACGACGGGGACGAGGACGACGAGCCTGCCCCCCAGACGAAACACTAGGGAGAGACGCCGATGGCAATCACATCCGCCAACCAGCTGGAGCTTCTGCAGACCGCCGAAGCCGTGGCGCGCGAAAAGATGATCGACCCCGACCTGGTGATCCAGGCGATGGAAGACAGCCTCGCCCGCGCCGCCAAGTCGCGCTACGGCGCCGAGATGGACATCCGCGTCAAGATCGACCGCAAGACCGGCCGCGCGTCCTTCACCCGCGTCCGCACCGTGGTCGAGGATGACGCGGTCGAGAATCACCACGCTCAGATCACCGCGAAGCAGGCCAAGACCTACCTGGCCGACCCGCAGCTTGGCGACGAGGTGATCGACGAAGTTCCGCCCGTCGACCTGGGCCGCATCGCCGCGCAGTCCGCCAAGCAGGTCATCCTGCAAAAGGTCCGCGAAGCCGAGCGTGACCGCCAGTTCGAGGAATTCAAGGACCGCAAGGGCACCATCATCAACGGCGCCGTCAAGCGCGAGGAATATGGCAACGTCATCGTCGACATCGGTCGTGGCGAAGGCATCCTGCGCCGGAACGAGAAGATCGGCCGCGAAGCCTATCGCATCGGCGACCGCATCCGCTGCTTCATCAAGGACGTCCGCCGCGAACCGCGTGGCCCGCAGGTTTTCCTGTCGCGCACCGACCCGCAGTTCATGGCCGAGCTTTTCAAGATGGAAGTGCCGGAAATCTATGACGGCATCATCGAGATCAAGGCCGTGGCCCGTGACCCCGGTTCGCGCGCCAAGATCGCCGTGATCAGCTACGACAACTCCATCGACCCGGTCGGCGCCTGCGTCGGTATGCGTGGCAGCCGCGTTCAGGCCGTGGTGAACGAGTTGCAGGGTGAAAAGATCGACATCATTCCGTGGAACCAGGACACCGCCACGTTCCTGGTGAACGCGCTGCAGCCTGCCGAAGTCTCGAAAGTCGTGTTCGACGAAGAGGCCGGGAAGATCGAAGTCGTCGTCCCCGACGAGCAGCTTAGCCTCGCCATCGGCCGCCGCGGCCAGAACGTGCGTCTGGCCAGCCAGCTGACGGGCCTTGATATCGACATCCTGACCGAAGCCGAAGAATCGCAGCGTCGTCAGGCCGAATTCGCCGAACGCACCAAGCTGTTCATGGAGGCGCTGGACGTTGACGAGATGATGGCTCAGCTGCTGGTGGCCGAAGGCTTCACCAACCTGGAAGAAGTCGCCTATGTCGACCTGGACGAACTGCTGTCCATCGACGGCTTCGACGAAGGCACCGCAGGCGAGTTGCAGGCCCGCGCCCGCGACTATCTGGAAGCGGCCAACGCCAAGGCGATGGAAAACGCCCGCGCGCTGGGTGTGGAAGACAGCCTGGTCAACTTCGAAGGCCTGACGCCGCAGATGCTGGAGGCGCTCGCAAACGACGGCATCAAGACGCTGGAAGACTTCGCCACCTGCGCCGACTGGGAACTGGCCGGTGGCTGGACCACCGAAAACGGTCAGCGCAAGAAGGACGAAGGCGTCCTGGAAAAGTTCGAGATGTCGCTTGAGGAAGCGCAGACCCTGATCATGACCGCCCGCGTGATGCTGGGCTGGGTCGACCCGACCGAACTGGAGCAACCCTCTGACGAGGTTGCCGAAGATGAGGAGGCCGAGGCCTGATCTCAGGCCTCGGGGACACGCGTTGACACGCGGCGGCCGGGAAAAAGAACGGGACGATCCGGAACGCAAGTGCATTGCGACCGGGGAAAGCCAGCCGAAAGCGGGTCTGATCCGCTTTTGCCTGGGGCCGGAAGGTCAGCTTGTGCCTGATGTGATGGGCAAGCTGCCTGGCCGTGGAATTTACGTCTCGGCCGACCGTGCGGCGATCGACAAGGCGGCGAAGAAGAATCTCTTCTCTCGTGCAGCCCGCCAGCCGGTAAAGGTCGCCGAAGGGCTGGCCGATCTGGTCGAGGCGCTGGTCCTGCAGCGGACCATCGAAATGCTTTCGATGGCACGCAAGGCGGGCGACGCGGTTACGGGTTACGAGAAGGTGAAGGACTGGCTGGTCAAGGGCACAGCGGTGACGCTGATCCAGGCCAGCGACGGGTCGGAACGGGGCAAGACGAAGCTGCACGCGCCAGATGGCGAAAAGGGCTTCATTGGTTGCCTTTCGGCTGGGGAAATCGGTTTGGCATTCGGGCGCGAACGTGCGATACACGCCGCGCTTGCCGCTGGTGGACTCAGGTCCCGTGTTGTAATGGAAGCGGCAAAACTCGCAGGCTTGCGTGGGCAGGCCGGTGGGGATGACGGCGGCGAGACCGCCATGAAGGATACGAAGAACGCATGAGCGATACTGACGGCAAGAAACCTCTTGGCCTTGGGGGCGCCCCCCGTTCCGGACAGGTGAAGCAAAGCTTCAGCCACGGCCGGACCAAGAGCGTCGTGGTCGAAACGAAACGCAAGCGCGTGGTGGTTCCCACCGCCGCCCCGAAGCCAGGCACGCCCGGCGCGGGCCAGTCGGCTGCGCCAACGAACTACGGTGATCCGTCGAAGCGGCCCGCAGGGATTTCCGACGCCGAAATGGATCGGCGTCTGGCCGCCCTTCGCGCCGCCAAGGCGCGTGAGGCCGAAGATGCCCTGCGCCGCGCCGAAGAGGACCGCATCCGCGAGGAAGACCGCGCCCAGCGCCGCGCCGAGATCGAGACCAAAGAGCGTGAGGATCGCGAACGCACCGAAGCCCTGCGCCTGAAGGCCGAGGAAGAGGAACGCGCCGCCAAGGCCGAAGCCGCCGCCAAGATCGCCGCGGCCGAAGCCCGCAAGGCCGATGTTTTGGGCACCCGTGCCCGGTCGACCACGCCGCCTCCGGCTGCTGCGGCCAAACCGGCCGACCGTGCCGCGCCGGCTGCGCCCGCCTCGACCGAAGATCCGCGCGGACCTGCCGGGGCCAAGCCCGGCCTTAGCCCTCGCAAGACCGACCGCGAAAAGGACGACCGTGGCGACCGGGGTGCCAAGCGTGGCGCCGGCGACGAAGGCCGTCGTTCGGGCAAGCTGACCCTCAGCGATGCGATGTCCGGCGACAGCGGCCGTCAGCGCAGCCTTGCCGCGATGAAGCGCAAGCAGGAAAAGGCCCGCGCCAAGGCGCTGGGTCTGGGTCAGAAGGCCGAAAAGCAGGTTCGCGACGTGCAGCTGCCGGAAACCATCGTGGTCTCGGAACTTGCCAACCGGATGGCCGAACGCGCCGCGGATGTGGTCAAGTCGCTCATGAAAATGGGCATGATGGTCACGATGAACCAGGCCATCGACGCCGACACCGCGGAACTGGTGATCGAGGAATTCGGCCACAAGGCGGTTCGCGTCTCGGACGCCGACGTCGAACAGGTCATCGACACCGTCAAGGATGCCGACACCAGCCTGATGCCGCGCCCCGCGATCGTCACGATCATGGGCCACGTCGACCACGGCAAGACCTCGCTTCTGGATGCGATCCGCAAGGCCAACGTCGTCTCGGGCGAAGCGGGCGGGATCACCCAGCACATCGGCGCCTACCAGGTGAAGACGCCCAACGGGCAGCTGGTGACGTTCCTTGACACGCCCGGCCACGCGGCCTTCACCTCCATGCGTTCGCGCGGGGCTCAGGTGACGGACATCGTGGTGCTGGTGGTCGCGGCCGACGATGCCGTGATGCCGCAGACGATCGAGGCGATCAACCACGCCAAGGCCGCCAAGGTCCCGATGATCGTGGCGATCAACAAGATCGACAAACACGAAGCGAACCCGCAAAAGGTGCGCACCGACCTTCTGCAGCACGAAATCGTTGTGGAAGCCATGTCGGGCGACGTGCAGGATGTCGAGGTTTCGGCCAAGACCGGCCTTGGTCTGGACGACCTTCTGGAAGCCATTGCGCTGCAGGCTGAACTGCTGGAACTGCGGGCCAACCCGAACCGGGCAGCCTCCGGTGCCGTCATCGAAGCCAAGCTTGACGTGGGCCGTGGCCCTGTGGCGACGGTGCTGGTCCAGAACGGCACCCTGCGCAAGGGCGACATCTTCGTCGTCGGCGAGCAGTGGGGCAAGGTTCGCGCGCTGATCAATGATCAGGGTGAGACGATTGCCGAAGCCGGTCCGTCGGTTCCGGTCGAGGTGCTGGGTCTGTCCGGCACTCCGTCCGCCGGTGACACCCTGAACGTCGTCGAGACCGAGGCGCAAGCCCGCGAGATCGCCGATTACCGGATCAAGACCGCCAAGGACAAACGTGCCGCGGCGGGTGCTGCGACCACGCTGGAACAGCTGATGGCGAAGGCCAAGGCCGACCAGTCCGTCGCGGAACTGCCGATCCTGATCAAGGCCGACGTGCAAGGCTCTGCGGAAGCCATCGTCCAGGCGATGGAGAAGATCGGGAACGACGAGGTTCGCGTCCGCGTGCTGCACTCGGGTGTGGGTGCGATCACCGATACCGACGTGGCCCTGGCCGAGGCGTCGAAGGCCCCGATCATCGGCTTCAACGTCCGCGCCAATGCGACGGCCCGGGCGTCCGCCACCCAGAAGGGCGTCGAGATCCGCTACTACTCGATCATCTACGATCTGGTCGACGACATCAAAGCCGCCGCGTCGGGGCTTCTCAAGGCCGAGGTCCGCGAGACCTTCATCGGCTACGCGAAGATCCTCGAGGTCTTCAAGGTGTCGAACGTCGGCAAGGTCGCAGGTTGCCTGGTTACCGAGGGCGTTGCCCGCCGGTCGGCCGGGGTGCGTCTGCTGCGCGACAACGTGGTGATCCACGAGGGCACTCTGAAGACGCTGAAACGCTTCAAGGACGAGGTGAAGGAAGTCATCTCGGGCCAGGAATGCGGCATGGCCTTCGAGAACTACGAGGACATCCGGCAGAACGATGTCATCGAGATCTTCGAACGGGAAGAGGTCCAGCGCACGCTGGAGTGACCGGCACCTCCAGAGACTGTCACGAAAGCGCCGGGCCATTGGTCCGGCGTTCTTCTGTTTGGCCTGCTCCTCGTGCGCCTTCGGCTTCTCCTCGCTGTGGCTATAGCGAGGAGTGCCCGAAGGGCTTCGACGAGCGGCGGGTCAGAGCCAGTCGCGCAGGATGGGGATCAGGGGCAGGTCGGCAGGGGGCATCGGGTAGTCGCGAAGCTGATTCGGTTTGACCCAGGCCAGTTGCTGGCCCTCCAGCGAGCGGACCGTGCCCTGCCATTTCCGGCAGGCAAAAAGCGGCATCAAGAGGTGAAAGTCGTCATAGGCGTGGCTGGCGAAGGTCAGTGGAGCCAGGCAGGATGCCCAGGTGTCGATGTCGAGTTCCTCTTTCAACTCGCGGATCAGCGCTGTCTCGGGCGATTCGCCGGGTTCGACCTTGCCGCCCGGAAATTCCCAAAGACCCGCGAGGGACTTCCCCTCGGGCCGCTGGGCCAGAAGGACGCGACCGTCGGGGTCAATCAGGGCGACGGCAGAGACGAGGACGATTTTCATGGGCGGTCCTTGTGGGGAACCCCGGGGGCCAGCCCCCGGACCCCCGGGATATTTTCGGACAGATGAAATCAGGAGCGGTAGTCGGCGTTGATTTCGATGTAGCGGGAGGTCAGGTCGCAGGTCCAGACCGACCGCTTTGCCTTGCCGAGACCGAGGTCCACGGCGAAGACCAGTTCCTGGCCCTGCATGTAGGCTGCGCCGTCGTCTTCCTTGTAGTCGGGGTTCCGCCAGCCGTTCTGCGCGACGAGGATGTCGCCGAAGCGGATTGTCAGCTTGTCGCGGTCGGCCTCTGCGCCCGACTTGCCGACGGCCGCGACGATGCGGCCCCAGTTCGGGTCCTGCCCGGCCACGGCGGTTTTCACCAAAGGCGAATTGGCGATGGCGAAGGCAACCTTGGCGGCGTCCTCATCCGTGGCCGCACCCGTCACGCGCACCTCGACCAGCTTGGTGGCACCCTCGCCATCCCGCACGACCTGCAGCGCAAGGTCGCGCATCACACCTGCCAGGGCGGTCTCGAAGGCCTTCAGCGCCGGGCCTTTCAGCTCGGCCGCGGGGGATTGCCCGGTGGCGGCGATCAGGAGGGTGTCCGAGGTCGAGGTATCGCTGTCCACCGTGATCGAGTTGAACGTCGCGTCCACGTTGCGCGCGACCAGTTTTTGCAATGCAACCGCTGAAATTTTGGCGTCGGTGAAGATGTAGACCAGCATCGTCGCCATGTCGGGCGCGATCATGCCCGAGCCCTTGGCGATGCCGGAGATGTGGATCATCCCGCCTTCGCCTTGCACCGTCGCGGCGGCACCCTTGGGGAAGGTGTCGGTGGTCATGATTGCGTGGGCAGCCATCTCCACGGCATCTTCGGTCAGTGCGGCAACCAGGTCGGGGACCTTGGCGGTGATCTTCTCGAATGGCAGCGGCTCGCCGATGACTCCGGTCGAGGAGGAAAAGACGCGGGAGGCGGGGACCCCCAGCGCCTGGGCCACTGCGCCAGTGACGGCGGCAACGGCCTCATCGCCGAATTTCCCGGTGAAGGCGTTCGAGTTGCCGGAGTTCACGATGATCGCCGCCCCGGCATCTGCCGGGACCTTCATCGCCAATTTCGCCTGGCAGTCGCGGACGCAGCCCGACCGGGTCGAGGACCGGGTGAAGACCCCGGCCATCGTTGTGCCGGGGGCCAGGCGGACCAGCATCACGTCCTTGCGGTTCTGGTAGCGCACACCAGCTTCGACGGCGGCGAATTCCGCGCCCTTGATTGCGGGCAACACGGGAAAACTGGCCGGGGCCAGCGGCGAGACCGGCTTCATCGCCTTTTTCGCCGCCGCCACCACATCGCTGACCGCATCCTGCACTGCCTCGGCCATCGGACCGGCGGCAGCGGTGATGTTGTCCTTCAGCTTGCGGACCTTCTTCTTCAGCGCCTTCGCTTCGGCTTTCCAGTCAGTCTTTGCCATCACCGTCCCCCCAGGTTATCGCAACTTCAGTCGATCAGGGCCGAGTTCTTCAGCAGGGCCGGGTCCAGCCCTTCGCCTTCCCGTGTCACCGTCGCGCCCTTGGTCAGCTCTTCGATCTTCGCATTGATCGCGGTGTTTTCAACCTCGGCCGCAAGTTCGTCGCGCAGCTGGTCCAAGGTAGGTTTCTCGGCCACGCGGGTTTCGTTGACCAGGATCAGGTGAAAGCCGAAGTCGCTTTGCACCGGGTCGGTCACTTCGCCCACCTTGGCGGCGATGACGGCCTCCTCGAAGGGCTTGACCATCATGCCCAGACCGAACCAGCCCAGATCGCCGCCATTGGCGCCCGATCCTGTGTCCGTGGACTTGGCCTTCGCAATCTCGGCAAAGTCCGCGCCGCCGGCCAGTTCGGCCTTGATGGCGTCAGCCTCTTCCTTGGTGGCGACCAGGATGTGGGCGGCGTTGTATTCAGTCTGCGGGGCGGCGTCCTTGAAACGGGCGTCATAGGCCGCCTGAAGCGCCTCGTCGGTGACGGCGGTGGCGACGATGTTCTCGATCGCGATGCCCGATACGAGGCCGCGCTTGTCGTTTTCCAGGGTGGCGGCGACACGGGGGCCAAGCTCGCCCACGGACTGAGCCAGGACTTCCTGCTGGATCAGCTGGTTGTAGATGCCCTTGAACAGCACGTCATCCGCCAGCTGCTGGTATTCCGGCGGCAGCGTTTCGCGCAACGCGATCATGTGACCAAGCGTGATGTTCACCCCGTTCACGGTCGCGACCACGGTATCGGCGGTCTCACCCTCGGCCAATGCAGGGCCCGAAAGCGCCGCCGTCACTGCCAGAACCGACCAGAACTTCGAGCGTTTCATCATTTTCACCACCTCCTGATCGGGGCCGTCGCCCTGCTTAAGTTGACTATGCCGGTGCTTCCCCTTACATCGCGACAGTCGCGTGGAACGGGCCCATCCGGTCATGCTCTGGACCTTCTAGGGAAGGCCGTGGGGGCGGGCAAGCCCAACGGCCACACGATGCTGTCAGAGAAGCCGCCCCACGGAGAAAGCATGCTGGGTCTTGGATCGATTGCGCGGAAGGTGTTCGGGACTCCGAACGACCGCAAGGTAAAGTCCGTCCGCCCGGTGGTGGCGCAGATCAACGCACTGGAGCCACAGTTCCAGGCGCTGACCGATGAAGGCATCATCGCCAAGACGCGCGAGTTTCAGAAGCGCGTGCAAGAGGGCGGCGAAAGCCTGGAGGCGATCCTGCCCGAGGCGTTTGCCAACTGCCGCGAGGGTGCACGGCGGGCCTTGGGCCTGCGGGCCTTCGACGTGCAGCTGAAGGGCGGGATGTTCCTGCACCAGGGCAACATTTCCGAGATGAAGACGGGCGAAGGCAAGACGCTGGTCGCCACCTTCGCGGCCTACCTCAACGCGCTGACCGGCAAGGGCGTGCATGTCGTCACGGTGAACGACTATCTGGCCAAGCGCGACGCGGAATGGATGGGCAAGGTCTATGCCGCGCTGGGGATGACGACGGGCGTCGTCTATTCGCAGCAGCCCGACGCCGAGAAGAAGGCCGCCTACCGCGCCGACATCACCTATGCGACGAACAACGAGCTGGGCTTCGACTACCTGCGCGACAACATGAAAGCCTCGCTGGACGACATGGCGCAGCGTGGGCACAACTATGCGATCGTCGACGAAGTGGACTCGATCCTGATCGACGAAGCGCGGACACCGCTGATCATCTCGGGTCCCAGCCAGGACCGCAGCACGCTGTACTCGGCTGTGGACAAGGTGATCCCGCATCTGACGCCGGATCATTACGCGGTGGATGAAAAGACCCGCGGCGTGACCCTGACGGAAGAGGGCAACGACGTCATCGAGGATCTTCTGCGCCAGGCGGGCATCCTGCCGGAAGGGCAGAACCTCTATGCCGCCGAAAGCACGTCCATCGTGCACCACGTCAACCAGGCCTTGCGGGCGCACAAGCTGTTCTTCAAGGACCAGCAGTACATCGTCCGCGACGGCGAGGTGATGCTGATCGACGAATTCACCGGCCGCATGATGAAGGGCCGCCGGCTGTCCGAGGGCCTGCATCAGGCGATCGAGGCGAAGGAAGGGGTCAAGATCAACCCCGAGAACGTCACCTACGCCAGCGTCACCTTCCAGAACTACTTCCGGCTTTACGAAAAGCTGGGCGGCATGACCGGTACCGCCGCGACCGAGGCCGAGGAATTCCGCGAGATCTACGGTCTGGGCGTGGTCGAGGTTCCGACCAACCGTCCCGTCGCCCGGATCGACGAACATGACCAGGTCTTCCGCACTGCGCGCGAAAAGTATGACGGCATCGTCGTGGCCATCAAGGAGGCCCATGCGAAGGGCCAGCCGATCCTTGTCGGCACCACGTCCATCGAGAAATCCGAACAGCTGTCCGCGCTGCTGAAAGGCGCCGACATCCAGCACAGCGTCCTGAACGCGCGCCAGCACGAGATGGAAGCCAAGATCGTCGCTGACGCCGGCAAGCTTGGTTCGGTCACCATCGCGACGAACATGGCTGGCCGCGGCACCGACATCAAGCTGGGCGGCAACGTCGAGTTCAAGATCATGGAGGCCATCGCCGCCGATCCCGAAGGCGACCACGTCGCCATCCGTGCCCGGATCGAGGCCGCCCACAAGGACGAGGAAGAGGCCGTCAAGCAGGCCGGGGGCCTGTTCGTCCTTGGCACCGAACGCCACGAAAGCCGCCGGATCGACAACCAGCTGCGCGGCCGTTCGGGCCGTCAGGGCGACCCGGGTCGGTCGGCTTTCTTCCTGTCGCTGGAAGACGACCTGATGCGCATCTTCGGGTCTGAGCGGCTGGATTCCATCCTGTCCAAGCTGGGCATGAAGGAAGGCGAATCCATCGTTCACCCCTGGGTGAACAAGTCCTTGGAAAAGGCGCAGGCCAAGGTCGAAGGCCGCAACTTCGACATCCGCAAGCAATTGCTGAAATTCGACGACGTGATGAACGACCAGCGCAAGGCGATCTTCTCGCAGCGGATGGAGATCATGCAGGCCGACCACGTCGCCGACGTCGCCGCCGACATGCGCCATCAGGTGATCGAGGACCTTGTCGACCTGGCCATGCCGCCCAAGTCCTACCCGGATGCCTGGGACACCGACGCGCTGACCGCCTCGGTCCGCGACATGCTGAACATGGACCTGCCGATTGCCGACTGGGCTGCCGAAGAAGGCGTCGACCAGGCCGTGATCCAGGAGCGGATCGTCGAGGCCTCGGACAAGATGATGGCCGAGAAGGCCGAAAAGTTCGGTGCTCCGACCATGCAGACCATCGAAAAGCAGGTCCTCCTGCAAGCCATCGACAGCAAGTGGCGTGAGCACCTTCTGCGGCTGGAGCATCTGCGGTCGGTGGTGAACTTCCGCGGCTATGCGCAGCGCGACCCGCTGAACGAGTACAAGACCGAGGCTTTCCAGCTGTTCGGCAATCTTCTGAACTCCTTGCGGGAACAGACGACCCAGCAACTGTCGCGCATCCGTCCGGTGACCCAGGAAGAGCAGGACGAAATGGTGCGCCAGATGGCCGCCGCCCAAGCGCCAAAGGTGGTAGAAGCCGCTGCCGCCGCAGCACCCGCCGTGGCGCTGGCGGCCGCTCCGGCTGCGGAAGCTGCCACCCGGTTGGCCGGTTTCGACGAGGCCGACCCGACAACCTGGGGCAATCCGGGGCGGAATGACAATTGCCCCTGCGGCTCGGGCGAGAAGTTCAAGCACTGCCACGGTCGCCTTGCCTAGGGCGGCCGCTGCGGCCGGGGTGATTCCCGGCCGATCAGGGCAGCAATCCGTAAGCCTTCCCAATTAATGCCATTTCTCCGCCCCTATTGGGCTCTACCCCGGAAACGGTAACGATTCTCACCGGGGCACTGCCATGCTTTGGGGCAAAAAGGTTCTGCAAGTGTCCGCCGTTCTGGCGGTTGCGTTCGGAGCCGCCCATACAGCGGAACACCTGAAGGCTCCTGCGGCCCAGCATTCACTTTTGCTGACCGCAGCGGGTGCGGCGCGTGAGCCGCGCGCTGCCAGCGTTCCGTCGGAAAATCCCGCTGTTCCGGACTCGGCCTCGCTTAGCACGCCCGCCGATCCGGGGTTGGGTCAGGTCACCGGCATCACCACGGTCGCGGCTGCGGCACCAGGCTCGGCCGGCGACGGATGCCAGGCGCAGCTGTCGCTGGTTCCCCTTCCCGGCGCGATGATCGAGGCCAGCCTGATCGCGCCCTGCAACCGCGGCGAACGTTTCGTGGTCCGACATTCCGGCCTGTCCTTCTCGGCGCAGACCAAGGCCGACGGGATGGCGACCGTGATGCTTCCCGCACTGCGGCCCGACGCGATGGTTGCGGTCTATCTGCAGGATTCCCGTCTGGTCCTGGGCCGCGTCACCGTGCCGGACGCCGCATCCTACGCCCGCTATGCCATCAGCTGGGACAGCCCGGTCGAGATGGAGCTGCGGGTCATCGACGGCGACAAGGTGCTGATCGGCAGTTCGGCCGTGTCGGGGCTGGAGCAGGGCGTCATGGCGCTGGGGCATTCCAATCTCCCCTCGCCGGTTCTGGCCCGGGTCTACTCGGTTCCCGGCAAGGACCTGGGCAAGGCCGACATCACGGGCGAGCTGCGGATCACCCCGGCGACCTGTGGCCGGACCCTGCGGGTCGAGACGGCGCAGTCCAGCGGCGGCGTCGCCTCGACGACCGAGCAGATCATTGCCGTGCCGCTGTGCGGGACCGCAGGCGACATTCTGGTGTTGAAGAATCTTGCGCCTGGCCTGAAACTCGCCGCTCCTAAGTAAGGGTTCGGAACGGTCGATGGGTGTGAAGGCAGGACTCGCGGCGCTTTGCGCTGCGCTGTGCATTTCGGGGCCCATTGCCGCCCAGGATGTCACCCTTGTCGCCCGCGAGGGCGGCATCGTGCTGACCGGCACCCTGCAGGGCTATGACGGCGAATTCTACCGCATCGACACGGCTTACGGGCAGCTGACCGTGGACGGTCAGGGCGTCATCTGCGAGGGTCCAGCCTGCCCGGATCTGATCGCGCCAAAGGCCGTAATGCGGATTGTCGGCTCGCCCGATGCGGCCGGACTGCTGCCCGCGCTGTTCCAGGCCTTCGCCCAGGCGCGCGGCCTGGTCTATGAGGGCGGCACAGGCGCGGGGTTCCAGGCCCGCATCCTGGACCCCGAAAGCCGCAAGGACCTGGCCGAGGTGTCCTTCACGCCGATGCAGCCGGACCTTGCCACGGCAGCCGTGCAGGACGGGTCGGCGGACCTGAAGCTTACCTTCCGCGCCGAGCCGGATTTGGGCAACCACTCGGTCGCGATGGACGCGCTGGTGGTGCTGGTCGCCCCGGACAATCCCACGCCCGAGATTTCCACTGTCGAACTGGCAAAGATCCTGGGAGGAGAGGTGGACAACTGGGCAGAGATCGGCGGCCCGGACATGCCCATCGTGCTGCACGCCCTGGCCGCCGAGGCCGACTTGCAGCGTGCGCTGGGCGAAAGGCTTGGCACCCGGGAAATGCCTGCGGTTCAGCACCCCGACCTTGCGACGCTGGCCGATGCAGTGGCGAAGGACCCGTGGGCCATTGCCGTCTCGGGCCGGTCGGCGATTGCTCCGGCGCGGCGGATGCCCCTGACCGACAGCTGCGGCTTCCCCTTGCTGCCCACCGCGCTGGCGATCAAGGCCGAGGATTATCCCCTGGCGCTGCCGGTTCTGCTGCTGACCCCGAAGCGCCGCCTGCCCCTGCTGACGCGCGAGTTCCTGGATTTCCTGCGCACGCCCGAGGCGCAGGCGGCGGTCCTGGCGGCGGGCTTCGTCGACCGCTCGGCCAGCCGCCAGCCGATGACGGCGGACGGGCTGCGCCTGATCAACGCGATCCAGGGCGCGGGCGAGGATGTGACGCTGGACGACCTCAAGCGGCTGGCGGGGATCATGGACGGGGCGGACCGGGTCAGCCTGACCTTCCGGTTCGAGGATGGGTCGTCGACGCTGGACGCGCAATCGCAGGACAATCTGGTGGACCTGGCGCAGTTGATCGCGGCGGGGCAGTTCCGGGATCAGAAGTTGGTGCTGGCCGGCTTCTCGGACGGGTCGGGGGCGGCGCAGGCGAACCTGGCGCTGTCGGTCGAACGGGCGGCCAAGGTGGCGCAGGAACTGGCGGCAGTGGCGCCGGACCTTGCTGCGACCGACCTTCCGGTGGTCGAAGGCTTTGGCGAGGCACTGCCGATGGCCTGTGATGAAACCGCCATCGGCCGCCAGCTGAACCGGAGGGTGGAGCTTTGGGTGGTCCCCGACTTCGCCCCCGCCGAGGACCCGGCGCCCTAGGCCAGGTACTCGGTCAGGGTCGCCCTGGTTCCCACGGCCCAAAGCCGGTTCAGCTGCCGCTCGAAGGCCCCGGCGAACCGCGCGTCCTGCCCCAGATCGCCATAGACCGTCGTCATCTCCAGCCATGCCGACGGTCGCGCCTTGGCGGCCTTCGACCGGGCGACCAGCGCGTCCCAGTCGGGATCATTCGGCGGGATATGCGTGCCGCTGTCCGTTTCGCCAAAGCAATACCGGCACCAGAGCGCGCTGACCAAGGCCAGCCCCTCCACCGACCCGCCCGCCGCCAGCGCATCGCGGATGGAGGGCACGATGAACTTCGGCTGCCGGTTCGACCCGTCAAGGCACAGGCGGCGTTCGGTATCAGCGACCTCGGGGTTGCTGAACCGCTCCACGATCTTGCGGTAATAGTCGCCAAGGTTCGTATCGGGAACCGGGGGGATGTAGGGGATGATCTCATTGACCTCCACCTTGTCCAGAAGGCCCCGGATCAGCGGGTTCGCCATCGCTTCGTGGACAAACTCGATGTCCAGAAGCCCGCCCGGATAGGCTATGGTCGCATGGCCACCGTTCAGGATGCGGATCTTCATCATTTCGAAATTGTGGACGTGGGGTGTCAGCGTGACGCCGACCTTTTCAAAGGCCGGACGACCCGAGGGGAAGGTGTCCTCCAGCACCCATTGCCGGAACGGCTCGCAAGTGACCGGCACCGGATCATCGCCGAGGCCGAAGCTAGCCGCCATCTCGCGCTCGCGCGGGCCGGTCGCCGGCGTGATCCGGTCCACCATCCCGTTCGGGAATGCCACGTTGGCCGCAATCCAATCCGCCAGCGCCGGGTCCTTGATCCCCGCCAGCCCCACCACGGCGGCCTTCGTCACATGCCCGTTGCCCGGCAGGTTGTCGCAGGACATCACCGTGAACGGAGCCACCCCCGCTGCCTTGCGTGCTTTAAGCGCCGCGATGATCGCGCCAAAGGCTGTGCGGTGCGGGTCCGCCGCGTCCGCTGCGATCTCGGGGTGAGAGGGGTCAAACTCCCCCGTCGCCGGGTTGATGAAATAGCCGCCCTCGGTCACCGTCAGGCTGACGATCCGGATCTCCGGCCGTGACATCGCCGCGATGAGGGCCGCGTTGTCCGCCTGAACCGGTAGAAAGTCGATCATCGACCCCACCCGCCGTGCCGATTTGCCCTTCGGGTCCAGCTCGATCACCGTCGACAGACAGTCCTGAGCCTTCAAGGCATCCCGCATCCGCGCGTCGCCCTCGCGCACTCCGGCCCCCAAGATCGCCCAGTCGTGGTTCAGCCCCATCCCGAACAGGTCATCCAGATAGACGGCCATGTGCGCCCGGTGGAAGTTCCCAAGGCCGATATGGACGATGCCAGGGGTCAGCTTGGAACGGTCATATGAGGGCATTTGCACGGTCATGGCTCAGCTCATCCAGTTGCCGCCGTCGACGTTCAACGTCTGGGCGACAATGTAATCGGCCTCGGAGGAGGCAAGGAAGACGGCGGCCCCGGTCATGTCCTCGGGGCGGCCCATGCGACCGTAAGGCACCGCCTCGCCGACCTCACGCTTCTTCTGGCCCTTCGGCTTGCCCTCGTACTTGGCAAAGAGAGCATCCACCGCGTCCCACATTGGCGTGTCCACGACTCCCGGAGCGATCCCGTTCACGTTGATCTTGTGCTTGATCAGGTCCAGCCCCGCCGACTGCGTCAGGCTGATGACGGCGGCCTTGGAGGCGCAATAGACCCCCACCAAGGCCTCACCCCGGCGGCCCGCCTGGCTGGCCATGTTGATGATCTTCCCGCCGCGTCCTTGCGCGATCATCACCTTCGCCACCGCCTGCAACGGAAACAGCGTCCCCGCGACGTTCACCGCAAAGACCTTGTCGTAACTCGCCCGAGTGATGTCCACGATGGGGGCCAGATCGAAGATGGCGGCGTTGTTCAGCAGGATGTCGATCCCCCCGCCCCACTCCGCCGCCGCCTTCACGCCCGCGTCGATCGAGGCCTGATCGGTCACGTCCATCGTGACCCCCATCGCCTTGTCGCCCAGCTTTGCCGCCGCGTCCTGAGCGCCACCCACATCGGCGATCACCACCCGCGCGCCTTCGCGCAAGTAGGCCTCGACGAACGCCAACCCGATCCCCCGTGCCCCGCCGGTCACAAGCGCCGTTTTCCCTGCAAGTCTCATATCGCCAGTCCATTCGTGTCAAAGCGGTGAATTTTCCCGGCCGGAGCCAGCCGGATGCGGTCGCCGTGGCGGGCGTGAACCTCACCCGGCGCGCGGACGGTCATCGTGCCAAGGCCTTCGACCGCGACCTTGAGGAAGCTGTCCGACCCCAGATGCTCCGACAGGCCCACGACCCCCTCCCAAGGGCCATCGCCCACGGTGATATGCTCGGGCCTTATGCCGATGGTGTGGGCGTTGTGCTTGGCGGCCTCGGCGCCTTCGATCAGATTCATCTTGGGGCTGCCGATGAAGCCCGCCACGAACAGGTTCCTGGGGTGGTTGTACAGCTCCAGCGGGGCGCCGACCTGCTCGATCCGGCCCGCGTTCAGGACGACGATCTTGTCGGCCATCGTCATCGCTTCGACCTGGTCGTGGGTGACGTAGATCATCGTGGTCTTGAGGCTTTGGTGAAGCTCGCTGATTTCCTGCCGCATCCCCACGCGCAACGCAGCGTCGAGGTTGGACAGGGGTTCGTCAAAAAGAAAGGCCGCCGGTTCGCGGACGATGGCCCGCCCGATGGCGACCCGCTGGCGCTGGCCGCCGGAAAGCTGGCCGGGGCGACGGTCGAGATAGTTCGACAGGTTCAGCACCTTGGCGGCCCGTTCAACCCGCTTGTCCTGCTCTTCGGGCGACATGCCTGCCATCTTCAACGGAAAGGCGATGTTCTTGCGCACCGTCATGTGCGGGTAAAGCGCGTAACTCTGGAACACCATCGCCAGACCGCGCTTGGCCGGCGGCAGGTTCGTCGCGTCCTTGCCGTCGATGTCGATCACGCCGCTGGTCGTATCCTCCAGCCCCGCGATAAGGCGCAACAGCGTGGATTTCCCGCAGCCGGACGGGCCGACAAAGACGACGAACTCGCCGTTTTCGATGGTCAGGTCGATGCCGGGGATGACGTCGACCTCGCCGAACGACTTCCGCACCTTGGTCAGTTGGATCTTGCCCATGTTACCTCACTTCACCGCGCCAAAGGTCAGGCCGCGGACGAGTTGCTTCTGGCTGAACCAGCCAAGGATCAGGATCGGCATGATCGCCATCGCCGATGCCGCCGAAAGTTTCGCGTAGAACAGACCCTGCGGCGCCGAGAAGCTGGCGATGAAGGCCGACAGGGGGGCCGCCTTGGTGGTCGTCAGGACGATGGTCCAGAACGCTTCGTTCCAGGCGAGGATGATGTTCAGAAGCATGGTGGACGCGATCCCGGGCAGCGCCATCGGGGTCAGGACATAGATGATCTCTCCCCACAGCGTGGCCCCGTCCATGCGGGAAGCCTCCAGGATTTCCCCAGGGATTTCCTTGAAGTAGGTGTAGAGCATCCAGATGATGATCGGCAGGTTCATCAGCATCAGCGCGATGACGAGGCCGACCTTGGTGTCGATCAGGCCCAGCCGCTGGAACAGAAGATACAGCGGGATCATCACCGCCACGGCGGGCATCATCTTGGTGGACAGCATCCACATCAGAAGGTCCTTGGTCTTTTTCCCCGGCACGAAAGCCATCGCCCAGGCGGCGGGAATGGCGATCAGCAGGCCCAGAAGGGTGGAGCCGACAGAGATGACGACCGAGTTCCAGAAGAACCGCGGGTAATCCGACCGCGACCAGACCTCGGCGTAGTTCTCCAGCGTCCAGTCGGCTGACAGGAACTGGGGCGGCATGGCGACGGCGCTGGCTTCGGTCTTGAAGCTGGTCAGGATCATCCAGAGGACCGGGAAGAAGATCAGCAGCGCCACGAACCAGGCGGCGGCGGTGGTGATCCACATGCGGCGGGGGGAAAGGGCGCGGGCCATCGTCAGTTCTCCAGGTTCCGGCCAAGGCCGCGCATCAGGAAATAGGCCACGATGTTCGCCAGGATCACCGCGATGATCCCGCCCGCCGCCGCGCGCCCGATGTCCTTGGCGGCGATGGCCTGCTTGAAGATCATGTAGGGAAGCGTCGTGGAGGCCGACCCCGGCCCGCCCTGGGTGGTGGTGAAGATCTCGCCGAAGATGCCCAGAAGGAAGATCGTCTGGATCAGGATGACCACGGTGATCGCCCGCGTCATGTGCGGCAGGATGATATAGCGGAAGCGCGCGAAGGGGCTGGCGCCATCCATCTCGGCCGCCTCAAGCTGTTCCGATGACAAGGATTGCAGCGCTGTCAGCAGGATCAGCGTGGCGAAGGGCAGCCATTCCCAGCTGACGATGCCGATGATCGACCACATCGGGTACTGCTCCAGAAACAGGATCGGCTGGTACCCCAGGGCGCGCGAAACGGCGGAGAACAACCCGTTCTGCGGGTGCATGAACAGGTTTTCCCAGATCGAGGCGGCCACGGGGGGCATGACGAAGAACGGCGCAATGACCAGGATGCGCAGGAAGCCTTGCCCCTTGATCGGCTGGTCGATGAGAAGCGCGATCAGAGTCCCCAGGACCACGGTGATGAACAGCACCCCACCGACCAGCGCCAGGGTGTTGAACATGGCCAGCCAGAAATCGGGCGAGTTGAAGAACCACAGGTAGTTGTTGACCCCGACCCAGCCCGTCCGGTCCGGCGACAGAAGCCGGTAGAACCGGAAGGAATAGTACAGCGTCATCGCCAAGGGCACGATCATCCAGATCAACAGCAGGACGACCGAAGGCGCGACCATTGCTCGGGCGGCAAGACGGCTGGAATGCGTGGACATGGGGCAGTCTCCCGAAGCGCGGATGACGACAGGGTGCGGCCAGGAACGGTGGCCACGCAAGCAACTCGTACGGGTTTTCGGTTTGGAAGGGTCGGCTTGCAGGCAACGCGGCCCGCAAGCCGAAGGTGATCCCGGGGGCTGGGGAGGCACCCCCCGGGATCGGGCTTTACTGGATGTAGCCGGCGGCTTTCATCTCGTCGGCAACAGCGGTCTGAGCTTCGGCCAGCGCCTCGTCAGCGGTCTTCGACCCGGCCAAAGCTGCCGAGAAGATTTCGCCAACCGTGGTCGCCACGCCCGCAAACTCGGGGATCGCGACGAACTGGACGCCGACGTAAGGCACCGGCTGCACGGACGGGGCGGTCGGGTCAGCCGAGTTGATGCTGTCCAGCGTCATCTTGGCGAACGGAACCTTGGCGTATTCCTCGTTGGCGTACAGCGAGGTCCGCGTGCCCGGAGGAACGTTCGCCCAGCCTTCCTTGGACGCGACAAGCGCCAGGTAGTCCTTGTTGGTCGCCCAGTTCACGAAGGTCTTGGCCGCGTCCTTGGCATCCGACGATGCCGGGATCGCCAGCGACCAAGCCCAAAGCCAGTTGCCCCGCTTGCCCAGACCATTGTCGGGGGCCAGAGCGAAACCGACCTTGTCGGCCACGGTCGAATCCTTGCCGGTCACGAACGACGCCGCAACCGTGGCGTCGATCCACATGCCGCACTTGCCCTGGTTGAACAGCGTCAGGTTCTCGTTGAAGCCGTTGTTCGACGCACCCGGAGGACCATAGTTGTTCATCAGGTTCAGGTAGAAGTCCAAGGTGGCCTTCCACTCCGGGCTGTCGAACTGCGGGTTCCAGGCCTCATCGAACCAGCGCGCGCCGAACGAGTTCGACATCGCGGTCAGGAAGGCCATGTTCTCGCCCCAGCCGGCCTTGCCACGCAGGCAGACGCCATAGATGCCGGCGTCCTTGTTGGTCATCGCGGCCGCGGCCTTCTCGATGTCCGCCCAGGTCGGCGCGTCGGGCATCGCCATCCCGGCGGCTTCCATCAGGTCCTTGCGGTACATCACCATCGACGATTCACCGTAGAAGGGCGACGCGAAAAGGTTGCCGTCCACCGTCAGACCGCCGCGGATCGCGGGCAGAAGGTCGTCCACGTCATAGTCGGCGGGCAGGTCGTTCAGGCTTTCGAGCCACCCCTGCTTGCCCCAGATCGGAACCTCGTAGGTGCCGATGGTGATCACGTCATACTGACCGCCGCCGGTGGCGATGTCGGTCGTCACGTTCTGGCGCAGGACGTTTTCTTCCAGGGTCACCCACTCGACCTTGATGTCGGGGTGCTTGGCATAGAAGTCGTCCATCAGGCCCTGCATGCGGACCATGTCGCCATTGTTCACGGTTGCGACGGTAATAGTCGTCTCGGCCGAGGCCACGCCCGCAAGCGCGACAAGGGCCGTTGCACCCATAAGGGCGCGAAGCGTCTTGGTCATGTAATCCTCCCTGGATCAGCGTATGAGCAAATCATCGCCTACTGGGTAAATGCTCACAACTAGCCCAGAGTCGTCAAGCCCCCTCTTCCGCCGCACCTGCACGGTTCAGGGGCGGGCCAGCAGCGCCTTTGCGCTGGTCTCGTCGGTCACGAGCCCATTGATGATTCGGGATTTTATCGCCGCGTGGATCGCCGGAACCTTGGATGCACCCGCAGCAATACCGATCGAGGGGCGATCCAGCCCTTGCGAAACCCGCACCCCTCCCGTCCTGCGGTTGGTCCCAAGGTCCAGGTAGCGGCCCTCCGAATCGAAGACCCAACCCGCGACCTCGCCCGCCGCCCCCGCCGCCTGCATCTCGTCCAGTTCGTCGCGGCTGACGAAACCATCGGCCAGCAGCGGCGCGTCGTTCGACATCTGGCCGACGCCCACAAAGACCACATCCGCCTTCTGCGCCAGTTCCACCACCTTCTGCACCGGGCCGAGCCGATGGAAGGCCGCGTTCTCTTCGGGCGTGGGGCTGATCACCGGCACCGGCATCGGGTAATGCGGCGCGCGGACCTTGTCGGCGATCCGCATCACCACGTCGAAGAAGCTGGCCGAGCCGTCCGGGGCGATGTTCCCGATCAGGCTGACCAGGCGATGCTGCGGCGCCTCCATCTCGACCATCGCGTCGACCATCCCCCGCATCGCGCGGCCGGTTCCCAGCGCGACGACCAAAGGCTCCGGCATCCGCAGGAACCGCTCCAGCTCAGCCGCAGCCGCCGGGGCCAGCGCCCGCACTGGGTCGGCCCCCGCCCCCAGTCCAGGGGCCACCCGCACCCGGTCCAGACCGAAGCGGTCGCGCAAGGCGGCCTCAAGGTCCAGGCAGGCGCCAATCCGGTGGTTCAGCCGGACGTGGATCAGTCCTTCCGCCATCGCCCGACTGACCAGACGCTGCGCCCGCTGGCGGCTGACCCCCAGCTCGGCGGCGATCTGGTCCTGAGTCATCCCGGCGACGTAGTACAGCCAACCCGCCCGGGCCGCCTCGTCCTGCAATGTGGGTTCGACGCTCATGCCGGCTGCCTGATCAGACTGGGCGCAATCTGGAAGAAGTCGGCAAAGCTGACAAGCCTGCGGTGCGGGCGGGCGTCTTCGGGTTCCTCGGGGGTCTGCGGTCCAAGATGGCTGCCGCCGACAAAACGCCAGACGGTCATCCCCGCCGCCAGCCCGGCGCGGAGGCCGGTGAGGCTGTCCTCGATCACCAGGGTGCGGTCCGGTCGCGCGCCCATACGGTCGGCGGCGTAAAGGAACAGATCGGGCGCAGGTTTGCCTCGTGCGACCAGAGTCGAGGTGAAGACACGGTCGCCGACCAGTTCAGTCAGCCCTACGAGATTCAGTGACATCTCCACCCGCCGAGGCGAGGAGGACGTCGCCACACAGAATGGAACACCGATGGTTTCCAGAACCTCGCGGACATGCGGGACGATGGTCAGCTCTTGCTGGAAGGCCGCCAGCAACGCCTCACGGTACTGCGCTTCGAAGTCGGGCGGCAGGTCCAGCCCGAATTCCCGCCGGATCGTCTCCATCACCACGGGATAGCTGCGCCCCAGGAAGTGGCGTTCGACGTAAGCCAGGTCGATGGTCAGGCCCAGACGGGCCAGCTCGGTCACCAGCATCCGGGCACTGATGATCTCGCTGTCGATCAGCACGCCGTCGCAGTCGAAGATGACAAGGTCGAAGTCGCTCATGCGCTTAGGCGTAGCGCAAGCCGTGGGCTAAAGGTAGCCCGTTGAGCGGAAGCTCAATTCACGGCTTTTGCCGATGATCAGGTGGTCATGCAGGGTCAGGCCCAAGGCTTCGCAGGCGTCCTTGACCTGATGCGTCATCGACAGGTCGGCATCGGACGGCGTGGGGTCGCCCGAGGGGTGGTTGTGGACCAGAATCAGCGCGCTGGCGTTCAGCTCCAGCGCGCGCTTGACGATCTCGCGCGGGTAGACGGGGACATGATCGACGGTGCCTTTGGCCTGTTCCTCATCGGCGATCAGCACGTTCTTGCGGTCGAGGTATAGGACGCGGAACTGTTCCGTCTCGCGGTGGGCCATCGTGGTGTGGCAGTAGTCGAGCAGCGCGTCCCACGAGGACAGGATCGGCTTCTGGATCACCCGCGCCCGCATCATCCGTTGTGCGGCGGCTTCGACCAGCTTCAGTTCCAGCACCACGGCGGGACCTGCGCCCTTGACCATCTGCAAGCGGGCGGGGGAGGCGGTGATGACCCGGTTGAAATCGCCGAACGTGTCGAGGAGGAGCCTTGCCAGCGGCTTCACGTCCTGCCGCGGGATCGCGCGGAAGAGGACGAGTTCAAGAAGTTCGTAGTCTGGTAGAGCTGTGCCCCCGCCTTGCAGGAAGCGGTCTCGCAGGCGCTGGCGGTGGTCGGCTATGTAAGAGGGCAAGCGCCCGGTCAACGCCTGCGGTTCGGCCTCATCGGCGTCCCCCGCAGGCGCGACCAGGGGTAGAAAGGGTTCGTGGAACGACTGGACCATGCGGGAAAGTCTGCCGCGTCATGGTTGAGAAACGGTTAACGGCGCAGCGCAAGAGTAGGGTGGGCGATATCGCCCACCCTACGCATGTACTAGCCTTTCATCCCGTCCCAAAAGCCCTTGACCTTGCTGAAAAAGCTGGAGCTTTCGGGGTTGTTCTCCTCGCTCAGCTTCTCGAACTCCTTCAGCAGGTCGCGCTGGCGCGAGGTCAGATTGACCGGGGTCTCCACCGCCAATTCGATCACCATGTCGCCGGTGTTCGAGGACCGCAACGCCGGCATCCCCTTCATCCGAAGCCGCATCTGCTTGCCCGACTGCGCCCCGGCCGGGACCTTGACCCTGGCCTTGCCGCCATCGATCGTCGGCACCTCGATCTCGCCACCCAGCGCAGCTGTCGGCATTGACACGGGCACACGGCAAAAGAGATGCACCCCATCGCGCTGGAACAAGGCGTGCTCTTTCACCTCGATGAAGATGTAAAGGTCGCCATTCGGCCCGCCGCGCAGGCCCGCCTCGCCCTCACCGGCAAGACGAATCCGCGTGCCGGTTTCCACCCCTTGCGGGATGTTGACGGACAGCTGCTTTTCGCGCTGCATCCGGCCCTGGCCGCCGCAGGTCTTGCACGGGTTCTTGATGATCTGGCCCATGCCGTTGCACTGGTGGCAGGTCCGTTCGATCGTGAAGAAACCCTGCTGCGCCCGGACCTTGCCCATACCGTTGCAGGTCGGGCAGGTGACAGGCTCGGCCCCGCCTTCCGCGCCGGACCCGTGACAGGTGTCGCAGGTGACGGACGTGGGCACCGAGATCGTCTTCTGGATGCCCGCATAGGCCTCTTCCAGCGAGATCCGCATGTTGTAGCGCAGGTCCGAGCCGCGCTGGGCGCGAGACCGCCCGCCGCCGCCTCCGCCGCCACCGCGGCCCATGAAATCGCCGAACAGGTCCTCGAACACGTCCGAGAACGCCGACGCGAAATCGCCCTGCTGGCCGCCATAGGCCCCCGGACGCGGACCCCCGCCCATGCCGTTTTCAAACGCGGCATGGCCGAAGCGGTCATAGGCCGCCTTCTTCTGTTCGTCCTTCAGAACCTCGTAAGCCTCGTTCACTTCCTTGAACTGGGCCTCGGCCTGCGGATTGTCGGCGTTGCGGTCGGGGTGCAGCTCTTTCGCCTTCGTCCGGTAAGCCTTCTTCAGCTCTTCGGCCGACGCGCCCTTCTTTGCCCCAAGGACCTCGTAATAATCGCGCTTTGCCACGGCAAAACCCCCATAGGGAACCGAGGAGGGGCGGTCCGTTGCCAGACCGCCCCCTTCCCGTGTTCCTGCGGCTTACTTCCGCTTGTTGTTGCCCAGGTCCTCGAAGTCGGCGTCGACGATATCATCGTCATCCACCGGCCGCGGGTCATCCTCGGACGCGCTGCCTTCGGTCTGGCTGGCCTTGTAGATCGCCTCGCCCAGCTTCATCGCAGCTTCCGTCAGGTTCTGGATGCCGCTCTTGATCTTGCCGGGATCTTCGCCTTTCAGCGCATCCTCCAGCGGACCCATCGCCAGCTCGATCGCCTCGACGGTGGAAGGATCGACCTTGTCGCCATGCTCGGCCAGCGACTTCCTGGTCGAGTGCAGCAGGCTTTCGCCCTGGTTCTTCGTCTCGACCAGCTCACGACGTTCCTTGTCGGCTTCGGCGTTCGCCTCGGCGTCCTTGATCATCTGTTCGATGTCCGCATCCGACAGACCACCCGAGGCCTGGATGGTGATCGCCTGTTCCTTGTTGGTGCCCTTGTCCTTGGCTTTCACCGACACGATGCCGTTGGCGTCAATGTCGAAGGTCACCTCGATCTGCGGCACGCCACGCGGGGCGGGCGGGATCTGTTCCAGGTTGAACTGGCCCAGCATCTTGTTGTCGGCGGCCATTTCCCGCTCGCCCTGGAACACGCGGATCGTCACCGCGTTCTGATTGTCCTCGGCGGTCGAGAAGACCTGAGACTTCTTGGTCGGGATCGTCGTGTTGCGGTCGATCAGGCGGGTGAAGACGCCACCCAGCGTTTCGATCCCCAAGCTGAGGGGCGTCACGTCCAGAAGCACAACGTCCTTGACGTCGCCCTGCAGAACGCCGGCCTGAATGGCCGCGCCCAAGGCTACGACTTCATCGGGGTTCACGCCCTTGTGGGGTTCCTTGCCGAAGTACTTGGTCACTTCCTCGATCACGCGCGGCATGCGGGTCATACCGCCGACCAGCACGACCTCGTCGATGTCGTCCTTGGACACACCGGCATCCTTCAGCGCGGCGATGCAGGGCTTGATCGACTTCTTGATCAGGTCCTCGACCAGGCTTTCCAGCTTGGACCGGGTCAGCTTGACGACCAGGTGCAGGGGCTGCCCGGTGTTCTTGTCCATGCTGATGAACGGCTGGTTGATCTCGGTCTGCTGGGACGACGACAGCTCGATCTTGGCCTTTTCCGAGGCTTCCTTCAGACGCTGCAGCGCCATCTTGTCCAGGGTCAGGTCGACGCCATGCTCTTTCTTGAACTCATCGGCCAGGTACTGGACGATGCGCATGTCGAAGTCTTCGCCGCCAAGGAAGGTGTCGCCGTTGGTCGACTTCACCTCGAACAACCCGTCGTCGATTTCCAGGATGGTGATGTCGAAGGTGCCGCCGCCAAGGTCATAGACCGCGATGGTGCGCGATTCCTTCTTGTCCAGACCATAGGCCAGTGCGGCCGCCGTGGGCTCGTTGATGATGCGCAGCACTTCAAGACCGGCGATCTTGCCGGCATCCTTGGTGGCCTGACGCTGGGCGTCGTTGAAATAGGCGGGCACCGTGATCACAGCCTGGGTGACGGTCTCGCCCAGGTACGACTCGGCGGTTTCTTTCATCTTCTGCAGGATGAACGCGCTGACCTGGCTGGGCGAATACTTCTCGCCACGGACCTGGACCCAGGCGTCGCCGTTCCCGCCATCGACGATGTTGTACGGGACAAGCTTCTTGTCCTTTTCCACCTCGGCGTCGCCCAGGCGGCGGCCGATCAGGCGCTTCACCGCGAAGACGGTGTTCGCCGGGTTGGTCACGGCCTGGCGCTTGGCGGGCTGGCCGACCAGGCGTTCGCTTTCCGTGAAGCCGACGATCGAAGGCGTCGTGCGCGCGCCTTCCGAGTTCTCGATGACCCGAGGCTGCGAACCATCCATGATGGCAACGCAAGAGTTCGTGGTCCCGAGGTCAATACCGATGACTTTAGCCATGTGTGTATCCCTTTACTTCAGGCGATGTTCCGGCAAGGACCCTTGAGAAGGAGGCATCCCCGCCCTGGATAGGTGTCAGGTCTGGCGGCCTGGCACCCGTGTGAGGCGTATATAGGCAGGCGGTTTCGGGCCTGCAACTCTTGCCGCGCGGGCAGAGCAGTGAATCTTCGTCGGTGATGCGGAAAATCCGGGCACTTCGATGCGGCCTCAGGGCTGGGCCAGAAGACAGCAGCCCGACAAGCGGCCGCCGCCTGCCGGTCCGGTGCGGAAGATGTCGACGGCGATCCCGTAGCTGCGGTCCGACATGCCATCGGAACACTCGGCCCCGGCAAGAACGGCGATGCCGTCTGACAGACCGATCGCCGCTGACTGCGCCCAGGGCTGGGCAGGCCAGCGGCCTGAGATCTTTTCAGCGGCGGGCGCCTGGTCGTCCGGCGTCATGAACCGCGTCTCGCCGCGCTGGGGATCGATCTCAAGCGACCAGAAGGGTTCGGTTCCAAAGCAGGCAAGCGGGGTCTGCAATGCGTTCCAGTCCGGCCCTGGCTCGCGCCTCAGAAAGCGTAGCGCGGCATAGCCCGAGCCTTCGGCGCTGTTGACCACCGCCCAGGTGCCCGATGTTGCGATCACCTCGACCCCCGTCGCATTGGGGGCAAGGCTGCCGATGATTGGTGCACCGGCATCGGGTCGGGCGCGGATGTTCAGCACGTCGTCGGCGGAGACGCCGGTGACAGCATAAAGCGCGGGAAACTCCTCGGCTTTCAGGGGGAGCGTCAGGAAAAGACACAGGAACAGAAACCGGATCATCGCCGCTTGTTCCAACTGGCCGAGGCATGTTGCCGGGTGAAGAATTCCGCCATCAGGCCGATCATCATGCAGACCAGCGCATAATAGATGGCATAGTGATAGTCGGTATAACGCGGCGTGTAGTTCAGGAAGACGAACCCGCGCGCCTGGTCGATGGTATGAAACAGCGGGTTCCAGTCGAACCAGTTGCGGCGGTTGGTCGCCAGGTTGTTGGCCAGCACCATCTTGCCCGAGGCGATCACGTTGGCCCGCGTGTAAAGCGTGACAAGGATGCCCACCAGTTCGGGCTGCCAGGGCTTCGCCGACAGGAACACCATCCCGATCCCGATCCCGGTAAACCAGGACAACAGGAACATTCCCAGCATCCCCACCGGCTGGTCGATGGTGATCGGGTTCCAAAGCGCGTGGTAGACGAACAGGATCACTGCCGCTGACAGCGTCTGCTGGTAAAGCGAGCCCAAGGCCGCCCCCATGATCGAGATGATCGGGTTCATCGGCGCGTGCATCATCATCTGCGAGGTCGGCCCGTCGGCATGCGACACCGCCCCGATGGCTTTGACGTGGGTCATGAACATGAAGACGCCCGACATCACATACAGCATGAAGTCGCCGCGCACCGCGATGCGGCGCATGCCGAACAGGCTCATCATGAAGAACATGATCAGCAGCATGATCAGCGCCTGCATGATCGACATCACCAGGCCAAGCACCGCATTGTTGTGCGTCTTGCGCAGGTTGCGCACGCCGACATGATAGATCAGCTCCAGGGTTTCGAACCCCAGGCCGATCCATGAACGCTCTTGCGGCTTGTGTCGGAACATGCAGCCCAGACTCCTTCCGGCGGCATCTTGCATCAGCAAATCTTGCCGTTCCGTTGACGACGCAGGATAAGGGCCGCAAAACCGCTAATCAATCGCCGCAGGAGAGATGATGGATTTTGCCAAGGCAGTGCCGCTTTTCCGCCGACTGGCGCTGGAAGCAGGCGAGCGTATCCTGCAGGTCTATCACGGCCCCGACTTCGAGGTCCGCGCCAAGGGCGACGCCTCGCCGGTGACCGAGGCGGACGAGGCCGCCGATGCCGTGATCTCGGCCGGCCTGCGCGCCGCGTTTCCCGAGGTGCCGCTGATCACCGAGGAACAGGCCGCCTCCCACGCCCTGACCGCCACCACCTTCTTCATCGTCGACCCCCTCGACGGCACCAAGGAGTTCGTCCAGCGCCGCGGCGACTTTACCGTCAACATTGCCTATGTCCGGGACGGCATCCCCACCCTGGGCGTCGTCTATGCCCCTGCCAAGGACCGCCTGTTCTACACCCTGCCTGACGGCACCGCGGTTGAGGAAACCGGCCCGTTCGGCCCAGAACCGGGCGCCCTGACGCCGCTGAAGGTCTCTACCCCCGACAACGCGGCCCTGATGGTCGTGGCCTCCAAGTCCCACCGCGACCAGGCGACCGACGATTACATCTCGCGCTATGCTGTCCGCGACATGACCTCGGCCGGGTCCAGCCTGAAGTTCTGCCTGGTCGCTACGGGAGAGGCCGACCTTTACCCCCGCCTTGGCCGGACGATGGAATGGGACACCGCCGCCGGTGATGCCGTCCTGCGCGGGGCAGGGGGCCATGTCGTGAGGTTCGACACCCACCAGCCCCTTGCCTACGGCAAGCCCGGCTGGGACAATCCGTTCTTCATCGCCTACGCGCCGGGAGTGGTGCTGAAATGACCACGCTCATAGCCATTCCCGCCCGCTATGCCAGCACGCGCTACCCCGGCAAGCCGCTGGTCACGCTGACCGGCCCGGACGGCCCCAAGACCCTGATCCGTCGCAGCTGGGAGGCCGCGATGGCCGTGCGTGGCGCGGACCGGGTCGTCGTGGCCACAGATGACGCCCGAATCGCCGACCACGCCTTGGCCTTCGGGGCCGAGGTGGTGACGACCTCGTCCGACGCCCGCAACGGCACCGAACGCTGCGCCGAGGTGGCCGCCAAGCTGCCGGGCTTCGACATCATCGTGAACCTGCAAGGCGACGCCCCGCTGACGCCCCCCTGGTTCGTCGAGGATCTGATCGCAGGCTTGAACGCCGACCTCCATGCCCAGATCGCAACACCGGTCCTGCGCTGCGATGGGCGGGCGCTGGCCAGCCTGCTGGCCGACCGCAAGGCTGGCCGGGTCGGCGGCACCACGGCGGTTTTCGATCGGAACCGCCACGGGCTGTATTTTTCCAAGGAAGTCATCCCCTTCACCGCAACTCCCTATGCGCCCGAGGCCCCGACTCCGGTCTTCCACCACGTCGGCGTCTACGCCTACCGCCCCGCCGCGCTTGCCGCCTATCCCGCCTGGCCGCTGGGCACGCTGGAGCAGCTGGAAGGCCTGGAACAGCTGCGCTTCCTGGAAAACGGCCACCCCGTCCTGTGCGTCGAAGTCCAGGCCCGCGGCCGCGAGTTCTGGGAGCTGAACAACCCGTCGGACGTCGCGATCATTGAACGGATGCTCGTCGCGGCAACCCCAGGTTGAAAACGCTGTCAGCCTGTCGGGACGTCGTCTTTTCGTCGTTTTTTGATGCGAAACCCGCAGCCATAGGGCAGGTTACAAATATTGCCGCGGGGCTGCCCGGATAAGGTCAGATTCGCCTGACAATGCTTTTGAGCCCGAACTATTGATCACGACCAGACAGGGTTAGGACGAGTCATGAAACCGAAGAAAATCACCAAAGCAGTCTTTCCGGTCGCGGGCCTGGGCACGCGCTTCCTGCCTGCGACCAAGTCGATCCCGAAAGAGATCATGACCCTCGTCGACCGGCCGCTGATCCAGTACGCCATCGACGAAGCCCGTGCGGCCGGAATCAAGGAATTCATATTCGTGACCTCGCGCGGGAAATCGGCGCTTGAGGACTACTTCGACCACGCGCCGGAACTGGAATCGGAACTCCGCCGCAAGAACAAGACCGATCTTCTGGATGTCCTGAAGGACACCAACATGGATTCGGGCGCCATCGCCTATGTCCGGCAGAACCGGCCGATGGGCCTGGGCCACGCTGTCTGGTGCGCCCGCCGCCTGATCGGGAACGAGCCTTTCGCGGTTCTTCTGCCCGACGACGTGATTGCCGCCGAAAAGCCCTGCCTGCAGCAGATGGTCGAGGCCCATGCCGAAACCGGCGGCTGCATGGTCGCGGCGATGGAAGTCGCGCCGAAGCGGACCTCCAGCTACGGTATCCTGGATATCGGCGAGGATGACGGTCAGATCGTCAAGGTCCGGGGCATGGTGGAAAAGCCCGCGCAGGGCAAAGCGCCGTCAAACCTGGCTGTCATTGGCCGCTATATCCTGACGCCGCAGGTGCTGACCAACCTGAACAAGATCAAGCAGGGTGCGGGCGGCGAGATTCAGCTGACCGACGCCATCGCGCAGGAAACCAAGAAGAAGGGCGGCGTCTACGGCCTGCGCTTCCGGGGCCAGCGTTATGACTGCGGCTCGAAGATCGGTTTCCTGCAGGCGACCGTCGCCTTCGGCCTGTCGCGGCCCGAGTTTGGCGAAGAATTCGCGGACTTCCTGCACGAGATGGTGGCGATGCAGAAGGCCGCGCAATAGGCTTGGGCAGCCCGGGCGAGACGCGCAGCTTTCCCCCGGGCCTGCCCCATGCCTGCCCGATCGGCACGCTTGACCCCCCGTTGACCGGGCTTGCCGGGGCGCTTCTGGCGTTCAAGCTGCGCACCCGCCGCCAGCGTCTGCTCTGGCGCGCCTGGCGCAAGCGGAGCGAGCTGCGCGCCCTTCAGGATCGCACCGTGCAGATCGCACCCCAGGACGTGCTCTGCTTTCTGTGCGTGCGGAACGAAGCCGCCCGCCTGCCGCATTTCCTGCGCCATCACCGGGCGCAAGGCGTGCGGCATTTCCTGGCCGTGGACAACGCCAGCACGGACGGCACAGCCAACCTGCTGCGCGACCAGCCTGATGTGTCGCTGTGGGCAACGGTGGCCAGCTACAAGGCCAGCCGCTTCGGGATGGACTGGCTGACCTGGCTGATGATGCAGTACGGCTCGGGCCATTGGTGCCTGACGCTGGATGCGGATGAGCTTCTGATCTACCCCTACTGGCAGACCCGACCCCTGCCTGCCCTGACCGGCTGGCTGGACACCCAGGGCCGCGACAGCTTTGGCGCGCTGACGGTGGACATGTATCCCGAAGGTCCGGTGTCCGAGGGGGACGTCGGCCCAGGGGACGACCCCACTGACCACCTTGGCTGGTTCGACACCGGGAACTATCAGGTGCAGGTCCAGCCCCGGATGCGCAACTTGTGGGTTCAGGGCGGGGCCCGGGCGCGGGCCTTCTTCGCCGTCGCCCCCCGCCGCGCGCCGACGCTGAACAAGACCCCCCTGGTCCGCTGGCACTGGCGCTATGCCTATGTGAACTCCACCCACGCGCTGCTGCCCCCAAGGCTGAACGAGGTTTACGCCACCGATGGGGGAGAGCTGACCTCAGGCATCCTCCTGCACACCAAATTCCTGCCCGGCATCACCGAACGTTCCGCGGAAGAGAAGGCCCGGGGCGAGCATTTCGGCAACGCTGGCCAATATGCTGCCTACTACGACCATCTGACCGCCAACCCGGTGTTGCATACGCGGGCATCCACCCGCTACACCGGCTGGCGACAGATGGAGGCTTTGGGCCTGATGTCGCGGGGCGGCTGGATATGACGGAACCACACTCCGGGCCGCGAGGCAGGCGATGGGCCTGACCACGCTTTTGCGGCTTCGGACGCGGCGCCAATATCTGCTGGTGCGCGCCTTCCGCCGCCGTCGCCAGCTGACCCCGGTCGCTGACCGCACTGCCAGCCTGCCTGCCCAGCCCATCCTTCTCTTCTCGACCGTTCGCAACGAACGCGTGCGGCTGCCGTATTTCCTGACCTACTACCGCCGTCTTGGCGTCGACCACTTCCTGATCGTCGACAACGGCTCGGACGACGGCACGCGCGAATACCTGGCCGACCAGCCCGACGTCTCCGTCTGGTCCGCGACCGCCGGCTACAAGCAGTCGCGCTTCGGCATGGACTGGATGATGCATCTTCTGCGCCGCCACGGGCATGGCCGCTGGTGCGTCACGGTCGACGTGGACGAATTCCTCGTCTACCCGTTCTGCGAAACCCGCCCCCTTGGCGCCCTGACCGACTGGCTGGACAGCGCCGAGGCCCCCAGCTTTGGCGCCATGATGCTGGACATGTACCCCAAGGGCGCGATGCACGAACAGCCCTACCGCGAGGGCCAGAACCCCTTCGAGATCGCCCAATACTTCGACAGCGGCAACTACGTCATCAGCCGCAATCCGCTGTATCGCAATCTCTGGATCCAGGGCGGCCCCCGCGCGCGCCTGTTCTTCACCGACCGCCCGAAACGCGCCCCTGCGATGAACAAGACCCCGCTGGTCAAATGGGACCGCTCTTACGCCTACGTCTCTTCGACCCACATGCTGCTGCCCCGGCGGCTGAACCTGGTCTACGACGACCAGGGCGGCGAGAAACCGTCCGGCGTCCTCCTCCACGCCAAGTTCCTGGACACCTTCGCTGCCAAGGCCGCCGAGGAACTGGCGCGCGGCGAACATTACGCCCAAAGCGCCGAATACCGCGCCTACCGCGAAGGGATCAGCCGCGAACGCGATCTCTGGTGCAATTGGAGCGAGAAGTATGTCAACTGGCGACAACTGGAGATCCTGGGCCTGATGTCGAAAGGAAACTGGGCGTGACCCCTCCTGACGTCAAAATGGGTGTCGTCATGCTGTGCCACGCCGCGCTGGACCGCGCTGCGCAACTGGCCCGGCACTGGTCCGATCACGGCTGCCCGGTGGTCATCCACGTCGACGCCCGCACGCCGCAAGCCCAGTTCGACGGCCTTCGCGCCGCGCTGCAGGACCTGCCCGACATCCGCTTCACCCCCCGCCTGCCCTGCGACTGGGGCACTTTCGGCATCGTCCAGGCCACCCAGGACGCTGCGACCCGGATGCTGGCGGACTTCCCCCAGGTCAGCCATGTCCTTCTGGCCTCGGGGTCTTGCCTGCCGATCAAGCCGGTCCGCGCCTTGCAGGCCCACCTTGCCCGGCACCCTGACACCGATTTCATCGAAAGCGTCACCACGGCGGATGTCGGCTGGACCATCGGCGGGCTGAACGAGGAACGCTTCACCCTGCGCTTCCCCTTCAAATGGAAAAGCCAGCGCCGCCTTTTTGACGGTTACGTCAGCCTGCAACGCTTGTTTCGGTTTCGCCGTCGCTTGCCGCAGGGGCTTGTCCCCCACCTTGGCAGCCAGTGGTGGTGCCTGACCCGCCCCACGCTGCAAGCGATCCTGCAACACAAGGACCGCGCCCGGATCGACCGCTACTTCAAGCGCATGTGGATACCCGACGAAAGCTATTTTCAAAGCCTGGTCCGCCAAGTTTCGACCCGCATCGAAAGCCGCTCGCTGACGCTGTCCAAGTTCGACTACCAGGGCCGGCCCTACATCTTCTACGACGACCACCTGCACCTGCTGCGTCAGGCCGACGCTTTCATTGCCCGCAAGGCCTGGCACCAGGCAGACCTCCTCTACCGCACCTTCCTTACCCCCGACGGGGACCGCGCCCACGCGACCGAACCCAGCCCCGGCAAGATCAACCGCCTCTTCGCCAAGGCGGTCGAGCGCCGCGTCAACGGCCGCCCGGGTCTTTACATGCAAAGCCGCTTCCCGATCCGCGCCCGTGGCGGCACGCAGTCCGCCGCGCCCTACGGCGTCTTCTGTGGCTTTGCCCCCCTGTTCCCCGACTTCCAGCCCTGGCTTGCCCGCGCGCTGGAGGCCCGGGTCCACGGCCATCTCTTCGCCTTCGACCGGGTGCAGTTCGCGGACGGCGAAACCGTCTTCAAGGGCGGCCTTTCGGACAGCCCTACCTTGCGCGACTACAACCCGCGCAGCTTCCTTGCGAACCTGATCTGGAACACCCGCGGCGAAACCCAGTGCTTCCAGTTCGGCCCCGGGGACGAGCAAGAGATCGCCCCCGTCATCGCCTCGGACCCCAACGCCTCGATCTTCCTGATCTCGGGTGCCTTCGCCATCCCGCTTTGGCAGTCCGGTCGCAGCGCCGCCGAAGTTCGCACCGAAGCTGCCCGCCTGCAGAAAGTCGAAAGCGACTTCATCCACCTCTTGAAGGGTCCCGAAACCAAGGCCCGCACCCGCATCTTGTCGCTGGCCGAGTTCATCGAGAACCCGGCCGAACCGCTGGAGCAGCTGGTCGATCTGCTGAACCCCCGCGGTGCCCACCGCATGACCGACCTGCCGCAGCTTTTGGACCTGCACGGCTTCGGCAGCTTCCTGCAGGACCTGCGCAATCAGGGCATGGCCCCGGTCCTGATGGGCGACTTCCCCTCGGACGCCGAGCTTGCGCTGCCCGCGCCCCCCTTCGCCCGGCCCCGCGTCGTCAGATGAGCCGCTTTCACTCTTTCGTCGTCTTCGCCGAAATGCGCACCGGGTCGAACCTGCTCGAGGCGAACCTGAACGCGCTGCCCGGCGTCCACAGCCACGGCGAGGTCTTCAACCGCTACATCCTGGGCAAGAAGGACCGGACCGAGCTTTTCGGCATCACGATGGAAGAGCGTGACCGCGACCCGCGCCCCCTGCTGCGCAAGCTGCGCGAAAACACCGAGGGCCTGCCCGGCTTCCGCTTTTTCCACGACCACGACCTGCGTATCCTGGATGACGTACTGCCCGATCCCGCTTGCGCCAAGATCATCCTGACCCGCAACCCCTTGGAAAGCTACGTGTCCTGGAAGATTGCCCAGGCCACCGACCAGTGGAAGCTGACCAACCCCAAGCGGCTGAAGACCGCCAAGGTCCGCTTCGACGTGCCGGAGTTTCTGAAGCACGTCCAGGACATCCAGGCCTTCCAGCTCCTGCTTCTGAATGCCTTGCAGACCACGGGGCAGACGGCCTTCTACCTGGATTACGACGACCTTGGATCACTGGACGTGATGAACGGCCTTGCCGCCTTCCTGGGCATCGAGGCGCGGCTGAAGTCGCTGGACGACACGCTGAAAAAGCAGAACCCTGGACCCCTGGAAGACAAACTGGAAAACCCCGAAGCACTGGCCGAGGCGATCGCGGCGGTAGATGTCTTCAACCTGGGAAGAACCCCCAGCTTCGAACCGCGCCGCGCCGCCGGGGTGCCCACCGCGCTGGCGTCCGAGGCGGGCCTTCTGTTCTTCCCGATCCGCTCTGGCCCCGACACCGCGATCCGCGACTGGTTCGCCCGCCTGGGCGATGTGACCGAGGGGTTCGAGCAGAAGTCGCTGCGCCAGTGGAAGCGCAAGCATGCGGGGCATCGCAGCTTCACGGTGCTTCGCCATCCGCTGCTCCGCGCCCATGTCGCCTTCCGCCGCAAGATCATGATGGGCGAAGCGCAGGACCTGCGCCGCATCCTGATCAACGGCTTCCTGGCCGAGTTGCAGCCGCCCGGTGAGCCTTTCGTCAGCGTCGAGGCCGAACGTGCCGCCTTCCGGATTTTCCTGACCTACTGCCGTCTTGCTGTCGGGGGTCAGACCGGGGCCCGTGTCGACCCCAGCCTGGCCAGCCAGACCGCGCTGGTGCAGGGCTTTGCCTGCTTTCAGCCGCTCGACCATCTGTTGCGAGAGGACAGCCTGGCGGAAGGCCTTGCCATTCTTGCGGCCGAGGGCGGCGTCACCCCTCTGGTCATCGCGCCCGATCCAGCCGAGGCGGAGTTGCTTTCCATCTGGGACGAAACGCTGGAAACCGCCGCCGCCGAGGCCTACCAGCGCGACTACATGGGCTTTGGCTTCGCCCGCTGGCGCAAGTGACGCCTCCTCGTTCGACTTCGTCTCCTCGTCGGAAGGCGGACGCCAGCGAGGAGTGACGAAGTCATCGACGAGCGGTTGGTCAAGCCGACCGGAATGCCCGCAACCAAGACAGTGATTTCATTGACTCCAGTACTCGCGCCACGCGTGGGCGTGTCAGGCCGCCTGCGGCGCGCGGCTTTCTGTCAGGATCGCGTACAGCTTCGCCGGGTCCGAGTTCGCCCGCAGCTTGGTCACCACCGACGGGTCGCGCATGGTTCGGCTGACCAGGGCCAGCGCCTTCAGATGATCCACGCCGGAATCCTTGGGGGCGAAAAGGCCGAAGACCAGGTCCACCGGCTGCCGGTCGACGCTGTCATAGTCCAAGGGCTTTTCCAGCCGCAGGAAGACCCCGATGATGCCCTTCAGGTCTTCCAGCCGGGCATGGGGCAGGGCGATGCCATGCCCCACGCCGGTCGGTCCCAGCGACTCGCGTTCCTGCAGCCCGTCGATGGCCGCCGCCCCGCTCAGGCCGTAAGCCTGCGCCGCGATCTCGCCCAGCTCCTGAAACAGCCGCTTCTTTGAGGTGAACTGCCCGACAACCCGAACGGCGCCTGGCACAAGTAGCTTGGATAGTTCCATGAGGGGGCGTTGTTCCTGCGCCAGTCCGGGCGCGTTACTTTGCGTTTCGAGGATCGATCCAGCCGATGTTCCCGTCCTCCCGACGGTACACGACATTCACGCCCCCATGTCCTTCGTTCCTGAACACCAGCATCTTCTGCCCCGCCAGTTCCATCTGCATCACGGCCTCGCCCACGGTGATCGAAGGAATCTTCGTCTCCATCTCGGCGATGACCACGGGCTGCAGGCTGTCGGGCTCAGCTTCCTCGGCGTCCTCGGTTCCGGCGAGGATATACGAGGACGCCCCGCCGAATTCAACAGGCCCCGGACGGTTGGAGTGGTGGTTGCGGATCCGCCGCTTGTAGCGCCGCAGCTGCTTGTCCAGCTTTTCGCGGCAGGACTCGAAAGCCGCGTAGATTTCCGAGGCATGGCCCTTGGCCTGTGCGGTCAGGCCGGTGGACAGATGGATCACCGCCTCGCAGACGAATTCATGCGCAACCCGCGAGAAAACCACGATACATTCGGTCGGGCGCTGGGCGTACTTCTCGACCACCTCGCCCATTTCCGCCTTCACATGGGTCTGAAGAGCCTCACCGACGTCGATCTGTTTCCCACTGATCTGATAGCGCATGACCTCTCCTTTCACATGCATTCCAGTGCGAGCCGGGTCATCCCGGTCGCACCGATCCCCTACACAAGAGATGGAAGAAACGTTGCGTCACGCAAGGACCGCCGACTGAAGACTTCGCGGCGGGACGGGTCAAACCAGAGGCAAATGACGCACGCATTGCGGGTATTTGGCGCAGCCCCGCCCCCGGTTGTCAACCGAATCGATGCGATGGTTCAGACGATGCGGAAGTTCTCGCCCAGGTAGACGCGGCGCACGGTTTCGTCGCGCACGACCTCGTCTGTCGTCCCGCTCATCAGGACCTTGCCATCGTGCAGGATATAGGCGCGATCCACGATCTCCAGCGTCTCACGCACATTGTGGTCGGTGATCAGGACCCCGATGCCGCGGCTTTTCAGGTCATGCACCAGGTGGCGAATTTCCCCCACTGCGATGGGATCGACCCCCGCGAAGGGTTCGTCCAGCAACAGATACTTTGGGTCCGCCGCCAGGCACCGCGCGATCTCGACCCGCCTGCGTTCACCGCCCGACAGCGCCAGGGCGGGCGTCCGCCGCAGGTGGGTGATCGAGAATTCGGACAGCAACTCTTCCAGCCGCTCGCGTCGCTTGTGGCGGTCAGGCTGCACGATCTCCAGCACGGCCAGGATGTTGTCTTCAACGGACAAGCCCCTGAAAATGCTGACTTCCTGCGGCAGATAGCCGATCCCCAGCCGCGCGCGGCGGTACATCGGCAGCGCGGTCACATCCTTGCCGTCAATCAGCACCTGCCCGCCCTCGGGCATCACGAGGCCAGCGATGGAATAAAAGCACGTCGTCTTGCCCGATCCGTTCGGGCCCAGCAAAGCCACCACTTCGCCGCGGTGCAGGTCCATGCTGACGTCGCGGATCACCGGCCGCTTCTTGTAGCTTTTGCGCAAGCTGCGGATCTGCAACCCCGCCTGGCCATCGGTCACTGTCAGCTCTGGTCGCGCCATCAGTCGCCCGCCGGCTGGAAGGTCGTGGTCACGCGCCCCTCCATCACCCCGGTCCCGTCCTTGAGGTTGATCGACAGCTTCTGCCCCGCCATCGCCGATCCCCCTTGCGTCAGCAGCACATCCCCAGACAGCACGATCACCCCGCTGTCGATGGTATAGACCGCTTCCTGCGCCTCGGCCGCGTCGCCAAGGTTTGTGACCGTCACCCCGCCCGAGGCGATCAGGCTTTCGATATCGCTTTGCGTGGTCCCGTAGGTGACCTTCACTTCGCCCGCGGCAAGCTTCATCTCGCCTTGCGTGACGACGACGTTGCCGCTGAAGACCGCAGTCCCGTCGGCGTTGTTCACCGCGAGCTGGTCGGCCGCCACCTGAACCGGCAGCGTTGTGTCCTGGTTCAGCTCGCCAAAGGCGATCTTCTGCTGTGCTTCGGCAACCTGCGCTGTCAGCGCCAGGGTCAGGACCAGATAACCAAACCGGAATGCCATGCGTCGAACCTCTGCAGCCGGGTCAGCCGCCCGGTTGGTATACCAGCCGGACGCTGCCGTTGAAAACCAGAACATACGCCCCCGGGGTGCGGTTGTCCTGACCAAGCACCATACTGTCGGCCGTGATCTCGCCCGCCGGTCCCGTCGCCGTGACTGGCACCCGACTTTCCAGCCCGGTCCGGTCCAGCTTGGCGACGATTTCCGCGGTTTCCAGCCGATACCCGGTCGAGGTCGTCAGCGTGACCCCGCCCGACAGCACCATCTGGCGGGTGGTGTCGTCCATCCGCGCCTCGGCCGCAACCAGTTCGGTCCGCCCGCCATCCGGAGTGGCAAGGTCCAGCCGAAGCCCCGCCGCCTGGGCGGATTGGCCCTCGGCCGCCGGTCGCGCCTCGTCGGCGGACAGCGTCAGCGCCGAGCCATCCTCGGTAGTCCCGGCATAGGTCGGAGCGGTCATCCGCGGCTCGCGCGCCAAGTCCTCGACGTCGACTTCGGCATAGGGCAGGGCGGCTTCGGGATCGATCCGCCGGGCGACAAGGAACAGCGTCGACAGGATGGCCAGCGCGGCCAATGGCAAGACCACCTTCAGCCAGCCCACCACACGCGTATGCCGGTCGATCCGCGCCATTTCAGGCGACGCCCGCCCGCAGGCAGTCGTGGACATGCAGGATGCCGATCGGGCTGCGGCTGTCGGCTGCCGTCACCAGCAGGCAGGTGATCTTGCGGTCATTCATCAGGGCCAAGGCCTCACCCGCCAGCGCCTCGGGGCCGATTGTGCGCGGGTTTGGCGTCATGACTTCGCCCGCGACATGCAGCATCAGCCCATCCAGATGCCGCCGCAGGTCTCCGTCGGTGATGATACCGGCCAGGTCCCCCTGCGCGTCGGTCACGCCCACGACGCCATAACCGCGCTTCGTGATCTCCAGCAGAGTCTCGCCCATCGGCAGGTCGGCGGCGACCAGCGGCGGGTCCGCGTGCATCAGGTCGCTGACCTTCAAAAGCCGCGCCCCAAGCTTGCCACCGGGGTGGAACATGCGGAAATGTTCGGGGGTGAAGGCACGGTGCTCCATCAATGCGATGGCCAGCGCGTCGCCCAAGGCCAGCGTCATGGTGGTCGAGGTCGTGGGCACGATCCCCTTTTCGCAGGCTTCCGGCACCTCGGGTAGCAAGAGGCCGACAGTCGCCTGCCGCATCAGGGTTGACCCGTCCCGGCTGGTGATCCCGATCATCGGGATGCCGAAGCGCTTGGCATGGGCCAGGATATCGGCCAGTTCCGGCGTCTCGCCCGAGTTCGACAGCACGATCAGCACGTCGCCCGCAGCCACCATGCCGAGGTCGCCGTGGCTGGCCTCTGCCGGGTGGACGAAATGCGCGGGCGTCCCGGTGCTGGCGAAGGTCGCGGCGATCTTTCGCGCGATATGGCCCGATTTCCCCATGCCCGACACGATGACCCGCCCCTTTGCGGCCATCAGAAGGCCGACGGCCTTGGCAAAGCTGTCGTCCAGGACATCGGCCAGAGTGTCCAGCGCCCCCGCCTCGCGGCGGATCACCCGGCGGCCGGTGGCCAGAAGGTCAGTGGAGGAAGATGTCATTGGTATCTTCCCAGCCCATCAGGTCCAGCTCGGCCCGTGTCGGCAGGAAGGCGAACAGCCGCTGCGCCAGGTCCAGACGGTCCTCGCGGATCAGCCGGGCCTCAAGTTCCGCCTTGAGCGCGTGAAGGTACAGCACGTCCGACGCCGCATATTCCTTTTGCGCGTCTGTCAGGGTGACCGAGCCCCAGTCGCTGGTCTGCTGCTGCTTCGACACATCCACGCCAATCAGGTCCGCCAGCAGGTATTTCAGCCCATGCCGGTCAGTGAAGGTGCGGATCAGCTTCGAGGCGATCTTGGTGCACCACACCGGCGCGGTCGTCACGCCGAAGGCCTTCTTCATCACCGCAATGTCGAAGCGGCCGTAGTGGAACAGCTTCAACGTGCCGGGGTCCGCCAGCAGCCGTTCCAGATTCGGCGCGCGGGTCTGGCCCTTGGCGATCTGCACCAGATGCGCGTCGCCTGACCCGTCTGACAGCTGCACCACGCACAGCCGGTCGCGCCGAGGGTCGAGGCCCATCGTCTCGGTGTCGATGGCGACGACAGGGCCAAGGGCCAGGCCGTCGGGAAGGTCGGATTGGTGCAGATGGATTGCCAAGGGGGATGCTCTTTGCTGGATCAGCCCCCGGATTACGCTTGCGGCCCCGAAGGGTCAACTGCGGTGCGCCTCACCCTGCACCGACCGCTCGTCGGGGCACTTCGTTGCCTCCTCGCTGGGGGAGCCTTGTGGCCCTTGGCGCGTGCGACTGTTCAACCAAGTTCCTGGTGGGCAGAGGTCGCTACCGGCCCAAACCGGGCAGATCCAGAAACCCTGTCACCAACAGCACTCCAAAATCGTCAACGCAGGGTGACCAAGGTCAGTTCACGACGAACTCTGCATGCAGCGCGCCCGCCGCATTGATGCTTTTCAGGATGTCGATCATGTCGTGCGGTGCCACGCCCAAGGCGTTCAGGCCCGCCACCACCTCGGCCAGGTCGGTCCCGCCCCGCACCTCGGCCAGTCCGGTCCCGTCCTTGGCGATCGAGGCGTTCGACCGCGGCACCACCACGGTCTCACCCTCGGCAAAGGGGTTCGGCTGGGACACCAGCGGGCTTTCCTCGACCCGTAAAGTCAGGTTGCCCTGCGCGACGGCGACGCGGCTGATCCGGACGTCGGCCCCCATCACGATCGTTCCGGACCGCTGGTCCACGACCACCCGCGCCCGTGTCTCGGGCTCCACCAGGATGCCTTCCAGCCGCGCCAGCACATGCGCAGGCGACTGCATGCCCGTCGCCCCGATGTCGACCGCCACTGTCCCGGAATCCTCCATCAGCGCGACCCGCGCCCCGAATTCCGCGTTAACCGCCTGTTCGATCCGGGCGGCTGTGGTGAAGTCCGCCGATTTCAGTGCCAGGCGCAGGCTGGGCAGGCTTGCAAAGTCGAACTCCACCTCCCGCTCCACCCGCGCGCCCGAGGGGATGACCCCGGCCGTAGGCACGCCCTGCGTCACCCGCGCCGCATCGCCCTCGGCCACGACACCGCCGGCAATGATCGTGCCCTGCGCCACGGCATAGATCTGCCCGTCCGCCCCGTTCAATGGCGTCATCACCAGCGTTCCGCCAAGCAGGCTTTTCGCGTCCCCGATGGCCGACACAGTCACGTCGATCCGCCCACCCGCCCGGGCAAAGGGCGGCAGCTGCCCGGTGACGAAGACTGCCGCCACGTTCTTGGGGCGGAACTCCTCGCCGGTCACGTTGGCCCCCAGCCGTTCCAGCAGGTTCGCCATGATCTCTTCGGTAAAGGGGGCGTTCCTGAGACCGTCGCCGGTGCCGTTCAGGCCCACCACCAGGCCATAGCCCACCAGGTCGTTGCCGCGCACGCCGTCGAACTCGACCAGGTCCTTGATGCGGATCGACTCGGCACCGGCGGCGCTGACGGTCAGGATCAGCGCCAGAAGGAAGCGGATCATCGCAGATACTCCGTAAGGCTAAGCCGCGAGACGCGGGCGGTGACAAGATACAGGGATTCAAGCTGCGCCCGGACGTTCTCCAGCCGGGTCGCCGCTTCGTAGGGGTCGGCCGAGCCGATGTCCGACCGCAGGATGCCAAGCGAGGTCTCCTCTGCCGCATTGCGGGTGCGGGCGGTCTCGATCTGCGCTTCGACGGTCCCGATGCGGGCAGCAAGGGTGATGCGAGCATCTTCGGTCCGGTGCAGGGTCTGCCCGGCAATCTGGGCCAGCCGCGCCCGCTCTTCGGCGTTTCCGGCCAGGGTCCCGCGGTCGATCAGCGCAGCCATCGCAAAGCCCGCCAGCGTGTCGCGGATCGCCGGGTCCATCGCCGTGGTGGACAGGTCCGCCGCCTCGCCGGGGGCGATCGGAGCCGCCGAGAGCGACGCGTCGCCCTGATAAAACGCACCGAACCCCAAGGGATCGGCAAACCAGCCGTTCACCGCAGCCTCGACTTGACCCGCGGTCGTGGACCCCGCCGCCGCCGTTTCCAGCGCGACCAGCAGGTCCTCGGCCCCGCTGAGCGGAAGCGTGTCGGTCGCCACGCCGGAAAAGACAGCGCGTCCAGAGGCTTGCGTGTTGATCAGCCCAACGACCGATGCCAGCCGCCCCCGGGCGTCGGCAGCGGTGGCGTTGACCTGGGCCGGAGTTGGAAAATCGCGCGATGCCATCAGGGTCGTGGTGATCCCCGCAGCCAGTTGCGACAGGCCCGCGATGGCGGACTGCTGTGCGGCGGTCTGGAAGGCCGCGTCGGTGGTGTTGGTCTTGTAGGCCGCAAGGCGGGCAAGGCTGGCGTCCACGGCCAGAAGCGGCGCCACATCGCCGCGCATCACCTTGCCGATATCCGCGTGCTTGCCTGTGGCCACCTCTTGCGCGGCGCGCTGCACCTGCCCGCGCAGGTCGGCCCCCTGGCGCGCCAGGATGTTTGTCAGACTTGCATCGCCCACCGAGATCCGGGTCATCCGTCAAGCCTTATGAGGGTGTCGATCATGTCGGCCACCGCCTGGATCACCTTGGCGTTGGCGGCGTAGTTCTTCTCAAGCACCAGAAGTTCCTGCATCTCCTGGTCGGTATCGATGCCGTTCTGCGCTTCAAGGTCGGTCAGCGCGGTCAGCCGGGCGGCCGAGAAGCTTTGCTCGGATTGTGCGGAAAGCCGCATGGCCGAGGCGTCCGACAGGATGTCCGAGGTCAGGACCGCGAAGCTGCGATTGCCCGCGATAAAGCCGGTCGAGGCCAGTGGGCGGGCCCCGGTCAGCGCCGAGTGCAGCGCAGTCAGAAGCGTGCCGTTGCCCGGTGGGCCTTCGGTTGCGGCCCCCAAACCGTCGCGCAACCGGAAGAGCGCCCCCCCCTGGGCCGGATCGGCGGCAGGATTCAGGCGCAGCCGACCGGCGAGGCCCGCTTCGTCCAGCGGATCGAACGCGCCGCCCCCATCGGTGAACAGGCCCGCGGCACCGGGGGCAAGGGTCGGGTCCAGACCCGCAAAACGCTCCACCAGGTCGCGGGCGGCGGCGTCCAGCTTCCCCTGCGCGCCGACGGCAAGCTCGTCGCGGACCGAGAACAGCGCCCCCAGGGTCCCGCCCAGGATCGGGCTGGCCGACCCGGCCGTGTCATAGGGCCGCCCGTTTATGCTGATCCCCGACAGCCCGCCAAGCGCCTGGGTCATCTCGGGGGTGATCGTATGGACCGGCGTAAAGCCGATCACGGCCGCCGAGCCTTCCAGCAGAGGGGCGCCCCCGACGGTGAAGAGGGCAATCTGGTTCAGGTCGCGCGGGATCTCTCGCACCGGAACGATGGCCGAGATCTGGTCGACCAGCCGCTGCCGTTCATCCAGAAGCGCCGAGACATCGCGCCCGGCCCCAGTGAAAGAGCGGAGGTTCACGTTCAGCTCGTGCAACTGCTGCAGCGTCGAGTTCAGCTTGCCCACCTCTTCGCCGATACGACGGTCGGCGCTGGCGCGGGCGTTCTGGATGTCGGTCGTGGCGGCGGCAAGACCGGAGATCAACGCCTTGGCCGTGGTGGCAACGCTGTTCAGGCGGGCCTGCGATTCGGGTCGCCCGGCGGATTCGACCAGGGCCTGGTCAAAGGCGGCAAGCCGGGCTGCCAAGGATGAGGGGTTGTCGGCCGTGCCCAGCGTCTGTTCGACGCGCTGCAGAAACTCGGCCCGGACATCACGGTCGCCCCCGCCGGCCTGGGCGACGCGGCGTTCCCCAAGAAGATGCCGGTCGACGTCGCGGGTGACGCCCAGGACCTGCACGCCTTGCCCGTGCCCGGCCAGCACCGCCGCCCCGAGGCCCACCTGACGGCGGGCATAGCCGGGCGTCGTGGCGTTGGCCACGTTCGACGACAGGATTTCCGCCTGGCGCGAGGTGGCCGAGAGGCCCGACAAGGCTCCGGCAAGGGCGGAGGTGATGCTCATCGCCTATCACCGTTTGATGTTCGTGGTTTCCTGCAGCATCTCGTCCACCGTCTGGATCACCTTGGCGTTGGACGAATAGGCGCGCTGGGTCTGGATCAGGTTGGTCAGTTCTGCCGCGACATCGGTCTTCGACCCCTCGCGCGAATAGCCCTGGATCGACCCCGTCGGCCCCGAGCCCGCATCCCACAGGAAGAACGAGCCGGAATCGGGCGAGACCTGGTAGGTCTGGTTCGACAGCGACAGAAGGCCGTTGGGGTTCGGCACGTCCACAAGAGGGATCTGGAACAGCCGCCGGGTAAAGCCGGTGTCATAAGTGGCGTTCACATAGCCCTTTTCGTCAACCTCGACCGTGGTCAGGTTGCCGACCGGAGAGCCGTTCTTGGTGATCGACACCGGTGCAAAGTTGTCGGACAGCTGCGTCAGACCGTTCGGATCACCGGCGCGACCGATGCCCACGGTCAGGGGGCCGCCCGCGACGGTCAGCGCCAGGGTCCCGTCTGCAGGGTTGTAGGCCCCGCCCGAGATCACGGTGACCGAAGCCAGAGTTCCGCCCGCGCCACGGCTGTCGTCGAAGACCAGGCTGTATTCCCCGATCAGGTTGCCGCCGCCCGCACTGTCGCGGATCTGCATCGTCCACTGGTTCGACGACCCCGTGGCCGGCACGGTCGGAATGAAGGTCACTTCCAGCGATTCCGAGGTGCCGAGGTTGCCGAAGTATTCCACCGACAGGGGCGGTGGCGTGGCGGTCGATCCGGCCTCGGTATAGGTCGCAGGCAGGTTGACCCCCAGGTTCATCGTGGTGGTCGGGTCCCCCGCCGTCTGGTTGGTGTTGATCACGATCGGCACCAGGCCCGAAAGCGTGTCGCGCGGGTTCGACGGGATCGTCCCGTCGGCATTTGCCGCCCAACCCAAGAGGACCAGGCCCGAGTCGGTCTTCAGGACGCCGTCCGCATCCGTGCGGAAGCTGCCCGTGCGCGTCATCAGAAGCGGGGTGTCGGACAGGGCATTGCCCAGCGACACCTCATTGATCACCGGCAGCATCCCGCGCCCGGCGATGGCCAGGTCCAGCGGATTGCCGGTGCCCACCAGATCGCCGCGTTCGTCGATCAGCCGGATCGTCGACGCCCGGACGCCGCCAGCGGAATAGGTGCCGGACCCCCGTGAGCCGGTGATGACCATGCTGGTGAAATCGGTGGAAGAACGCTTGTAGCCGTAGGTGCCCGAATTCGCGATGTTGTCGGAAATCGAGGCCAACCGCGTGGCATTCGCGTTCAGCCCGGCCACACCCGCGCTGAGCGAGGAGGATATCGTCATGGGAAAGCGCCTTTCTGCAGCTTCGATTCCTGGTGGATCGACCCTGCAGCACGGCGTCTTAACATGCCCCTAATGGATAAAAGTCTAGGAATTATCGGTCGCGTCGCAGAAGCGTCACCTCGATCCGGTTGTTGCGTTCGACCGACGGGTCGGCGACGGCCGGCTTGCGGTCGGCATACCCTGTGACCCGCTGCATCCGCGCGGCGTCGATGCCCGCTGCCTCAAGCACCTCTCGCGTGCTTTGCGCGCGATCGGTCGACAGGTCCCAGACCGGGTTGTCGATCAGCGTTACCGGATGGGCCTGCACATGGCCCGAAACCGCAATCTCGTTGGTGGTCAGGCTCAGGACCTCGGCCAGGACCTCGGCGAGGGCGATTGCGACCCGGGTCGGCTTGGCCGTGTCGGGATCGAACAAAGGCGCATCGGGCAGATCGAAAATCTCGATCACCAGGCCCTCGTCCGTGACCTTGGTGATGACGTGGCGCAAGAGCCGCTCCATCGTGTTGCTTTCGCCGCCACGGGCCAGCAGCGCCTTTTCCACATCCTCAAGCTCGGACTGGGCCTTGCCTTCGCCCGCCGCACCTTTGCCAGCCTCGTCGCCCGCCGCGTCGGCAGAACTGGCCGATGTCTTGCGATCCATCGCACCGGTGCCAGTATGGGCCATCGTCTCTTCCGCAAAGACGCTGTTGCCGCCAAAGGCCCCGTCGCCGCCGCCCGAGATGCGGTTCACCGGGATCGTCGGATTGAAGTAATCCGAGATCCCCTTGCGTTGTTTTTCCGTCGTCGCGTTCAGCAGCCACATCAAGAGGAAGAACGCCATCATGGCGGTCACGAAGTCAGCGTAGGCCACTTTCCATGCCCCGCCGTGGTGGCCCCCGCCACTGACTACTTTCTTCCGCTTGATGATGACTGGCGCCGCATTACCCTGCGCAGCCATCCACATCACCCAAGCCATACACCCAGAGTTCTGAATAGCAGTCGCAGGCTTTACATACGCTTAACCTATTGGCTTTTAGCGAGTTTTCACATTCCCGCCACAGTCGCCGCCCGTTAGCGCAGCGCAGCCCGCCAGGCGCCCAAAGTCGCGGTGGTCGCATCGCCCTCAATAACGCCGAGGAGGATCGACGGCCCGATGCGCGCGCCGACGATGCTGTGGCCCTCGACCAGCATGGCGCCCAGGATCATGCAGATGGCATCGCCCGGGGCGGCGGAGAGGCTGTCGAACTGCCGCTCAAGCGAGTCCCGTTCGTCGGCCAGAAAGCCCTGCAGATGCGAGACCATCTCTTCGGGGCCGTCGGTCCGGCCATCTTCCGCCCCGCCGTCGATCAGCCAGGCGATCAGCGCCGGCCCCACCGCCGCCGCGAAACCAGACAGGCCGGTCTCCCCCGCCGCGATTTCCGCAGGCGTGGGCGGGACCACTTCCTCGGGCACTTCGACAGGATCTTCGTCCGGTTCGGTGACGTTCAGGTCGACCAGCAGCAGATCCGCCAGCAGCGCGACCGGCAGGCCGACGCTGACCTCTTCGCCGCCGCGACCGACCGGGCCCGAGATGACATGCAGGTCCTCGCGCACAAGGGCAACGCCCTGGAACAGCTTGATCAGGTCATCCTTGTGCTCATCCTCAAGCACGTCGGTCGCCAGACAGACGTCAGCGCCCAACAGCCCTTCGGCATCGGTCACCCGCAGCACGCGGCGGCCCGCGACATCCAGCGTCAGGCTGGGGCCTGCCGCCGAGACAAAGCGCAAGGACCGGGCCAGCATCGTCTCGTTCAGGACGCGCAGAAGCTGGGCCACGGGATTGCGATCGGTAGCCTCGGAAATAACGCGGCCTCCGCCCGGCACGAAGCGGGCGGCCGTCTGCAGGCTGTGCAGACGCGCAAGGATGGGAAGCGTGCCCCTGTTCAACGGTTTGTCCGGCCCTCGTCACCCAGCATGAGTGATGCTTTCAAGCGTGGTACGGATTTTCGCTACAAACGCGGGAAGGTCAATGGAGTGATCACAGATGCAGCACAAGGCATCGGCGGGTTCGACGTCGGACCGCAGGAACACGCGCACCGTATCGGGTCCCATGACCACCGCGGCATTGGGCTCGCCGAAGGCCTCGACCGACAGCGAGAACAGCGGGTCGTCAAAGCTGGTGCGGGCCTGGTCGCACAGCCGGTCCAGATATTCCTGCGTGGTCGACAAGGGGCCGGTGCTGGACAGGATCATGCGGGACGACAGGTCCGCAAAGGCCACCAGGCGGGCCTGCGGAAATGCCTTCACCACCGCGCCAAGGCTTTCGTTCACGCCCAAGGCCGCATCCTTTCCGGCTTAAAGGCCCTTCAGCCGGCCCAGAGCCGGGGCCTCGGTGGCCCCCATGATCTGATCCGAAAAGGACACCATCGTCGGGCCGGATTCGTCCGTCGGCCGTTCGGTCCGCAGCAGGCGCTCCCCCGACGCGACGCGCCGCGGCAGGACTTTCACGACCGGAGTGTTGCGGACTGCCATCAGACGCTCGAACGTCTGGGCGATCAGGCTTTGGCCTACCTCGGTCTCGTCCGCAGGATCGGGGCGGATCATCGGCTTGCCTTCGTCGCCCTTTTCCGGGTGACCTTCGTCGATGATGCGGTGGATGATATCGAACAGCGCCTTCGAGAAGGCATCGACGCCACTGTCCAGCCACTTCGCCTCGTCGTCGCCGGCGCGCATCGCTTGCAGCAGAGACACCGGGTAGACCTCGGCGAACAGGCCGTCGGTTTCCTGCTTGACGCGCTTCAGCACCTTGGACTTGTCGCTGTCGCCTACGATCTTGTCGAAGCGGGTGACCAGAAGCAGGCTGTTCTGCCGCATTTCCTGCGGGAAGGTCGACCAGACGCCCGATTCCGACTGCCGCCAGGCCTGCGTGGCGTGGGTGCACCACAGAACCGCGTCGGCAAGGTAAGCCATCCGCTCCCACACTTCCGACGACATCGACGGGTCCGAAATGCCGGGCATGTCGACCAGGTCGCAGTAGCGCAGGATGTCGCTTTTCATGAAGATGCGGATGTGTTCCGTCGTCTCCAGGCTGACCTGCTCCAGTTCGGACAGGTCCAGGTCATAGGCGTGGCCATCTAGGCCCATCGTATAGGCATCGTCTGGCCCGTAGGACAGCCAGACCGGCGGTAGCTGCGTCGCCGTCACCTTCTCCAGCAGCGGCTTTGCCCCCATCAGCACGTTGCAAAGCGTGCTCTTTCCCGAGCTGAATTCGCCCATGATGGCGATACGGGGCTTACGGGTCAGCGGCATTCCACAGGTCCTTTCGTACCCACGACCGATCAGTCGGCGTAAATTGCAAGCTCGTCCATGATCGACGCCAGGCATTCCTGCCGGTCTTCCCAGGCGTTCACGCCGAACAACTCTTTCATCTCATCCATCGAAATTTCGGAAGATGCCAGAGCGCTCATCAGAAGTTCGCGCTGTTCCTGCAGGAAGTCCTTCAGCGTGGCCTGGGTCCGTTCGCGGAAGAGGCCGATCTGGATGGTCTTGAGGTCATTGATGATCGGGTCGGTCTCGGCCCGGATCAGCTTGTTGAAGTCCTGAGCAAAGGCCTTGTAGCCACGACGGCGCTGCCACCAGCCTTTCCACCAGCTGACCTGCAGGTCCAGCGCGATGGTCTGGCCCAGGTTGATCGGCGGCGGGATGTAGCTGACAACGGGGGTCTCGATCTTGAAGCCTTCCACGGTGATCGAAAAGGTCTTGCCGTACAGGTCGGCGATCTTGACTGCCGTCTCGTTGTTCACCTCGGCCGCGATGGCGTGCATCTTCTTCAGCACGACCTGGTAGCTGGAGGACAGCAGCATCCGTAGCCCCAGCGGGCTGTAGTGCCAGGTCGCATCCTCGCCATTGGTCTGCAGATGCTCGATCAGGCTGTTCGTCGCGCGGTCCAGGAAGCGTTCATAGCTTTGGTCGATCCGGTGGGTGAAATCCTTGCAGACGTTGTTGGTCAGCGCGGTCAGTTTCTCGATCGCGGCCAGTTCGATCCGGCGCAATTCGCTGTCCAGTTGGTCGGTGGTCATCGTCCGGTTCAACTGGCCGTCGGATTCCAGGATGCGGACCTGATCCACCACGTCCAGCGACTGGGCCAGGTTCAGCGCCTGGCGGGACGACTTCTGTAGCGCCTCGCGGACCGGGCCTTCGTACATCCGCTGTCCCAGTGCATCCAGCAGCGCCGGCACGCCCGAGGCATGCCAGACCAGCTGCTCGGCCGACCAGGCGTCCATCTTGTCGGCAAAGGCGGCACGGGTCCAGTTGATCGCGGACTCGGTCGAGTCCTCGTGCATCTCGTCGATCTTGCCTTCCAAGACCGCGTTGGCCCAATGGGCCGAGCCATAGATGATGTCGATGTCCGGCGGAGCGTTGTTCTTCTCCAGCGTTTCCAGGATCGCGCGGTGGATTTCCGGGACCTGGTTCGCCGGGTCGGGCAGTTCGTCGATCCGGTTGACGAAGATGATGATCTCGCGGCTCTGGCGGTGGGCGATCAGGCGGATCAGCGCCATGTCCATCGTGGTCAGCGCCTGGTGCGCCGAGAGGACGACGATACAGGACCGGCTGTCGCGCACGGCGTTGATCGTGATCTGCTCGCGCATCATGAACGTGTCGTTTACGCCGGGCGTGTCGCGGACGCAAAGCTGGACCGGGAAGTCCTCACGCTCGATGTAAAGATCGGCCGACTTGGTGATATCGGTGAAACGGCCCTGTTCGGCCCCACCGGTTTCCTCGTCGCCAACGCAGACGTAGCGGCGCAAAAGCGCGTCGTCCACGGTGCCATAGCGGTGCTCGGTGCCCAGAAGCATCTCGAACTTGCGGCCCAGCCGGGCCTGGGCCTTCTCGCGCATCTGCACGACCTGCAGGCGCAGCTTTTCCAGCTCGTCATCCGCCCCGGCGCGGGCCGCCAGCTGGCCGATCCGGCCGCCGTTAGACACCAGCTTTTCCCATTCGGCATTGTCGAAGAACTTGAACTTCGCCTTCACGTTCAGCTCGGGCGAGGGCGTGTTGATGTGGAGCGACGTCACCACCGAAGTCCAGGGGTTCACGTCCGTCGGCAACAGGTTCGGCGCACCGATCATCGCGTTCAGAAGCGAGGTCTTACCGGCCTTGATCTGGCCGATGACGGTCACCGAAGGCTCGACCTCGCGAACCTGGCTCATGATCCGCGTCACCTTTTTCGAGGTGTCGGGGTCGGCCATCGTCACGAAATCGCGCAGCACGTCCTCGAACTGCGTGATGGCGTCGGCAATGCGCGTGAGGCCCGGAAAATTGCGCTTCAGCGCAATATCGGCCTCCTGCACAGCGACGCTGTCCAGCTCATCCTGGTTCTCTGCTACCGCACCCAGTCCCATGATCACCTCATACCTGCGGGCTTGATCCGTCCGATTGGCAAGCACATAGACTCAAGGCCCCGCAATCATGTCATAAGTTTGGAAAGTGGTCCCAATTGGGCACATTCTTGACGATTCTACGCTCACAATGGTGTCACACCGCGCGTAATGTTTCCAATTCGCGCTTAAGTTGTAGAAGTAGGGTCAGCGCATCGTCGGCGGGAGCGTGCCCTTTTTCCAATTGCATCAACATGATAAGGTCCATGACCTCTCCCACGTCACTGCTGATCCGGCGCATCTCGTCGGACCGTCCGCGCGACACCACGCTTTGCAACTGTTCGCTGGTTTCGCGGGCATGTTCAAGAATCAAGTCGACCGGAACCTTGCCCTCCGGATCGACCACGCCGGCAAGCCCGGTCGACCGCACGACGATCAGACCGACGGCCTCATCCACCAGCGCCTGCTCGGACGAAGGCACCGACGCAGTGCTTGTCGGAGCCGTCGCAACCGGCATGGCGCGTGGCGCGATCCGGGGCCGCTCCCGGCGGGGCGGGGGCGCGTCCGGTGTCCGCGGTTCGCGGCGCATGATGGCCGCGGGCGAGAACTGATCTTCTGCAACGGCAGCCGGAGCAGCCGATGGCGCTGTGGCCACTGCCCGGGGTGACCGCGTGATCGGTGTGGTGCGCGGCGGTGCGGCCGAAGGCTCGACTGCAGCCACGGGGCGGGCGCGGGGCTCGCGGTCGAAAAGGCGTGGCCGGTCAGCGGGCCGCTCGGCGCGCATGGCGGGGGCCGGCTCTTCCGGCGGGGCCGCATCCATCGGTTCGGGCAGGTCGGTGGCGGCCTCATCGGCTTCGGCGACATCCTCGACCTTGAAGGGGTTCTCCTCGATTGCCGATTCCATCTCTTCGGGCGTGGCGCGCAAGGATGACAGGTCGGTCATCGGGACATCGCTGCCGGTCATCCCGGGACGACGACCGCCGAACAGCTGAGGCCGTGCAGCCCGTGCCGCCTCGGCGGGTTCCGGTCGCGGGGTGACCGCCCGGCCGGGGCGGTCGCGCAGAGTTGGCCGCTCGCGAGGTGCGGGGTCTTCCAGGGCTTCTTCCGCTGCCGGCTCCAACCCTGAGACATCGACGACCGCAGCCTCTTCGACAGGCTCGGGCGTCTCGGCGATGGGGGCCGCCTCTTCCACGACGGGCGGCGTCGGCTCTTCCGGCACCGGTGTCGCGGCAGCGGCGCGCGGGCGGCGAGCATCACGTGCAGGCTCTGCCTCGGGCGCGGGGGGCGGCGCTTCGGTTTCGGCTTTCGACTTCCAGGTCGTGCGCAAGGGCACCGAGGGGGTGGCTGCCGCATCGCCGTCCGTCGCCACACGCTTGATCCGATCGGCAAAGCGCCGCCGCGTTCCCGGTTGCTCTGGCTCTGGCTCGGGCGTCGCGGAGACGTCAGTCACCGGCGCGGGGTCAACCGCAGCGGCTGGCGTGGACGTATCCGGCTTGGCCACGGGTTCGGGGACAGGGTCTGGTTCTTGGGCAGGCTCGGATTCGGGCTCGGGTTCGGCTTCGGGTTCTGCGACCACTGCCAAAGGTTCCGGCACCGGCTCCACGTCCGGCACCGGGACGGCGGCTTCGGGTGCGGCCTCCGGCTTGGCTGCAATTTCAGGCGCAGGTTCGGGTGGCGGGGTCCAGGCCTGCGGGGCCTCTTCCTCAGGCTCGGCGAAGCGCTTGGCGACCAGTTCGCTGGCCTCGACATGCCGTGCCAGCAACAGTTCGGCCGTGTCCATGTCGGCCCGGCGGCCCGACTGCACCCGGGTCTTGATCGCGGTGATCACCGCCGAGGCGCCACTGTCGCGGAACAGCTCACGGTTCACCTGACCACCCACAGGCATCGCTGCGCGGGCCTGCTTGGCCGAGATCGAGAGGATCTGCCTGAACTCTTCGCTGGCCCGCAGCTCGACCCGGTCATGCATCGCCTGCGCCGCATCCCGGCTGCCCAAAAGGTCAACCTTGGTCAGGAACATGAAACTGTTGTCCTTCACCGCGTCGGGCAGGCTTTCCCAGACCGCCTGCTCTTTGGGAAGGTACGAGGTCGTGCACCAGATCACGATGTCGGCGCGCTTGCTGGCCCAGGTCGCGGCCCGCTTCTGTTCAGCCTCCATCGGGCCGGCGGACACTTCCAGCAGGCTGATGATGCGCAGGGCGGGAAGGTCCATCTCCAGCGTCACCAGCGCGGGGGCCAGCGGGAGCACCTCGGCCAGGTCAGCGCCCGGAACGATCTTCGTGGTACCGTCGGTCAGCGTGCACAGCATCCGCGACACGTCGCCGTGCTGGACGATGATGGTCGGAAGGCGAAGCGTTTCGGGGACGACGGCCGACCCCACAAGCAGGTTCAGGATTGACGACTTGCCTGATCCGGGCAGCCCAAGCAAAGCGATCCGCGCCGGACGCTCCAACCGTTCGATCAGACGCTCTGCAGCCTCCGCCGGACCGCCGGCTGGAAGGAGCCCGCGATCAAGTGCGCGGCCAAGCCGCTGGGCGACTGTCAGTTCTCCGTCGGGATCTGCCATGACTTACTTTATGACGGTGACTCGCCGTGGCCGCAACCGTACAGGGGACAAATCCTCAACCGACTGGTCGTGGTTGCTTTCTTGCACCGCCTCGATGACCGGGCGGGGCGCGCGTGCGGCCTTGGCTTCCGGCAGCGGGGCGGCCACCGGGCCTGCCGAGGGCAGGGGGGCCGCAACCGGGGTTGGCACGGGCGTTGCCCCCGCCTTCGGCCCGGGTTGCTGACCGGGCAGGCGCACATGATCCGGCGCAACCGTCGTCAGCCGTCTGGGCCGTGCCACGGCGGTCGACGGGCCTTTGGGCCGATCCTGCGGCGCGCGGACCGAGGCGTCGTTCACCTTGATCACGGTAAAGCTGATGTTGTCCTGATCGGGATCATCCAACCGGGTGATCTCTTCCAGAAGCCGCTCGGCGATTTCGGTGGACCGGGTCTTTCGAGCCTTGTTCAGGACCTTCTCGATCTGCGCATTGGTCAGGAACTGCAACCCGTCCGAGGCGCAGACGACGATGTCGCCCTGCTTCAGCTCGAACGGCTTGGTCGGGCAGTCGATCTTCGGAATCCGCGTGCCCATCAGTACCGAAATCAGGCAGTTGCGGTCCGGATGGTTGGCCGCGACCTGCGGGTCCATCAGGCCGGACTTCACCATGAAGTCGATCTGAGGTGCCATCGAGTGGTCTTCGTTCAGCTGCGTCAGCCGCCCGTTGCGAAACAGGAACAGCGGCGAATCCCCGATCGAGATCCACCACAGCCGGTTTTCCACCAGCGCCGGAACGACCAGCGTCGCACCCATCCCCTCGGTCTCGGGGTGGCTGCGGGTGTGCTGGCGCAGGGTCTCGTTCGCAAGATCCGCCACATTGCGCAGGATTTCCGGTGCCCGCGCCTCGAAGGACACGACATCGGCGAAGTGGAACTTCAGCTCGCTGAAGACTTCCGTCAGGATGATCTTTGACGCGACATCGCCCGCTGCGTGGCCGCCCATCCCATCGGCAAGAACGACAAAACCGGCCTCGGCGCCGACCGGAAAATCCGACGTTATCGCGTCTTCCTGATAATCGCGCGCGCCCTGGCTGATGCCCGACGCCACATCATAGCGTGGCTCACGCGATCGCCATATCATTACCGTCTCCCTCGGACTCGACCGCCGACCAGTTGAAGTCGGGCGTACACAATACTTTCAACATCAGGGTCGTCTCACCGATCTGGATCACGTCCCGGTCCCCCACCACCGAGGTGGTAAGCAGCGGCTTGCCGTTCAAGCGCACCAGGTTCGACTTGCCGCCATGCCCCAGATGGAACTGGTGCGTCGCCGGATCATAGGCGATGGCCGCGTGGTTCTGGCGCGAGATCGCCATGTCACCGAAGTCCAGCGAGATGGTCTGGTCCGCCCCCCGCCCGATCTGCGAGATACCCCGCATCACCGGAAATGCGGCCCCGCGGCCCGGACCCGACATCACCACCAGCCAGCCGGTCGGATACATGACGACACCGGCCTTGTCGCCAGGCTCGATCGAATCGTCCATGCGGCCTTCGTCGAACAGCGGCACCACGGCTGCAGGCTGCGGCTCGAACCCCAGGACGCGGGTCTTGGTCCGCGTCGCGCGCCGCCGCGCACCGGCGTCGGCCGCAATCTCGCGCGCGGGGGTCGGGACCGGAGCCGAAGGAGCCGCCTCTTCCTCCATCTCCCAGATGTTGACGGCGGGGGTGGGGCCTTCCTTGGCCACCACGGCACTGTTGGGGGTCTGGGTCAGCACTTCGGGGGCGCCGCCCGCAAGCTTGGGGAAACGCCCGGCAGCAGGCCCGTTGCCTTGCGCGACGGACTGGATTGCGGCTTTCGTCGCCTCGATCTGTTCAGCCTCGTTGCCGTCGAAGCGCGCGGCACGCTTCGATTTCGACCGTCCAAAGAGCCAGGCGAAGAAATTCATGTTCCGTACCCCGCGCCCCGGACATCCCCCGAGGCTTCATCATTGTTGCCCGGGTCAGGTTACCAAGGCCTGAAGAGCCCAAGGTTGCCTTGCCAGACTGCTGCATCCAGACCCAAACCGCACCGCCTGCCAACCCTGGCTGCCCCGGCAGCCGAGACGGACAATAAGCCCATCCCCACAGCATCCCGATTATTCAGGAACTTTGTCCAAAAAATGATCCTAATTCGGTCATTTCACGGATCAAGTCTTTCCATTCGGTCAGGCCACGCGACTGACAACGAAATCTGCAAGCTGGGAAAGAATGTCCCGCAACCGATGCTCGGGCAGGCTGTTCAGCGCCGCCTTGGCCTTGGCCGCCCAGGCCAGCGCATCGGTCCGGCAGGCGGATATTGCGTCATGCCGCTGAAGAATCACCAAAGCCTGTGCCAGGTCGCCCTCGCGTTGGTCGCCCTTTTCGATCACGCGTGTCCAGAACGCTCGGTCCTCCGGACTGGCCTTCGCCACGGCCTTGATCAAGGGAAGCGTCAGCTTCCTTTCCCGGAAGTCGTCGCCGGTATTCTTGCCGATCACCGCAGTCGATCCGCCATAATCCAGAATGTCGTCAACAATCTGGAACGCAATTCCCAGCGCGTCGCCATAGTCGCGCAGCGCCGCGATCTGCGTTTCGCCTGCGCCCGCGATCACGCCGCCGACTTCGGTCGCTGCGGCGAACAGGGCCGCTGTCTTGCCGCGGATCACCTGCAGATAAATCCGCTCGTCCGTCGCCAGGTCCTGAGCCGCCGTCAGCTGCAAAACCTCACCCTCGGCAATGGTGGCAGAGGCGTCGGCCAGGATGTCGAGGACACGCAGGCTTCCCGTCTCGACCATCAGCTGGAAGCTGCGGGCAAAGAGGTAATCCCCCACCAGGACCGAGGACTTGTTGTCCCACAAGAGGTTCGCCGTCGGACGCCCGCGCCTGCGGTGGCTCTCGTCGACCACGTCGTCGTGCAGAAGCGTGGCGGTGTGGATGAACTCCACCGTGGCCGCCAGTTTGACGTGGTCCTGCCCGGCATAGCCCAGCATCCGGGCGGCCGCCAAGGTCAGCAGCGGCCGCAACCGCTTGCCCCCGGCTTCGACCAGATGCGCCGTGACCTCGGGGATGCGGGGGGCGTGTTCGCTGGCCATCCGTTCGCGGATCAGCACGTTCACCGCGGCCATATCCTCGGCCAACTCGGCGCTCAGCCGGTCCTGCGGCGCCATCGCCTTGTCCACCGCCGTCTCGCCCGCACCGTCCATGCTGCCTGCCGCCCTTGCCCCGCGCGAAGGGCGGGATTAACTGAAATCCATGAAGGAACTTCTGCGCACCAACGACCCCACAATGATCGCCTTCGCCACCGTCCTTCTTGAGGGCGAGGGTATAGCGACGTTTCCGCTGGACGTCCACATGAGCATCCTGGACGGCAACCTGGGCATCCTGCCGCGCCGGTTGATGGTGGCCGACCGCGACCACTTCCGCGCCGCCGCGATCCTGCGCGACAACGACATCCCGGTAGACCCCTGATGTTCGCCGAGGAAGACCTCTCGGGCGACAAGTTTCTGTGTGGTCGCTTGCGTTTGCTGCAACCTCTCAAGGGCTACCGCGCCGCGACCGATCCCGTCTTGCTGGCCGCCGCCTGTCCGGCCGAACCCGGACAGTCCGTCCTTGATCTTGGCTGCGGGGCAGGGGCTGCGGCGCTGTGTCTCGGCCAGCGCGTGCCGGGCCTGGCCATTGCGGGGCTGGAGCTGCAACCCGCCTACGCCGACCTTGCCCGCCGCAATGCGGCCCGGAACGGCATCCCTCTGGAAGTGCACGAAGGCGACCTTGCGCGCATCCCCGTGCCCCTGCGCCGCGACTTCGACCACGTCATCGCCAACCCGCCCTACTACCACGCCGGGGGCAGCCCCTCGCCCGTCGCCGCCCGCGCCACCGCGATGCAGGTGGAAACCCCCCTGTCCGCCTGGGTCGCCGCGGCCACCCGCCGCCTGCGCCCCGGCGGCTGGCTGACCCTGATCTGCGGCACCGACGGCCTGCCCGAGGTCCTTGCGGCCCTGGCCCCCAAACTCGGCTCTGCCGCCGTGCTGCCGCTTGCCGCACGCGAAGGCCGCGCGGCCCTGCGCGTCATCGTCCAGGCCCGCAAGGGTGGCCGCGCACCCTTCCGCCTGCTTGCGCCCTTCGTCATCCACGCCGGGGCCGCCCACGACGGCGACCGCGAAAGCTATACCCCCGCGGCGAATGCCGTGTTGCGGGATGGGGCCGACCTCCTCGCGCAATTCCGCTGAATTGGACGCATCATTCTGTCACAGGTCTGTAACAAGGGATGACACGACTCGGGTTTCGTGGTGCACTCAAGGGGCAACAACCAAGGAGGACGACCATGACGATCCAATCCCATCTGGTGGAACTGCGCAGGAAGCACGAAAATCTGGCCGAAATGGTCGAAAAGGCCCAGCGCGCCCCCGGGGTGGATGATCTGAAGATCGCCGAACTGAAGAAGCAGAAGCTGAAGCTCAAGGAGGAAATCACCCGCCTCAGCGCTCACTGATCCTTTTTGGCGCTGGCTTTCGCGGCCAGCGCCGCACCGCCCGCGATCAACACCGCCGCCAGGGCGATTGTCCAGGTCGGCTTTGTGATCCCGGCGGCCACCAGGGCCAAGGTCGACAACAGCGGGGCTGCATAGCTTGCCACGCCCAAAAGCTGGATATCGCCGCGCTTCATGCCGATGTCCCAGGTGAAGAAGGCCGCGCCCACCGGCCCGATCCCGAGCGCAAGCACGGCAGCCCAGCCCAGTGGGGTTTCCGGCCAGATCGTCTCCTCCAGTGCCAGATGCGCGGCCACGGACAAAGCTGCCGTTGCCAGGCAGAACACCGTCACGCTTTCGGTCGGCACCTCGCCCAGCCGACGCGACAGGACCGAATATCCCGCCCAGGTCACCGCACAGATGAAGGCCAGCCCCAGCCCCAGGGCCGAGCCGCTCCCTTCGTCTCCCCGCCCCAGCACGATCACCGCCGCCCCGGCAAAGGCGATCAGCGCCCCGATCACATGCGGTGCCCGCAGCCGCTCGCCCGGCAGCAGGCCCGACAGAAGCACGATGAACAGCGGCCAGAGATAGGCGATCAGCCCGGTCTCGGCGGTGGGTGACAGGCGGAAGGCGGTGAAATAAAGGAAGTGATATCCGAAAAGACCAATGGTCCCAAAGGCATAGACCTTCCAGCTTACGCTGCGCAGCACCCCGAACCCTTGGCGCGCCGTCCAGACCAGCCCGATCAGCCCGCCGATCCCGAAGCAGATCGCGTTCAACAGCAAGGGCGGCACGGGGGCACTGCCGATGGTGAACAGCGCCAGAAGCGACCACATCAGCACGGCGGTAAAGCCGATCAGCGTTGCCTTGCTTTTGGTCACCGGCGTCCCCTCCTGCAGCCTGGCATGCATAACTGCCCGACCGCAAAAGGAAAAGGCCGCCCCGAAGGACGGCCCCGCAACGCTCGTCGTTCGACTTCGTCGCTCCTCGCAGGTGGCCCTCCGACGAGAAGGCGCAGCCGCACGAGGAGGCGTCCGGCGTCAGACGAAGAACTGCCCGCCGTTCGCGCTGATCGTGGATCCGGTGATGAACCCCGCATCCTCGGAGGCCAGGAACACCACGATCCGCGCGATCTCCTCAGGCTCGCCCAGGCGGCCCACCGGGATCTGCGGGATGATGCGTTCGTTCAGCACCTTCTCGTCGATGGCGCGCACCATTTCCGTGCCGATGTAGCCCGGGCAGATCGCGTTCACGGTGATCCCGGCCCGCGCGCCTTCCTGCGCCAGGGCCTTGGTGAACCCCAGATCCCCCGACTTGGCCGCCGAATAGTTGGCCTGCCCGGCCTGACCCTTCTGGCCATTGATCGAGCTGATGTTGACCACCCGCCCGAACTTTCGGTCCCGCATCCCCGACCACAAGGGGTGGGTCATGTTGAACAGGCCGGTGAGGTTGGTGTCGATAACCTCTTTCCACTGGCCCGGAGTCATCTTGTGGAACATCGCATCCCGCGTGATGCCCGCGTTGTTCACCAGCACGTCCACCGGCCCCAGGTCAGCCTCGACCTGTTTGATGCCCGCCGCGCAGGCGTCATAGTCCGCCACGGACCACTTGTAGGTCGGGATGCCCGTCTCCTTGGTGAAGGCCGCCGCCGCCTCGTCGTTGCCGGCATAGTTCGCCGCAACCGTGTAGCCCGCCGCCTTCAACGCGACCGAGATCGCCGCCCCAATTCCCCGCGACCCGCCCGTGACCAATGCAACCCGTGCCATTTTGCCTCCTCCCGGCATACTGTGGTATTCCTTGAAATCCTGTTACCGAAACGAAAGCGGGCGCGCAAGATTATTGCGCGCCCGCTTCAAACTTCCGGTTGAAGTGATCAGGCGCGTTCCAGGCACATGGCGACACCCATGCCGCCGCCGATGCACAGCGTCGCCAGACCCTTGTTCGCGCCGCGACGGCCCATCTCGAACAGCAGCGTGTTCAGGATCCGCGCGCCCGAGGCGCCGATCGGGTGGCCGATGGCGATCGCTCCGCCGTTCACGTTCACGATCGCCGGGTCCCAACCCATATCCTTGTTCACCGCGCAGGCCTGGGCCGCGAAAGCCTCGTTCGCTTCGACGAGGTCCAGGTCGCCGACCTTCCAGCCCGCCTTCGTCAGCGCCTTGCGCGAGGCATGGATGGGGCCGACGCCCATGATCGACGGGTCAAGCCCGGCGGTCGCGTAGGACGCGATCCGGGCCAGCGGGGTAAGCCCGCGCTTCGCGGCCTCTTCGGCCGTCATCAGCACCACCGCCGCCGCGCCATCGTTCAGACCCGAGGCGTTGGCCGCCGTGACCGAGCCGTCCTTCACGAAGGCCGGGCGCAGCTTCTGCATGCTTTCCAGCGTCGCGCCGTGGCGGATGTATTCGTCCTGATCCACCAGGATGTCGCCCTTGCGGGTCTTCACGGTGAAACCGACGATCTCGTCCTTGAACTTGCCAGCCTTCTGCGCCGCTTCGGCCTTCAACTGGCTCGCCAGCGCGAATTCGTCCTGCATGTCGCGGGAAATCTGCCACTGGTTGGCGACGTTCTCCGCCGTCTGGCCCATGTGATAGCCGTTGAAGGCGTCCCACAGACCGTCCTTGATCATCGAGTCAATGAAGTTCATGTCGCCCATCTTCTGCCCGGCGCGCAGATGCGCGACGTGGGGCGACAGCGACATCGATTCCTGCCCGCCCGCGACGATGATCTTGGCGTCACCCAGCTGCACATGCTGCGCGCCCAGCGCCACGGCGCGAAGGCCCGAGCCGCAGACCTGGTTCAGCGACCAGGCGCTTGCCTCTTTCGCAAGGCCCGCCTTGATATGCGCCTGACGCGCGGGGTTCTGGCCCTGGCCGGCGGTCAGCACCTGACCCAGGATCGTCTCTTCGACTTCGGCCTTGTCGATCCCGGCGCGCGCCACGACAGCTTCGATCACCGCAGCACCCAGGTCATGCGCCGGAGTATTGGCAAAAGCGCCGTTGAAGCTGCCCACGGCGGTGCGGCCCGCCGACACGATTACGACATTGGTCATCTGGTTCCTCTCCCACTAGCGCCCGAGGGGTGCGCCACGGCACGAGGGGCTCGCGCCGCATCACCCCATGCCCTAAGGGCATCTTGCTGCAAGTGCAAGAACGATGGAGCCGCAGGACCGATTCCTGCCCGGCTTGTCGCAAACGGACGCTGGCGGTCGGATCTGCGGCGGGTCACGAGGCCTTGAGATTGGGTCGCCCGTGGCGGAAGGCGCGAAAGTCCGGCGTCACGGTCGGCGGGCCGAAAAGGTACCCTTGCAGGCATCCCACGCCCGCCTCACGCAGCCATTTCGCCTCACCCTCGGTCTCGACCGATTCGGCGACGACGTACATTCCCAGCTCTTGCGCCATCGCGATGGCCGCGCGGGTCGCGCCTTGACCCTCTGGCGTCCGGTCGATGTGTTTGATCAGGCTGCCATCGATCTTCGCGATCTCGAACGACAGCTCTTGCAGAGTCCGCAGCGAAGTCATCCCGGCGCCGAAGTCGTCCAGCGCGAACACGATGCCATGCTCGCGCATTTCGGACATGAAGGGCTTCAGCACGTCAGGCACCTGCATGGCCGAGGCTTCGTTGATCTCAAGGATCAGGTTCTTGCCCAGGCGCGGCGCTTCCTGCAGGGCGCGGCGCAGGATGTCGGACCAGGGCCGGTAGCCCACCGACCGCGCCGACATGTTGATCGACACCCGGATCTGCGGATTGCGCTGCATCGCCAGAAGGCCAAGCTGCAACGAGGCGCAGTCAATCTCGCGTCCCAATTGGCGCTGTTCGACAGTCGGCATGAAGTCACGCGCCGGGATCACCTGATCGCGCAGGTTCAGAAGCCGGATGAAACCTTCGAAGAAGCCGATGATCGTCGGGTCTGCCGCATAGACCACCGGCTGGAAGGCCAGCCGCATCCGCCCGTCCTTCAGCGCCGAGGCGACCATCGACAAGGTCTCACGGTCCTGAGCCGAAATCGCCGCGTTCAAGGGGCTGGCGACCAACGGGTCGCGGTCGAACTTCGACACCCTCGGCCCTTTCATATAGCTCATGTCCTGCCCCCGTCCGATGACTTCACGCTCGACACCCTAGGCCGGGATGGGTAAACGGAAGGTCAACATTCCTATTTTGTTCCAATTGTCCCCACCGTTGCGGGAAGGGCTTTCGACATGCAAAATGCCGACAATTCGACGCGTTGCCCGTGGTGCGGCACAGATCCGCTGTACGTCGCCTACCACGACCACGAATGGGGCCGCCCCGAACGTGACCCCCGCCGTCTGTTCGAACTGCTGATTCTGGAAAGCTTCCAGGCCGGGCTTTCCTGGATCACCATCTTGCGCAAGCGCGACCACTTCCGCGCCGCATTCCAGGGCTTCGACCCCGCGCTGATCGCCACCTGGGGAGAAAGCGACATCCTCCGCCTGCTGCAAGACCCCGGCATCATCCGCCACCGCGGCAAGATCGAGGGCACGATTCGTGGCGCGCAAGCCTTCCTTCGGATCGAAGCGCGCCAGGGGTTCTCGCCCTTTTTGTGGTCCTTCGCACCGCCGTCCGGCCCCCGGCCCGCCACTCTGGCCCAGGTCCCCGGCCAGACCGCGCAGTCGCAAGCCATGTCAAAGGCGCTGAAGGCCGAGGACTTCAACTTTGTCGGTCCGACCATCACCTACGCCTTCATGCAGGCGTCGGGCATGGTCAACGACCACATCGCCACTTGCGACTGGGGCTGACCCCTTGGCCTTTTCCGCCCCAGCGGCCATATAAGGGCAAACATCCATCCGGAGGTCCAAATGCTGGGTCTGGGCGAAAAACCACTTGCCGACGCGAACCTGATCAAGGACGCGACCGAAGCCACCTTCCTGGCCGACGTGATCGAGGCCAGCCGCGAGGTGCCGATCATCGTCGACTTCTGGGCCACCTGGTGCGGTCCCTGCAAGACGCTTGGCCCCATGCTGGAAACGGCGGTCAAGGCGGCGGGTGGCAAGGTGAAGATGGTCAAGGTCGACGTCGACCAGAACCAGCGCATCGCCGCCCAGCTGCGCATCCAGTCCATCCCCACCGTCTACGCCTTCTGGCAGGGCCAGCCCGTCGACGGCTTCCAGGGCGCCGTGCCCGCCTCGGAACTGAAGGCCTTTGTCGACCGTGTCTCGGCCCTGGCCGGGGACGGCGGCCTGGCCGAAGCCATCCAGGCGGCCGAGGACATGCTGACCGAAGGTGCGGCCGTCGATGCCGCCGAGACCTTCGCCGCGATCCTGGAGGAAGAGCCGGAAAACGCCGCTGCCTATGGTGGCCTTGTCCGCGCGCACCTGGCGCTGGGCAACCTCGACCAGGCCGAAGCCTTCATCACCGCCGCCCCTGCCGCCATCGCCAAGTCCAAGGAACTGGACGCTGTCCGGGCCCAGCTGGAACTGGCGAGACAAGCCGCCAACGCGGGCCCGGAGGCCGAGCTTCGCGCCGCCGTTGACGCCAACCCCGACGATCACCAGGCCCGCTACGACCTTGCCGCAGCCCTCCTGGCCGCCGGGAACCCGCAGGACGCCGTCGACCAGCTTCTCGAACTTTTCCGCCGTGACCGCGAATGGAACGACGGTGCCGCCAAGACCCAGCTCTTCACCATCTTCGAGGCGCTGAAGCCGCAGGACCCCATCGTCCTGGCCGGTCGCCGCAAGCTCTCGTCGATGATATTTGCCTGACCCGGGGGGCGGGCTAGGTACATGACCATGATCAGCGCAGCCGACCTTCCGGACACCATTCCGGTCTTCCCACTGCCCGGGGCGCTCATGCTCCCCCGGGCGCGCCTTCCCCTGCACATCTTCGAACCGCGCTACCTGGCGATGATCGAGGATTGCATGAAGACCAAGCACCGCCTGATCGGCATGATCCAGCCCCGCGAGACGCCCCAAAGCGAAAAACGGGCCGGAGAAAAGCGACTGCAAGCCATCGGCTGCGCGGGTCGCCTGACCGGATTCTCCGAGACGGAGGATGGCCGCTACATGGTCACCCTCTCCGGTGCCTCGCGCTTCCGCGTCAAGGAAGAGGTTCAGGGCTTCACCCCCTACCGCCGCTGCGTGGTCGACTGGGCCCCCTTCGCCCGCGACCTTGGCCCCACCGAAGACGACCCCGGCTTCCGGCGCGAAGAGTTCATGGCGCTTCTTGGCCGCTACTTCACCAAGCTTGACCTCTCGACCGACTGGAACAGCCTGCGCGAGGCCGAGGTGGAGCTTCTGATCAACTCGCTGTCCATGCTGTGCCCCTTCACGCCCGAGGACAAGCAGGCCCTTCTTGAGGCCCCCACCCTTGTCACCCGCCGCGAAACGATGGTGACCCTGATCGAATTCGCCCTGCGCGGCAGTGGCGAGGAAGAGACCTTGCAATGAGCGAACCCGCCGACCGCCGCATGCTCGAGGCGCTGGTGTGCCCCGTGACCAACGCTGTCCTGACCTATGATGCCGAACGGCAAGAGCTGATCTCCAAGGCTGCCCACCTGGCCTTCCCGATCCGCGACGGCATCCCGATCATGCTGGTCAGCGAAGCGCGGCAGGTGGAGTGATCCTGCCGCACGCGTAGGTCGGGGTTCACCCCGACACCCCGTAGGGTGCGCTACAGCGCGCCACTCCCTACCGCCTGCCACGCCAGCCACCCCAGCGTAGGGTGGGCGATCGGCCCACCGCCCGCTCAAACAACTCCGGCAGTGCGCCGGGCCTCATAGGCCGCCTGCAACTCACCCAGAATTGACCGAGCCGGGCAGGGGACACCCAGGTGACGGCCGCGCAGTTCGTCCATCAACAGCGCCCAAAGCTCCGGCCCGCCCTGTTCCAGCATTTCGGCCCGCACCGACAACTCCGGCGTCGCCGGACGATGCGCCCGGCCCCAGGCCGCAAGATGCACCAGAACCGGCACCAGCTGGATTGCCGCCTCGGTCAGGCTGTAGATCAGCCGCTGCTTGTGCGCGGGATCGCTGGTGGCCGTAAGCAGTCCTGTGTCCACCAGCCGCTTCAGCCGGTCCGCCAGGATGTTCGAGGCGATCCCTTCGTCCGACTTCGCCAGCAGCTCGCGATAGTGCCGCTGGTCACCGAACATGATGTCCCGCAGGACGATCAGGCTCCAGGGATCACCAATCGCCTCAACCGCCAGGTTGATCGGGCAGCCTGAACGTCCCAGTTTCATCACCAAACCCCACTTACCGATTGCAACATGCAACCAGTTTTGCTATCCATAACTGATTGCAAAGTGCATACAGAAGGACGCGCGCCATGACCAGAGTCGTCGTCTCCGCCTTTTCCGTCTCGCTCGACGGGTTCGCCGCCGGGCCGGCACAAGGCCCCGACCACCCGCTCGGTCTTGGCGGGCTGGACCTGCACCAATGGTTCTTCAGTCAGAAAAACTTCCCGCCGATGCGCGGGGCCACGGATGCGGCACATCAGGTGGACGCCGAACACGCGGCCAAGGCGCTAGACGGCAGCGGCGCGTTCATCATGGGTCGCCACATGTTCGGCCCCCAGCGTGGCCCCTGGACGGATGACGGCTGGAAAGGCTGGTGGGGGCCGAACCCACCCTGGCACGCCCCGACCTTCATCCTGACACACCACCCTCGCGACCCGATCCGGTTGGAGGGCGGCACCACCTTCCACTTCGTGACGGGTGGCATACACGACGCCCTCGATCAGGCCCGCAATGCCGCCGGTCGTCGCAATGTGCAGATTGCGGGCGGCGTCGCCACCATCCGGCAATATCTGCTGGCGGACCTGATCGACGATCTGCAACTGTCGTTCTCGCCAATCCTTCTTGGCCAGGGCGAACCCCTGTTGCCCGGCATCGACCTCAAGGCCCGCGGCTTCACCCTCACGGACCGCGCCATCGGGGCCCATGCCCTGCATGTCACCCTGCGCCGCAGGCCCCCGCAGGAAAGCGTCGCCGCATGACCGCCGACACTCTTGCCCGACTCGCGCTCGGCCTGCCCGGAACGGTCGAAGTCCAGCATTTCGACCGCCGCGCTTTCAAGGCAAGGACGATCTTTGCCAGCCTGGCCCCCGACGGCCAGACCGCAAACCTCAGGCTGGACCGCGACGGGCAGGACCACTGGTGCAGCCTTCTGCCTGACGCGCTGTCTCCGGTCCCGAACAAATGGGGCGCGCAGGGCTGGACGGTCCTCCGCCTGGATAACCTGTCAGAGGCGGACCTCGCCATCCTGCTGCACCTGGCCTGGTCCCTCAGCAGTCCGCCCCGCAAGATCGGCAGCTGACCGGCGCAAGGCGAAGCGTCGGCCCCCGTAGGTCGGGCTTCAGACCGGCTTCCAACCCGCAGGTCTGGCCCGTCCCCGGCATCCCGGCGGAAGCCCGCCTCAGAACAGCCCGTCGCCGCCCTTGTCCTGCTCCACGACCTCGTCCGCGACCACCGCCCCGGCTCCGCCAATGATCAATGGCGCACAGCCCGAGACAATAAGCCCCATCATCAGCACCACCAGCGCCACACCCGTTTTCCGCATCATCCCGCCTCCTGCCAAGTTATTGCCAAATCCTTAACGCCCGCGATCAACCCATTGATACTATTGCGGCAACCGGTTTTGTCCACCGTGGACAGGGTCAGAACTCCACCCCCGGCTGCGCCTTGATCCCGGACCGGAACGGGTGCTTGACCAGCGTCATCTCGGTCACCAGATCCGCCGCCTCGATCAGCTCGTCCTTCGCATTCCGCCCCGTCAGCACCACATGAGTCAAGGGCGGCTTCTCGGACTTCAGAAACTCCAGCACCTCGCCGATATCCAGGTAGTCGTAGCGCAGCGCGATGTTGATCTCATCCAACAACACCATTCTGATCTCCGGGTTCCGGATCAATTCCTTCGCCTTCTCCCACCCCGCCTGCGCAGCGGCAATATCCCGCGCCTTGTCCTGCGTCTCCCAGGTGAAGCCCTCGCCCATCGCATGGAACTGGCAGAGGTCGCTGAAGTGGGTGGTAATCAACCGTCGCTCGCCGGTGTCCCAGGCCCCCTTGATGAACTGCACCACCGCTGACGGCATCCCATGCGCCACGCAGCGCAGGATCATCCCGAAGCCGGATGAAGACTTCCCCTTCCCCGCCCCGGTGTGGACGATGATCAACCCCTTCTCGCCCTCCTTGCCCGCCATGATCTTGTCCCGCGCGGCCTTCTTCTTCGCCATCTTCTGGGCGTGCCGGGCAAGGTCATCGACAGCAGGTGTCGCATCGGTGTCGGTCATGGTCGGTCGTGTCCTTGACAAGGGGGGGGTGCTTGCCTCAGGTGGGCTGGCGCTGGTTCCTGTTTATGACAGGCGAAGAGGGAATGCGACAGGTCGGAAACGACCCTAAGCAGCCGCCCCCGCGACCGTGACCGGAGAGGTCTCCAATGCCACTGGCGCGTGCCGGGAAGGCGGGGGGCCGTGGGGATCTGACGCAAGTCGGGCCCCGTATCCGCAAGCCGGGAGACCTGCCAGCGCAAGGACGTAACCGGCGGACGGGGTGTTCCGCGACCGGGTGAGGGCGGGGAACCGTCCTCTCTGGCCCATGCCCCCAAAGCCACAAGGACGGGCGCGATGGGCACCACGCTATATGTCTGCACGACCTGCAAGGCCGGTGAACCGGTCCCCGAGGGCGATCCGCGGCCGGGTGCCCAACTGCACGCCGCCCTGACCGCCGAACCTGCGCCGGACGGGGTGCGGATCATCGGCGTCGAGTGCCTGTCCGCCTGCAACACCGGCTGCGCCATTTCGCTGTCAAAGCCCGGCGCCTGGTCCTACGTCTACGGCCGCCTCACGCTGGACGACGTCCCCGCGATCCTTGAAGGCGCCGCGAAATACGCCGCCACGCAGGACGGCATCGTCCCCTGGCGCGACCGCCCCACCGTCTTTCGCAAGCAATCCATCGCCCGCATCCCCCCGCATCCCCTGCCAGAGGCCGCCGAATGACCGATCTGACCAAAATCCCCGTGACCGTGATCACCGGCTTCCTTGGCGCGGGGAAAACCACCCTGATCCGCCACCTGATGCAGAACCCGCAAGGCAAGCGCCTCGCTATCCTCGTCAACGAGTTCGGCACCGTGGGCGTCGATGGCGACATCCTGAAGTCCTGCGCCGATGACAATTGCCCGGTCGAGAACATCGTCGAACTCGCCAACGGCTGCATATGCTGCACCGTCGCCGACGACTTCATCCCGACCATCGAAGCGCTGATGGCCATGCCCGTCCGCCCCGACCACATCCTGATCGAAACCTCCGGCCTCGCCCTGCCGAAACCGCTCCTGAAAGCCTTCGACTGGCCCGCGATCCGCTCCCGCATCACCGTCGACGGCGTCATCGCCCTGGCCGACGCCGAGGCCGTCGCCGCTGGCCGCTTCGCGCCCGATGTCGCCGCCGTCGACGCCCAACGCGCCGCCGATCCTTCCCTGGACCATGAGACCCCGCTCTCCGAAGTCTTCGAAGACCAGATCCTCTGCGCCGACCTGATCCTTCTGTCGAAGGCCGACCTCGCCGGAGAAGCCGGCCTTGCAACCGCCCGCGACATCATCACCGCCGAGATGACCCGCACTGTCCCGATGCTGTCGATGACCGAAGGCGTCATCGACCCCCGCGTGATCCTGGGCCTGAACGCCAAAGCCGAGGATGACCTGGCCGCCCGCCCCTCGCACCACGACGGGCATGACGACCACGAACACGACGACTTCGACACCATCGTCGTCGACCTGCCCGAAGTCACCGACCCCGAGGCCCTGTCCGCCGCCATCCAGCGCCTTGCAACCGAACAGAAGATCCTCCGCGTCAAAGGCCACATCGCCGTCGCGGGCAAACCGATGCGGATGCTGGTCCAGGCTGTCGGCGCGCGGGTCCGCATGCAATACGACCGCCCCTGGGGCACCCAACCGCGCCTCTCGCAGTTGGTGGTCATCGCCGAGCATGACGACATCAACGAGTCCGCCATCCGCAAGGTCCTGGGGGCCTGACCGACGTGAGCCACTCCCTTCCCACACCCGGGCACGAAGCGCCCCCCTCTCCCTTCGGGGGAGAGGGCCGGGGTGAGGGGACATCGCCTACCACGCGCGGGGCGGACTGACATGCACGTCGTCTTCCGCGAAAGCCACGGGCTGGAGGAAACGGAAACTCCGTTCGACGTCGGGCAGGACCCGGCCGACCTGGTGGTGCTCAGCTTCTCCGACAGCGACCTCGGCGCCTTTACCGCTGGCTATGAGCGTATGCGTAGGGTGGGCAATACTGCCCACCCTACCGTGCGGCTCGCCAACATCATCGCGCTGAAACACCCGGTCTCCGTCGACACCTACGTCGAACGCACCCTCTCTGCCGCCAAGGCCATCCTCGTGAGACTGATCGGCGGCGAGGCCTACTGGCCCTACGGCCTTGCCACCCTGCAGGACCTCGCCCGCCGCAAGGGCATCGCGCTGGCCATCCTCCCCGCCGACGGCCGCCCCGACCCGCGCCTGGACGAGCTTTCCACGCTCCCCGTCTCCACCCTCCGCCGCCTGCAGGCGCTCTGCGACGAAGGCGGAGCCGTCGCCGCCCATGCCGCCCTGGCGCAACTGGCGCTGGCAGCAGGCATCTACGCCGCCCCGGTCATCGGCGACAAGACCGTGCCGCAGATGGGGTTCTACGACCCCGAGCGGGGGGTCATCCCTGCACCTGATGCCGGGGATACCCGTCCCGGGCTTGACCCGGGACGGGGTCTCTCCACGACCGTCCAGCAGTCCAAAGGCCCCGTCCTCGTCACCTTCTACCGCAGCTACCTGACCTCGGGTGACACCGCCCCCGTCGACGCGCTTATCCTCGCCCTCCGCGCGGCAGGCTTCACCGCCTACGGAGCCTTCGCCCCCAGCCTGAAGGCCCCCGGCGTCGCCGACTGGCTCTCAGCCCACCTCACGGCAACCCCGGCCGTGGTCGTGATCAACGCCACCGCCTTCTCCGCCAAATCCGACACCGGCGCGACCCCCTTCGACGCGGCCCAATGCCCCGTCTTCCAGGTCGCCCTCTCCACCGCCCGCCGCCGCGACTGGCAGGCGTCCGACCGTGGCCTCTCCCCCGCCGACCTCGCCATGCACGTCGTCCTGCCCGAGGTCGACGGTCGCCTCTTCGCGGGCCTCATCAGCCACAAATCCCCCGGCAAGCGTCACCCCGAGCTCCAGTTCTCCCGCTTCGCCCACCGCGCCGACGACGCCCGCATCGCCGCTGTCGTGGACCGGATCACCCACTGGCACCACCTCGCCACCACCCCCGCGCCAGACCGGCAACTGGCGATCATCCTCTCCACCTACCCCGGCCGCGCGCACCAGATGGCCCATGCCGTCGGCCTCGACGCCCTCGCGTCCACCGACCGCCTCCTCGAAACCCTTGCGACCGAGGGCTACCGCATCACCGAAGGCCAAGCCCTGCCAGAGGCCCTGACAGAAACCCTCACCTGGCCCCTCGCCGCCTATGAGGCCGCCCTCGCAACCCTCCCCGAACCCCTCCGCCAGGACCTGACCGAGGCCTGGGGCAACCCCGCCACCGACCCCTCGTTCCACGACGGCGCGTTCCACTTCCCCGCCACTCGCCGGGGCCACACCCTCATCGCCCTGCAACCCGAACGCGGCGACGTCCAAACCCGCGACGACAGCTACCACGACCTCTCCCGCACCCCGCGCCACGCCTATGTCGCCTTCTACCTCTGGCTCCGGTCCCAAGGCCTCCACGCCCTGATCCACATGGGCGCGCACGGCACGCTGGAATGGCTCCCCGGCAAATCCGTCGCCCTCAGTGACACCTGCTGGCCCGAGGCCCTGATCGGCCCCCTGCCAGTCATCTACCCCTTCATCGTCAACGACCCCGGCGAGGCTGCCCAGGCCAAGCGCCGCATCGGCGCCGTGACCCTCGGCCACCTGCCGCCCCCCCTGGCGCAAAGCGTGGTCCCCCCCGAGCTGCAGCGCCTCGAACGCCTCCTCGACGAATACTCCACGGCCGACGGGTTAGACCCCGCCCGCCGCACCCGCCTGATCTCCAGCATCCGCGACGAGGCCGCAGCTTCGGGCGTGGCGCAAGACCTCGGCGTCTCCCCCAACGCCACCCCCGCCGAAGCGATCACGAGGATCGACCGCTTCGTCTGCGACCTTAAGGAAAGCCAGTTCGGCCAGGGCCTCCACATCTTCGGCGACGGCGAAGGCGAGACCCAAGGCCTCCTCACCGCCCTGAACGGCCACCGCGTCCCCCCCGGCCCCGCAGGCTCCCCCAACCGGGGCCGCAGCGACGTGCTGCCCACCGGGCGCAACCTCTACAGCGTCGACCCCCGCGCCGTCCCCTCGCGCAACGCCCATGCCCAGGGCGTCAAACTGGCCGAGGAACTGATCCGCCGCCACCTGCAAGACCACGGCGACTACCCACGCGGCCTTGTCGTCGACCTCTGGGGCAGCGCCACCATGCGCACCGCGGGCGAGGAATTCGCTATGGCCCTCCACCTCGCCGGCCTCGCCCCGAAATGGGACGACGGCTCCGCAAGGGTCTCCGGCTTCGAAATCCTCCCGCTCGCAATCCTCGGACGGCCCCGCATCGACGTCACCCTCCGCGTCTCCGGCCTCTTCCGCGACGTCTTCCCCACCCTCGCCCAGCTTTTCGAGGCCGGGGCCGAAGCCCTGTCCCACAGAGATGAATCCCCCGAAGACAACCCCTACACCACCCGGCAATCCCGCGTCTTCGGCCCAAAACCCGGCCTCTACGGCCTCGGCATGGGCACCGCCGCCGACACCTTCACGGACGAGGCCCGCGCAGCCGCAGGCGAAGCCTGGCTGAACGCCTCCAGCTGGGCCATCGGCGCCGACGGCCAGTCCCATGAGGCCCGCGCCGCCCTCGAACAGCGCGTCCTGAGCGCCGACAGCTTCGTCCACGCCCAGGACCTTCCCGAAACCGACGTCCTCATCGCCGCCGACTACGCCGCTCACGAAGCCGGTTTCGCCGCCGCCGTGGCCAAACTGGGCGGGGCCAAACCCACCCTCTACCACCTCGACGCCACCCGCCCCGACACCCCGCACGCAAGAACCCTGACCGAGGAAATCGCCCGCGTCACCCGCGCCCGCGCCGCCAACCCGCAGTGGGCGGAAGGCATGATGAACCACGGCTACCGGGGCGCCGCCGAGATCGCCGCAACCCTCGACCACATGGCCGCCTTCGCGCACCTCGCGCAGGTCGTGCCCCCGCACCTCTTCGACCTCTACCACGACGCCACGCTCGGCCGCGATGAGGTCCGCGACTTCCTCGCAAAGGAAAATCCCCAAGCCCTGCAAGCCATGGAAGACCTCTTCCGCCGCCTCCGCGACGCGGGCCTCTGGCAGACCCGCCGCAACTCCATCGCCGCGCGGCTGGACGGTGCCGCATGACCACGCCCTTTCATCTGTCCCCAAATATCCCCGCCGGAGGCTCTTCACCCGAGCCGTTGCGCGTTCTTCACGCGCAAAAGGCGAGACAAAAGGCTTGCGCGTCAGCGCTCATTTCGAAAACCGCCCCAACCCAAGGGCGCACCGCATGACCGCCTGGGAGATCAAAGGCTGGTGCCCAGGAGCCCTGCGCCCAATGCAATCCGGCGACGGCCTCGTCACCCGCATCCGCCCCCCCTTGGGCCGCCTCACCCCACAACAAGCCCAAGCCATCGCGAAAGCCGCAAAGACCCACGGCAACGGCATCATCGACCTCTCCGCCCGCGCCAACCTGCAACTGCGCGGCGTGACCGAGACCTCCCACCCGCGCCTCATCGACGACCTTCGCGCCCAATGCCTCATCGACCCGGATATCGAAACCGAGTCCCTCCGCAACCTCATCGTCACGCCCTTCCGCGACGCCGAGACCTCCGCGCTCGCAGCTACCCTAACCGCTGCGCTGGCAAAAATGCCCAAACTCCCCGGCAAATTCGGCTTCGCCCTCGACACCGGCCCCTGCCTGGTCCTGACCCAGGCCTCCGCCGACATCCGCGTCGAACGCACCGCCGATGGCCGCCTGATCCTGCGCCCCGAAGGCCACCCCCTTGGCCAGCCCGTCACCGACCTCGCCCAGGACGTCAGCGCGCTCGCCGAATGGTTTGTCGCCCACGGCGGCATCTCCAATGGCCGGGGCCGCATGGCCGCCCTGATCGCCAAGGGCCACATCCCGCCCAACTGCACCCTCGCCCCCGCCCAACCTCTCCCAACCCCGCTACCCGGTCTCCACCCCGCCGGGGCGCTCATCGCTCTCGCCTTCGGCCAGATGCGCGCCGAGACGCTCCACGCCCTCGCCGCCCTGAACCACGAAATCCGCCCGACCCCCTGGAGGATGCTCCTCCTTGTCGGCGCAACCACGCTGCCGACTATCCCCGGCCTCATCACCGACCCCGCCGACGCAATCCTCCGCATCACCGCCTGCACCGGCGCGCCCGCCTGCCCGCAGGCACTTGGCGACACGCGACAGCTTGCGAGACACCTTGCCCCGCATCTCGCGGCCACTCAAACCCTCCACCTCTCCGGCTGCCCCAAGGGCTGCGCCCATCCATCCGCCGCCGCGACCACCCTCACCGCCACCGGCGCAGGCTACGACCTGATCCGGAACGGCACCGCCTCTGACACCCCCAGCCTGCGCGGCCTCACCCCGCAAGCGATCCTCGACCACCTGAAGGCCCCGAATGCCCCACATCTATGAAACCGACGGCGCCGCGATCTACCTCGCGTCCTTCGCCATGATCCGGGCCGAGGCAGACCTCGCCCGCTTCACGCCCGAGGAAGAGATCGTCGCCGTCCGCATGATCCACGCCGCCGGAATGGTTGACCTCGCCACCCACATCCACTTCTCCCCCGGCATGGCCATTGCCGCCCGTGCAGCACTTGAGGCCGGAGCGCCCATTCTCTGCGACGTCCGCATGGTCAGCGAAGGGATCACCAAGAAGCGCCTGCCCGCGAACAACGACATCATCTGCACGCTTCAGCACCCGGACGTGCCCGCCCTCGCCGCCCGGATGCAGAACACCCGCTCTGCCGCTGCCGTGGAACTTTGGCGACCCCACCTCGCCGGGGCCGTGGTCGCCATCGGCAACGCGCCCACCGCGCTGTTCCACCTGCTGAACATGCTGGAAGACCCCGCCTGCCCCCGCCCCGCCGCCATCATCGGCTGCCCCGTCGGCTTCGTCGGCGCGGCGGAATCCAAGGACGCGCTGATGGAGGCACCCCCCGTGCCATCGGTCATCGTCAAGGGCCGCCTCGGCGGATCGGCAATCACGGTGGCCGCGGTCAACGCCCTCGCCTCGCGGAAGGAATGACCATGGGCCGCGTCATCTGTGCGGGCCTCGGCCCCGGCGACCCGGAGTTGATGAGCCTCAAGGCCGCCCGCACCATCGGACAGGCGAAACACATCGCCTATTTCCGCAAGGAAGGCCGCGCGGGGCAGGCGCGACGGATCGTGGAAGGCATGCTGAACCCGCAGGCAATCGAATACCCGATGGAATACCCGGTCACCACCGAGCTTCCGTTCGACAGCCCGGGCTACATCGACGCGCTGGCGCATTTCTACGATGACTGGGCCAACCGTCTGGCGACCCTTGCTGCCACGGAAGATGTCGTCGTCCTCTGCGAAGGCGACCCGTTCTTCTACGGCAGCTTCATGCACCTCCATTCCCGTCTGCAGGGCCGGGTCCCGGTCGAGGTGATCCCCGGCATCACTGGGATGACCGGCTGCTGGAACGCAACGGACACCCCGATCACCTGGGGCGATGACGTGCTCACCGTCCTCATGGGCACCCTGCCCGAGGATGACCTTGTCCGCCACATGGAACAGGCCGACGCCCTGGTGGTGATGAAGACCGGCCGCAACCTGCCCCGCGTCCGACGCGCGCTAGAGCGGACGGGGCGCCTCCACGCCGCATGGATCGTGGAACGCGGCACGATGCCGGGGCAGAAGGTCGCCCGGCTGGCCGATGTCGATCCCAACGACTGCCCCTACTTCGCCATCGTCCTCGTCCACGGCCACGGTCGCCGCCCGGAGCTTCCCGAATGACGGGTTGGCTTGCCATCGCAGGCCTCGGGCCGGGGGATGATCGCCTGGTCACTCCCGAAGTCACCGAAGCACTTTCCCAAGCGACCGACGTGGTCGGCTACATCCCCTATGTCGCCCGCGTCGCCCCGCGGCCGGGCCTGACGCTGCACCCCTCCGACAACCGGGTCGAGTTGGACCGCGCCCGCGCCGCGCTGGAGATGGCTGCCGCCGGGCACAAGGTCGTCGTCGTCTCCTCCGGCGACCCCGGTGTCTTTGCGATGGCCTCGGCCGTCTTCGAGGCGCTGGAAGGTCGCGCGGACTGGCAGGCCCTGGACATCCGCGTCCTGCCCGGCATCACCGCGATGCTTGCCGCCGCCGCCGCTGCGGGTGCGCCTTTGGGTCACGACTTCGCTTGCATCAACCTCAGCGACAATCTGAAGCCCTGGGAGGTGATCGAGACCCGCCTCCGCCACGCCGCCCGCGCCGATTTCGCGATGGCCTTCTACAACCCCCGTTCGGCCAGCCGCCCCGAGGGCTTCGTGAAAGCCCTGCAAACCCTGCGCGAAGAATGCGGACCGGATCGCCTGATCACCTTCGCCCGCGCCGTCAGTACCCCCGAGCAACGCCTGACCACCGTCACGCTGGGCGAGGCCACGCCCGAGATGGCCGACATGCGGACCGTGGTCATCGTCGGCAACTCTGCCACCCGCAGGGTTGGACGCTTCGTCTATTCCCCCAGGAGCGCGGGATGACCCTCGTCGTTCACTTCGTGTCCTCCTCGGAGGTCGGCAGCGAGGAGTGCACAAAGTGCTCGACGAGCGTTGCCCTAGGCGCCGAGCCAGGCCATGACCCCGGCGACGCTGTGGACGACCGCGCGGGGCGGAAGGACGGGGCGGTCGATCATCACCACCGGCAGACCAAGCGCCCGGGCAGCGGCGATCTTGGCCACGGCGCCCTTGCCACCGGCGTTCTTGGCGACAACGACCTCGGTCCCATGCTCTTGCATCAGGGCGGTATCGCCCGCCACATCGAACGGACCGCGCGCCACGACGACCTCGGCCGGGAAGGGCAGGGGGCCGGTCGGTTGGTCCACCAGCCGGAGGAGGTAGCTGTGCTGCGGTTGCGCCGCAAAGGCGTCGATGTGCTGGCGGCCGATGGCGAGGAACACGCGCTGCGGCGGCCCCGCAAGGGCTGCGACGGCCGCCGGAAGGTCCGGCACATGGGTCCAGCGGTCGCCCTCACCGGCCACCCAGAGCGCGCGTTCCAGTGCGATGAGAGGCACGCCTTCGGCCTTGCAGGCAGCGACGGCGTTCGTGCTCATCTGCGCTGCGAAGGGGTGGGTCGCGTCGATCACATGAGTGACCCCTTCGGCCTTCAGGTAGGCCTGCAGCCCCTCGACCCCGCCGAAGCCGCCAACCCGCATGTGGATCGGCTGGCCCATCGGCGCCTCGGTGCGTCCGGCATAGGAATAGACCGCCGCAAGACCGGCCTTGGCAAGCGCCTGCGCCACGAGGTTCGCCTCGGTTGTGCCGCCCAGAAGAAGTATCCGTGTCATGCGTGATCCCAAATCCGATGCATGGCTGACGATCATCGGCCTGGGCGAAGATGGACCGGAGGGCCTGTCGCCCGCAAGCCACGCCGCGCTGGCCGCCGCCGAGGTGATCTTCGGCGGCCCCCGGCATCTGGACCTGATCGCAGCAGGGGGCAAGGGCCGTCCCTGGCCCGTGCCCTTCGACCCGACGCCCGTGCTTGCGCATCGCGGCAAGCCGACCGTGGTTCTCGCCTCGGGCGATCCGTTCTGGTTCGGCGCGGGCGGCAGCCTGATGACGCATCTTTCCCCGGGAGAATGGCTGTCCCACCCCGCGCCCTCGACCTTCCAGCTGTCCGCGAACCGTATGGGCTGGAAGCTGGAGGAGACGCTGTGCCTTGGCCTTCATGCCGCGCCCTTCGCCCGCCTGCGCCCGCTCCTGGGCCGGGGCGTTCGAGTGATCTGCACCCTGCGCGACGGTGCGGCGGCTGCTGAGCTGGCCCGCTGGCTGGCAGAGAACGGCCATCCCAATGCCTGGCTGACCGTGCTGGAACGTCTGGGAGGACCGCAGGAGCGGATTTCGCGTGCCCTTCCGACCAAGCCTGTCGGGGCCGACCCCATCGGGGCCCCGGTCTCGGCGGCCATCGAGGCCACCGATCCCGGGCTGCCGCGGGCCAGTGGCCTGCCGGACGAGCTGTTCCAGCACGACGGCCAGATCACCAAACGCCCGGTCCGTGCGCTGACCCTGTCCGCCCTTGCCCCGCGCCCCGGCGAGGTGCTTTGGGACATCGGCGCAGGCTCTGGCTCGGTCGGTATCGAATGGCTGCTGGCCGGGGGGGCACGGGTCGAGGCGCTGGAGGCCGATCCCACCCGCGCCGCTCGTGCCCGCGGGAATGTCGAGGGCTTCGGCCTGTCGCATCGCCACCGGTTGACCGAGGCGCGTGCGCCCGAAGGGCTGGGCGGGTTGGCTGCGCCCGACGCGGTCTTCATCGGCGGCGGTGCTTCTGCGGCGGTGTTGACTGCAGTCTGGGACTTGATCCCGTCCGGCGCGCGGCTGGTGATGAATGCCGTCACGCTGGAGACCGAGGCGCTTGTCCTGGACTGGTCCGCGCGACTTGGCGGATCGCTTTTGAAGATCGAACTTTCCGAGCCCGCCGCCATCGGCCGCAAGCGCGGCTGGAAATCGGCGCTGCCGATCCTGCAGTGGAGCGTGACGCGATGATCGTCGCGGGTTTCGGCTTCCGGTCCGGCGCGACGCTTGCCGCCCTGCAGGACGCCTTGCACAAGGCCGGGGGCGCCGAGGGTGTTACGCATCTGGCGACGCTTGCGACGAAGGCCCAGGGGCTGGAGGCATTGGGACGGTCGCTGGACCTGCCGGTCGTCGCGATAGGGGCGGAGCTTCTGCGGGGTGTTCCGACTCCGACCCGGTCCGACCGGGTGGCGGCGCTGTTCGGCACCGGCTCGATCGCCGAAGCCGCCGCGCTTGCGGCGGCAGGGCCGGGGGCGCGGCTGCGGGGGCCGCGGGCCGTATCGGCGGACGGGACAGCGACAGCGGCCATTGCGGAGGGCCTGGGGTGACGGACGGCTATCAGATTGAGCGCCTTGCGGCGCAAGCCTTTTGTCTCGCCTCTGCGCGCGAAGGGCGCGCAACCGGCTCGGGCGTGCTCCGCAGGGGATATTTGGGCAAATGTGAAAGGGCAGGGGTTCGTCCCTGCAAAGGTGCGGCATGACCGTCCATTTCATCGGTGCGGGGCCGGGTGCGCCGGATCTTCTGACGCTGCGGGGGCGGGACCTGATCGCGGTCTCCCCCGTCTGTCTTTACGCGGGGTCGCTGGTGCCCGAGGGGGTGCTGTCGCATTGCCCGCCGGGTGTGCGGCTGGTGAACACCGCGCCCCTGTCGCTGGAGGAGATCATGGTCGAGATCGTCGCGGCGCATGAGGCGGGACAGGACGTCGCGCGGCTGCATTCCGGGGACCTGTCGGTCTGGTCGGCGATGGGTGAGCAGCTGCGGCGGCTGCGGGAGCTTGGCATCCCCTATGACGTGACGCCGGGGGTTCCGTCCTTTGCGGCGGCGGCGGCGGCCCTGGGGGTGGAGCTGACGCTGCCGGGCCTGGCGCAGTCGGTGGTCCTGACCCGGACCGAGGGACGGGCGACGCAGATGCCGGCGCGGGAAACTCTGCCCGCCTTTGCCGCCACAGGGGCGACGCTGGCGCTGCATCTGTCGATCCACCTGATCGACAAGCTGACCGCTGACCTGATCCCGCATTATGGCGCGGAGTGCCCGGTGGCGGTGGTCTGGCGCGCCTCGTGGCCAGATCAGCGGATCATCCGGGCAACGCTTGCGACGCTGAAGGCCTCGGTCCCCGAAGAGGTGGAGCGTACCGCCCTGATCCTGGTTGGCCCGGCACTGGCGCAGGAGGGGTTCGAGGAAAGCCGTCTTTACGCCGGGGACTATGATCGCCGCTACCGGCCGGTCGGCACTCATCCACGCTTTCCGGGGACCGGCGGATGAGTCTAAGTCCTCAGACTCCCGGGCTTCTTATCGCGGCACCCGCAAGTGGTACCGGCAAGACCACGGTCATGCTGGGGCTTCTGGCTGCCCTGCGGGAACGGGGTCTGCAGGTGCAGCCGTTCAAGAACGGGCCGGATTACATCGATCCGGCGTTCCATCGGGCGGCCTCGGGGCGCTGGTCGTTCAACCTGGATACCTGGGCGATGCCGGAGGCCATGCTGGACGGGATGCTTGCGGTGGCCGAAGGCGCGGACCTGGTGCTGGCCGAAGGCTCGATGGGCCTTTTCGACGGCGTGGCTGCCCCGGGGGCGACGGGCAACGGGGCCAGCGCCGACCTTGCCGCGCGGATGGGCTGGCCGGTGGTTCTGGTGATCGACGCCAGCGGTCAGGCGCAGACGGCGGCGGCGGTGGCGCTGGGCCTGGCGCGGTTCCGGCCTGAAGTGACGGTGGCAGGCGTGATCCTGAACCGCATCGCCTCGCCCCGGCACGAGGCGCTGGTGCGCACGGGAATGGCCGAGGCGGGGATCACCGTGCTGGGCGTCCTGCCCAAGCGCGCGGGCATTGCCATGCCCGAGCGGCACCTGGGCCTGGTGCAGGCCGAAGAGCAGCCCGCGCTGCAGGCCCTGATTGCCGAGGCCGCGGCGCTGATGCGCGAGGGGGTGGACCTGGATGCGCTTCTGGCCGCCGCCACGACAGGCGCCAAGTCGGCACCCGAGCAGAAGATCATCCCCCCCGGCCAGCGCATTGCCCTGGCGCGGGACGCGGCGTTCAGCTTCGTTTACCCGCATCTTCTGCACGGCTGGCGCGCGGCCGGGGCCGAAGTGCTGCCCTTTTCCCCACTTGGGGATGAAGCCCCCGACCCCTTGGCCGATGTCTGCTGGCTGCCGGGCGGCTACCCCGAACTGCACGGCGCGACGCTGGCTCAGGCCGACCGTTTCCGCAATGGACTGCGCGCCTTTGCCGAGACGAAACCCGTCCACGGCGAATGTGGGGGCTACATGGCGATGGGCGAGGCGATCGTCGACAAGGACGGCAACCGACACCGGATGGCGGGGCTGCTGGGCCTGGTCACCAGTTTCGAGAAGCGGAAGATGCACCTTGGCTACCGCTGCGCGACGCTGGCGCAGACCATCCCCGGTCATGCCGCAGGCAGTCTCTTGCGGGGGCACGAGTTCCATTACTCCACCATCCTCTCCCAGCCCGACGCACAGCTGGCGAACGTCACTGATGCCACCGGAGCCCCGGTCGAGGAAACCGGCAGCACTCGACTCCAGCCGGGCGGCGGGCTATCGACCGGCACCTTCTTCCACCTGATAGCGCCAGCCCCATGATCCGACCTGTCCCGCCCGCACCCGGAGTTTTCGAAAGCTCCGGTTCGGAGCCTTCAAAGGCTCCGGTCCGAATTCTTCGAAGAATTCGGGGTCAGGGATGACCGGCTTTGTCACATTCGTTTCGGCCGGACCCGGCGACCCGGACCTGCTGACCGTCAAGGCGGTGAAGGCACTGCAGCGCGCCGATGCCGTCCTCTTCGACGACCTCTCCTCGGGTCCGATCCTGGCGCTGGCAAAGCCTGGCGCGGATCTGGTGGGCGTCGGCAAACGCGCCGGAAGGGCCTCGCCCAAGCAGGACCATGTCAGCCGGTTGCTGGTCGACTATGCCCTGACCGGGGTCCATGTCGTCCGCCTGAAATCCGGCGACAGCGGCATCTTCGGGCGGCTGGAGGAGGAACTGACTGCCGTCCGTGCCGCCGGCATCCCCTGCGAGATCATTCCCGGCGTCACCTCGGCCTCGGCTGCCGCTGCCGCAGCGGGCATCCCCCTGACCCGCCGCCAGCACGCGCAGCGCGTCCAGTTCATCACTGCCGCCGATACGTCCGGCAACCTGCCGCCCGGCCTGAACCTGCCCGCGCTGGCCGACCCGGGCGCCACGACCGTCATCTACATGGGCAAGCGCACCTTTCCCGCGCTGGCAAAGGCGCTGATCGCCCACGGCCTGCCGCCCGACACCCCGGCGCTGCTGGCGGAAGCCGTCAGCACACCCGAACAGGTGCTTCACCGTTCCACCGTTGCCGACCTCGCCCGGACGCTGGCCGAGGATCGCAGCCCGCTGCCGGGCCTGATCCTGGTCGGCAACCTGGCGACAAGCGCATGATCACCCTCTGGCTGATCGGGATTGGCACGGGGAACCCCGACCACGTCACTGGTCAGGCCATCCGAGCCTTGAACGGGGCCGATCTGATCCTGATCCCAAGGAAGGGCGAGGCGAAATCCGACCTTGCCGACCTGCGCGGTCAGATCCTGTCCCAGGTTCTGACCGCGCCAGTCCCCGTCGCGGACTACGACGTGCCTGTGCGCGCCGACCAGGATGACTACCTTGGCGCCGTGAACGACTGGCACGACGCCATCGCGCGGGTCTGGGCCGAGACCATTGCCGCCCGACAGCCCCAGGCGCGGAATGTGGCGCGGAATGTGGCGCTGATGGTCTGGGGCGACCCCTCGCTGTATGACAGCACCCTGCGGATTGCGGCGCGGCTGCCGGGGATCAAGGTCAAGGTGATCCCCGGCATCACCAGCCTGCAGGTCCTGACGGCGGCCCACGCCATCCCGCTGAACACTCTGGCCGCCCCCGTCACCATCACGACCGGCCGCCAGCTGCGCGACCACGGCTGGCCTGTGGGGGCGACCACTCTTGCTGTCATGCTGGACAAGGGCGGGGCCTTCACCGTGCTGCCCTCCGACACCGAAATCTGGTGGGGCGCCTATGTCGGCATGCCGGAAGAGACGCTGATCCACGGCACACTGGCCGAGGTCTCGGACGAGATCATTGCGACACGGGCGAAGCTTCGGGCCGAACACGGCTGGATCATGGACATCTACCTGCTGCGCCGGGGCGGCGATGTCTGACCTCTTGCGCCGGGCGCTTGCAGTCTACGGTCTGTCCGATGACACGCCCCTGACCCTGCTCAACCGCTCGGAGAACGAGACGTGGCGCGCGGGGGACCTGATCCTGCGCCTGCATCGGCAGGGCTATCACACCGGGCCCGAGATTGCCGCGGAACTGGCCTGGCTCACTGCCTTGCAGGACCTGCCCGGCCTGACCACCACTCGTCCGATCCCCGGTGCGCAGGGTCTGGTGACCGAGATCGAAGGTCGCCACATCGTCGCCTTCGCCCCCATCGAGGGGCAAGAGCTTCAGCCCGGCGACGATCTGGCCCGCTGGTTCGCGCCGCTGGGAGAGATCACCGCCCGGCTGCACCTTCACGCCCGCCAATGGACCCCGCCGCCCGGCTTCACCCGCAAGCGCTGGGACGTCGAGACGATCCTTGGCCCACAGCCGCACTGGGGCCACTGGCGTCTGGCACAGGGTCTGGACCGGGATGGTGAGATGCTGATGGCCCGCGCCACCGACGCGCTTTCGGCACAGTTGCAGGCCTATGGCACCGGGCCCACGGTCTTCGGGCTGATCCACGCCGACCTGCGGCTGGCCAACCTGATGGTTGCGGGCGACACCCTCACCGCCATCGACTTCGACGACTGCGGCTTTGGCTGGTGGGTCTACGACCTTGCCGCCGCCCTCAGTTTCATCGAAACTGACCCGCGCCTGCCCGAACTGATTGCGGCCTGGGTCAACGGCTACAGCCGCATCGCCCCTTTGGGACCAGACGACCGCGCGATGATTCCCGCGCTGATCTTTCTGCGCCGGGTTCTGCTGACCGCCTGGCTTGCCACCCGCGCCGACAGCGACACCGCGCTGGCGCTGGGCGGTCCGGCCTATACGCAAGGCACGCTGGATCTGGCGGACCGCTACCTCTCCGACGGGCTGGCGGCGTTCCTTCCCTGACCGCTCCTCGTTCGACTTCGTCTCCTCGTCGCAAGCGAGGAGTGACGAAGTCATCGACGAGCGGCCCAGTTCATTCCTTCAACAGCAGCGCCAGAGCCAGCACCGTCAGCGCCACGCCGACCAGCACCAGGCCGGGCTGAACGACCCCGTGCAGGACCAGCTCCCACAGGGCGACCCAGCTGGGAACCAGGTAGGTATAGGCCATCACCTTCGCCGCAGGCAGCCGCAGGGTGGCGTATTGCAGCAGCACGAAGGTCATCGCGCTGGCCGCCACCGCCACATAGACCAGCGTCACCCAGACGATCCCCGGCAGCGCTGGCCAGTCCGTCGCCAGCACCGCAGGCCAGGCGTAAAGCGCCAGCAGAGCCGTCCCCGCCACCATCATCCCGAAGGTGAAAACCACCGCCGGCTCGCCCCGGTTCAGCTTGCGCACCAGCGGAGCGTAGGCCGCATGGGCGACGCAGCCGACGAAGTAGATCACTTCGCCCCGCCCGATCTCCAGCCGCGCCAGCGCCCCAAGATCGGCGCGGAAGATCACCCACAGCGCGCCGACTCCTCCGATGGCCAGTGCCAGCGCCATCCGCCCGGTCAGGCGCTGCCGCAGGAAGACCCACCCGAACCCGGCCGCCATCACCGGCGTCAGCGTGAACACCGCCGCCGCCGACACCGGGGGCGCGGTCTTCAGCCCCTCGAACATCAGCACGAAATAGGCGCCCAGAAGCCCGCCCAGCACCAAGTAGCGCCAGGGAGACACCCAGGCACTGCGCGGCAATCCCGTCGTCAGCGCCGCCGCCGTCCCGACCAGCACGCCCGCAAGGATGAACCGGACCACCGACAGTGCCCCTGGGTCGATGTGCGGCGCGGCCAGCACGCCCAGCGAGAAGGACCCCGCGACCAGCGCCGAGAAGGCCAGCATCGCCAGATGCCCGCGCGCGGGCTGCGACAGGCCTGACAGGATCTGGCCGCCCAGCATCAGGCGCAGGATTTCCAGTCCTTCGCCGCGTCCTTCAGATGCGCCAGGAACGCCTGTACCTTGCGGGTCCGGTGCAGGTCGACATGGGTCACGATGCGCAACTGTGACTCCCACTCGGCGCGGGCGGGCAGGATTTCAATAAGATCCGGGTCCTCCGAGGCGCGGAAGCTCATCATGAAGCCGATCCCCGCGCCGTGCCGAACCGCCTGTTCCAGAGCTGTGGCTTCTGTCGCGGCATAGGCGATCTGGTCGGGTTGCACCGTTGCCCGCAGCCAGCGGTGGAAAGGCGCGCGGGTGACCTCGGCATCGGTGCAGACAAATCGATGCCCGGCAAACTCGGCCTCCGATGCCGGGCGACCGTAGCGGTCCACATAGGCGCGAGAGGCATAAAGCGCCGCCTTCATCCGCGTCAGGGGCTGGACGACATTGTCCGGCTCCTCGGGTCCGTTGCCCGCGCGGATTGCTATATGCGCCTCGCCATAGTCCAGCCGGAACACCCGCATGTCGGTCAGAAACCGCACCCGCACATCCGGGAACTTGTCCTGGAACCCCACCATCACCGGCGTCAGCAGATCCCCGATTCCCGAGATCGACGTCACCACCAGCTCGCCCGAGACGGTCTCGCCCTGGCCCTTGATCCGGCTGACCAGGTGGGCGAACTGCTCTTCTGTCGTCTGCGCCACCGCCAGAAGGTCGCGGCCCGATTCCGTCGGCGTGTAGCCCCGCGCATGGCGCTGGAACAGCTTCACGCCCAGGCGTTTCTCCAGCGCGTCGATATGGCGGATCACGGTCGCATGGTGAACCCCCAGGACCTCTGCCGCGCCCGAGACGGTGCCCAGCCGCGCCACCTGGAATGCCGTGCGGATTTCGTCCCAGTTCTCCATTCCGACCTCCTTTGGTGCATTCATGCACATGAACCCCTCTTGAGGGCCGATTTGCAAGGGCAAAGCCTATTGCGACAAGCTTGATGATCACGGCAATCGTGATCTTCGGCCGCGCCGCCGTGGCCCTGGTCATCCGGTCCCCAACCTTATCCGACGGCGGGTTCGGACCCTTCCCCTTTCAGAGGCCACCAAGGCCGAGGTCGAGATCTCGCGCTCCACCCCACCTTCAATGACGGCAGTCGCCCCACCAGCATCAAACACCGGAGCATGCTTTCGACACGGTCCGGGCCGGTTCCCCTGTCCAAGATCCAATGCTCGGACAGCAGTGTCGAAGTGAGCGCCGCCGCCATCAATCGCTGGCTTGCCTCGCCAGAAGGCCGACCTCGCGCCTCCTGTCCCGCTTGACTTGGCCCCGGGCTTTGCCCCTTTTGTCCAAAACCAGAAAGGTGCCTGCGTGTTCGAAGATCGGCCCATCTACGGCCATATCCGCTTTTCCTTCTACGGGTTCACCGACACGCGCGAACGTCCCGATGACGAAGGCGCTGCCCTTGCCCGGCTTTACGACGAAACCCGCATGGCGCGCCGGTTCTTCCTGTTCGAGAACCTGACGCTGCCCAGCCTGATCCACCAGACCGACCGTGCGTTCAAGACGGTCCTCATGTCGTCGGACGTGATGCCGGACCGGTTCAAGGACCGGCTGACCCGGCTGGCCGAGCAATTGCCCGGCGCGGTGGTCGAATTCTCGTCCCATCGACACGGCGACCAGGCTTTCCACAAGTTCGTCCTGGAAGCTGCCGGCTACAAGGGGCGGGGCAGTTCGGTGCATTTCCGGCTGGACGACGACGATGCGGTTTCGGTCAACTACATCGCGCGACTGCGGAATGTCAGCCGGGTGCTGTCGCCCTCGACCCACATCACCTTCCCGACCGGCGTCTTCCTGTTCCCCGCCCGGCCTGACGCGCCCGAGGGCGTCTCGATGGTGCAGCAGCGCTTCCTGACCGCGATCGGGCTTGCCACGGTGAACGGCGGCGGTTTCCACAAAAACCCCTACCAGATGATGCATGGCAACGTCTGGACCCGCTGGCCCGTGGTTTCCGACCCCGGCTTC